>JAGCCO010000112.1 GCA_017651645.1 Bacteroidales bacterium
ATATTAATCCAAATAGAACTTCGACAATGAAAAAAGATCGTGTAATCGCCATAACACTTTTATGCGTAATGGTAGCAGCCGGCGGACAGAAGACTGTAGCGCAAACGAAAAAAGAAGTGGTTCCAGCCATTGAACTGAGCAATATGGACATCACAGTCGACCCTGCAGAGGACTTTTACCGCTATTGCAATGGCAATTGGCTGAAGAACAATCCGATTCCCGAAGATGCTTCTTATTATGATGTGTTTTCAGAGGTTGGCAACCGTACGAAGTTGCAGCTCAAAGAGATTATTGAAGAGGTGACTCATGACAAAACCGCCGTGCAAGGAAGCGTGGCACAGAAGATTCGCGATTTCTACAACTCGGGCATGGACTCCGTGGCCATCAACGAGCGCGGATACAGCGAGTTGATTCCCTACTTCGACATGATTGACCGGATGAGCGACAAGTCGCAACTTGCCAAGCTTACCGGACAACTCCACAATGTCGGTTTCAAGCCCTTCTTCGTTTCAGGCAGCTATACCGATTTTAAAAATGCCGACAGGAACATCATGTTGGTTTTCCAAGGCGGCATTAGCCTGCCCGTTCGAGATTTATATCTCGTCGAAGAAATTCAGGAAATTCGCGACAAATATGTAGAGCACATTACTAAAATGTTCCAACTTACTGGCATAGATGCTGCACTTGCAGCCCAAAAAGCCCAGCATGTTCTCGCCTTCGAGACCGAACTTGCAAAATGCTCACTACCCATAGAGGATTGCCAAGATCCCAACAACCTCTATCATATCATGAGCCGTGGGGAGCTGCAGGCCTCCACACCGATCTTCGACTGGGACACCTACTTTGATGCTATTGGGGCTCCTGCATTTGACAGTCTCAATGTCGCATCGCCCGATTTCATCACAGCCCTCGACGGCATTATCAACAACACCGACTTCAACACCATCAAGGACTACTTGAAATGGAAGGTCATCACCAACAGCGCCCCCCAACTTAGCGATGACCTGGTTACCGAAGATTTCAACTTCTTTGACAAATTCCTTTATGGTGTAGAGATACAGGAGCCTCGTTGGCGTCGTGTGCTTGACAAAACCTCTAATCATTTAGGCGAGGCCATCGGACAACTCTATGTGGAGAAGTATTTCCCCGCCGAAGCAAAAGCGCGTGTGATGAACCTTGTCGAAAACTTGCGTATAGCTCTTGGAGAACGCATTAAAAACCTCGATTGGATGAGTGATGAGACCAAGGCTAATGCCCTCCGAAAACTCTATTGTTTCGAAGTGAATATCGGATATCCCGACAAGTGGTTAGACTACAGCAATTTTGAAGTAACTCCTGAATCCTATTTCCAGAACGTACGCCGAGCAAGACGATTCGAGAGGGATTTAGATATCGCTAAGGTCGGCAAGCCCGTTGATAAAGAGGAATGGGACATGGAACCTCAAACCATTAACGCCCGTTATAACCCAGACATGAACAGATTAACGTTCCCGGCTGGTGTCCTGCAACCTCCATTCTTCAACATGGATGCTGATGATGCCGTCAACTACGGTGCCATCGGCCAGGCAATCGCTCATGAGATGACCCACGGGTTCGACAACTCAGGGCGTCTATTCGACGAAAAAGGCAATCTTAACAACTGGTGGACCGACGAGGACGATGCCCAGTTCACCGAACGCGCCAAGCAACTTGTTAAGTTGTTCAATGAATTCGAACTCCGTGGCTACCACATTAACGGAGAGCAAACCCTTGACGAGAATATCGCAGACTTGGGCGGCCTCAATGTGGCTTGGGATGCCTACCAAATGACCGACGAGGCCAAAGCGGGCAAGATCATCGACGGATTTACGCCAGCACAACGCTTCTTCATCAGCTACACCACAGTATGGCGTTGCAATATTCGTGACAAGGCCCTTGAATTACAAATCAAAGAAGACGTGCATTCGCCACACGAAGCCCGCGCCACTCGCGCTCTTGGCTCGATGACG
>JAGCCO010000113.1 GCA_017651645.1 Bacteroidales bacterium
GAGAAGTTCACCTGGTATTCGCTGTGTCTGGCGACTATCGGATGTCTTGTCGCCGGCCTGGTCTCGAATTCTGTCAAAGTCCTGTTGTTCTGCCTCCCACTGCTTCTATACTTATGTATCCTGGAATACAAGCATTTAAATAGACGTCTCATCCTGAATAAAGATGGATTCACCGATGAAAATGGTTCCTTCTATGCATGGAAGAGTATTGATCACTGCTATATCAAGGATTATTATCGGAATTTCGTCATCATATTCAAAGATAAAGATCAACCAAACATCAGTGTTTCACTAGGCAACTATTTCTTTAAAAATCGAGAACTGGAGGATGCCGTTAACCGACTTGCCGGAAAGAGTCTTATTCGCTATACATATGAGGACAAGAAGGCGGAGAAAGAAGACAATAAAGCGGCCATGCGACTACTACTCAAGTTCTTCCTCATCGTCATCGGCGTCCTGTTACTGATTGCACTGTTCTCCTTCTACTATTCTAGAATTGATAGATAATCAGCTGTGTTACATATCCGTCCGATGTGACTTTCCGACTGAATACCAACCCTATAGACATCAAATAAGTCCTCCAGAAAAGTTAGATATAAGTTAACGACCCCGTACGAAACCCTGTCCGGCCTCGATGACCGGGCGGATTTGTTGGTATGTTTTTCGCAGCAGTTTTCGGCCATATGAAATCAAGAAAGAAACTCGAGAAGAAATGGATCTTATGGCTTGGCCTGATCTTGCTGGGATTCATTCTCTATAGCAATATCAGGATTGACCGGTACGCCAAAGGCAGGCTATATGATACTGTCTCTACGGTCCCCCATTACCATACGGCACTAGTCCTCGGGACTTCGCCGATCGGAAGGAGTGGAGGGCCGAACCTTTATTTCCTATCCAGGATCGATGCGACGGTAAAACTCTATGAGACCGGAAAGATCGACAGAATCCTGGTCAGCGGGGATAACCGGAAGGAAGAGTACAACGAGCCGGAGGAAATGAAGAAGGCACTGGTCGATAAAGGGATACCGGAAGAGGTCATCTTCTTGGACTATGCCGGTTTCAGGACCTTTGATTCTGTGGTCAGGGCCAAAGAGGTTTTCGGTCAATCCGAGTTCATCGTCGTCAGTCAGAAGTTCCATAACGAGCGGGCCGTTTTCATCGCCAAAAAGAAAGGAATCAAGGCTGCCGGTTTCAATGCCGCGGATGTACGCGCATCCTACGGCTTCATCACACACATCAGAGAATGGGGCGCCCGATGCAAGGTATTCATCGACCTGATGTTTGGAAAGAAGCCCCATTTCCTGGGTGAACCTGTTGATATTGGGTAGGCTATGATCCCCTTGAACGTTTCCTTCGGGATTTACGCTTTCCTTCCGATGGGATGGCTGTTTATGGCTTTCGTCATTCTGGGCGAGGGCTTTCTGATGAGCTGGAATCTAATCAGGATAAAGTTCGACAAGAAGATATACCTGACGGCCGCCCTTTCAAATATCGTCAGCGGAGCGGTAGGAATCATTACGACCCTGGAATTGAACGGAGGTTGGTGGCTCGTTGTCTGGTTCCCTTGGGTCAGCAAACACGAGGTGGATATCCATGACCCTCAATCTCTATGGACCTTGGTTCTCTTTTATTTTGCCGCATTGATCCTTTCCGTCCTCATCGAACTGCTGATCAATCATCTGATGCTCCAGAAACGATACCCTTTCAGGAAAACGCTCCACGCAACCTTGATAGCCAATGCGTTCAGTTACATTCTCGGGGCCGTATTGATAGTTCTGCTATGCATTTGAATACCAAACAGATATACTTCTCTATAATCATCAAAAGAGGTTCGATAATTGTCCTGTTGCCCGTACAAGACTATTTAACTAATTGATTTTCAGAGATTTACACATATCAGAGAAGTCAATTTCTGTGAGAATTCCGATGAAAAACCCCGGCATTCTTTCAAAATGTCGGGGTTTGTATTATGCTGATAAACTGGAATTGATAAACTAGCGAGTAAGAATAAACACCCTCAAATCCATCGTCTTCCCGCCCTTCACGACAGTCCCGACCTTCGTCTCCTCCAGTTGAAATCCATTTTTCTCCAGCACCCGGGCCGAGGCCAGGTTCTCCGGGAACA
>JAGCCO010000055.1 GCA_017651645.1 Bacteroidales bacterium
CTTGATGCCCGGTCATCATCCACGCGTCATCGCTCGACTAGTGAGCTGTTACGCACTCTTTGAATGAATAGCTGCTTCCAAGCTAACATCCTAGCTGTCCATGCGATGTCACCTCGTTCTGTCTCAACTTAAACTGCTCTTAGGGGCCTTAGCTGTAGGTCTGGGCTCTTACCCTCTCGCCGACGGATATTAGCACCCGACGACTCACTCCCGGTCTCTAATCTTCGCGCATTCGGAGTTTATCAGAAATCGATAGGCGATGAAGCCCTCTCTTCCTATCAGTCGCTCTACCTCACGAAGACATAACCGAGGCTGTCCCAAAAGACATTTCGGGGAGTACGAGCTATCTCCCAGTTTGATTGGCCTTTCACTCCTACCCACAGCTCATCCAAGCACTTTTCAACGTAAACTGGTTCGGGCCTCCAGTGCCTGTTACGGCACCTTCACCCTGGCCATGGGTAGATCACTAGGTTTCGCGTCTGTGCACGCCGACTCAACGCCCTATTAAGACTCGCTCTCGCTCCGGCTTCCATCCCTGAAGGACTTAACCTCGCCGACATGACACAACTCGTAGGCTCATTATCCAAAAGGCACGCCGTCGCACTTACGTGCTCCGACCGCTTGTAAACGAACGGTTTCAGGTTCTATTTCACTCCCCTGCCCGGGGTGCTTCCCACCTTTCCTTCACAGTACTGGTACACTATCGGTCTTCTGGTAGTGTTTAGCCTTGCGGCATGGTCGCCGCAGATTCAGACAGGATACCACGTGTCCCGCCCTACTCAGGTGGCGCTCCTGAACAGACCTCGTTACCCGTAAGGGGCTGTCACCCGCTACGGCCCGACTTTCCAGACGGTTCCGGTTCCTTGTCTGTTTCCTTTAAGCGCTCCTACAACCCCGACTGCGCCGTAACGCAGCCGGTTTAGGCTCTTCCCCGTTCGATCGCCACTACTAAGGGAATCGATGTTTCTTTCTCTTCCTGCAGGTACTAAGATGTTTCAGTTCCCTGCGTTTGCCCCAACTCTAAGTTGGTCCATGGCCTTCAACCATGGGGGTTCCCCCATTCGGACATCTCCGGATCAATTCCTGTTTGCAGATCCCCGGAGCTTTTCGCAGCTTACCACGTCCTTCCTCGCCTCCAGAAGCCTAGGCATCCTCCGTTCGCTCTTATTCTCTTTCTCGAATGTTTCTTTGCCTTGAAATTGTAGTCCCAAAACGAAAAATTATTCCATTTTTTGACTAATCAATTTTTCTTCTTTACCTCGTTTTCTCTCTCAATATTTTCAAAGAACTGTAGCCCCTTTTTCCAAAGGGGATGCAAAGATACATACTTTTTCTTTCTACGCAAATTTTTTCTTAAAATTTTTAATTTTTTTCTATTTTTGTTAGATAGAAAGGTCTGAAATCAATTTATAATAGATATGGCAAACAATCCCAAACGCCCTGAGTCGATGGAGAGAATCACCACTCAGGCCCTTGCAGAAAAATTCATTGAAGAACAGATTGCAGAACTCAGAGCCCAGATAGGCGACGGAAAGGTACTCCTGGCACTGTCCGGAGGAGTTGACTCGTCGGTTGTGGCGGCA
>JAGCCO010000114.1 GCA_017651645.1 Bacteroidales bacterium
CATCATAAAGAAAGCTTTGATGGAAAAAGACTTGATTGTCAAAGAAGGCAGTGAATTGAAATTAGCAGACCCTGTTTTGGGATTATGGCTTCAACAAGAATGGTAAAATAAAATACGCATGAACATGAACGAAATCTACGAATTCTACAACAACGGCGCGGAAATAGGGCGCTTAGAGCGTGGCCTTGGCAAGGTGGAGTTCCTTCGGACGAAGGAGATACTGGCGCGCTATATCGACACAGGTAAGGTGATTTACGACATCGGTGGCGGCATCGGGATGTATGCGGCTTGGCTGGCCAGGATGGGCAACGAGGTGCATCTCATCGAGCTGGCGGAGAAGGCCGTGGAGTATGCCAAGGCTAATATGATGCAGGATTGCAGTTTCGTTGCCGAGACGGGCGACGCACGTCATATCAATCGCCTCGATGAGAGCGCCGATGTGGTGCTACTGATGGGACCTTTGTATCATCTGCGCGATAGGGAAGACCGTCTGCTAACCCTTCGCGAGTCCTTGCGTGTGCTGAAACCAGGCGGGCTCTTGGTGGCGACAGGCATCTCCAAGTTCAGTTCCATGACTTGGGCCTTGTCGGTCTACGGCGAGAAGAAGAACGAGAACCTCGTGGAATTCCTTGACGACCCCGTGTTTTTCAACATGATTAAGGGCGAGATGATCACGGGCGACCATATCCGTCCGAAGGAATACCCGAAGTTCATCGCGGAGTCGTATTTCACGACATCAGAAGAGATGAAAACCGAAATCAGCGAGGCTGGTTTCAAAATGGAGAAAGCCATCGCCGTGGAAGGTTGCATCTGGTTCACGCCGCACCGCGAGGAGAAATGGGAGGACGAGGCGAGCCGAGAACGCCTCTTGAACATCGTCAGGATGACGGAGAGCGAGCCCGAGATGATGGGCATGAGTCCGCATTTCTTGGTGGTGGCTAGGAAATAAAATGTGTTGACGACGGCCCTTCGACGGGCTCAGGGACCTGCTTTTTCATTTGTTCAAGAAAAACTGCGATAATAACAAAACAATCCCTATTTTTGTAGCCAAATATCAAAATATCGAAATATGAAAAAACTGTACGCTTTTATCGCGATGATGCTTCTGATGGGAAGCGCCTTCGCCCAAGTGCTTGTCGACGAGACTTTTGAAAATGGTAACACAGTAGGCCAGACCCCTGTGGGCTGGATTGGCGACGGCGGCTGGAAGGCAGGTATCACCATCCCTGACGACAACGAGGCCCGCGGACGTAAGCCGCATACCGGCGACTGGTACATGTATGCCACCTATAACACCGACGTGTGGATTTACAAGGAAATTAACGTGACTTCAGGCAGCTACTACCGTGTTTCGTTTTGGTACGCCACCTGGCATGTCGACCACTTCAACCTGGAAGTGAAAGCCGGTGCAAACGCCAATGCATCTGCCATGACGGTCACTGCAGTGCCGATGATGATTGTCGACAACGAAGAGTATGAACAGACTTCAGGCGTGTTTCAGGCGACGAGTTCCGGCTCCTTCTTTGTGGGTTTCCACAGCGTGGCCGACAACGGACCTTGGTATTTGTCCATCGATGATATTATCATCGAGCAGACCGCGCAATACAACTTTGCTATTGAGCAACTCACTGCTGATACCGCTGTCTATTTCGGTGAACCTGCCTACCTGCGTTTCCGCCTCAGCAACACGGGCGAACAATCGGATACCTATCAGTTCAACAGCACGGGCAATCTGCCCATCGAGTTTTACCAGAATGGCACCCAAGTGACTCAGGTCAATTTACCTTACAACAGTTCGGTAGAATTGGTGGCCAAGACCACACTGCCGATGAACTTGAGCAACAATGTAGTTGTCCATGCCACTTTCGATGTCGTTTCAAGCCATTCCGCCCCGACACAAAGTGCCGACTTCGCCATCACGGCCTTGGCACCTTACGCTGACTTCCCCTTGGAGGAAGGCTTTGAGAACGCTTTCGTTCCTGAGGGTTGGCAGAACATCATCACCAATGGCAACTATGCCTTCGACCGCATTACGGAAGGCTCCACGCCGAGTGCCATGCCGCATGACGACAGCCAGTATATGGCGCGTTTCTATACCTATACTAATCCATCTGGTGGTTCCGCTGAGTTAGTCTCGCCCAAAATGGAATTGAACGACCACGACAACATCGTCCGCTTCTGGATATATCGCAACAGCAACCCGAACATCAACAAGGCCGATCGCATCAACGTGTATTACAATGCATTACCACAATCTGCTGGCGGACAGCTACTTGGTACCATCCATCGTTGCACCTATATGGAGCCTGTCATCGCTGATGTGGACGACTGGTACGAATATGCCTTCACTTTCGACTGCCCCGACGACTATGGCTTCATTATCTTCGAGGGCGTCAGCGACTATGGCTGGAACCTTTATCTCGACGACATCTTCATCAACAATTCCTCGGAAGACCACGAAGCACCTACTTTGATTTCAGTGGCTGGCAACCAGACCTATGCCGATACCGAAATGAATCTTACTTTACGCGTTCATGATGCATCTACCATGCCTTCCACCTTGGCAGCCACCTATGAAATCTGGGGAGTCACCCACGACCTGACCTTCACGATGGCAGGCAAGGGGAGAGGTAACTACGACTACACCGCCACCATTCCTGCCTACGACAATCATACCTCTGGCACATTGACCGTACAACTTGTAGATGACTTGGGCAATAGTGCTATGTCGGAGGGTATCCCGATCCGTTGGGACTATCAGCGTCCCTTACTTTTTGAGACCTTCGAGGAGTGCAGCCTGTATGGTCTGCCTGAGGGCTGGACTACTGACGGCAACCCGACTTGGTGGGATTGGTCTTTCCAAGGCACGGTGTATTATACGGACTTTTACGAGAATGATTTCATTGTTCCGCCCCATCGCGGCAACAAACAAGCCGTGTTGGAATGGGATAACAGCGAGAATCCTTCGGCGCAAGACCAGACTTTGATTACGCCTGTGCTGACGATTACGAGACCCACAGTGTTGCAATTCTGGACTTGGGTGCAATACGGCACCGATGGTTACGATCGCTTCGTGGTCCGTGTGTACGACACCTACAACGGCACATGGGATGACAAATGGGATGCCGCCGACATGCCTTACGGACAGATCAACGCCTACAACGAACCGATTTCCATTAACTTAGATGAGTACATCGGACGCAACATCAAAATCGGCTTCAGAGGTTATAACACCATGGGTGAATATCTTGCCTTTGACTGGTTTGTTGACGATGTGAAAGTCGTCCCGACCGACACTACCGATGTGGATGTGAACGAATTGGCTGCCTTGAAACTCAACATGTATCCCAATCCGGCAAAGGATAAGGTAATCATTGAGGCTCAGGGCAATATCCAACAAGTGACTTTGATGGGTATCAACGGCGTGATGCTTGAAGACAGAAAGGCCAATTCAAATAAGGTGGAGCTGAACCTTGATGGCTATTCCAAGGGCATTTATGTCGTCCGCATCGTGACTGAAGACGGCGTGGCGACCCAAAAGATCAACTTGATTGAATAGGGGAGAGGCACATAGAAAACGCGTTCCGCTCTATGCCAAGATTCTGCTGGGCATGGGCTTAGGCCTGGGATTCGGTTTCTTGGCTATGGCCTTGCATTGGGAGAACTTTGTGCATGACTGGGTGGCGCCTTGGGGCACCATCTTCATGCGCCTGCTCAAACTGATTGCCGTTCCGCTGGTGCTGGTATCACTCATTATGGGGGTAATCAACCTGAAGGACATACGTAATCTTTCGCGAATAGGTCTTAAGACTATCCTGATTTACATCTGCACGACTATTATTGCTGTCAGCATAGGCTTAGGCATGGTCGGTCTCATTAAGCCAGGGAAGACGTTCCCAAAAGACAAGCAGACAGAGTTTGTGGAGCGTTACCAGCAGACCGTGACGGAGCGAGAGGCGCAGATGCAGCAGGTGAAGGACGATTCGCCGCTTCAGTTTTTGGTCGACATGGTGCCTGAGAATGTTTTCCAGGCCTTGGGAGACAACTCCAAGATGCTGCAAATCATCTTCTTCGCCTTGCTCTTTGGCGTGGCTTTGGTGGTCGTGGGGCCAGCGAAGGTGCCTTCTGTGGTGCGATTCTTCCAGCAACTGAATCTCATCTTGCTGAAAATCATCGATTTCATCATGGTCTTTGCGCCTATCGGTGTCTTTGCGTTGATGGCGGACTTGATAGTGGACTATGCTGGCGACGCGGGCATCTTCTCTGCTTTAGGCTTGTATGCCCTGACGGTGGTGTTGGCTTTGGCGGTGATCATCGTTTTCATTTATCCCTTTATCATGCGGTTCTTCGGCAAGCGAACCGTGAAGCAGTTCTTCAATGCGGCGGCACCCGTGCAGATGTTGGCTTTCACCACCAGTTCGAGTGCGGCCACTTTGCCTTTGACCATGGAGCGCACGCAGAAGCATTTGGGTGTCTCTGAGGAGGTGTCGTCGTTTGTGCTGCCTGTGGGCGTGACCATCAATATGGACGGCACGAGTTGTTATCAGGCGGTGGCGGCGGTGTTCTTGGCACAGGTCTTGGGCTTGGATTTGACCTTTGGTCAGATGCTGCTCATTTTGGCCACGGCCACCATCTCGTCGATAGGCACACCGGGTATCCCTGGCGGCAGCATCGTCATGCTGATGATTGTCCTGGACTCGGTCGGCATCCCGATTGAAGGTTTGGCGCTCATCTTGGGCATCGACAGGCCTTTGGACATGCTGCGCACCATGGTGAATGTGACGGGCGACATGACGGTGTCGTGTGTCGTCGACAGCAATAAAGCTTGTGAATAAAACAATGAAAGCCGCTTCAAAGCGGCTTTCTGTTCATAGAGGGAATAATGGTTTTAATTGCAGAGCTCTTTTTCCTTTTGCAAGCAGAGTTCAAAAAACTCTTTGGCAATTTTCTCAAATTCAGCTTTCTCTTCTTCCGTCATTTGCTCATCTTCAGAATACTCTTTTTCCTCTAAGCGGTTGTCATCCCATACGTCACGCAACTCATCACAGGTTTTTGCGTTTTTTATGGCATTCGACATTTCGCTGATAGCCTTTTTTGATTCTTTGAATTCTTTTGAACCTTTTGCTCCGCCGCACTGTGTGAAAGCGAACAGCATCATGCCCGCAATGGCGATAATCAAAGTTTTCTTCATAGTATTGTTGTTTAGGTTGATAATGTTTGTTGGTTTTATCGCTACAAAAATAGAAAAAAACCGGAAACGGTAACTAATATTTTTGAAGAGAATTCAAAATCCATTGTAAAGTTTCTTTACACCACTGTAAAGATTCTTTACACTTTACCCCCAATCCTTAAATCTTAAATCTTTGAATTTTAAATACTTACATTTTTGGCACGCAATGTGCTTTCCTTTTTGCACGTAAAAAATATGTGTGTGATGAAAGCTAAACATACCTTTTTCATTTTAATGATGTTGGTCCTGGGGGCCTTGAATCACGTCAAGGCCCAGGACACCCTCACCATGGACCTCAAAGCCTGTATGCGATACGCCGTGGAGCACTCTACGAAGATGCGCATCCAACAGGCGGACATCCGCGATGCGCAAATCGACAGACGCGATGCCATCCTTGCGGCCTTCACGCCTTCGATTGACGGCAGCACTTACGCCTACTCCAATTTTGGTCGCAGCATCGATCCTGAGACCAACACATATATCAGGACGACTTCGTTCCACAACGGCTACAGCCTCTCTGCGGGTTTGACACTCTTCAACGGCTTTCAGGCGGTGAACAACTTGAAGATCACCAAGACGGCACAGCAGATGGGCTTGACCAAGGAGCAGCAGACGGTGGACCAGATCTGTCTCGCTACGATGGAGGCTTATTGCAATGTGTTGTATTACACCGAGATGCTGAAGGCCTTGCAGGCGCAGGTGGCCACGGCGGAGAAGTCGTTGCAATTGGTGTCGAAGCAGGAACAGCTGGGACAGAAATCGCATGCCGACGTGGTGCAGGTACAGAGCGACCTCGCAGAAAGGCAGTACCTGCTGACCACCTGCCGTAACAACCTCAACAACGCCGTCATCACCCTTAAGGATGTGATGCTTTGGCCTGTTGATGAGCCGTTGAAGATTGATGCCGGCATTGCGCAACAATCGCTATTGGCTTCGGAACCATTGGATATGCAGACAATGGTAGCACAGGCGCAACAGGCGATGCCGTCTGTCCTCATCGCTGAGGGCACGATGAAAAACGCCCGTCTTGCCCTGAAGACCGCCCGCTGGCAGTTGCTGCCCCGACTCTCGCTTTATGGCGGCTGGTCGTCGAGCTTCTTCACCTACCCAGGCATGGAGGGTTATGTGACCACACCGTATCTCGAGCAGATGAAGAACAACGCTGGCGAATACGTGCAACTTTCGCTGAGCCTTCCGATTTTCGACCACCTTTCCAAATGGTCGAACATCGCAAAAAGGAAGAACGCCTACGACCGTGCCCAGGCGGAATATGAGCAGTCGCTGCGCGACGTGGAGGCCGAGGTACTGCGTGCTATTGCCGACCGCGACGGTGCCGCTGATGCCCTGCAGCAGGCGGAGGCTCGCGCCACCCTGCAAGAGGAAGCCTTCGCCCTCAACAACAAACGCTTCGAGCAGGGGCTGATCTCGTCCATCGAGTACCAGACGGCTTCGAACAATTATTTGAATGCGTTGGCGGAACAATTGAATGCCAGGCTTCAATACTTTATTAAATCTTGCGTTGTAACATATTATAAGGGTGTACCGTATTTATTACAATGACTATGGCTTATGGCCTATGGCAGCTTCATGGAAAAATTGAAATCCATACCTTTAGTTAAAGCTGCCATAGTCATAGGCCATCAGCCATAGCTCAAACAACAATTCAACAGTTAAACAACTCAACAAACAACAAATGTGAAAACCTACCTGAAATTCCTATCCCGAAACAAGCTCTACACCGCCATTGAGTTCATTGGCTTGAGCGTGGCCTTGGCTTTCGTCATCATCAGTTTCTGTTATGTGGTGCAGCAATACGCCGTGACGCGCGAGAATCCCGACCGTGAGCGGATTTATGCCATCGGACTTGAAGGCATGTCCAATTCCTATGGCATGAAGGAAGTCATTGACGGCAAGCTGCCCGAAGTGGAGGCCGTGTCGCATTTTCATGTGCACGAAAAGCAGAGAATCTTTGTCGGTGAGCAATTGTTTAACGGCAACTTGCTCAATTGCGACCGTGAGTTCTTCGACATCTTTCCAGCCACATTTAAAGAAGGTAATGCCGACCTGATGACGGAATCCAAAGTGGGTTTCATCTCTGAACGGTTGGCTAACCAGATAGAAGGTGAAGTCATTGGAAGGCAGATAAAAGCGGGTGGCGATACGCTGACCATCATGGGCGTCGTTAACGACATTGAGAGCTCGCTGCTGCCCGATTGGGATGTCATTGGAAACATCGCAGTCAGTCGACGTGATGCTCAAAATAGGCAGAATGCCCATAATTGGTTCTCTGCGTTACCCACTTTCATTAAGGTACGACCCGACACCGATCGTGAACTGTTTGGGGAGAAGTTTAATGCACTATGTGCCAAAGCTTACGAGGGCAAGAGGGCAATTAAGGAGACGCAAATGATTCGTTTGGACGAAATCTATTTCAATGAAGTGGATGTCCATTTGCATCGGGGTGACAAATCCATGCTGCGCACAATGATTATCGTTGGGCTGGTGCTATTGATTTCCGCACTCATCAATTATATCAACCTGAACGTGGCCCTTACAGGAAAACGAGCTAAGGAGATGGCTTCAAGGCGGTTACTTGGAGCGCAGAAGTCCGATATTGTCTGGAAATTCCTCTGTGAGGCATTCGTTTTTACGCTATGTTGCTTTGCAGTGGGTTTGGCCATCGCCCATGCCATTACGCCAAGCATCAATCGACTGTTGGCATCGGATGTCCCTGTCGAGGTGCCATTCAAAGTGCGTTATCTTGCGGCATATCTTCTGATGGTCGTTGTGGTGTCGCTGTTGGCTGGATTCCTGCCAGCTGCCATCATCTCCAAAACCCGTCCCATTGATGTGGTGAAAGGCACTTTCCAGCTTCGCAGCAAAAAGACACTTTCGAGGATTTTCATCGTGGTACAGAATGTCATTGTGGTCGTTCTTATCGCCCTTGTGCTGACGATGGAGCTTCAGATGCGCCACATGGTGGAACGCCCGATGGGTTTGAATTTGAAGAACCTCTATTTTATACGAAGCGACATGGACCGTAACGACCTGAAAGGAGCGTTTGTTGACGAGCTTCGTGCCTTGCCCTGCGTTAAGGAAATCGCTTCGGTTAGTGGGATTCCTGGCCTTGGTAACCTGAGGATTGGCTTGAAGAAAAAAGACAAAGAAGAGCAGACTATGGTCAATATGCTGATATGCGACAGCATCGCGTCCCGAATACTCGGGCTTGAGATCGTGGAAAAATTCAAAGAGCCTGAAAGCACGGGCTTTGGTGGCAGTTGCTATATGACACAAACGGCTTTTGCGGCATTGACTGGGATGCCCTACGGCAAATATGACTTTGATACGCTACGTGCGTGGACGGCCGAAAACATTGGTTTTGACGTCTGCGGTGTATTAAAGGACTTCAATATGTTGGATGCGCTTCATGCCACCGACGAGGACCTGACCATCGTTTTTGCGGGTGGCGCTTTCGATGTACACAGCCAGATGTTGCTTGAAATCACGGGCGACCATAAGGAAGCCAAACGCGCCATCGATGCCTTGCTGAAGAAGTATCTGGAGCAGGCTTTTGGTGTTTGTCTTGAGCCGACAAGCAACGACTTTGTGGAGACCCTGATTGCCAAACAATACGACAAGACCCAGCGACAGATGCGGCTCATCGAGATTATCTTGGGCGTGTCGGTGCTATTGGCCTTGCTCGGCTTGGTGGCCATGAGCACGCACTTCGCTTCTGAGCGCGAGAAGACTATCGCCATCCGCAAGGTGTTTGGCGGGACTATGGAGAGCGAGATACGTCGTAACTTGAAGGAATACATCATAATGATACTGATTGCTAACACGATAGCCATTCCCTTGGCGGTGTGGCTGTGTAAGCGTTATTTGGAGGACTTCGCCTATCGGATTGACCTGCACCCATGGATTTTCGTGGTGACGGTGGTGCTGTCGTTTGCGATTGCCATTGGCTCGGTGCTGTGGCAGATTGTGTCGGTGGCGAAGGTGAATCCGGTGACGGCGCTGAAGAAGGAGTAACAATGGCCTATGGCTAATGACTATGGCCGCTTCAATCAAGGTTAGGAGTTCCTCTTTCTGATGAAGCTGCCATAGTCATAGGCCATCAGCCATAGTCAACAAACAATTCAACAGTTAAACAACTCAACAATCAACAAATATGAAAACCTACCTGAAATTCTTATCCAGAAACAAGCTCTACACCGCTATTGAGTTCGTGGGGCTGAGTGTTGCCTTGGCTTTCGTCATCATCAGTTTCTGCTATGTGGTGCAGCAATACGCCGTGACGCGCGAGAATCCAGACCGCGAGCGGATTTATGCCGTGGGTAGCAAAGATATGATTAACTGCTACGGCATGAAAGAGGTCTTCGACGGAAAGCTGCCCGAGTTGGAAGCGGTGTCGCATTTTCAGTTCGTGCAAGACCAATTGATTCACGTCGGTGAACAAAACTTTGTAGGTACGTTGCTTGTCTGCGATGTGGAATTCTTCGATATGTTCTCCGTGACGCTCAAAGAAGGCGATTCCAGGATGCTTTCGGAACGCAATGCGGCCTTCATCTCCGAAAAGCTGGCCAAGAAACTCAATGAAGCGTCGGCCGAACAACCGTTGATTATTCAAGACGACACGTTGCATATCGTAGGTGTCATCGCCGACAAAGGTAGCTCTTTGCTCCCTGATTTCGATGTGATGATGAACTATGAACATGCGCAGTCGTATGCCATCCAGAGTTATCGAGACAACGCTTTCAATCATTGGGCTAACATCGGCACTTTCATCAAGGTGCGCTCCGATGTGGACCGAGAGGAGTTGTGCGAGAAACTGCAGGCACTCTGTGATGTGCAGTTTTCCAATAGTCCAACGATGGAAGAGCTTTCGATGGTCCGCTTTGACGAACTATTCTTTGCTCTGGCATACACGGGCTTGCAGAAAGGCGATCGATCGATGCTTCGCACGATGATTGTCATTGGGCTGTTGCTGCTCGTTTCGGCCTTGCTGAACTACATCAACCTGAATGTCGCCTTGGTCGGGAAACGTGCCAAGGAAATGGCTTCGAGGCGACTGGTTGGGGCACAGAAGTCGGACATCGTTTTGAAATTTCTTGGCGAGGCGTTTGCCTTTACTTTGTTCAGTTTCGTCGTGGGGCTGGCCATAGCCTATGCTCTTACCCCGACCGTCAACCAGCTGTTGCAGCCGGATGTGGCGATTTCCATACCTTTCAGTTTGCCTTATCTCGTTGCCTATCTTTTGATTGTGATAGTGGTGTCGTTGCTGGCCGGCATCTTACCAGCGGTCATCATCGCCAAAGCCCAACCCATCGATGTGGTGCGAGGCACTTTCCGTTTCCGTAACCGTACCGTGCTCTCGAAGGTGTTCATCGTGGTGCAGAACGTTATCGCCATAATACTCATCGCTTTGGTGCTGACGATGGAGCTCCAGATGCACCACATGGAAGACCGTCCAACGGGATTGAACGTGGAGAACCTCTATTTCTTGGGTTCCGACCTTGATTACACCGATGAAAAGGAAGCCTTTGTAGAAGAATTGAGGGCATTGCCTTGCGTGAAGGAATTGGCATCGGCACAAAGCATTCCTGGCGTGATGAGTATGCGATTTGGGTTGAAAAAACTCCATGAAACCGAGCCGAAAACCTATGTTCCAATCCTTAATTGCGATACGGTGGCTTTCCGTATGTTTGGTTTTGAGATGAAGGAACGTTTTGGAGATACTGACGCACATAGTTTCTGGATTACCGAAACCACCGCCGCAGGCATGACGGGCTTGCCGTATGGAGATAACAACTTTGACACTATAATGATGTGGCAAAAGCATACTATAGGTAATACAGTATGCGGAGTGATTGCCGACTTCAAGATGCAGGACGCCTTGCATGTGACTGATGAAGACTATGTACTTGTATATGGCAATGGCGGTTGGAATCCCGATTCCCATCTGCTGATTGAGGTTGCTGGCGACCATCGTGAAGCCAAGCACGCCATCGATGCGGTCTACAAGAAACACTGCGAAAAGGTATTTGGCATCTACATGGAACCCGAGTTCGATGATTTTGTTGACAATGTGATTGCCAAGCAATATGACAAGCATAGGCGTCAGATGCGCCTCATCGAGCTGATTATGGCGGTTTCGGTCATCCTGTCGCTGCTCGGCCTCGTGGCCATGAGCACGCACTTTGCCTCGGAGCGTGAGAAGACCATTGCCATCCGCAAGGTGTTTGGCGGCACGATGGAGAGCGAGATACGCCGCAACTTGAAGGAATACATCATAATGATACTGATTGCCAATGCGATTGCCATACCCGTGGCGGTGTGGCTCTGCAGGCGTTATCTAGAGGACTTCGCCTATCGGATCGACCTGCACCCGTGGATTTTCGTGGTGACAGTAGTGCTGTCGTTTGTCATCGCCATCGGCTCGGTGCTGTGGCAGATTGTCTCGGTGGCGAAGGTGAATCCGGTGACGGCACTTAAAAAGGAGTAGATATTATCACAAAACCAACAAAACTTGCAAAACAATGCGTAAGTCCAAAGAAAACAGCAAAGCGGCTCCACAACCGTGTCGCCGCCGGGAAGCAGCCGGTTGGCTTGCTTCCCACAACCCGAAAAAAGGTTTTGATGGTTTTGCAGGTTTTGTGAAGAAACAATTAAACAGTTAAACAATAAACAAACAACAATATGAACAGACTAACCGACAAACTCATCAAAATCCTATCGTTGGGAATAGGTCTCGCCATTGGCATCGTGCTGATTGCCAAGGTGTGCTTCGAATTGTCGTACGACAGTTTTTACAAGGATGTGGACCGCATCTATTGGATTACCGAGAACATCATCTTCCAAGAAGGTGGCGACCCCGATGACTTCTGGGGCACTTCGGGCGGCATCGCCCCGGGCTTCAAGGCGGAAGTGCCGGGCGTGGAAGCGGCCACGCGCTATTCTACCCTGATTTCAGGAGCACAATTGTATGACGAAAGCGACAACCTCATCACGGGCTTGTGCATCGGCGCGGACACCTGCTTCTTCGACTTTTTCAATCGTGATTTCCTCGCGGGCGACCCGATGCAGGCCTTGCAGGAATACAATGGCGACATTGCCGTCAGCCGCAGTTTTGCGGAGAAGTTGGGCGGCGTGAACGAAGCCATCGGCAAGCAAATCTATAGCGATGTATGGGGACCGAACGTGAAACTGACCGTTGTGGGCGTGTTTGAGGACTTCCCGAAAAATGGTACCATTCAATGCGACATCGTGACAACCATTGCTGCGTTTGGAGAGTGGAGCATCAACAATTGGTTGGGCAACGACCGCTATCGCGGTTTTGTCAAGTTGGCGCCAAATGTGGATCCCAACAGCCTGAAAGATGCCATCCGCAAGATGCAGGAAGCACACCAGCCTTTGGAGGAGTTGGAGCGTGATGGCTCAAAGATTTGGTACACGTTGACCCCTCTCGCCACCATGCACCGCCATGAGAAAACAATCAAAAACTATGTGCTGATTCTGTCAGTAGTGGCTTTCCTGCTGCTTCTTGTGTCGGTACTTAACTACCTGCTGATAGCCATCTCGGATGTGGTGCGACGCTCCAAGGAGATGGGCGTTAGGAAATGCTACGGTGCTAGTGCGGGCAACATCTATTGGATGCTCATCAGGGAAACGGCTTTGAACCTGCTGGCTTCGTTGGCTGTGGCGGCTTTGGTGATATGGGCTTTCAATGGGGTCATCGAGTCACTGTTGGGCGTGCCGGTCGGAAGTCTTATGGTGCCGCAGACCCGCAGGGTGCTTGTCACCATCATCGTTCTTATTTTCCTGGTCTCTGCTCTTATCCCCGCGATGATGTTCGTCCGAATTCCTGTTTCGACAGCCTTCAGCGGATACAGAGAAAACAAGCGCCGTTGGAAACTCACATTGCTGATGGTGCAAGTCGGCATCAATGTCATCTTGCTGCCTTTGGTCATCGTGGCTGATAGGCAATACAACTCTGCGATGAACGCTGATATGGGCTACGATTACGAGCAGTTGCTGTATGTCCCGTTGAAAGGAGCGGACAAGGACAATTTGATACTGATTACAGAGAAACTGCGGCAGTATCCCGAGGTGGAAGCCGCCGAACTGACCTATAGCATTCCTTTGGATAAGACGTCTGGTAACAATATCATGCTGCCCGACAACCCGTCGAAGTATTTGATGGGTGTGTGCGACCAATATGTGGCAACGGAGGGCTTCTTCGATATGATGGGCTTCCGTTTGATAGAGGGCAAAGCGCCGTCGAAGCCGAAGGATGTGGCGGTGAGTCAGAGCTTCGTGAAGGAGATGAATCTTTATGCCGACTGGAGCGATGGCGCAGTGGGGAAGGATATCCTGATTTCGGAGCACAGCGATAACGATGACGACGTTTACACCATTTGTGGCGTATATGAGGATTACATCATCGGCTCAATGATGGGCAGGGACCGACGGGCAAGCATCCGTTTCTGCTGGAACACGGATTGGAACTATGGTACTGAAGACTGGTCGCGGGCGA
>JAGCCO010000115.1 GCA_017651645.1 Bacteroidales bacterium
AAAAGGCAAAATGGACAAGATCAAGCGCACCAAGACGTCGTTTGTTTTATACGGCGAGTCTTCACTTTGTGCACTTCAGCTTGCTTGGAACTCTTTGCTATGAAAAAGAGGGTGACCGTAAAATTGCTTTTTAGTCACCCCCAGTTTTTTGGGTGCAGCACCCAAGGTGCCGCGAACACTAAAAGCGATGGAGTCCACGTCGTTATAGGTTTCCTATGGTCAACTACCTTATCATTGCCAAAACAATTCGTGCGTGGCGACCACGAGGCATCCATACAGTCCGGCGGTTTCAGTGCGCAGGCGTCGATTGCCCAATTTCACCTCAGTATAGCCTGCTTCGCGGGCTGAAGCAATTTCCCTCTCACTGAAGTCGCCCTCCGGACCGATGAGCAACACCACCTCTTTGGCGGTGAATGGCTCGGCGGCAAACTGGCGGGTGTTTTTGTCATCGCACCAGGCGATATAGCGGTTGGCGACCCACGGACGCTGTTTTTCAATGAATTCGTTAAAAGTCAAGACCTCCATCGTGGGCAGCCAGGTGGTCTGGCACTGTTTGAGGGCGGCGATGGCCACGCGGCGCAGGCGGTCCAAATTGACGCGCGGGCGCTCCGAGTGGTCGCAAATCAGGAAGGTGATGGCCTCTACGCCAATTTCCACGCTCTTTTCGACAAACCACTCGATGCGGTCAGCGTTCTTGGTGGGGGCGATGGCAATGTGAAGATGCAACTTCCGTGTGCCCACCTCTTCCTTCACCTCCTTGATTTCCAGCACGCACGCCTTGGGGTCGGCGACCATGACAATGGCCCTCGCCTCCCGTCCATGGCCGTCGGTGAGAAAAACCTCGTCACCCTCTCGGTGGCGCAGCGCCCGACAGCAATGTTCCGATTCCTCGGCACTGAGCTTGATTGTCGGTTGTGACAAGTCGGGATGGTAAAAGTATTGGTTGAAAACAGTTGGCTTTGTATCTTTGTTTTTCATTACACGAGTATGGGTTCTTGAAAATACACTTTCTCTTCCGTTAAGGTTTCTTCCGAGACCACACATCCAGAGTTTACGCTGCAAAAATGCAAAAACTAATTTCTGATATCCGGCTCCACGAGATAATCCCCCACTGTCATCGTCTCCCGCTCGAAAGCCACGCCGATTTTCACGACCTTGCGGCCTTCGGTTTCGTAGGGCAGGGCGTAACCCTTGATGTTGATTTGGTCGAGAGCCTCCTTTGCCGTGCCGTTCGCTTTGAGTTCAAAAACGTAGGTGGTATCGGGCATCAGCACCACGACATCGGTGCGGCCGCCCGCACATTTCACTTGGGTGCGCACATAGACGTTGAGCATCGAGAAAATCAGATACAGCGACCATTCGTAGAACCCTTCGTAATTCTTCACCTCCGCCAACTTCTTTTGGAAGCCTTCCGCGTAGGGCAGTCCGGCAAAGTAGGCCTTCATCTCCTGCATGGCGAGGTCTATGTCGTTCTTCTTCAGAGCCTGCCAAAGTTTCAGGGCGAACCCTTTCTGCACGTTGGGACCATCAACTCCCACGTAGATGGGCAGCAGCCCGCGGGTGAAGCCTAAGCGGACCTCGTTGTTGGGGATGCCGAGGGTGTAGATGTCCGATTCGCGGTCGTAACCCTTGATGGTGATATAACCGCTTTGGTAGAGCAGCGGCAGGGCGGTCTCCATGGCTTCGGTGGGGCGGTCGAAGGCGTCAGACGGCTCCTCTATGCGATCCATCGCGGTGATGTCGGTGCGGTAGTGCTGCATCTGTCGGATGAGGAAGGTCGGGGTGCCGCTCTCGAACCAATAGTTGGCAATGTTCCTCTGGTTGAAACATTTCAGCAGGCTGAACGGGTTGTAGATGTCGGGGGACTTTTTGGCAAAGCGGTAACCGTCATATTGCTTTTTCAGCTTGTCGTGCATCTCCTCTGGGGTGCATTCATATTCTTCGGACAGCATTGCGATATCGGGGGCCATGTCAGTGGCGAGTTCCTCCTCTGTGATGCCGCAGATGGCGGCGTACTTGGCATCCATCGAGATGTTGGTGAGGTTGTTGATAGTGGAGAAGATGCTCAGCTGCGAGAATTTGGTGATGCCGGTGATGAAGCAGAAGCGGATTATTCCCTCGCACATTTTCAGTCTTTGGTAAAACTCCTGCATCACCTCGCGGACCGCCTCAAGCCGTTCCGGGTCGTGAAGCACGTCCAACAGCGGAGCGTCGTATTCGTCAATGACGACCACTGCCTGGCGACCGGACTTCTGAAAGGATCGCTGGATCAGTCCGGCCAGCCTCATGCCCGGGGAGACCTCCGTCTCGTCTCTGCCGTAGTCTTTCTCTAAGATGGCGAGCTGTCTCACCAACTCCGCTTTGACCTGTTCGACGGGCAGATGCCTGGCTCCGCTCATATCGAAATGAAGTACCGGGTACTGTTCCCACTCCGTCTCCAAGTCCATAATCTTGAGTCCTTCGAAAAGTTCCTTTTGCCCTTTGAAGTAGGAGTCCAATGTGGTGGTCAGCAGGCTCTTGCCGAACCGACGGGGACGACTGAGGAAGACGAATTTCATGCGGGTCATCTCCCACACCAAGTCTGTTTTGTCGATATAAATGTAGTTGCCCTTTCTGATTTCCGAAAAGGTCTGGATGCCGACGGGGTATTTGCGGACGGTGTTCATGACGGACGGTTTTATCGCGGCAAAGATACGATTTTTACCTCTTCACAAACTTCACTATCTTACTAGCTCCATCCTGAGATACTAGACGAAGCATATATATCCCAGATGCTAAATCCGAGACATCAATCGTGAATGTTTGATCCGACATTTTCTCTGTCTTAATTACCTTTCCTGTCACATCCAGGATTGATATATCAAAATCAGAAGTTGCTGTACTAGTCAGATTCAAGGTGGTTATCGCAGGGTTCGGATAGATAGAAACATCATACTCCCAATCCTGTACAAATGGGTTTATTTCCACTTGGATGGCCTGTGTTGTTTCATCATCACATCCTACTCCAATTTCTGCACCAAATGTACCAGCATATCTCAGAGTATGTGGTCCTACTTGTATCCCTGCAGTAGAAAAAGTATAGTCTGATGGTATATTATAACCGACTATTACTCCATCTACAAAGAGATTTCCTCCTGGAGGAAATACTTGCACAGTACATATAGAATCCGTGACAATATTCGGAGTCTCAATAGAGAGAGAAATGTTTGAATTATACACTTCTACCCATATAGAATCACGAGTCACACAATTATGCTGGTCAGAGAACTCTGCATAGACCCATGTTGGCTCTGTGATTGGTGGAGTGATATAATCTGCCACAAACATAGAGTCCCCATAAACTCCTGTCCAGTAATTGATACTATCCGGTTGATCTCCGACATACCATGTATATGTCCCTACACCTATACTCTGTGCTTGGACTAGGAAGTCCCTACCATAGCAGGCTATTGAGTCTGTTGTGATGATGTGGGTACTGTCTTCCGCCCATTCATAAAGATACCAAAATACATACTCAATTTCATCTCCCCACGCTTTACACCCTCTAGAATCATATAAATAGTAATAATAAAGTTGTCCGCTATACAAATCACACACCATACGAGTAGTATCAGGCAAAAATACTTGTCCTGTATCTGCATAATAAAACCATGTAAAATTATATGGTGGAGTACCTCCAAAATCACCAGAAACAATACAACCAGTCTGACCAAAGCATACCGTATCTATACTCTTTATGCTATAATCAACATACCAAGCTTCAGGTTGCTCAATAGTCACACTATCACGATACACACAACCATTAGTTCCATAAGCGGTTATATAATAAGTCCCCGCTCTCAAACCAGTTAGAGTCACAGAATCATAAGATGTATGGACAAAAAAGAATGGTGTATCCACTTGTATATTTATCCACGCATAGTTTTGTACAAAATCATCCAAACTCACATGAAAAACTCCATCCATATAAGGATAAAAAGCACCATCCGGACATGTTACATGATGGATAGAATCGATAGAGATAGTAGGAGCTATCTTGACATGGATAGTCAAATACATAGGACAGTCATTCATATCAATACCTACACCATTTACAGATATGATTTGATAAAACTTATCCACCAACGGAGACAGAAGTAAGATATTCCCAATGACAGTATCATACTGAGTACTTTGAGAAAATTCAATCCAGTCAGTAGGGCCACTGACATAGACCAGAGTATCATCAGATGAATAATACCCACTCAAATTCCATGAGTAAGTATCTCCCTGACATATGTAGGCGACATCATGCTTAGCATAACCAAAAAATGATAAACAACAAATACCGCAAAATAATATTATTCTCTTCATAATCCAGAGCCAACTTGAAAGCGCAAAATTACAAAAAAACTCAAAACTATTCATGCGTATGAATAATATTTTTACTTTTGCAGCTGGAAATGACCGGGATTGGTATTCGAGATAAATCAAAAAGACTTATTGTTTTGTAATATGAGAAAATTAGTCGTTATTTTAGTCATAGTTTTAGGGATTATTAATTTTGGGTTTTCTCAATCCTACTACATCAAGCACGACCATATTTGTCGTGGATCTTCCTATGAATGGATCATATACAATGCCACTCCAAATGACACTATCATATATAGGAGTCGCACAATCATCAATGGGACGTTCAACTGGACTTATGATACCATCATCGGAAATTCTATCACACTATTTCCAAATGATAGCACTAACCGCTTTGAAATAATTAGTATCAACAATGACCCAAATGTATGCAAAGAACGCCTACAGATAGACCTATATGGATACACAGGCAATAATATACCAGTAAGCAACAACACAATTACATTACCTGATGTTGAATTCGTAAAGATAATAAATTCGGCCAATCAGCAAGTGTATGCATGTTATACTGCCGCAGCAAACACTACAGTCTCGGGCATACCATCAGGGACCTATGACCTATTCATCATAGACAATACGATGTACAACTGCCCGGTGACAATTCCTATCACGGTTCCCTAAAAACCGTTTCTTGGGTTCCCCGCACACCTACGGCGTGCGCAACCTTCGAACCACTCTCCGCATTCCTACCGAGCCCTTCAGCCCTACGGGCTGTTTCGTGGCCGGAACGGTGTCCCGTTGATGCGGGCGCGGGTGTTGGCAGGGGCAGTTTGGCGGGTTCGGAGGTATATGCGCAAAAGGAGCGATTTCCCGAATCTGTTACGGTCGCAAATGTTGACAGGTTGGGCGTTTTGCCGGGTGTGATGCATAAACGCGGAAAGGGTGGTTGTCCGAATCTGTTACGGTCGCGGATGTTGGCAGGCCGTCAGGTCTGCCGGGCTCGGTAGCACAGGCGTGTGCGGGTGTGT
>JAGCCO010000056.1 GCA_017651645.1 Bacteroidales bacterium
CACAAACCCTTGCAGGGAACGATTTTTTTCGTACCTTTGCAGTCCATTACATGGTGGATGTAGTTCAGCTGGTAGAGCATCGGATTGTGGTTCCGAGTGTCGTGGGTTCGAGCCCCATCATCCACCCCAAATGGTTTTGAGAGCGATTTTCGACGTCGCTCTCTTTTTTATTTCCTCGTAAGTACTTGGTTTCCTGATAGATAAGATTGAGCATTCCATTGAAAGACGTGGTTCGATATTTTTTCCCGTCGAATAACAGTTTTTCGGGAAATATCGAACCAAGGAGCTTGCTTTTCACCTCACAAGTTGCTGATTGAAAGAACTGTCCAAGGTTCGAGATAAGGTTTATAGAATATGTGAGCTTTTCTTTGATTTTCAAGTCGGCACTCATACGCAAAGAGCCAATCTGATATTTCAAGCGCTCTATTTGCTCCTCGTAACGGGAAATATTCTTGTCTCTATCGGCCGTTGAGAGTTTTCCGTCGAAGTACAGGTCGTTTACCCGGTTCACGCGCTCCTCCAGAGAAGCCACTTCAGCTTCCAACTTATCTGCTCGCAGTTGGTTTTCCCGAACACGCTCCCCGCGAATGTCAAGTAGGATTTCGTTGTAGAGGTCCAGCACTTCTTGATTAGGCTTGAGTTTAGATACATAGTGGACGAACCCCTGGTTAACTTTATCGGCCCGTACATTGAAGTGCTTGTGGTCACGGTTGCAGAAATAGTATGCGTACTCCCCGCCATTCCCCCGGCTGACAGCACCGGTAAGCGGTGTGCCACACACCGGGCATGTCAAATATCGGCGAAGGTATAAGAGTGGATTCACTTTCTTGCCCATTTTTGGCGCTTCCTTCTTTTTGCCGTCCAGGACTTCCTGTACAGCGTCAAAGGTACGCTTATCCACCAACGCTTCATGGATTCCCTTCACATCCTGCTCCGGCTCTCCGTTGTATGCATTGACATGAATCACTCCTGTATAGAATGGATTTCGCAGCAGGTGGAACAAGGACGTACTGGCAAGAGACGGAAAAATCCTCCTACCAATAACCGTCGGCACCTCCACGCCACGTGCCACCTCCTCAAATAAGAGCTTAATCTGCGGACCAGTAGCCGGGTCTTTCTCAACCCAGCAGTCATGTTTGGAACGCCGAACATTAAGATACCCAAGCGGCGCCTTGTGCGGCCACCGACCTTTCAGCAAAGTACCATGAATCCCGTCCTTCGTCCGTTTGGATATTTTCACATCCTCAGAGTGAGCATTGCCACAGTGCAAGCCGAGCAGGGTTGCCCAATCTCCACCATTGAAGTCAATGGGGGACTCCATGGCATTGATTTCAATGCCCAGTTCATCAACAAGCTTCCGCTTGTAGACAAAGGCGAACTCCACATTCCGGGAGTACCTGTCCCACCGGAGAAAAAGCACCTTATCCACTTCACCACTGTGCTTCTGACAGTAGGTGTACAACTTCTTGAACTCAGGTCGGTTGAGTTCATGCCCTTTTGCAGAATAGTCCTCACGGTAAACATCAACAACATCGTCTCCCCGGTTGAGGCATTGCGCCCGCAGATAGCGTTCTTGAATATCCAGACTGCAGCCCTCCGACTGCTCATCCGTACTCACTCTGCAATAAAGAATTACTCTACACATGATGCTAAGCCCTCCTTCGCCTTTTCATCTTCAATTTGGAGCCCTGCAAGAAAATAGAGGTACTCCCTGAGTTCCATTACCTGCTCATTTGTCAGTCTAAAATCACCTGTTTTAAGGATTTCTTTACATTTTTCTATTGATAACACTTTTGCGTTTGGCTTCCGCTCGCCAGCGGAGATTATTGCCCGAAGGCATACCAAGTATACAAAAATGTTTTTTAAGCTATCGTTATTTGCTGCGTTCGACTAGATCAACACTACATCATCATTTTCAACTTGCGAAGGGTGTTAACGCTGGTGTGAGTAATTGCCTGAACGTTGCGAAGCGAAAACCCCTTGCGGAGGAGTTTGACTTCTGCCTGATACTCCGACATCATTTGCTGGTCGCTCTTGCGATACCCGGCTTTTCTCCCCACCTTTCCACCGAGGGAGCGGAAATGGTTATAGCCACTTTCCATACGGCTGCGGATAAGTGAGCGCTCCAGAGAGTTAAATTGCGCCAGAACGCCTAAAACGAGTTGAGCAATAGGATTGGGTGTCCCGTTGGGAGATAGTGTTTCCAGTCCGTTTTGGAGTATATACACGCTTACTCTCTGCGCCGTCAGCGTCTCAATGACTGAAAGGAAGTCAACTGCCCGACGGGACAGACGGCTACACTCATAGATGAGCACCTTGTCTACCGGATGCGCTGACACATACTCCAACAAATCCAGCAGCGCCTCCCGCTCCTCCACCTTCTTCGCTCCGCTTATCTTTTCCGAGAATTCACGGACAACATCATACTCCATTTGGGAGGCATACCTCCGTAGTTCTTCCAGCTGGCGCTCATAGTCCTGCCCTTTGGTACTGACCCGTGCGTAAATGCAGACCTTAACCATTTTTTCGCTCGATCAACAAATTAACTTATATATAAATTATCTCATTACAAATATACATATAAAATAATTCAAATCAAAATTATTTTATACATTTATTATGATCAACGAAAATTAATTTTTATATTCACGGAAAAATCAATTATATGACTGATAATAATCTGGCTCGCAATGTCAAAGACTTGCTCAAAGTCCGAAAAATGCAGCAGAAGGAGCTCGCCGAGAAGATGGGGGTCGCTGCCTCGTATTTGTCCAGTGCATTGACAGGAAACCCAACCATTGAAACCCTGCAGAAGATAGCTTCCGCACTGGGTGTTCCAGTCTCTGTATTGCTCCGGGAGCGAGACTATATTACGGGCTTCGTTGAGATAAATGGGAAGGGATTCAGGATTGATAAGTGGGAGGATGTTCAAGCCCTTGTTCGTAAAAGAAGTAAGTAGTAGTTTCATGGAGACACGGCGCGTTTCTGTTAAGTGATAGGCATTTCCCCAGTTTTTATCTTTATTTAATTGTCTGATGCAAGATTCGTTTCCCTTTGGGATTATATGAAATGTCAACGTAGGATAGTTTTTTATTTCGGATATTTGTGACATTTAATCGTTATTTACAATGAAAAAACTAGTCGTAGTATTACTCCTTCTCCTCCCTTTGGCTGTTAATGCTCAAAGTTTTATTCACATTGGTCCGGCATTATTTCCGATGACTGCATGGGGCGGTGAAGTGGTCGGTGATTTTGGTGTGGCACATTTTACCCCAAATCTATCACTGGGAGTCGGCGCGATGGCTTTTGGGAACATTACCCCGACGCAAACCGGGCCGGATGTCGAAACAAAAGTATATGCTGTATACGCTGCTCCTCAAGTCAGCCTGAGGTATGCCTTCACGGATAGATTTAATGCCTATCTGAGAGGTGGCGCCGGATGGTATGGGAACAAAAAAGAAGGCTCATACTGGAATAACAAGTTTATGTATAACGGCGTGGCTGGCCTTAGCCTCACCTTGGGTTCCCACTTTGGATTCTACCTCGAAGGTGGTCTTCCTTTCAGCAGTATCGGCTTGAGGTTTACTCTGTAGAGTTTGTTTTCATTGTTTTAGAAAAAAACCTTTTAGGTTTTTGTGCTACAG
>JAGCCO010000116.1 GCA_017651645.1 Bacteroidales bacterium
AGGCGATGTCGCGCTCCTCTTTTGATGTGTAGATGGTCTTGGTTAGGGTCTTGCCGTTTTCAGGAAGGTCAACTTCCAATGTCACGATGACCTCGGCGATTCTTAGGACGTTATCCACCGAGTACGGACATCCGGACGCTTTGAGCAACCTTTCCAGTTCCTTATACACCTTCAAGGCAACGAAGCATATGCAGACATGCGCCTCAACGCGTCTTTCCGTGAAGTGGAACATGGGCCGCACCTCAAGCGTACCCTTCGTGATGCGGAAGGCCCGTTCCACGTTCCATAACTGCTGATAGTTCTCATAGACCTGGTCGGCCGGCAGGTCTGTATTGGTTCTGTATCCTTTAAGGCCATCCCAGATCTTGTCCTCCTCTATCTTGGATTCGTCAATGCACACGGTAACGCCAGAACTTATGCTGAGAAACTTGTTGTAACCCCGTTTGTTGATATCTGCCTTGGTGAGCGTTCCTCTCGCATATCGCTTCCTGAGGCGCTCTACTCCCTCGTCTCGGTCGTGTTCATTCTTCCGGGCCCGTTCCTCCGAATATCCCACGATGAGACGGTCTCCGTCGTCGTACGGGATGTCGTTGAAGACGCCCTGTTCGTGCGGCGTAGAAAGAACGAGTTCCTTCATTGCTCCGGACTCCTTCTTGATCCTCGCTCCGATGATGTACTTGTAACCGGCACTGCGCAGCAACTTGATGTTCTTGTCGCTCATCAGGCCGGAATCAGCTATGACCACGAAGTCGCTTCCAAGGTTGTACCGTTGCACGAAATCATCCACGATGGGTATCATAGTATATCCCTCGAACTGCGCCCCGTTGAACAGAGCGTATGAAAGCGGGTAGCCGCCACGGCTCACAAGCAGTCCCAGTACCACCTGCGGATTCGCGTTCTTCCCGTCTTTCGAAAAGCCGTTGTTGCGCAACTCGTCCTTGTACGTTGTCTCGAAATACAGTGTGGTTACGTCATAGAACAATATCCCGATGTCACCGCCAAAGAGCTCCTGGGTATGCCGTATGCTGATCTCTTGAACGCGTTCCTTCTGAGACCCTTGCAACTTGTCCATGTATCGGTAGATCTTCTGCAGGCTCACGTCATCCTTGAAATGGCGTCTGAGATAGTCAACGGTTGCCTTCTTGCTCATGGGCTGGCAGATACGCCCTGTCACCAGGTGGCGGAGTTCTTCGTCTGCAATTGCATTGAACCCGATGCTGTCATATACCTTGCTGATAATCGTCTGCGCTGCCGTGAGACGGGCCGACTTGATGCTGGACAGGACATCCTCTGTAGTATGCAGCTCTGCTTCTGCCTTGCCTTCGAAGTCAATCATCTGTTGACCTCCGTATGTCGCAATCCAATGGCGACCCTCGGCTTCCAGTGCCGCCGCCTCTTCCTCGCTACGCGCAACACCCAATCGGCGGACCTCCTTGAACTTGCCATAGCGCTTGTCAACAACAACCACGCTGATGCTTCCGGATCGGTTATGCTTCCTGCGAGTGAACATAATACAAAGGTACGAAAAAGCCTTGCGTCACCCAAGTCACCAGAGCAATATGCCCTACAACTACGTGAGAGGCCGCTTTTCAAAGAAAGGCCGGAAAAGTGATAAAGTCAGGACAATGTGAGAATTGAGGACGAAAGCAAGCCGCAGGGTTACAACATCGTAGCAGGCAAACTGAGTTTTGACATAAGCAAAATACTTGACCCAAACGATGTAGCTCCCACACTTGTAGCAATGGATATGAACAAACTATTTG
>JAGCCO010000005.1 GCA_017651645.1 Bacteroidales bacterium
CGGCCGTATCCTCAAGAGCGAAACCATCAACGGCTGCGCCAACGTCAACGTGAACGCCGCCCCTGGTGTCTACATGCTGCGCCTCATCAACGGCAACAACGTGAAGGTCCAGAAAGTGGTTGTCAAATAACTGAAGTACGAACATGATTAATAAGAAAACAACAAAAAACATAAACACGATGAAGAAATTAGCATTAACACTCGCCATCGTCCTCGGTTTGGGCATGGCCTCGTACGCTGAAGGCGGCGGATTATTCGGTCAAGGTCAAGCAGTTGCTGAAGACAACAATACCTCGCTTAGCTTATACAACCGCGACCCTTCAATGCCGGGTCTCCCTGGTGATCACGGTTTGGTAGGCAACCAGCCCGCCCCCGTGGGCAGCGGCATCGCCGTCTTGATCGGTCTTGGCGCAGCCTATGCCTTCGCCAAGAAACGCGAAGAATAAGAATCACATTGTGATTTAATATCGCAGAGAGACGCCACGATGGTGGCGTCTCTTTTTTTGGCTATTTTACAATGCTTTTTGAATTCTAACCAGAAAAAAACTTATTTTTGCAGCCGTTTAATAGTAAATATGCATTGTTTTTAAACAAGTTGTTTTAATTTAAATAGTTGATAAACAAATAAATAGAAAGCAAATAATGGTCAATGATCGAAGCAAAGCGCTTTGAGAAGTTGTTTATTACAAAATTTGAAATTCCTTAAATCCTTAATCAATTAATAAAGTATTAACCCAAATCACTAACATTATGAAAAGAAAATCTTTACTTTTCTTCGTGCTCGCGGCAATGTTCTTACCGTTGGCAGTGAATGCACAGCAAGCCTTGCCTTACAGCTATGGCTTCGAGAACAACAACCTGTCCGCTGATGGTTGGACGGCCTATGTGACTTCTTCGTATTCGGGCATCTATTCCAATGCAGCCCACACAGGATCGTATGGTTTCAGATTCAATTATTCTGAAGAGGATGGATACCTTGTCTCACCTTTACTCACCGGCACTGACAATGGTGTTGAAGTGTCTTTCTATTACAAAGAATACTCCAATTCTTATGGTGATGAACAATTCTATGTTGGTTACACCACTGATGAGTCTGTTACTGACCCTTCTGCTTTTGATTATGGGAGTATCATCACTGCTTCAACAGCCTGGGCACAATATGAGAACACGCTTCCAGCAGGAACCAAGAGAGTGGCCATTAAGTATGTGTATAAAGATGCGTGGTATCTCTTCCTTGACGACTTCAGCTTCGCTGTTCCTTCTACGTGCCCCAGACCGAAGAACCTCGCTGCAGGCAACATCACCTACACCACCGCCGATCTGAGCTGGCAAGGCACAAGCAACAGCTACGTGCTGCAATATCGTCCTTGGTACCAAGTGGGTGAAGACCAAATCACCACTGGCGTGTTGACCACTTATACCTTCGACCTCAGCGAATATAGCGGCACCGGCGCCGTTGCCATCCGCCACTATGATGTATCCGATATGTTCGAACTGAATGTGGACGATATCGTGGTGACCAATGCTGCTGGAACGACCCTCTATTCCCAAAACTTCGAAACTGGTGATATTCCTTCCGAAATCACCAATTTGGATTTGGATGGAGACGGTCATGTTTGGGGTATTCGTTCCTATGGAACCGATGCCCAGGGCAATGCTTATTGCAATGGAAACTATTGCGCCAATTCCGCAAGTTATGCTAGCGGTGCCTTAACGCCCGACAACTGGCTGATCATCTCTGGTATCGAACTGGGTGGCGAAATCACCCTCGTTGCACGTGGCCAAGACCCGGAATGGGCCTCCGAGAACTTCGGTGTGTTTGTGTGCCCGGATGCCAATCCTATTGAAGTTACCGTCACTACAACCACCTATAATGCCACAGGTCTGGAGCCTAACACGCCTTACTCATGGCAAGTGAAGGGTATTTGCGACGAAGAGGAAACCGGATGGGTTTCTTCCTTCTTCAAGACCATGGACAGTCGTGTCGTTTTCGCTTATGACGGCGATTGGGACGATCCTGATAATTGGGTAGATGCCCAAGGTAATCCCGCTGATGTTCCTACTTTAGTGAACAACGTGCGCGTCAATGCTGAAGCCATCATCGCTGCCGGTGTGGTTGCTCTAGCCAACAAAATCACCATCGGTGAAGGCAGCATCACCATCAAGGACGGAGGCCAGCTGAAGCACAACTCTGCCACCGTGAGAGTGACCATGGAAAAGGAAATCACAGGTGTAGGCGAGGAAAACTGGACCAATGATAATTTTGGCGGCTTTTATTTCATCTCCAGCCCGTTCAGCGGACGTACACTGTTTGACGAGACCAGTGAGTGGAATCATGTCGAGAATTTGCTTGAAGACGATTATGACTTCTATGCCTTCGATCCCACTCGAAATCATCTCGAATGGATCAACTATCTGTATGAGCCGGAACACATCTACTTCCAATCTGATAATGGTAACGCTGGCTTGCTGTATGGCGAAGGCTACCTCTATGCAAGTAAGGAAGACAATCTCTTGGTGTTTAAGGGTAGCATTGGTAAGAGCAACAATTATTCCGAGACCAAGGAATACGAATACAATGCCGGAGCCTCCTATTATCTCAACGGTTGGAGACTGGTTGGCAACTTCTTCGCCTGCGATGCTTATATCAACTACATCGATGACGAAGGCAACGTGCTGGATGCTGACTTCTATACAATGAACGCTGATGGCGACGGCTACGAACTGTCGTCCTCGGTTGTGGGTGTGCCTCCTTGCACCGGTGCTTTCATCAATTACAGTGCCACGGGTAAAATCCAATACGCTACCGAGGCTCCCGAAACTTCCAAGGGTGGCATGCTCAATATGAATCTGAGCCGCGGCAGCAAGTCCCTCGACCAAGCCCGCCTCCGCTTCGGCCAAGGCTATAACCTCAGCAGCATGAACCTCCGCGCCAATAGCAGCCGTATTTACATGCCTGTCGAAGACAATGATTACGCTGTGGTCTACACCGAAAACCAAGGCGAGATGCCTGTCAACTTCAAAGCCGAAAACAACGGCACCTACACCCTCAGCTTTAATACCGAGAACGTCGAGTTCAGCTACCTGCACCTCATCGACAACATGAACGGCAACGATGTCGACCTGCTCGCCAACCCGAGCTACAGCTTCGAAGCCAGCACGACCGACTATGCCAGCCGCTTTAAACTCGTGTTTGCTACTGGCAACGCCGACGACAGCTTCGCCTTCTTCAGTAACGGCAGCTTCATCATCAATAATGAAGGCAACGCCACGCTGCAGGTGGTCGATGTCACTGGCCGTATCCTCAAGAGTGAAACCATCAACGGCTGCGCCAACGTCAACGTGAACATCGCCCCTGGTGTCTACATGCTGCGCCTCATTAACGGCAACAACGTGAAGGTCCAGAAAGTGGTTGTCAAATAACTGAAGTACGAACATAATTAATAAGAAAACAACAAAAAACATAAACACGATGAAGAAATTAGCATTAACACTCGCCATCGTCCTCGGTTTGGGCATGGCCTCGTACGCTGAAGGCGGCGGATTGTTCGGTCAAGGTCAGGCAGTTGCTGAAGACAACAACAGCTCGGTTAGCTTGTACAACCGCGACGCTACGCTTCCGGGTCTCCCGGGTCACGGTTTACAAAATAACCAGCCCGCCCCCGTGGGCAGCGGCATCGCCGTCCTGATCGGTCTCGGCGCAGCCTATGCCTTCGCCAAGAAACGCGAAGAATAATCGAAACAGTTGAGACTGTTTTCATGAATGGAGACGCCACCAAGGTGGCGCCTCCTTTTTTTGTTCAAAATGCATGACTTTCATCAAGTTTTCGTATCTTTGCGCCTCAAAATAGAAACTTGTTTTTATGAACAACAACTATAAGGAATATAAACAGCTGAATCTCACCGAGACAGCCAATGAAATCCGCAAGTTTTGGGAAGCCGACGACACCTTCCAGAAGAGCCTCGACAACCGTGACAAGGACAATGCTTTCGTGTTTTACGAAGGTCCGCCGAGCGCCAACGGCGTACCGGGCATCCACCACGTGATGGCCCGCTCCATCAAGGACGTGGTGTGCCGCTACCAGACCCTGAAAGGCAAGCACGTCGTCCGCAAGGCCGGCTGGGACACCCACGGCCTACCCGTAGAACTTGGTGTGGAGAAGAAACTCGGCATCACCAAGGAAGACATCGGCAAGAAGATCAGCGTGGATGACTATAACCGCGCTTGCCGCGAAGAGGTGATGAAATACAAGGACCTGTGGGATGACCTCACCCGTAAGATGGGCTATTGGGTCAACCTAAACGATCCCTACATTACCTTCACCAACGACTACATCGAGACCTTGTGGTTCCTGCTGAAAGACCTCTACAACAAAGGTTTACTCTATAAAGGCTACACCATCCAGCCCTACTCCCCCGCTGCCGGAACCGGCCTCAGCTCGCATGAATTGAATATGCCTGGCTGCTATCGTGATGTTAAGGATCTGACCTGCGTCGCACTTTTTAAGTTGAAACCCAACTCTAAACTCTCAACTCTAAACTCTCAACTAACCACCTATGCAATTGCATGGACGACTACGCCTTGGACCCTTCCGAGTAATACGGCCCTCTGCGTCGGCCCGAACATCGACTATGTGCTGCTGAAGACCGTACATCCTTACACCGAGGAGCCTTGCTACATCTTGATGGCCAAAGCCTTGGTCGAGACCATGTTCAAGGAAGCGCCTGAAATCGTGAAGGAGTTCAAGGGCAGCGAGCTGGTGGGCATCGAATACGAACAACTGATCCCTTGGGTCAACCCAGGCGAAGGCGCCTTCCGTATCATCCCTGGCGACTATGTCACCACCGAGGACGGTACGGGTATCGTCCACATCGCCCCGACCTTCGGCGCCGACGACAAACGCGTGGCCGCTGCCGCTGGTATCCCGCCCTTGCAGATGATCGACAAGGACGGCAAAGCCCAGCCTATGGTTGACCGCACAGGTAAGTTCTGGCGCATTGAAGACCTCGACCCCGATTTCGTCAAGAACTATATGGATGTAGAGGCCTATCGCCCCTATGCCGGTCAGTTTGTGAAGAACGCCTATGATCCCACCAAGACCGAGAAGGACAAGAGCCTCGACGTCGACATCGTCATTATGCTGAAGGAAGAAGGCAAACTCTTCAAGAGCGAGAAACATACGCACAACTACCCGCACTGCTGGCGTACTGACAAACCCGTGCTCTACTATCCCCTCGACAGCTGGTTCATCAAGACCACGGCCCTGAAAGACCGTATGATTGAGCTCAACAAGACCATCAACTGGAAGCCCGAAGCCACAGGTAGCGGCCGTTTCGGCAACTGGTTAGAGAACCTCGTCGACTGGAACCTCTCGCGTTCGCGCTACTGGGGCACACCGCTGCCCATCTGGCGCACCGAGGACGGCAAGGAGGAGATCTGTATCGGCAGCGTGAAAGAGCTCCGCAACGAAATCGAGAAGTCCATCAAGGTAGGATTCATGAAAGAGAACCCGTATGCCAGCGAAGACTACACCAAGTTCGACTTACATAGACCTTATATCGACGGCGTCATCCTCTGCTCCGCAAGTGGCAAGAAGATGTTCCGCGAGCCCGACCTCATCGACGTGTGGTTCGACAGCGGTGCCATGCCGTATGCCCAATACCACTACATGGGAGACAAGACGGGTCTTCCTTTCCCTGCCGACTTTATCGCCGAGGGCGTCGACCAGACCCGTGGCTGGTTCTTCACGCTGCATGCCATCGCCACGATGTGCTTCGACAGCGTCGCTTACAAGAACGTCATCTCCAACGGCTTGGTGCTTGACAAGAACGGCAACAAGATGTCGAAACGTCTCGGCAATGCCGTAGACCCGTTCGGGGCCATCGAGAAATACGGTGCCGATGCCGTGCGTTGGTACATGATCACCAACTCGCAGCCTTGGGACAACCTGAAATTCGACGAAGCTGGGGTCGACGAGGTGCGCCGCAAGTTCTTCGGAACCTTGTACAACACCTACGCCTTCTTCGCCTTGTACGCCAACATCGACAAGTTCGACTATAAGGAAGCCGACATCAACATCAATGAACGTCCTGAAATCGACCGTTGGATCCTCTCGGAACTCAACTCGCTGATTCTTGAAGTCGACAATGCTTACCAGAGTTACGAGCCTACCCGTGCAGGTCGCGCCATCGCTGAGTTCGTTGACGCCCATCTCAGCAACTGGTACGTGCGCCTCTCGCGCCGCCGTTTCTGGAAGAGCGAGGACAACCAAGACAAGCTGTCGGCCTACCAGACCCTCTACACCTGCCTCGAGACCGTGGCACGCCTCATGTCGCCCATCGCACCGTTCTTCAGCGAGCAGCTCTACCGCGACCTCAACAACGTCACGGGACGCAATAAGGCCGAGTCCGTCCACCTGACCGACTTCCCCGATGCCAACAAGGCTTATATCGACAAGGCTTTGGAGGAACGCATGGAGATGGCACAGCTGGTCTCCTCGTTAGTGCTCTCGCTGCGTAAGAAAGCCAATATCCGCGTGCGTCAACCTTTGTCGAAGATCATGATCCCCGTCAAGGACGAGAACATGAAGACGCAGCTCGAGAAGGTGTCGCACCTCATCAAGAGCGAAGTCAACATCAAGGAAATCGAGTTCCTCTCGGCCGACAACAACATCCTGGTGAAGAACGTGAAGCCCAACTTCAAGACCTTGGGCAAGAAGTACGGCAAGCAGATGAAACAGATCCAAGCCTACTTCACCAACATGAGCCAAGAAGAGATCCACGACTTCGAGAAGAACGGCGGCACCCACCTGAACGTGGACGGCGTCGATGTCGAGCTGACTCTCGAAGACGCCCTGATCTCTACACAAGACATCCCAGGTTGGGCCGTCACTTCTGAAGGCGACCTCACTGTGGCCCTGGATATGACCATCACCGATGAGCTATTGCAAGAAGGTCTGGCCCGCGAAATCGTGAACCGCGTGCAGAACCTCCGCAAGACGGGTGGCTTCGAAGTCACCGACCGCATCGAGCTGCTCATCGAGAAGAACGAAAAGACCGATGCCGCCGTGAAGAAATACGGCGACTACATCTGCACCGAGACCCTAGCCACTATTAATAAGGTGGACGCCTTGGAAGGCGTGGAGGCTGAGGAATTGGTGGAAGGCATAAACGTGAAATTGATGATTAAGAAGAAATAATGCTTTTGGCTGTTAGCAATTAGCTGTTAGCCGTTAGCTTACGGACACCGAAGCTAATAGCTAACAGCTAAAAGCTAAAAGCCACTAAGCGACTGAATAACTATAATAACTATACAACTAATATGGAAAAGAAAGAACCCCAGGTGCGCTATTCCGACGAAGACCTTGAGGAATTCAAAGCACTGATACTCGAAAAGCTCGAACAAGCTCATGCCAGCTTGGAAACCCTGCAAGCCAACCTCTCCGGCGGAGAACACAGCACTGACGACACAGCCCCCACTTTCAAGATCTTGGAAGAAGGCTATGCCGTGGCTGAGAAAGAAGAGAACGCCCGTCTGGTGGCCCGTCAGGAGAAGTACATCCACAACCTGGAGCTGGCCCTGATGCGCATTGAGAACAAGACCTACGGCATCTGCTGCGAGACTGGCCGACTGATTCCCAAGGAAAGACTGCGCTGTGTGCCCATCACCACCCGTTGCCTCGACGTCAAACTGAAGAAAAAGTGAAAAAGCAGGTCAACCGCGGCCTGTTGTGGTCGTTTGTGGTGATTTTCCTTGTGCTGCTCTTTGACCAAATTCTCAAGATTTGGGTGAAGACGAGTATGACCCTTGGCCAAGAAATTCCGGTCATCGGGAATTGGTTCAGGCTTTTGTTTATTGAGAACAACGGCATGGCTTTTGGCTGGTTTGGTGGCGGCGGTTTCTTGAAGCTTGCCTTGAGTATCTTCCGAATTGTGGCCATCGTTGCCTTGTTTTGGATTTTGGTTCGTTTGTCGAAGAAAAACACCAAGTTCGGTGTGTTGTTTGGCATTGCCCTTATCACGGCGGGTGCCATGGGCAACATCATCGACAGTGTGTTTTACGGGAAGATTTTCAGCGAGAGCACCTACACACAGGTCGCGACACTCTTTCCTGATGGCGGGGGGTATGCCAGTTGGCTGCATGGGCGTGTGGTCGATATGCTTTATTTTCCCATCATCGACGTAGCCCGTGAAAACGCCACATGGCTGCCTGATTTTTTCTTCGGTCCTGATGGACATTTCATCTTTTTCCGTCCCATCTTCAACTTCGCTGATGCTGCCATCACTATTGGCGTGTTCTATATGCTTATCTTCCAATGGAGTTGGCTGAAGAATTTGAAATGATGTGAAGATGGACATGATGAAAAGCAACAGGACACGAACTGTATTCATTGCCTTAGACCTTGTTCTCTGTTGTCTCATCGGACTTCCTAACTTATACGATAAGTTTTTGATTTCCAGATTTGTTGCTACGACAATAAGTCTGGCCATCGTTTTCCTTTTTGCTCTCGTCGGCAAAAAACGCTGGGTCATTCCCAACACTCCCGTCTTTTACATCTACCTGCTGTTTACCCTTCTTTGTGGTTGTTCCATACTATGGGCCACCAACACAGCTGAAGCGGTCTTTGCTTTCTCTACCCAACTGCTCACTTTGCTTGTTATCATTGTCTTTTACAGTCTGTTAGAAGCTGAAAGTCACTCCACACAAAAAGCGCTATGGATCAGTGCGGCAATCATTTTGGTGGTATATCTGTTTTTCGCTGTCACTCAACTGTTTCAAGTGGAAAGCTTCAGTTTCGAGCAACTTTACCAAGTCAGCGGCATCAACGGGCACAAGAACCTGCTGGCCATCATGCTGTTTGTCCTTTCGGCATTTCTACTTACCTCCTTTTCCATTTTCGAAAGCAAGACGCTGAAGTGGCTCTCTGTCTTGTTGTTCGTCATTGCAATCACGGTCATCATCCTGCTGAAATCGAGGGCAGTGCTACTTAGTACGCTTGTTGCCGTCATTTTTTTCGGGGTGTTGTTATTGATGCGGAGCCGTCACTGCGAGGAGGTACGACGAAGCAATCCAGATAAGCCGGCCCTTCGACAGGCTCAGGGACCTATACTCATCATATCCATCGTCCTCGTGTATGCCTTCTTCACCCTAGGGCTCCGCTGGTTTGCCGACAGTTCTGTTCCTCGTACCTCTGAAAAAAGTGAGATTGAGCACAATGTGCTAAGCACCTCCTCATTGGTGGAGCGTTGCCTGCTGTGGGACAAGACCTACCACATCGTTGACAAGCATCCTGTTGCGGGTTGCGGCATCGGCAACTGGCAGATTCATTTCCCCGATGCGAGCCTCGAAAGACTCTATCGCTCCGACGTGTGGGACGTGCATTTCACCAAGCCACACAATGAATACTTGGGCGTACTGTCAGAAACAGGCTACTTCGGGCTCTTGCTTTACATTGCTTTTCTGACCTCCATAATCGTGCTTTCTTTCTTTGCTCTCCGCAAAATTCCAAGCCGGAAAAACTTTCTTTTCGGTGGCATTGTTTTGAGCATCTTTGTCGGGAGTTGCGTCAACACCCTTTTTGACTTCCCGAACAGCCGCATCGAGCATATTATCTGGATGGGGATCTTTATGGCTATATTGTTCCACATCATCACCAAAGACAAACAGAAAGCCCTCGGAAAAGGCTGGAATGTTGTTTTTTTGCTCATCGCTATTATGCTGGTCATCATAGGAGGGTTCCGCTTGAATGGCGAGCGAAACACTTTTAAGATGCAACAGGCTTTGCAGGTCAACGACTGGAAAACAATGGAACGCTGCTGCCATCAAGCCGTATCAGCGTATTACACCATCGACCCTATGGGACTGCCTCTGCATTGGTATCTTGGAAAAGCCGAGAAGACGATGGGAAATCCGCAAGCTATCGAGAGCTTCCGCAAAGCCTACCGTTATGCACCTTATTGCAAGGAAAACCTCAACGACCTCGGGTTGGTGGAGTATTACACCGCCCACGACCCTAGGAAAGCGGAAAGCTATCTGAAGGAGGCTATCCGCATCAGCCCCAATTACATTTATCCTTATCTCAACTTGGCTTACATCTATCTGAGCGAAAACGAGCCTCAAAAAGCCAAAGCCGTGGCTGATGCCCTCTATTTCGACGAACACAAACGCGAGGTAATGAAAGCCGATGCGGTCTTTTTCGAGCCGTTCAACGCCGAAGCCGTCCGCCAAAAAATCGACGCGGAGTATGAGGCTACGTTGTCGTTACACAAGACTATACTAGACGAGATGCAGAAATAACATCATTGTATCCAATCCTTGAAAGCCGGCAGGCTGTCAATGTCGATGGGAGGCGTATAAAATGTGTTTTGGTCCGGCGCGGTGCCACTGGTCACTTTTTCCTTGTTCCTTTCCTCGACAAAGCTCTTCACCTCCTCTTCGGAAACCCCCATCAACTTCATATTCTTGGCATTCTCATAACGGATGTAAGCGGCCAGGTAGCGGTAGTATTCCGCTTGGCTGTGGATATGTGCCAGATGGTCGCGGTACTCTCTGTCGTGCAACATCTTTGAAACTGGAGAACGGCCCGGGTAAGCATCGAGGTTCTGAATCATGCGCTCTCTAATACGGTCGGAGGTACTATAGAACTCATTGTATATCTCCTCCATGCTGTTGATGGAAGCAAAACAATTACCCACATTCTCAATGAACTCGAAGCTGCCCAGATTCTTCCATGTATCAATCGAATTGGAGAAAATATTCTCTGTCGACTTGTCATGGCTTAAGGTATAGAATGCCGTCACAGAATTGACACAGTAGCGGAGCGTGTCTTGGTTGACGAAATCAATCGAATCCATAGGGATGGAGAGCAAATAAGTGGCCAAGGTGTCGTTCCAACCCATGCGGTTGGCATTATTCTCCAAATTCTCAGCGAATACCTCAATATTACCCATCACCATCATGGCCGTCATCTTGCGGTCTTTGGCAAGATGCCTCCTCTGGATGAGTGCACTGGTGCCGAAAGTGAGGACGATGGAAATGGTGATGCTGAGAACGGTACGGAATAGGTTTTTCCAAAAGGATTTGCCGTCTTTTTTGATCGGTTCGGGTTGGACGTTGTTCAAAGTGGCGTCTTGGGCGGTGTTTACTTCCATTTTCTCATTTTTGTTGTGGCTGCAAAAATATGGAATTATTCATTTCGTTGAGGCGACTGCTTGTGGCCTTTTTTGAAATGACAAAAAAATCCCGCCATGACTGACGGGATTTTTCATTTTAACGCTATAGAGACGGTGCATGCACCGTCTCTACCAATTTTATGCCTGTTTCCTAGCCTCAATCAACAGATCCAGCATCTTGATAGCCGAATCGCTAATCACGGTACCAGGACCAAAGATGGCCACAGCGCCGGCGTCATAGAGGAACTGGTAGTCCTGGGCGGGAATCACGCCACCCACGGTGACCATGATGTCGGGACGACCCAACTTCTCCAGCTCAGCGATGACCTGCGGCACGAGGGTCTTGTGACCAGCGGCCAATGAACTTACGCCCAAGATGTGGACATCGTTCTCCACAGCTTGCTTGGCAGCCTCAGCGGGCGTCTGGAACAAGGGACCCATGTCGACGTCGAAACCGATGTCGGCATAACCCGTAGCCACCACCTTGGCGCCACGGTCGTGACCGTCCTGACCCATCTTGGCAATCATGATACGCGGACGACGACCTTCCAACTTGGCGAACTCGTCAGCCTTGCGGCAGGCCTCCTCGAATCTTGCATCGTTTTTCGTTTCCATAGAATACACTCCTGAAATTGAACGGATTACTGCTTTGTAACGACCCGCGACCTTTTCGCAAGCCATCGAAATCTCACCCAGCGAAGCGCGGCACTTAGCGGCTTCGACAGCCAAGGCCAAGAGGTTGCCCTCGTGGGTCTCGGCGCACTTGGTGATGGCTTCGAGGCAACGCTGCACGTCGGCCTCGTTGCGGTTGGCACGGAGTTCCTTCAGACGCTTGATCTGCGACTCACGCACAGCAGTGTTGTCGACCTCCAAGGTCTCGATAGGATCTTCGTGGTCGAGGCGGTACTTGTTGATACCAACGATGGTCTCGCGGCCAGAGTCGATCTTGGCCTGCTTGCGGGCTGCGGCTTCTTCGATACGCATCTTCGGCAGACCCGTCTCGATGGCCTTGGCCATGCCACCCATGGCTTCCACCTCTTGGATGTGACCCCAAGCGCGGTGAGCCAGCTCGTGGGTAAGGCTCTCCACATAGTAGGAGCCTGCCCATGGGTCGACGACGCGGCAGACGTTGGTCTCTTCCTGGATGTAGATCTGGGTGTTACGGGCGATACGGGCGCTGAAGTCGGTGGGCAAGGCGATGGCCTCGTCCAAGGCGTTGGTGTGCAGCGACTGGGTATGACCCAAAGCGGCGCCCATAGCCTCGATGCAGGTACGGGCCACGTTGTTGAATGGGTCTTGCTCGGTGAGCGACCAGCCAGAGGTCTGCGTGTGGGTACGCAGGGCCAGCGACTTGGTGTTCTTCGGGTTGAAGGTGCTCACGATCTTGGCCCACAGCATACGGGCGGCGCGCATCTTGGCAATCTCCATGAAGTGGTTCATGCCCGAGCACCAGAAGAAGGACAGACGCGGCGCGAAGGCATCGATGTCCAAGCCCGCCTTGACACCGGTGCGGAGGTAATCCCAACCGTCGGCCAAGGTGTAAGCCATCTCGATGTCGGAGGTGGCACCAGCTTCCTGCATGTGGTAACCCGAGATGGAGATGCTGTTGAACTTCGGCATATTCTGCGAGGTGAACTCGAAGATGTCGGCGATGATACGCATCGAGAACTCAGGCGGATAGATATAGGTGTTACGCACCATGAACTCCTTCAGGATGTCATTCTGGATGGTGCCTTGCAGTTCTTCGTACTTGGCACCCTGCTCCAAAGCGGCCACAATGTAGAAGGCCAGGATCGGCAACACAGCACCATTCATGGTCATGGAGACGGACATCTTGTTCAAAGGAATCTGGTCGAACAGGACCTTCATGTCTTCGACGGAGCAGATGGACACACCCGCTTTACCCACGTCGCCCATGACGCGCTCGTGGTCGGCGTCGTAGCCACGGTGGGTAGCCAGGTCGAAGGCCACGGACAGACCTTTCTGACCAGCCGCGATGTTACGGCGGTAGAAGGCGTTGGACTCTTCAGCGGTGGAGAAACCAGCGTACTGACGGATGGTCCAAGGACGCATCACGTACATCGTGGAGTAAGGTCCACGGAGGAAGGGGGCTATACCGGCGGCATAGTTGAGGTGCTCCATGCCTTCGAGGTCTTTCTCGGTATAGGCGGGTTTCACCATGATATGCTCGGAGGTCTCCCAGCTTTCGCCGTTCGGCAGGATGATGCCGTTGTGTTTAGGTATAGCGTTGATATTGATATCTTTATAATTGGGTTTCATGATGATGCTCCTTTCTTATTTCGTTATACCTAATTGCTTTTGGAACTCCGTTAAAGTGTCTAAGACATTGCTCTTGACGTGGATGAAATACTTCAGGCCAGCCTCTTTGAGGATGTCGGCAGTGCCTTCGGGATTACCAGCGAGCACCACGATGGTGTCGTTCTTCAACTCCTCAAAGATCTTGAGGGCGTTACCTTCACCGTATTCCTCGTCGGACGAACAGATGACCAAAATCTCGGGCTTCACCTCGCGGGCGGCGGCGATGCCTTCGTCCAGAGTCTTGAAGCCGGGGTTGTCGACTACCTGGAAACCAGCGCAAGCGAAGAAGTTGGACGCGAAGTTGGCGCGGGCCTTACGCATGGCAAGGTTGCCGTAGGTGAACATCCAAGCTACGGGACGCTTGTGGTCCTGAGCGTAGACGTCAGTGGCAAAGCGCAGCTTCTCGAACTGCTGGGCAGCGCGGAAGGTGACGATGGTCTCGACTTCGGCTTTCTCGTCGCGGCGGTCGTCGGCTTCGAACACCCAAGGTTCGGGGTTGAACTTCATCGTCTCGGTGAAGTTCGGGAACTGGTTGGTGCCGAGGATGGTCTCGCGGCGGGTAGCCACGTTGCTGAACTTCTTGGCTGCACTCTCCTTGATGAGGCCTTGTATCATGCCCTTGCGGACAGCTTCGAGATAACCGCCTTCGTCCTGAATCTTGTTGAACAAGTCCCAAGCGGCCACGGCCAGGCTCTCGGTGAGGTTCTCGATGTAATAGGAACCTGCGGCGGGGTCGGCCACTTTGTCGAAGTGGGCCTCTTCCTTGAGGATGAGTTGCTGGTTGCGGGCGATACGGTCGGCGAAGTCGGTGGGGATCTCAAACGGCGTGTCGAACGGCATCACCGTGAAGGAATCGACACCACCGAGGACGGCGGACATCGTGCCACTCGTCGTGCGCAGCATGTTGACATAGGCATCGTAGAGGCTCATGCCAAGTTCAGCGTTGGTGGCATGGATATGCATCTTGGCGTTCTCTTCCTTGCCGCCGTATGCCTTCACGATGTTGGCCCACAGCAGGCGATAGGCGCGCATCTTGGCCAACTCCATGAAGTAGTTCTGACCCACAGCGAGGTTGAAACGCATCTTGGGTGCAATCTCATCGATGGTCAGGCCTTTCTCGGTGAGTTTGTCGAGGTACTCGGCACCCACAGCGAGGCTGAAGGCCATCTCTTGAACGATGGTGGCGCCAGCGTTGGTGAACACATGGCCATTGACGCCGATAGTGTCGAAGCCAGGCATCTCAGCCTTTACCATGATGTAGGCCAGCTCCATGTCGGCACCCTCGTTGATGTACCACACGCCGCGACGCAGGTAACGCGTCAGTGGATCGTAGTTCAGCGAACCCTTGATGTCCGGAATCTTCGACAGCATTTCAAGTATCGGCAAATGATACTTGTTGTTGTAGAAGTTGATCTCCACAGCCTTCTGGTCGATGCCGTTGAGCAGCGTCGAGATGGCGATGGTGTCGTAAGGCTTGTCGTACTCTAATTTGAAGCCGATGCTGTTGGCGCCACGGCTGATGGCGTTGAGGGCGATCTTGTTGGCCTCATGCACGTCCTTCACGGTGATGTCCTGACGGACGAGCCAGGTGTTGCCTTCGGCTTTGTTGCCGCGGACGTAGGGGAACTCATTGGGGTTCTGCCCCGTCCACGGAATGTCGGCCAGGTTTTCGGCACGGTAGTAAGGCCTCACGTTGAAGCCTTCGGCCGTACGCCAAACCAGCTTTTTGTTGTAGTCTGCCCCTTTGAGGTCCTTCTCGATGACGGCTTCCCATTCCTGGGTGCTCACGGGAGGAAATTCTTCAAAGAGTCTCTTTTTTTCTTCCATGTTGATTTATTTAATTGATATTCTTTTTATGTTTTCTAAAGTGTCCTTTGAATCTGCAAAGGTAAAAAATAATTCTCAACGTTCAGCACGCATAGGATTATTTAAAAAATCATCATACGCCAAGCGGATGCCGTCCTCCAGCTCGGTCTTGTAGGTCCAGCCGAGGGCTGTTGCCTTGCTGACGTCAAGCAGCTTGCGCGGTGTGCCGTTGGGACGGGTAGTGTCCCACTTGATTTCACCTTCGTAGCCGATGACTTTGGCGACCAGTTCTGTCAACTCCTTAATAGTCAGCTCCTTGCCTGTTCCCGCATTGACGGTCTCGTTGCCGCTGTAGTGGTTCATCAAGAAGACACATAGGTTGGCGAGGTCATCGACATAAAGGAACTCACGCAAGGGTGAGCCATCACCCCAGCAGGTCACTTCCTTCAGCCCGTTGAATTTAGCCTCGTGGAAGCGGCGGATCAAAGCGGGTAGCACGTGACTGTGCTCGGGATGGTAGTTGTCGTTGGGACCATAGAGGTTGGTGGGCATCACGCTGATATAGTCGGTGCCATACTGACGGTTGAGGAACTCACAGTATTTCAGGCCGCTGATCTTGGCTAGAGCATAGGCTTCGTTGGTCTTCTCGAGCTCGCCGGTGAGCAGGCATGACTCCTTCATGGGCTGGGGTGCCATGCGGGGGTAGATGCAGGACGAGCCGAGGAACTCCAGTTTCTTGCAGCCGTTCTTCCAAGCCGAGTGGATGACATTCATCTCGAGGATCATGTTGTCGTACATGAAATCGGCGAGGGCCGATTGGTTGGCGACGATGCCGCCGACTTTCGCAGCCGCGAGGAAGACGTATTCAGGTTTCTCTTCCGCGAAGAAGGCCTCCACTTGGTCCTGTCGGCACAGGTCGAGTTCTTTATGGGTTCTTGTGATGATGTTGTTGTAGCCTTGGCGCTGCAGTTCGCGCACTATGGCCGAGCCCACCATGCCGCGGTGGCCAGCGATATAAATCTTGCTATCTTTATTCATTTTTCAAGTTTAAAGTTTAGAGTTCAGAGTTTAGAGTTTAGAGTTGTGGTGAGTCTAAACTCTAAACTATTGCTCATCTTCAAGATGAGCCTTAAGATACAACTTCTTCACGAAGCGCATATCGTGGTCGACCATGATCTTGACAAGGTCTTCGAACGACGTCTTGCGGGGGTTCCAGCCGAGGAGGGTCTTAGCTTTAGTGGGGTCACCGAGCAGTTGCTCCACCTCAGCGGGACGGAAGAAACGCGGGTCAACCTCTACGAGTGTCTTGCCTGTGGCCTTGTCGATGCCCTTCTCGTCCACACCTTCACCTTCCCAGCGCAATTCAATGCCCACATGTTTGAAAGCCAAGGTGCAAAAGTCGCGCACCGTATGGTATTCACCCGTAGCAATGACAAAGTCTTCAGGTTTTTCTTGCTGTAGGATAAGCCACATGCACTCCACATAGTCTTTGGCATAACCCCAGTCACGGAGGGCATTGAGATTGCCGAGATAGAGTTTGTCTTGATAACCCTGCTTGATACGGGAAGCGGCCAGTGTGATCTTACGCGTGACGAAAGTCTCGCCACGGCGTTCACTCTCATGGTTGAAGAGGATGCCGTTGACGGCGAACATGCCATAGCTTTCGCGATAGTTCTTCACAATCCAGAAGCCATATTGCTTGGCCACGCCATAAGGCGAACGCGGATAGAATGGAGTCGTCTCCTTCTGTGGAACCTCTTGCACTAAGCCAAAGAGTTCAGAAGTAGAGGCCTGATAAATCTTGCATTTCTTCTCCAAGCCTAAGATACGCACGGCCTCAAGGAGGCGCAACGTACCCACAGCATCGGCCTCAGCGGTGTATTCCGGACAATCAAATGAAACTTTCACATGACTTTGGGCGGCGAGGTTATATATCTCATCAGGCTGCACCTTTTGAATGATTCTCACAAGAGACGATGAGTCGGTCATGTCGCCGTAATGTAGCGTAAGCAGGCGCTTGTTTTTCATGTCGCGCACCCATTCGTCCAAATAAAGATGCTCAATGCGACCTGTGTTGAAAGAAGAGGAGCGACGGATAATACCGTGCACCTCATAGCCTTTCTCCAAAAGGAATTCAGCAAGGAAAGAGCCGTCTTGCCCCGTGATGCCAGTGATTAAAGCTGTTCTTGACATATTAAAAATGTTGTTTATTTGTCTGATTTTTTAACGGGGCAAACTTACATAAAAAACCCGAATTATTAGCTAGATGTATAAAAAACAATAAAAATGCCAATGATTGAAATCACTTTATTAGTTTGTTTTTTTGACCGTATGAATCCCGTTTCCAAAAAATGGCGTACTTTTGCAATCTATGAAAGACAAAAAACTGCTTATACTTCTTCTCTTTTTGCTCATCGGTATAGGTTCATTGAGGGCCCAACACCTTGGTGGCGGCCTGATGCTCGGCCCAGCCTTTAGCACCATGAGCATCAGCGGCAACGACAGCACTACATTTCGCACCGACTTCACTGGAGGGGTGCGCATCGCGCTTATTCCTGAGCGTTCCATTATCGGTGCTGAAATCGATATCCTTTATTCACGGCAGGGAACAAGTTCAAAAAAGGGTCTAGACGAAAGCAACAACACTATCCGCTATTTGGAGAAGTCGCATTATATTAATGTGCCGCTGCTGCTCAATATCTACTTGCGCAAGTGGAACGAGGACGACGAAGACGAATCCATGATTCCACGACTGCGCATCGGGCCACAAATCGGATTCTGCGTAGGCGGGAATGAGGTAAAGGAAGTGAAAGGCAAAAAGAAACAGCAGTACATCACCCCTTGGGAGCTGGGTAGTTTCAATCGCATCGACTACGGCATTACAGCAGCCCTAAGTTATTGGTTCGTCGAGGTACGCTACACCTTCGGCATGGCCAATGTCTTCAAGGGAATTGAAAAGTCCACGAACCATGTGATTTCCGTGACTTGGTCGGATATTTGGTGATTGTTTCGGAAAAAACTATACATTTGCATTTTTAAACCGAAGTGAAATGAACATCGTTATAGCCGGAGACGGAGAAGTAGGCATGCACTTGGCGGAGGCCTTGGTGCGCAGCAACCATAACATCACCATCGTGGACCCGCACGAGGAACTGCTGAAGATGATGGAATCACACAGCGACCTGATGACCATCACGGGAGATTCCACCTCAACCGCGGTGTTGCAACGCGCCAACGTGAAGAAAGCCGACCTCATGATTGCCGTGCTTCACGACGAACATATCAACCTGCTGACGGGCATCATTGCGAAGAAACTCGGTGCCAAGCAAGTCATCGCACGTGTCAACACGATGGAGAACCTCAGCCCCGAGGTGTGGCGCATGTACCAAGACCTTGGAATCGACGGACTCCTCTCACCGGAAGACATTGCCGCACAAGAGATTATCTCATTGCTTAAGAAAAACGCCTCATCGGAAACTTACGACTTCGCGGGCGGCAACCTGCAACTCTTCATGGTGAAACTGGAACCCGAAGCCGAAATTCTTGGCAAGACCGTCGACGAGGTCATTGACCAATACGAGCACATCGAATTCCGTATCGCTGCCATCCACCGCCGCCAAAACACTTTCATCCCGCAAGGCGACGAGGTGTTCCAAGTAGCCGACATGGTGTATGTGGTCACCAAGCCACACGCCATCAAAGACATCATCAAACTGAGCGGAAAGAAACAGATCAATGTCCACAATGTGATGATTGTGGGCGGAGGTCGTGTGGGTCGCCTCACCGCCAAGCGTCTTGAGAAGGAACTGAATATCAAGATTTTGGAAATCAACAAGGAACGCTGCATGGATCTGACCAACTACCTCTCGGAGGCCTTGGTCGTCAACGCCGACGCCCGCAACCTCGACTTGCTCGAGGACGAAGGCATCAAGGACATGGACGCTTTCATCGCCGTCAGCGACAACACCGAGACCAACATCCTGACCTGCCTCCAGGCCAAGTCGTTCGGCGTGAAGAAGACTATCGCCCTCGTTGAAAACATCGACTATATCGACATCTCGCAGAACATCGGCATCGACTCCATCATTAACAAGAAACTCATCGCGGCCAGTTACATGGTAAAATACACCCTCGGTGCCAAGGTCTCCACGCTGAAGAGCCTCAGCGGTATAGATGCCGACATCGTGGAGTTTGAGGTAAGGGCCGGCTCGGCGGTCACGCGCAAGCCCATCGGGCAACTGGCCATGCCCAATGATGCCATCATCTGCGGTATCACCCGCGACGGTGAAAGCTTCATTGCCACCGACGACTTCCAAATCGAGACCGACGACCAGGTGGTGGTTCTGGCCTTACCTGCAGGTATTCCAGCTGTTGAACGCTTATTCCATTAATATTATGGCATCACAAAACCCACAAAACTTTCAAAACCATTCGTTTAGCAGGGAAAGTCGCCAACCGGCTCCTTTCCGACGCATCCTAACGGATGCCAAAAGGCTTTTGATGAGTTTGAACGCACCGAAAGGCAGAGCGGCAACGGCAAGCGGTTGCGAGCCGTTGCTTGTCCGAAAAAAAGAAAGTTTTGTTGGTTTTGCAGGTTTTGTGACAAAATATAACCGATGAAGTGGAAAACTAAAATAAACCACCCTTTAGTCCTCCGCATCGAAGGTCAACTACTACTCATCGAAGGCCTTTTTATGCTGACAGTGCTTCCTGTGACCTACCTTCACCACGGGTTGTACGCCTTCAGCATGCCTTTCTCGGCCCTCATCACCCTGCTGACCGGTTTCATCCTGCTCATCGCCACCCGTAACCACAAAGACGAGAAGACCACCTCGCGCGACGGCGTCTATGTCGTCTGCATCTCATGGCTCGTACTCTCGCTTTTCGGCGCCATGCCTTTCCTGCTCAGCAAAAGCGTGCCCAACTTCACCGACGGCTTCTTCGAGGCATTGTCAGGCTTCACCACCACGGGTGCCACCATACTCACCAACATCGAGTCCGTGCCGAAAGACATCCTTCTTTGGCGCAGCATGACACAATGGATTGGTGGTTTGGCCATCATCGTTTTCTCGTTGGCCATCCTACCCTATCTCGGCATGAGCGGCATGCAACTCTTCGTCTCCGAAATTAACGGCATCACCTACGATAAGCTGCATCCTCGCATTATGCATACCGTGAGACGCATTTGGTTTATTTACCTGTTTTTCACGCTATTGGAAACTGTCTTGCTGTATTTAGGTGACATGGACTTCTACGATGCCCTCTGCCATTCTCTGAGTACCATTAGCTCGGGTGGTTTCTCTACTCGGACCGCCAACATCGGAGCATTCTCCAACTATTCGCAAGTAGTAATCACTGTTTTCATGGTACTGTCGGGCTGCAACTTCTCTCTGCTTCTGCTCTCCTTGAGTTGGAAGTCATTCAGGATATTGAAAAACCAAGAATTTAGAACCTTTCTGCTCTCCACCATCTTTTTTGGCATCGGCATCGGCTTGGTATTGCTGTTCGGTTGCCACAAGAGCTTCGGCACCTCTTTTCGTGAGTCGTTTTTCAGTGTCATTTCGGCCTTCACCACTACTGGCTTTTTCGTCAGCGACTACACAGCTTGGCCTGTTTTCCTATGGGTCATCCTTTTCCTATTGATGTTCATTGGTGCCTGTTCAGGTTCCACTTCGGGTGGCGTCAAGATCTTCCGTCACCTCATCTTCGTCAAGAACTCTATATTGGAGCTTAAGCGTATCATCCACCCTAACGCCGTCTTGCCCGTAAAGGTGAACGGAAAGGCCATCTCCACCAGCGGCGTCTACAAGCACATCACCTTCATCTTTGTCTATTTTCTGGTCTTCCTCCTTGGTGCTGTCATCCTGTTGGCCATGGGCATCGACATTGAGACCGCTTTGGGTGCTTCAGTGGCCACGCTGAGCAATGTCGGTACGGGTCTCGGACAAGTGGGACCGGGCGGCTCGTATGTCATCTTCCCTTTGACCGCCAAATGGCTGCTGATGCTCTTCATGCTCCTCGGCAGGGTGGAGCTTTTCTCGCTGATTACGCTGCTTTCACGGAGTTTTTGGAGAAATTGAGGCCACGAAAATATGGATTTTGCTTTTGTAACAATTTGATTTCCAATACCAATCTTCGACAAAAATATGGATTTGGCCAAAACCTTGATTTTTTGGCGAAATTTTTATATACTTTTGTTGATGTCACAATTAAACATCAACATTATGAACACAAAAGTACATTTTTTAGTGATGCTTGCCTTGCTTTTCGGGGCAAAAACCTATGGACAGGAGTGGGAGTACACTCATGAATATGCCTACTCCGACACTTGCGTCTTCTCCTATAGCGAGGCCAGCGAAATGACCAATGGCAACATCGCCGTCGCTTCCACAATGGCTTATAAGAGCGGCGTGGGCGACTTCTATTCACTGCAACCTGCCGTGGCGGTCATCAAGCCTTCCCAAAATCCATTTTGCGAGCAGCAATCCTACTTCAAACCAGGCTTTTACAGTAGCAACATTCCGTATGTATTCGAGAAAAACGACACACTCTATCTTCTTGCCACCTACACGCCTGATCATGACTTCACCTATTTCAACTACCATAGAAACTACGAAGAGCAACATGATTATTCCATTTTGGGTCTTTACCAATTGGACAACCATCTTGACGTTGCGGATAGTTACGAGACCCGAATTGCCATCGACACCTTTGAATTACGTGAAAACCACGATTGGCAGGCCTTGCCCAACGACTACAGCGGTAGCCTATTTTTATTTTCAGCCTTGCAGGAAGAAAACGCCATCGTAGGTGCGTATGTAAAAAGGTACAGCCTAGGTCATTATGCCCCCGATAGCTTGTTTTTCTTCCGCATGGATTATCACGGCCATATCCTAAATAAAGTGGGGTATCGGATGAAAAGCACCAGTAGCGGTTTGTCGAGGGCATTTTTCCTCCGCACGCATCATCTTGTCAAGAAAGGCAACGGGTTCATTTTCTTCGACTTGTCAAACAATTTATATCTGCCAGGCAAGGAGGGGACCGATTTTGAGACCGAAGGCTATGCCTTATATCTCGACCATAATTTCAATCCCATAAACGAAAAAGGGTTCAGACATTATGACCAACCCTATAGCAGTTTCTATGACATGTCCGTCGTGCGCACGCCTTGGGGTACCAATCTCGTTTCAACGGAATTCTATGATCAAAACCAATCCTCATCGGGTATCACGAGTTGTGCACTCTATGAATACGACGATGGTGGAAACTACAATTCAGGTTATTTAAATATGCTAAACCATCTGCAAAGATATCAATTCAACCGCATGGACCGCACGCCCTCCAAAGGTGTCGACATTTGTCCTACCGATTGGACCATTTATTATGGTTACACTTTGAATACCGTCACCAATTCCACCGATTCCTGGATGATGATAGAACATTTGTATGCACATTTCGACACTGTCAGTACGCTATATTATGACCATGAGGGCGAACGCGTCCGCAGTTTCATGTCTTCAATCACAGCAACGAGAGACGGGGGCTGCATCATCGTTTACGGAGCCAAAAACCTCAACCAGACCGACCAACGCTGGAGTTGTGTCACCAAATTCCCTGCCGAGGCTTTCGTAGGCATCGATGAAGCCCACGAAAACGGCTTAAAATTGGCCATCGCCTATCCCAATCCTGGCGGCAATACGCTGAATATCCGCACTGGGATAAAGAACGCCCATGTAGAGGTTTATGATGCTTTAGGAAGATCGGTGCATGAACAAAAAATCACGCAGAATGTAACGGCGATTGATGCCGGAGGATGGGCAAAGGGAGTATATGTTTGGAAGGTGATGGTCAATGGTATGGAAGCGGAAACGGGCAAATGGGTAAAAGAATAAGGCCAAATTCCTTATCTTTGCGCCATGAAACGGATTTCCAAAACATTATGCATCATTATTGCGCTGTTATCGGGCTTTTCTGCTTGTCAGAAGCGGCACATACCAACACATGAAGAAAATTTGCTCTATCAAGTGGAGTGTTTCTTTCAAACACGCCCCGATAGTGCCTTGCAAATCCTTGACAATTTGGATGTTGCGAAACTCTCGGAGAAGGAAAAGGCTCACTATTGCCTGCTGAAAGCACAAGCTATTCTTATGGTGGACTTCGGTAGCACGGAAGCCGATTCACTGCTCCATCTGGCAGCAGACTACTATTCCACCCACGACGACAAGTACTTCGAAGCCCAGACCTATTTCAACCAAAGCCGACAAATGGGTCTTACTATGGGAAGAGAAACCCAAAACGAAAAGGAATGTACCGAGTTGATGCTCAAAGCCTTGCAATGCATCGATGCCTGCCAGCACCTCGACCCGCGGCTATTACAATGCTCCGAAAAACAATCCGATGAACAGTATAAAATCGGCTATCTGAAAAGCCAAATCACTATGGCACTGAGTGGCCTTTACGCCAGCACGGGGTTCGTTGAAGAGTCTATCCGTTATGCGAAAATGGCAGACCAGTTTTATGCCGTTAATGACATGAAACGGGCTCGCATTAGAACATCTTTCTCATTGGGACAGAACTACTTGGAACTTGGCGAATACGACACATGCCTCATGTATTATGAAAAAGGACTGGAGTTTGCCAAAGCCGTCAACGATGTCATGGAAGGTGCCTATTATTACGTGGCTACCAACTTGTATTACATGACCCTTATCGATTACGAACAATACGAGACCGAGGAAGAGCGACAGCAACTGCTCCAAAAAGCAGTGGCAACCAGTCGAAAGGGCTTGGAAGTCCTCAACGACTCCATCAACACGCCCATAGCCATCACATTCAGAACCCAACTCAACCAAAGTCTTTGCGACGGCTATTATGAACTTCAACAATACGACTCTGCACTGTATTTCGGACAACAAGCCGCCCTTTTTGAAGACGACGACATGATTTCGGCGCAAACTTACAAATACCTGCTCCGTTCCTATTTGGCCACTGGCGATATTGAAAACGCTCGTCATTATGCCGACCTCTATTTTGCCAAGACTTGGGAATTTGAGTTTATCGGAAAAGACGTCGCAGAAGTAACTGATAAGCACCAAAAACACCTTGAAATCCAACAACTTCAAAGCGAGCAGCAACTGAAACGGTTGCGCCTTTATCTGCTCATTGCCGCCTTAATCATCGCACTGATGATTGTGGTATTCCTCGCCTATCGCCACCAAAAGGAAAACGAAGTGAAAAACTTGAGGCTGAACCAAGAGAAACAGCAGTTACAGAAGAACTACGACGACAAGGAACGTCTGTCGATTGAGGCACTGAGGCTACGCATGCAAACGATTTACAAGGAACGTAATGACAACCTCTACAACCGCCTTATCACCGATTTCAGCGCCGTGTATCCCAATGCTTTAAGCATTTTTTCATCCTCCCATCCCGAGTTGACCGACACCGAGCGCGCCATTTGTCTGCTGTCGTTTTTCTCCTTTCGTGTGAAAGAAATCGCCTACATCCTTGACCTGCGCGAAAACACAGTCAGCAAAGCCCGCATCGCCATCAAGAAAAAGACGGGAACAGGCGATTTGGCGGAACTCATCAAGCCGTTTATAATATAAACTCGGGTGCGGAAAATGGATAACAATCCTTGTACTTCCCCAGAAAATAGTTTGGAATGACAAAGCTTTCAACTAATTCATTCACAAATTATTACATTTTAGAAACCTTGAAAAAGTTTGGACTATCCTTTTGATTGCTCGATAAATGAAATATCTTTGCCATGCAATTACAAAACACGGCCCCATGCGTACAAAATCTATTTCGCTTTGCTCTTGCAAAACGCAATACATCATGAAAACGGCATGGATTCTCGCATTGTTGGCGAGCTTTTTGGTGACCGCTTGCCATCCTAAGCCCCGTGATATAAGTCAGACAGGCCACGATGCTTTGGAAAATGCCCGCATCCAATTAGATTCTGGCAATAAGGCGGAAGCGTTGCAATTGTTCAAGGACGCAGAGCATTATGGCCTGCTGGCGAATGACAACTTGACGGTGGCCCATGCGCGATACAATATTGCAAAATGTTTGGGCTATTATGCTGACAAAGAAGAAACTGTTTCGTTATTGAAGTCTGCCGCAGAAGGTTTTGGAAACGATTACGCCAACCGGTCAGAAGCACTTAGGGAGCTGGGCGATTTCTATCAATTCCATAGGCAATTTGATAGCGCCGAGTATTGTCTGAAACAAGCTATGGCATACGCCGAGCAAAGCGGTTCAATAGAAGCAAAGCGCAATGTCTTGTCTGCTTTTCATATCATGTATTTCAATGCAGGGGATTACGAAAAGTCGGCCGATTATCTCAACCAGTTTTGGCAAGCCTCAATTCAGGAGGGTGACGACAACCTGCTTATGTACTACTATCACGACATGGGGAACATCTATTCCCAGTCTGGCGACTTGGATTCTGCGGATTATTATTACAGTCGTTTGGAGGAACTGGTGTCCCAAACCGAGCCTAACGAGGATACTTGGTTCTATTACGGTGTCCTGTCCGATTTTGCCGAAGAACGTGGCGATTATGAAACCGCCTGCAAATATGGATGTCTGTACGAGGAAGGCAGCAAGCTAAAAGAAATAGAACAACAGGAGAACAATCTTGCGCTTATCAGCCATAAATACGACAGCGAAGTGATGCGGAATGAATTAAACCAGAAAATCATTATCAGGCAGCGCATCATCGTTATCGTCAGTTTGTTGGCGACTTTGGTTTTGGCGGCGTTGTTGGTGTCGCAAATCCGCTTGGCAAGACGGCGCAAACGCGAGGCCGAAATCAATGCCGAGTTGTTCCACTTCAAGCTGCAGAACAAGGATTTGGCCCAAAAACATGCCGAGCACGAGCAAATCCAACAGGACTATGCCGACCGCCTCTCGGATGCCTTGGTGAAGGAGCAACGTATCATGCTGTTACTGGACAACTATCTGAACAGCAACAAGAAATCCAACCTTCTCAACGATTTGGTGTCGTCGGTCTATAGTGAAAAAAACCATTGGCAGGCCATGCAGGAAGTGGTTGACCAACTCTATCCCGACCTAATGGAAACCCTTCAGCAGAAATACCCCGACTTGGACGAGGACGAAAGGAAATCCTACATCCTCTCCTATTTCAAGCTCTCGCGACAAGAGGAGGCCGACTACCTTGGAACGACCATCAACATGGTGGACAAATTGCGCGGACGGCGACGGAAAAAGATGGAAGAAAGGTAAAAACTTTTGGACTATTTCCAAAAATCGTTTGGAATAGAAGTTAAACTATCTTATTCGTTTTCATTATTTTACATTTTTTCATAACTCGAAATTGTTTGGAATGACTGCCCGACCGCTTGACAAAGACGGTAGTTTTGCGGCATCATTACAAAATCATATTACGACGTGTAAAATAATGTATCACTCAAAACCTAAAGCAATGAAGAAAGTCATTTATCTGCTTGGTATCACGCTCCTTATGGCAGGAGCAGCCAAGGCTCAAGAAGAAAAAGTCCAGATGGGCGCTGAAATTAAATTTGAGAAAGTCGTTCACGATTACGGCGATGTGCCTTACAACGGCAACGGCGAATGTGAGTTCCGTTTCACCAACACGGGTACCGAACCCCTTATCATCCAGAAACCGAAGTCGAGTTGCGGCTGCACCATCCCTTCGTGGCCTCAGGAGCCCATCCTCCCAGGCGAGTCAGAAATCATCAAAGTGACCTACCGCACCAACCGTCCCGGCATCATCAACAAAACGGTGACCGTGACCTCCAACGCCGTCAAAAACTCCACCGTGGTGCTGCGCATCAAGGGCCGCGTCCTTGACCAACCTACCGAAGCCCTCCCTGAGAAGAAGAGCAATTTCGGCAGCGGTTCTCCCGTCAATAACAACTGATCAGAACGTAATTCTTTAATTATCATTAAGCCGTCTAAAGTTACCGTTAGACGGCTTTTTATTTTTTTCCCAAAAAAGTGTAAGATTTCGACAATTTCCACGATATAATAGCAAACGACCGAATGGAATGACGACTGAAGAGTTCAAACGTGACATTCTGCGACTGCAAGCCCGATTGCAGCGGACTGCCGAAAGCATCGTAGGCGACCCCGACAGCGCAGCGGATGCCGTTCAAGAAGCCGTCATCACACTCTGGGAGCAACGCGAATCGATAAAAAGCCGAGATATGGAAAAGCTCAGCCTCACCATCGTGAAGCGGCGCAGCATCGACCTGCTCAGGAAACAACGCCCCACGATCCCCATCGACACGGAAAGCCTGATGTTGGCCGAACCGCCGCAGGACGACTCGGAAGAACGCTACCGACTGGCGCGGAAACTCGTCGACCAACTGCCCCAGCGCCAACGCGATGCCATCCTGATGAAATATGAAGAGGGTCTCAGCGTGGAGGAAATCGAGAAGGCAACAGGCATGAGCAGCACCCATGTCTATGCCACGCTGTCGCGTGCCTACAAATCATTACGAGAAGCCATAAAACAATATAAGGAGAAACAAGGATGAATACTGAAAACGAAATGAACGAGGAAGTCCGCCAGTTGCTCGACAGCTTGGAAGAACATGGAAAGAACGTTCGCCGACAGCAGGAACTCAGCGACCTGATTGATCAACTTGCTGAAGAGGAAAAGACCGTCGAAATACCTCGCAAACATAGGAAACTCACCCCGCTTTGGTGGGCTATGGGAGCCGCTGCTGCATGCCTCTTGCTTTGGCTGCTTATCAAACCGAGCATAAAAGAAACTCCCGAAACGAACAAGGAAATCCTCGTGGAGGAAACAGAAATCATTGATTCCGTCAAGACCGAAGTGAACGATGTCGTCTTTGAAGAGCCGGTCATCAAGGAAGAACTACTGGCGGAGGAAACGCCCGTTGACCCGCAAGAATCACAGATGAAAAAAGAGAAACCGAGGGCAGAAGTTGTCGAAGTATTAGTCGAACAGCCTATCCTTGCAGAGGTAACGCCAACAAAGCCCGAAGATACAGCAAATATTGGATCCAACACCATACCTGCTTCAATTGAAGAAAAACTCTCAACTATCAACTCTCAACTATCAACTCATCATAGCCCCCAGCGTCGAGTCATCCGGAGCCTCAACCTGGTGTGCTATGAATGTCAGAAGGAACCCGAACTCTTCATCAAACCTGTCATGGAAGACAGAACCTTATTCGGTCAGCCGCAAGACCCGAACATGAAAAACGGATCGCTGGCCTTTGAAATCAAACTCAATTAAACCTTGGTACAATGAAACGCATCACATTATTATTATCTATCCTGCTTGCAACACACATGGCTTTTGCACAGGAAGAAGTAGCCATTGAGCAAAACATCAATCAACACATCAACAAGCTAATAATCAACCCTGGATGGGAGGTCCACCTCATTCACCACGAGGCCGACAGCGGCTACCGTGTAGCCATCATCACTGAAGAGGATCTGGCGGCACGTGCCTACAATGTGCAGCTCTGCAACGTCAAAGACCAAACCTTGACTATCTTTGAGAACACCCAACTGCCCCAAGGCACTGTGGTGGAGATCGAAGGCCCCCTGAACTTCGGGCAAATTATACTGTCGGACAGGGCAACGGCTGAAGCAGACTATGTCATCGCATCCGCAGCATCCGTGAGTGATGCGTTGGCTAACCTCTCCCTTTCGTATTATTCAAGTCTTAACATCAAGCATTATCACATTCCAGACAATGACAATTCACCAGGCATAGAAGTTTGGGACCATGCCCAACTGACCATCGACACCCTTTCTGGCGAAGGTGACGCTGTAGTGAGTGTTTATGCAGACGCAGACATTCAATACGGCACCAACACCCTACGTGGTAAAATCACGCTTTATGAATACGAGGCAACCCATAATTGGCCTTATCAAGAAAAAGATACAAGAGTAATCAAGACCAAAGAAGTTGATGGCGAATGGGTCACCACCGACCGCCGAAAGATTTGGAACAATTCGATTTCTTTCGGAGCCTCAATAGGCTATCGCTCTGACCCTAATCCCATTGATTTTGAGAGTCCTTTCAGACATAACGACACAAGAACCTTTTCATGGGAGTTGCAAACAGGATTTAAGTTCAGCAAGCACCTAGGGTTGAACACTGGCTTGGCAGCCATGTTGAATTACCAGTATTTGGACCATCAAGTGAAATTGACCGATGATGGCGGCTTGGAGTGCATCGATGGACAGACACCGATTCAAAAAAACATGCTCATGAGCTTTTATCTTGGCATTCCCGTTGAGTTTCATTACTATCTCGGAAAAACTGGAAACAACAGTTTTTCGGTGGATGCTTTCCTCGGACGCCGGATGATGGGACTACTCAACACCCGCGACCAGTCGAGCAACTGGGAAGGCTGGGTCGGTACCGAAGCCCCGCAACTCTTCAACCCCTGGAAACTGGAAATGGGTGTCAGTTTCAACACCAACTTGATAGGCTTCATTCACGGCGTAAGAGTCTTCACTAACCTGCTGCCCGAATACAAACCTGGGATTACGACAGACAAATTCAGGAGCGTTGGGGTCGAGATAAAGTTATAATTTTAGGGGGTTGACTAACGGCTGGAAATCCTATGCTGGTTCTTTGCGACGAAGTGTTCGAGTAGTGAAAGCTCCATTTTGGCTCGGTTTTTGTAATGAAACCATCTTGTAACTTCAAAATTAGACAGTTATGAAAACGAGCAATTTTAATAAGCGGGTTCTGGTCACACTGGCCATCGCTTTCCTTTGCTGTTTTTCGGCAAAGGCACAAGACACGAAAGAATGGTCCATTATTCCTTATGCAAAAATAGGGTATGTATTGGATGGTACAGTATCGTTAGATGAGGTTTATCACGCGAATGCGGGCGTGAATGCAAAAGTCAGCTTCAACAAGCATTGGTCGTTGCTGACAGGTGTTGAGTATAGTTACCGATGGGGCTTTAATACGCATGACGGTTGGTTCATAGTTGCTGACCGCAGGGAAGGCCTCCAGCATTTCTTACGCGTCCCTGTGTGTGCCGAGTTCACACACAAATGGTTTTATGCTGACGCAGGACTATTTGTGGAACGGGCGACGAACACGCGGTATGATGCCAACGAGACTATCGATTTTGGTATTGGCCCAGAAGTGGAATTAGGCGGACGCATACGGCTGTCGGAAGACGATCATCTCCGCATAGGCTTGCAAACACAACTTTGTGTTACTCATAGGACCGAAGGAGACCAATCCGCTTTTTATGGTGGTTTCTTCGGTTACCTTCTTACGGTGGGTTATGAGCACCGGTTTTAAACCAAATCTCAAAATCAACAAGTCATGAAAACAATCAATTTCAGTAAGCGTATACTGGTCACTTTGTCCATAGCTTTCCTTTGCTGTTTTTCTGCAAAGGCGCAAGATAAAGGTGATTGGTCGCTAATCCCTCATGTAAAATCGGGGGTGGCCATTGACTTTCTTTATTTCCCTTATGACGGAATGTTTCGTGCCGACGCGGGAATAGATGCCAAATACAACTTCAATTCCTACCTGTCGCTGCTGGCCGGCGTTGAATACGAATACCGGAAAGACCATTCCGACAATCCAGCGAATTGGTCTGGGGAAGTGGGACCTGGTCATCACCATTACTTCCGTGTCCCCGTGCGCGTTGAGTTCACCTATAAATGGTTCTATGTGAATTTCGGTCCCTATCTGGAGCGGAGCACCCAACCTTGGCTCACCGAAAGATGTCATGAAGACTTCGGTTTTGGCACTTCAACGGAAATTGGTGGGCGCATCCGTCTGTCGGACAACAGCCATCTTCGTTTGGGCCTCCAAAACCAAATCGGCTTCAATAACGTCACCTATCACACACCTTACCAAGAGAATGAGCATTGGACATGCAAATCGTTCATCGACGCTATGTTTTCGGTGGGATATGAGTATCACTTTTAAAACTACTAGACTATGAAAAACACATTGAAAATCATGATGTTGTTTCTTGTTTCGGCAGCACTGGGTTCCTGCATGAAAGACGCTGATGACATGCAGTATCTGGATCCAGGGACCAATAAACTCTACTTTATCAACAGCCACGTCACTATGACTTGCCACTTTGAGCCTCCTTTTGAGGACCATTATTCCATTGTGGCAAATTCTGGTGGCTTGTTTGGTTCCACATACACCTTCCGTTTTGAGGACATCCCATACGAGATGTTGGGTAGAGTCGTTGATTTGACAGAGAAGTCGGACCTTACGCTGCATTTCGAGTTCCACAACCGCCTTGAGTGGAACGCCTCCCCTGATGGTGTGAGCGGATCCTTTACTGAAGCGGGAACCCATATTAAGACAGAATACCCCGACGAATCGCCTTTCAAGAGCGGAAAGATGTATCTTACCGAGGACGAGAGCGGCATCACCTTCATTCTCCGTGGCGTCCTTCAGAACGGCAAACCCATTCGAATGGAGCTGTTTGCGCCAGTGCAGCAATGATAATAACTTCAATAACGACAAAGCCATCGAAAGCGATTTCGGTGGCTTTTTTTTGTGAAGTGCGACAAAAATTTATAATTTTGCCTGCATAAATCCTGTTTATTATGAAAAAACTTCTCCTCTCTGCGCTCCTTATGCTTTGTGTGAGCGCCTATGCCCAAAAGCAATACACTTTGCAATCGCCCGACAAAGACATCTCTGTCACCATTGAGGCGGGTGAACAACTCACTTATTCCGTCATGCACGGCAACACTTGCGTGTTGGCACCTTCGCCCATCGGAATGCAACTTGGTGATGGCACCATGCTCGGCACCAAACCCGTCGTGAAAAACGCCAAGACAAGCTCCGTCAACCAGACCTTAGCCTCACCACTTTATAAAAAAGCCGAGATTCCCGAGGTCTACGAAGAACTGACCCTGACCTTCAAAGGCAACTACAAGGTCGTTTTCCGTGCCTATGATGCTGGCGTGGCCTACCGTTTCGAGACCGACTTCCGTAAACCCATCATCATCGAAAACGAGACTGCCGACTTCAACTTCGATGCCGATTATCAGGCACTTATCCCTTATGTCAACGCACGTAAAGGTGAAGGTGACTTCATCAACCAGCAGTTCTACAATTCGTTTGAGAACACCTATACCCATACCCCGCTGAGCAAGATGGAACCTGAGCGTTTGGCTTTCCTGCCTGTGCTTGTAGAACTCAACGATGGCAAGAAAGCGGTCATCACCGAATCCGACTTGGAGGACTTCCCCGGATTGTATCTCCGCAACGAGAAAGGCAAGAATGGCTTCACCGCTGTCCACGCCGGCTATCCCAAAGTGGAAGAACAAGGCGGCCATAACAATCTGCAATATGTCGTGAAGGAACGTGAAAGCTTTGTGGCCAAGACCGCTGGCAAACGCGCCTTCCCTTGGCGTATCGTCACCATCTCGGAGAGTGACAAGGAACTGGCCAATAATGACTTGGTCTACCTTCTGGCCTCGCCCTGCCGTGTAAACAACCTCTCTTGGATCAAGCCCGGTAAAGTGGCATGGGACTGGTGGAACGCCTGGAACATCTATGGCGTCGACTTCAAGGCAGGCATCAACAACGACACCTATAAATATTATATCGATTTCGCCAGCCAATTCGGCATCGAATACGTTATCTTAGATGAAGGCTGGGCTGTCAACAAACAGGCCGACCTTTTCCAGGTGGTCCCCGAAATCGACATCAAGGAACTCGTGGACTATGGCGCTGAGCGTAATGTGGGCATTGTGCTTTGGGCAGGTCATGCCGCCATCGACAAGGACATGGAACGTGTGTGTAAGTTCTATTCCGAGATGGGCGTGAAAGGCTTCAAGGTCGATTTCATGGACCGCGACGACCAGAAGGTAGTGGACTTCTACTACCGCATGGCCGAAACTGCCGCCCGTTATCACCTCTTCATCGATTTCCATGGGGCATACAAGCCCACGGGACTCAACCGCACCTATCCCAATGTGCTTAACCATGAGGGCGTGTACGGTCTGGAACAGGCCAAGTGGGACAACCAGAGCGATCTTGTCGTTAACGAAGTCACCATTCCCTTCATCCGCATGGTAGCTGGTCCGCTCGACTACACCCAAGGCGCGATGAAGAACGCCAACAAGAACAACTTCGCAGCCATCTACACCGAGCCGATGAGTCAAGGCACACGCTGCCGCCAATTGGCCGAATATGTGATTTTTGAATCTCCTTTCAACATGCTCTGCGATAGCCCAAGCAACTACATGAAAGAAGAAGAATGCACCCAATTCATCGCCAACGTACCCACCACTTGGGACGAGACCGTGGTCTTGGATGGCAAGGTGGGTGAATATCTCGTCATCGCCCGCCGCAAGGACTTCCATTGGTATGTCGGTGCCATCACTAACTGGGAGGAACGAGACCTGTATCTCGACCTCTCAGTACTGCCTAACTTCGGTGCCAAGTCAGGACACATCTTCCGCGACGGTCCCAACGCCAATCGTGTGGCAAAAGACTATGTGTCGGAACAAGCCCAAGTCTGGGGCAACACCGTTAAAGTGCATCTCGCCAAAGGCGGAGGAGCCGTGATGGTGTTCTAAGACGACAACCATGGACAAACACTATCATTTCCTCGCTTTCGACTGCGGTGCTACCAGCGGAAGGGCTATCCTTGGCACTTTTGCCGACGGCAATTTCCGCATGGAAGAGGTCTACCGTTTCCCAAACCAAACCCTCGAGATCGGCGGGAAGTACTACTGGAATGTCTACGGCATTTATGAGCATTTTATCAAATGCCTGACCGAAGTAGGCAAACGCCATATTCCCATCGATTCCATCGGGGTCGACACCTGGGGCGTCGACTTCGGCTGCATCGGCCACGACGGTACATTGCTGGGCTTACCCCGCGCTTACCGCGACCCATACACCGATGGTGTTCCTGAGAAGTTCTTTAAGATGGTCTCTCGCGAGAAACTCTACTCCTTGACTGGCACCCAAATCATGAATTTCAACACCATCTTCCAGATGTTCGCCCAAGCCGAGGAAGGCAGCGTAGCCTACAAACACGCCAAAAAGATCCTTTTCATGCCCGACCTCCTCGCCTACCTGCTGACACGTGGCAAAGTGTGCGAATATACTATCGCCTCCACCTCGGGCCTGATGAATCAAAATACCAAACAGTTTGAGCCTTCGTTGATGGCAGCGGTAGGCCTAAGCCAAGACCAAATCCCTGACAGGGTTCAACCGGGAGAAGTGGTGGGAAGACTACGTTACAACATCGCCAATGAAACTGGTTTGGGCGAGGTGCCCGTGGTGGCTGTGGCAGGTCACGACACGGCTTCGGCCATCGTCGCTGTGCCTGCTGAGAACGAACGTTTTGCCTACCTCAGCAGCGGCACCTGGAGCTTGATGGGCATCGAAACTAATGAGCCTATCATCAACGAGACCTCGGCACGGCTCAACTTCACCAACGAAGGTGGCATTGAAGGCACCACGCGTTTCTTGAAAAACATCACGGGGATGTGGCTCGTGGAGCAATGCCGCAAGAAATGGCAGGCTCAAGGCAAAGACTACACCTACGCAGAGATGACTGAGATGGCACAGTTGGCCAAGGCCTATGCAGGCCGCATCAACCCTGATGACACGCGTTTTGCGCATCCCACGGACATGGAAGCCGAAATCCGCAATGCATTGTTTGATAACGGCTTCTCTGCTCCGGCCAATGATAGTGAAATGCTCAGCTGCATCTATCATAGCCTTGCCGAACGGTATAAAGAGGTCTTGGATCAGTTGCAAGAGATGGCTCCCTTCCAAATCGAGAAACTGCACATCATCGGCGGTGGCTCAGCCAACGACTTGCTCAACCAATGGACCGCTGATGCCATTGGCATGCCCGTCGTGGCTGGTCCTACCGAAGCCACAGCCATCGGCAACCTGATGGTGCAGGCTAAAGCGGCAGAACTTATCTTCGACCGTTGGGCAATGCGAAAGATGATAGCAGAGACCTTTCAAGTAAAGCGATACTGTCCTGATACATAATACTATACCGCTTCCATGAAACGCTTATTACAAACCATACTGCTCCTTTTGGTCGGGTTGGCTCTCTGCCAATGCGGGTCAAAACACGACACGCTTACCACGGAACAACTATACCAAGCGTTTCGACAACCCACCTCAGAATACCGTCCTTTTGTACGCTGGTGGTGGAATGGTGACAAGGTGGAAGCTGAAGAGTTGGTGCGGGAAATGCGACTCCTCAAAGAAGCCGGCATCGGTGGTGTGGAGATCAATCCTATCGCCTTCCCTACCTACTGCGACAGCCTTGGGAAAGCCTCATTGCAATGGTTGAGTCCCGAATGGATCGACATGCTTAAGGTCTGCTTCGATGAAGCCGATTCTTTAGATATGACCTGCGACCTGCTCGTAGGCTCAGGTTGGCCTTTTGGCGCAGAGTTTCTAAAAGAAGACGAACGCGCTCAGATTGTGGTCAACTATGCGGAAACGGTGACAGGTCCAACCAGTTTGACCATCATCCGAGATAGCATCTGTAACCGTGCCTTGCCTAAGGTCAGTTCGCCCTACAAAGGCAACACCAAGGAGCTGATGATGCTGAGGCTTTATCCTAATCCAGCATCAAATGTTGATGATTTTATTGAATTAGGGTCGGCCCTTCGACAGGCTCAGGGACCTCAGTTTGACAGCATTTTCACCATCGAAATCCCAGAAGGGGAATACTCTTTGGCCGCCTTGGTGAAAATCAACGGCTTCCTTGAGGTCATCAACGGCGCCCCGGGAGCGGCCGGTCCCGTGCTCGACCACTTCAACACCGAGGCGGTTAATAGATACCTGTATAACATGTCGGACAAGATAGAGCAGCAGATTGGGCCGCTGAAGGGCAAGATCCGCGCCCTCTTTACCGACAGCATGGAGCTCGAAGGGGCCAACTGGACCAACGATATGGCTGAGGCGTTCCAAAAACGCTACGGCTACGACATCACCGAATGGCTGCCGTTTATCCTCTTCAAGATTGGCTCGATGGGCAGTGCACTCAACTATAACCCAGTGGTTCCCGTGACCGAAGACTTCCAAAAGGAGATCCAACGAGCGCGTTACGACTTCGAGGACTTCAAGGCCCAGCTGATGCAGGAACGCTTCACCGATACTTATCTTGACTGGTGCCACCAACTCGGCGTGAAAGCCCGTGCCCAGGCCTACGGTCGCGGCTTCTATCCTTTGGAAAACGCCATGGGTTACGACATCCCCGAAGGCGAGTCGTGGACCACCAACTGGTTGCGCCACAAACCTGGCGAGGAAATGTCGGAAACCGACTACCGCCGCGGCCGCGCCTATACCATGGTCAACAAGTTCGTGTCGTCAGGCGCCCACCTTGCTGGCAACCGCACCGTTAGTTGCGAGGAGATGACCAATACTTACACCGTCTTCAACATGACTCTCGAGCAACTGAAGATTGGCGGTGACCAATCAGCCATGTCGGGCGTGACCCACAGCGTCTTCCACGGCTTCAACTACTCGCCCAACCTTGAAGCACCCTTCCCGGGCTGGCTGCGCTATGGCGCCTTTTACAGCGAACGCAACAACTGGTGGCCATTTTTCCATCTATATAACGAATACAAGGCACGGCTCTCCTACGCCCTGCAACACGGCACCTACTATGCCGATATCGCTATCCTCAACCCCGAGAACGACATGTGGAGCACCATCGGGATGCAGAACGAGCCCTTCCCCAACACCACCCGTGCCCCTTACAAAACCTTGATTTGGGAAGCCATCAACAAATGTGGAGGCGGGGTGGACTATGTGAGCGAAAACATTATTAACCGATCAAACATCAAGAAGGGCAACTTGTGCTTCAACCAAAGGAAATACAACACCTTGATGCTCATTGATGTGGAAAGCCTTCATCCCGAGACCGCTGAGCAACTGCTGCGTTTTGTGGAGACAGGGGGCAAGATTCTTTGCATCGACACCATCCCTTACCAATCACTGGGCACGCCGCAACATCATGCAGAAAACGACTCGCTTGTCAAGGCCACGATGGAAAAAGTGATGCAACACAAAGACCATTTCGTTTTTGTTGAGCCGCCCAAAGAGGGTTTCATCCCTTGGTACGACAGCCTGATGAAAGCTGAACAGCTACCTCGTTACCTCGATATCGAAAGTCCCGACCCCTATGGGATGCAAAACCGCTATACCACCGATGATGGTAGCCAGATGATCTTGTTGAGCAACAGCCATCGATACGATACACACCAAACCAAAATCACCTTCAGCGATGCCTTGACCCACAAACGCCAAGCCCAGGTCTGGGACTTGCAGACAGGCGAACGCTACAGTCTGCCATTGGATGAAAACAATAGTTACATCTTTGATCTTGGACCTGTCGAATCGGTGCTCATCGTGTTCGAAAGGACCAAAAAGGACCAGCAACTGCCCGTTTGGGAACCGCCACATACGGTTATTAATGCGATGTCGCCTACCGACCTCTCAGAGGGCTGGAATATCACACTTTGCCACAGCCTCTTGCATGACACCACAACAGCCCATTTCGACACCTTGTTTGACCTGAAGGACAATGAGGAATACCAGCATTTCTGTGGCACTATCGTTTATCGGAAAACCATTGACCATCTAGGTACAGACGTTGCGCGCAACGTCTCAACAATACTGGATTTAGGCCTAGTGGAAGGCGTCTCCGAGATGTTCGTCAACGGACAATCTGTTGGTATACAATATTTTGGCCGCAGGCTCTATGACCTTAGCAAAGTCCTTCATGAAGGGCAAAACGACATAGAAATCCGAGTGACCACCACCATGGGCAACTACCTTAAAACCTTCGACCGCGAGAAAAACCAGACCACTTGGGTCTACGTCAACCATCCCCGACGGGATCAACCCTTGCAACCTATGGGTCTGTTAGGACCAGTGAGAATCTATAAAACTGATATACAATGAAAAAACACTTATTAACCCTCTGCTTCACCCTGATGTTGGGTCTCAGCCATGCCTTTGCCGACAACCAACAGCCCATCTACAACTCCTCCTTATTCGGCATCCGCAGCGACGGCGTGACGATGAACACCCGCAGCATACAGTTCGCCATCGACTGGATCGCGGAACAAGGCGGTGGCACCCTGCGCTTCTGGGTGGGCCGTTACCTGACTGGCAGCATACACCTCAAATCCAATGTCACCATCGAATTGGTGGAAGGTGCCGTACTCGTCGGCAGCACCAACCCTCTCGATTATGATCGTCTGGTGGCCACCAACGACCATGCGCTCATTCTTGCCGAAGGGGTTGAGAACATTAGATTGATAGGCTATTACAACAGCGGCGGTGTTATCGAAGGACAAGGACGAGCATTGGGTAACAACTGCACCGACCTCGTGCACAAAGGCCTCATGAAAGACAAGTTGAGCAACGACCGTGTAGGCGAAGGTTTCCGTCCAAGGCTATTGATCTTCAGGGAATGCAAGAATGTGGAAGTCGATAATGTGACCTTCCGCAATGCCGCCAACTGGGTCACCATGTACGACCAATGCGAGAATGTCAAAGTCAACAACGTGCGCATCCAAAGCACGGCCTTCTGGAACAATGACGGCATCGACATTGTGGATTGCGATGGCTTTGTGCTGACCAATAGCTATGTTGATGCCAGCGATGATGCCATTTGTCTCAAGTCACACAGCGCCAAGAAGTTGTGCCAAAACATAGAAGTTCGCAACTGTACCGCCCGCAGCAGTGCCAGCGGCATCAAGTTCGGCACCATGGGGGCAGGCGGATTCAAGAATGTGAAGATCATCAACAACACCGTCTACGACACCTACCGCAGCGCCATCACCATACAAAGCGTCGACGGTGGCATCTGCGAGAACATCCTCGTCGACTCACTCTACGCCACCAACGTGGGCAACGCCATCTACCTCAATGTCGGTGCCCGTCGCGACAAGCAGAGCTTCATGGACGGCATCACCATCCGCAACCTGTATTGCGAGGTGGCCGCCACCAAACCCGATGCAGGCTACGAATACGAAGGTCCCATCGAAGACCTGCCACGCAACATCTCCCCATGCGGCATTATCGGACTGAAAGACAGTAAGATAAAGAATGTCACCTTGGAGAATATAGAAATCGTCTTCCCTGGCGGCGGTGATCCACACTATGCCCATGTGGGCCTCGATGAGTTGGACAAAGTGCCCGAGATGCCCAAGGCCTATCCAGAGTTCTCGCAACACATGGAGCTACCCGCCTGGGGATTCTTCGTCCGCCACGTCGACGGCCTGACCATGAACAACATCAAGCTGACAGCACTGAAGAAAGACTACCGTACCGCCATCGTAATGGATGATGTCAACAATCACGATATCAACAATCTAACCGTAATTGAACCCGACAGCCACACAAAAGAATCCGTTTTTGAGCGGAAATAATCCTAAAGAACACTACAAACCTATGAACGAATCCAACATCCTCAACGCTTACACCCTAGCCAAAGAACGCTACGCCAACCTCGGCATCGACACTGACCAAGCCATCTCCACCCTCGAAAAGACCCCTATCTCGCTGCATTGCTGGCAGACCGACGACGTGATGGGCTTTGAGAGCCAAGCCGGCCTCTCGGGCGGCATCCAGACCACGGGCAACTACCCAGGTCGCGCCCGAACCATCAACGAGGTACGCGCCGACCTCGAGTTCGTCAACTCGTTGCTCGCCGGCACACAGCGTGTTAATCTTCACGAGATCTATGGCGATTTTGGTGGAAAATATGTCGACCGCGACCAAGTAGGCGTGGAACACTTCCAAAGCTGGATCGACTGGAGCAAATCAGTGGGCATGAAGCTCGACTTCAACTCCACCTCCTTCGGTCATCCCAAGAGCGGTGACCTCAGCCTCGCTAACCCTGACCCCTCCATTCGCGCCTTCTGGATCGAGCACACCAAACGCTGCCGCCGCATCGCCGACGCCATGGGCAAGGCACAAGGCGACCCTTGTATCATGAACATCTGGGTGCACGACGGCCTGAAAGACCTCACCGTGGAACGCAAGCGTTACCGTGAGCTGTTGGCCGCCTCGTTGGATGAGATATTGGCTGAAGAATTTCCTGACATGAAATCCTGCGTCGAGGCCAAATTGTTTGGCATCGGCTTGGAGAATTTCACCGTCGGCTCGCACGATTTCTACGCAGGCTATTGCGCCACCCGAAAGGTCATCTACACTCTCGACACAGGTCACTACGAACCCACTGAGAATGTGTCGGATATGGTGTCGTCACTGTTGCTGTATGTTCCAGAGTTAATGCTCCATGTCAGCCGTCCTATCCGTTGGGACTCCGACCATGTCACCCTGATGAACGACCAGACCCTCGAGCTTTTCAAGGAAATCGTCCGTGCCGAAGCCCTCCATCGCGCCCATATCGGCCTCGACTACTTCGACGCCTCTATCAACAGAATCGGAGCCTATATTATCGGCACCCGCGCCACACAAAAATGCCTGCTGCAAGCCCTGTTGGAGCCGTTGCAACTGCTACGTCAATACGAAGACAACGGTCAAGGCTTTGAAAAACTGGCTTTGTTGGAGGAGATGAAGTCGCTGCCCTTTGGCGCCGTATATGACTACTTCAACCTGAAGAATAATGTCCCCATCGGCGAGGAATTCATCGCCAAAGTACAGCAATATGAGAAAGATGTAACCTCAAAGCGATAAACCATGAGTAAAGGAAGTCTAAAAAGCACCATCGCCGTCTCGCTGACAAACTACCTAGACGCTGGAGCCATCGTGGCAGGAGCCAGTGGCCTGACGCTATGGCAGAAATACCTAGGTCTCACTGAGGTGCATCTCGGCTGGCTCAACTTCATCAGCGCCAACTGCTTGGGTGCCGCCCTCGGTGCCATCATCGGCGGGTTCTTGGCCGACAAATACGGGCGCAAGTTCATCTACACCTACAACCTGCTCGTCTACATGATGGGCGTGCTGCTCATCATGCTCTCCGTCAGCTTCCCGATGCTACTAGCTGGATTCCTGGTGACGGGCATCTCGGTAGGCATCGGCGTGCCAGCCTCGTGGACCTACATCTCCGAGAGCTCGGAAAACGACAAACGTGGCCGCAACATCTGCATCTCACAGATGTCGTGGGGCTTCGGCCCGATGATCATCCTATTGTTGGGTATGTTCTTCGCCCCTGACGGCTATCTGTTCGGTTGGGTGGAACGTATCGCGCATACCTTTGGTGGTGCCGAGTTATCCCAAGCAGCTGTCAACGTGTTCAGTTCGCGTATCGTCTTCTTCTCGTTGCTGATTGTGGCCTTCATCGCTTGGAACCTGCAGCGCAAACTGGAGGAAAGCACGGAGTGGAAAGCCAGCCAAGAGGTCGCCAAGGCCAAAGGCGAGAACACTGGATTATGGCACGCATTCAAGGTCTTGTTCTCTAACAAAACCGCCATTAAGACCGCCTGTTTCTTGGCCGTCATCTACCTCACCTGGAACCTCGTGGCCTCAGTGTTGGGATTCTTCCAACCGCATATCTATGAAACAGCGGGCGGCGTAAGCAACGAACAGGCCAACTGGATGAACTGCATCCAATGGGCCATTATCGTAGCAGTGACATTTCTGCTTTCCAAGGTCATCGACAAGACCTGTCACAAACTGATTTACATTTTGGGCCTACTTTTCGCCATCAATGCGTGGGTCATTATTGTGGCTGTCGGTGTGAACGGCACTGCAGGGCTGTGGCTGTTTACTATCTTGTGGGGCATCGAAGGGGGTATGTCGGTGCAGATTTTCTACGCTTTATGGGGCTCGGAACTGTTCCCTGCCAAGTTCCGCGCCGGCGCACAAGGGCTGATGTTCTTTGTTGTCAGAGGGCTCTCTGCACTTTGGGGACTCATCTTCACCTTCATCTATGGTGAAAACGGCGAAGGCTTCACCCTGGCTGCCTATTGTATGATCGGATTGCTGCTCATCTCGTTGATCGTGGGCGTCATCGGCTGCCCCAACACCCGAGGCAAGTCGCTTAACCAAATAACAAAAGAACGCTATGGAGACGATTACTAAACAAATACAACAAGTCGCGGAAGTGGCCGGCTACCTCTGGCAGAAAGGCTGGGCTGAGCGTAACGGCGGCAATATTGTCATTAATGTCACAGATTGCCTCGACTCTCAACTCTCAACTCTAAACTCTAAACTCTCAAATCCTATTGCTATTGGTACAACCCTGCCGCATTTAAAGGGCTGCTATTTCTTCTGCAAAGGCACCAACCGCCGCATGCGCGACCTCGCCCGCTGGCCTATGGACAACGGCTCCATCATCCGCATCCTCGACGACTGCGCCCATTATGAAATCATTGCCGAAAAACCTGTTATGCCCACATCGGAGTTACCATCGCACCTCAGCGTTCACAATTATTTGATTTCCAAAGGTTCACCCTATAAAGCCTCGCTCCACACCCATCCCATCGAATTGGTAGCTATGACACACCATAGACCGTTCCTTGAGAAGGACGTGCTGACCAAAATCCTTTGGTCGATGATACCCGAAACACGAGCGTTCTGTCCGAAGGGTTTGGGCATTGTGCCTTATTTGCTACCTTCCAGCGTGGCACTTGGCGAGGCCACCCTCAAGACCCTCGATGAAGGGTATGACGTGGTGATGTGGGAGAAGCACGGCGTGTTTGCCGTCGACACCGACATCATGGCCGCCTTCGACCAAGTGGATGTGCTCAACAAGGCTGCACAGATTTATATGAGCGCCCGCAGCATGGGCTTCGAGCCTGAGGGTATGAGTGAGGTGCAGATGCAGGAGCTGGCGGAGACGTTTGGATTGTAAAAACGAAAAAAGCTTATTTCGACATGATAGAATCATTCTTCGATAATAAAGCGATTCATACTTTTTCGGTAAGTTTTAATCCATTTTTAACGGAAAAAAACATATTTTTGCGCCATGAAAAAACGATTGTTGCAAACTGGCTCACTTTTGATGGCTTTCGTGGTGCTATTTGTCTCGGTCGGATGGGATGTGAAGTTCCATTATTGCACCGAAGATCATCACATGTCCGGCAGCTTCAGTGACGCTGCCGCAACATGCATGCATTGCTTGGGGCACCATCATGATCACGAGGAAACGGAGGCCATCCAACCGTTCGATGTCGTCCAGTTCAAGGCCAAATGCTGTTGTGAGGACTTCGACAGCAAGATCCAATTTACCGACAACTTCGTTTTTTCGCCCGACAAACACTTGATCGTCAGTTTACAATCCTTTGTCCTGCCCCATCTTGACTTGAAGGAATTGTGTGCCCAGGTGTGCACGGTCTTCAACAATCATTCCCAAAGGAAAACGCTAAAGTTTCTTTCTGGGCAGGAACGGATTGTCTTCTTTTCTTCGCTAAAGCTTAATCCTTTGGTTTTCTGATAACCACAACATTAGACTGGGGACGTCAACCCCGAGCCTTAAACGTCATTGCGGAGGAATATCCGCAATCCCCTACGCGGGAAGTTGTCACTAACGCATAGGAGATTGCGGGTCAAGCCCGCAATGACGTTCAAAGAATGAACAAACAACATAAACATTTAACATCATGAAAACCAAACAACTCACCCTTATCACCCTATTATTATTTGCTTTCGTCACAGGCTCTTTTGCCCAAGGTTTTATCGAAGGCACCGTTTACGAAGAGGCAGAAAACGGACAACGCACCCCGCTGCCTGGCGTAAATGTGTATTGGAAAATCGTCAACGAAGGCACCGTGACCGATGCCAACGGACATTATAAAATACCGCTTCATGAACGCATCGGCTGCCTCGTGTTCAGCTGCATCAGCTATGAGAACGACACCGTCCACCACATGGTGGAGCCTGCGCATTACGACCATGTCTTCAAAGCCATCCATATGCTGAACGAGGTGGAAATCGCGGCGCGACAGAAAGCCTCATATATCAACCCTATCAAAGCTATGGCAGTGCAAGAAATCACCTCTGAGAACCTGAAACGTGCGGCTTGCTGCACTCTCGCGGGCAGTTTCGAGAACAACGCCTCGGTTGACGTGGCTTACAGTGATGCTGTCACAGGTGCCAAACAAATCCAACTGCTCGGCCTAAGCGGTATCTACACCCAGATGATGACCGAAATCATCCCTAATTTCCGCGGTCTGGCCTCGACTTTCGGTTTGAATTATGTACCAGGTACTTGGATGAACGGCATCCAAATCTCCAAAGGAACTTCCTCGGTCAGGAATGGTTTCGAGTCTATCACGGGACAAATCAATGTGGACTATAAAGAACCCATGCCCGACAAAAGTGAGAAAGTGTTCGTCAACCTTTATGGCAACTCTATGGCAATGACGGATTTCAATTTCAATGGACGCGTCAAAGTGGGGAAGAACGACGGCATCATGCTCTTTGGCCATGTGAGCCACAACCATTTGAAAATGGATGACAATGGCGACTCGTTCCTTGACGAACCAATGACTACGCAATACAATGTCTTTCTGCGTTATAGCCATCCCCATGTCGGAAAGCTTGGTTGTAAGGTAGGCTTAAAGGCTTTGAAAGAAACCCGTCTCGGAGGACAGATGGATTTCGACCCGAAGCATCGTCTCGACGAAGGCTATAACCTGTATGGCATCAATATCAACACCGAGCGTTATGAGGCTTTCGCCAAGGGTGGCTACCACTTCAACCGCAAAGACACTAGCCTCGGAACACAACATCAGGTAACCTACCACAAGGTAAACTCCTATTACGGACTCACCGACTACAATGCCAACCAACTATCCTACTATGGCAACCTGCTGTTCGACTCCTACATTGTTAACGATCATCATTCTTATTCCGTGGGTGCGAGTTACACCTACGACAAGTACGATGAGCATTTGAACGACAGTACGATGCAGCGCGTTGAGCAGGTTCCTGGCGCTTTTGTTGAATATAACTTCAGCGACGATCACCATTGGAATGTGATTGCGGGTTTTCGCGCCGACTATAACACGTATTACCACAAGATGCTTTATACACCCCGTCTGCATGTACGCTTCAAGACACATGACGAATTTGCAGTTCGTCTTTCGGCAGGCAAGGGCTATCGCTCTCCCAACATCTTGGCCGAGAACTCCACCATGCTGGCATCGGCAAGAGTCATCCGTTTCTTGGATACGCCGAAGATGGAAGATGCTTGGAACTATGGCATCAACCTGACCAAAGGCATCGACATCGGCTGGCGTGAGATTGTCCTGCAAGCTGATTTCTACCGTACAGATTTTGTCAACCAAATCGTCCTCGACCGCGATGCCGATGCACATGAAGTGCGTATCTACAACCTCAACGGAAAGTCTTATTCCAACAGCGCCCAAATTGAAGCCAACTGCGAGATCTTCAAGGACTTTGACCTGACCTTGGCCTTCCGCTACAACGACGTGAAGATGACCATCAACGATACGTTGCGCGAGAAGCCTTTCGTCAACCGCTACAAAGGTTTGGTCACGATGTCGTATGCCCCTGGTACTTGGCAGTTCGACTTCACCACTCAGTTCAACGGCGACAGCCGCGTACCTGATTTGAGCGGCAACGCCACCGCTGTAGCCCACCATCAAGACATCCGTCGCTCGCCTTTCTATGTTATCATGAACGCTCAGATCACCAAGAAGTTGGGCAAGTGCTGGGAAGTCTACGTCGGTGGCGAGAACCTGACCAACTTTAAACAAGACTATCCCATCATCTCGGCTGACAATCCATTCAGCGAAGACTTTGACGCTTCGATGGTGTGGGGACCGTTGTCGGGTGTGCGTGCTTATTTGGGCGTGAGGTTCCAAATCAAATAAAAAACCGTACTTTTGCAGCCAAAATCATGACGAGATGAAAAAACTCCTATTCTTATTTACTTTGGCGCTGGTGATTGCGGCCTGTGAGCAGAAAGGCAACAACACGGAACAAACGCAAACACAGCCCGAGCAGACAAATAAGGACATCCCCATGGGTGTGCCCGTCGCTCCTGTACCTCAGATACCACCTACCACCAACCCGGGGTTGACCTTTGAATCCAATACGAGCAACCCTAACACGCCTGTGTTGCAGATGGAAGAAGGCAAACCTCTTGATTTCAGTCAACTTGCAGGTGCGCCAAAGTCGATGGAAGAACGGGTGACCTCGCAGATCGACAGCATTCGTTATAAGGCAGAGCACGGCGATGCCAAGTTCCAGTATGCCTACGGCGTATGTTACGAGAAGGGCTGGGGCGTGGAGCAGGATACGAAAGAAGCGCTGGCATGGTACAGAAAAGCGGCTGCTCAGGAAAACGGCCCCGCATATAACTCACTCGGCAATTTCTATCGTATGGGAACGGGGGTGAAAGCCGACCCTAAGCAGGCCCTTGAGTGGTACCAAAAAGGTGCCCAAGCCAAGGATGCCCAAGCCATGCTCAACCTCGGCAACTGCTATTTCTATGGTATGGGCGTGGAGAAAGACGAGAAGACGGCCGTCAAATGGTGGAAAGACGCGGCTGACGCCGGCAATGTCTACGCCATCTCGCAGATGGGCGACTGTTATTATTACGGCATAGGCACTGAGAAAGACTTGTCCAAGGCTGTGGAATACTTCACCCAAGCCGCCGACCACAACATCGCCAATGCCCAATACCGTCTCGGCATCCTGTATTACACGGGCAATGGAGTGGAGCAGGACCAAACTTACGCCAAACTCCTCATGCGCAAAGCTAGCGATGGCGGCATGAAAGAGGCGAAGGAATTTTTGGAGAAGAACTTCAAGGAATAAACGAAAATGCCGCCTTATTGGCGGCATTTTCATCATTCCCCGAGGATACGCTTATTCTTTAATGATGCTTCCAGAGATAACCCCTTGTTCTGTAGTGATTTTGTAGAAGTAAAGGCCTGACCCTTCGTTGTTTCCATTCCAACGGAATTCGTGGCTTTGGTTGCATTGGAGGCGTTGGCTGAACACCTTTTCGCCGACAACGTTATAAATCTCTATAACCGCCGCACCGTCAATGGCTTCTGAGGTTTTGATACAAACCTCGTTGGTGAACGGGTTGGGATAGACTTGATGCTGCACAGTGGGCGTTTCGTGGTTTTCGATGGACTCAAATGCTCCTGCGTAGAACAGATTGTCAAGTTCTTGCGTTTGGAAGTTGCCATAGGCATCAGTGACTTTTACTTTAAGGCTGACCCACTTGTCGTTGGCAATGCCTTCCAATTGAGCTAGGTCAACGACGAAGAAGTTGCCATAGAACTCGTGGAACATGGTTTCGTCCTCCACCACTTCCAAAGGCTGGTAAGCACCGCCGTCCATGGAATACCACACCTCCATTTCGGGTCTGGCATGATAGAGCATGAATCGGATGGTTTCAAAGTCGGGGATAAAGATACCAGCCGCGATGTTGATTCTTGAATGGGCAAGGTCGTGGATGTCGATCTTCTCGGTGTTGTTCTCATCCATCACCTGGAGGATGGTCAGCGTGGGTGGCAGAGCTTCCTCTTTGCTGAGGTCGAGCTCGACATGGGTACGATTGCCCATGACCATCCCGTTGTTCACTACGTGGTTGTCCTCGATGTCGAAGGTGAGAACTCCGATTTCGGGTACCGCATTGCTCCATTGTTCGTTATGCTCATAGATGTAGTCTTGGTAGATGGTTTCCCCATCGAGTTTCACCACAAGTTCGTTATCCTCGTCTGTGCAGCGTTGCACGCCGCCTTCGCCGAATGCGCAAAACACACCTCCATAGAAAGGCATGCCCGCAGGACTGTCCTCACCGAAGGCAAATCCCTGCCAATGCCAGATAGGGGTCCTGAAGCCATAATAACGGATCTGTTCGGGGTCTTCGACCATCATGGCAGGTGTTAAGGGATAGTGGTTCAGCAAGCTCTGATGGTACAGAGCGGTATACACATTATTCAAAATATCGTCGAAAGGCTCCCTGACAAACTGCCTGTCGGCGTTGAGCGACATGGCCGAGAAAGTCATCTTGTCACTGAAATAGTTCGGGACTTGGCTGTAGGCATCGACCGATTCCCACACGAGGGGGATGATGCGATATTTCCATTCGTTCTCTTCAAATTCGCCGGGGTGGGTGTCAATGGCGTTGGTGACGATTTTCATAGGTTTGGTGGCGTCGTAATGTTCGTCAATGTGCCAGCCGTTGGTTGAGAGCATCCATCCTTTTCCGTTGTCGCAGCGGAAGTTGGTGTGATAAAGGGCGCTGTCAACGTTGTCGAGATTGAAGAAGGCATAAGTGGATGCTATATCTTCGACGTGGTTGGTGGTGTGACCGTCGCTGCCTGGGTTGAGGCGGTCATAAAGCATCAGGTAGGATTTGTTCTCTTCTAGCACTTGGAAGGTGGCAACCACCTGGAAATAGCTGTTTTCGGGAATCTCGTTGAATCGGTAATTCATATCGGCCACGACGTCAAGGTTATAACCTCTGATGAGTTGATCGAACCACACATAATCCATCAAAACCCTGGTGTTATATTCGAATACATTCACCGTGTTTAGGTCTTGCCCGTTTTCATCCACGCCCTCGGCATAAATCGGATGGATTGCTTCGCTAGCGTCGGGTTGCAAGGTGGTGTCCTCGTGAAGGTCGATTGCATAGGAGAGGAGGATATCCACGTGATCTTCCGTATAGCCGATGACAACGATGTCGTAATGGCCTTCGGCCAAATCCAGGCTGACCGAGGATTCCTGCAGGACTTCCTTATAGTCGGCACCGTCGCTGATACAGATGAATTCACCATTGAAGGTGGGTTCGATAGTGAGGTTGAACAACTCGCGGTTGCCGGTGTCTTGAGGTTGATGTTTTGTGGGTTTGTACATCCACAGTGACGACTCACTCTTTTTGATCAGTTGGTAGTCTTCGGAGCAGGTGATGGTGGTGTTCCCCACAGTACATTTGTTCTGACCCATGACGGAGGCACTGAAAAGCCCAATGAAAAGGGCCAAACTGAATAGTGAAAGCTTTTTCATAATGCTACGATTTTGTTGGTTTGACACTAATTTTGAGTTTTAATCAATTGTTGATGCAAAATTACATCCCTTTTATTGAATCTTGAAAATAATATAGGGGGTATAATAGGTGTCAAAATCGGTGGCAGTGGGTGTCAAAAGGGGGGGTATGTTTCAATATTTCCACAAGAATTGTGAAAGGGAATCGCTGGGATAGGCCATGTGGAGGCTTTTTCTCAGGCGTTTTCTTGCCGACTTCACACTATCGATACTGATGTTGGTCATCGTGGCGATGTCTTTAGTGGAAAGGTTGGCCTTGATGAAAGCACACAGCCGTAGTTCGTTTTGGGTCAGATGGGGAAAGTCGGCAAGTAATTTGTTATAGAAATCGGGGTGCACTTGAACAAAATAGTAATCGAAATCCTTTTTGGTATTGTCATCAACGGTATGCTTCAGTCCATCGATAATTGGCTTTAAATATACTTTGTTGTCTTTTTCAAAATCTTCAAGTTGTTTAATGGCACCTTGCAGCATCTCGTTGACTTGCATCTGATTCATCACCTTAGAAGTAATCTCGCGGTTTCGAAGGTCAAGTTCCAAGCCAAGTTGCTTTTCTTTTCGACGCTTGAGAATGATAGACACGATAAAAATGGCTAAGGTCAGAAGAATAGCAGTGATGGCAATTAGGATTATGTTTCGTTGGCGTTGCCGTGCGATGAGTTGTTCGGCCTCGGAAATCTCTTCGTAGGTCTCAATCTCATGCTGTAGAATAAGTTGGTTTACAGCACTTTCATTGTGTCGAATAGTTAAACTATCAGTAATGGAATTTAGTTTGTGAAGGGTCTGAAATCCTTCTTTGTATTGCCCTAAGGTTTCTTGGATGTCCATTTTGGTTTTTAGGCAAAACTGCTGTAATTCAAGGTCTTCAGTTTGGTAGGCATAGGCCAAGGCACTATCAATGGTTGGATAAGCTTTCGCGGTTTCGCAGCGAAGGAAATGCACCATAGCAAGATAGGCTAAACTGACGGCACTGAGCTGAGCATCCTTTGTTTGGTCGGTCAAAGTCTTTGCCTCGGAGAAACAAGTGTATGCTTTATCAATATCATTTAAAATCAGATAGTTAATCCCTTTGTTAGCCAGTACCCTAATCCGATCGCTGATATTTCTGGCTTCCCTATACGCAGAATCAAAATAGCGTTGTGAGGAATCCATCTCATTGATTGTTTGGTATGCATTCCCCAAATCTAGATATTGAATGAAATTGTTGATATCTATTTTATTGAACGCATGGATGGATTTCTTCAGCAACTGGATGGCATCTTGTGTTCTTCCAATGTCCATATACAATAGGGCCAGATTGCTGTTCAGTTTTGCCGTAATCAATTGCTCATCATATTTTTCAAGCAGTTTTAAACCATTGCTTATGTAAATATAATTTTCTGATGTTTTTTTGTTCTTTATGGAGCCAGAGCTTTTTGCAAGCAAGATTCTGGCACGAAGCACATCGTTGTCATAGTTGTGTTTCAGTATGTTAGCTATGGAATAGGCGGAATTAAGCAGTGAATCGGCTTCTAGATATTGTTTGTCCTCAATGTTGCTGATGCCTTGATAATAGAGCACCAAAGCCTTAAAATAGTTATTGTCGAGGTTTTCTGTGGTAGCCTCCAACTCTTTAATGGCAGGATTGGCGTCTTTGAAAGTGAAAGAGCTATAATGATAGTCGATAATCTTTTGTAAAGCCTTAGCTCGCTCAATATCAGACACTTTGCTTTGTTCAAGGAATTGTAGCAATGAATCAGGGATGGCTTGGGCGTTTGCCGTGATGGGCAAAAGACACTCCACACAGAGCAGTGCCCATACGAAAAGCCATCCCCAATTCCTGTTCTGTTTCATCTTTCTTTATCTCGCCTTCGTCAAAGCTGCAGCACCAAGGATGGCCGCGTCGTTGTCGGGCAGCTCGGAGACACGGATTTCGACGCTGCCCTTGAAGATGAAGCAGAGATGCTCTTCAAACGACTTGCGCACGGGGTCGAGCAACACGTCACCAGCTTTCACGGGACCGCCAAACAGGAAGACAGCCTCGGGACCACTGAAGGTCACAGCATTGGCCATGGCGATACCTAACAGATACCCTGTCTTTTCAAACACCTTGATGGCCAACGGGTCGCCGTATTTGGCCGCATCGCCCACCATCTTGCTGGTGAGTTCCTCCGGGGCGACTTTTCGAAGCGCTCCGTCATAATCGGGCATGTTTTCTATCATCTCCAAGGCCGTGCGGCGGATGCCTGTAGCCGAGCAATAGGTCTCAAGACAGCCTTTGTTGCCACAGCCGCATTGACGCCCTTCGGGGATCAGGATGGCATGGCCAAGTTCGCCTGCGCCGCCCGTCTTGCCCAACACCAGCTTGCCGTCGACCACCACACCACTGCCCACACCCGTGCCGAGGGTGAACATAATAAAATGCTTCATGCCTTTGGCACCACCATACACAAGCTCGCCGTAGGCCGCAGCATTAGCGTCGTTGGAGACCACCACTGGCACGTCGATAAATGATTTGACCATTCGCACCAAGTCGATGACTCCTTTGAAATTCAGGTTCGAGGCGTTCTCGATGCAGCCCGTGTAGTAGTTGCCCACAGGTGCTGCGATGCCGATGCCATCGATGGCATTAATATTGTTTTCCTGCATCAGCGCCTTGATTTGGTCGCACATGTCAGAGACGTAGATGTCGGCGTCAAAATACTTGTTGGTAGGGAGGTTTTTCTTGGCCATCACACGGCCGTCGTCGCGCACCAGTCCAATGTCAGTATTGGTGCCGCCAATGTCGATTCCTATGGAATAAGTGTTCATTTTTGTAGTGATTTTTGATGGTGCTAAAATACAGTATTTCGTGTTATGGGAAGGAAAAAAAACTATATTTGCATCAAAATAATTCTTGATATTAAATCATCCATGCATAATAGTAACACTTTAAATAATTCATTATTAACAAATTAAACACTAAATCTCATGAAAAAGTTATTTACAATCTTAGCGTTAATGCTAGTCATGGCGTCATTCAATGTAAACGCCCAGGAAAGGGATGAATTTTGGCTTGAATACGATAACGGTGTCTTTTTGACCGACATCGGCCTTCTGAGCGGTGACCCTATCTACTGGGGTAACATGTTCACACCAAGCCAATTAGCCGATTATGACGGCTATCAGTTGACACAAATCAAGATATGGGACCATACCCCATATAATGGTTATCTGATTATCTATCAAGACAATAGCACAACAGGTCCTGTTGACATGGTTTACACGCAACAATACAGTGTTTCAGGAACAAACGATTGGACTGAAATCAAACTCGATACGCCTGTCGTTTTGGATGTAACGAAAAACCTATGGATTACCTTTAACAACACGGACGGCCAATTCACCATTCCAGCTGCCGACGATTGTGGCGATGCCAACAGCCGTTGGATTTCTGAAGATGGCCGCGAATGGTCCGATGCTTCTACTGTAGGCATGCCTCCTTTCACTTGGTTGATCCGTGGTTTGATTTCAAACGATGGTGTCTCGGTGGTTGAACTTGGTGCAGAAAATGCTCAGATTCATCCGAATCCAGCAACAAATGTCCTGAATATTTCAGCAAATAACCTACTGAATATCAGCATCTTCGATTTAACAGGCAGAGAAGTTGGCCATCATGAAGCCATGGGCAATGAGACTGTTATCGATATTGCCGGATATCAATCGGGTTTGTATCTGGTTCGCATTGAAACCAAGGCAGGCATCATCGTGAAAAAAGTCGCAATTCAATAAACAACAAGATGAAAAAGTGTTTTTTACTTGTCTTACCTTTGTTTTTTGCCATGGTTTTGCAAGGCCAAAACAGGGCTTTGTTGCTTAGCGAATCATTTAACGGCAGCAACATCCCTTCAGGATGGACCATTGCAGGCATGGGACAAAACAACTGGTCAATTAGCGATACACATAATGCCGGTGGCGAGAAGAACGAGTTGATGCTTCAACACAATCCGACTTTTATCGGGACAAGCCGTTTTGTCTCGCCTGCCATAGACTTGACCGGAAAAAGCAATGTTGTGGTCGCTTTCAAGCATTATCTTGACAACTATTCTGGTTCTCATACCCTAGGCATCGCCACGACTTCCGATGGAGGCGCTACTTGGAACGACGCATGGTCGGAGACCTATAATGCCGATGGCCAGCATGAAGTCCGCCAACTGGTCGAGACTCCCGACATTGGACAAGCCAACGTGCAGTTTTGCATTTATTACACCGGCAACTGCTTGAACATCGATTATTGGTATTTTGATGATATTGTCATATACAATCTCGAAGACTCCGATGGCGATTTGGATGCCATAGAAGTGCCCGATTTGGTGACAGTTGGCTACAACGCTGTGGCCTTCAGGCTTATCAACAAGGGAAGCCATGTCATCACCTCACTTGAGGCATCGTATCAGTTCGAAGGACACGAATTGGTTACCGAGACCTTCGCGGCCAACATGGAACCACTTGCTGCCGAAACCTTCTCTTTCACCACCCCGACTTTCCTTGAAGCTGACAATTATCTGTTGACTGTCAATTTGTTGAAAATCAACGGAGCGACTGATGACGATCCTGAAAACAATGTCCTTTCAAAGACCGTTTCAGTTAACATCGGCTTGACGGAGCGCATTCCCATGATTGAGCATTTCTCGGCTTCAACCTGCGGTCCATGTGTCAATGTCAACAATTTGATGCTTCAGTTCACGCAAAATAACCCTGGTAAGTTCACCTATACAAAATATCCAGAGTATTTTCCTGGTAACGGCGACCCATACTATTATTCGGAAGTGGGTGTGAGAGACAATTATTACGATGTGCCCTGGGTGCCCTATGTCCTGCTTGATGGCATGCCTCAAGACGGAGCCTTGACGCAAGAAGCTTTCGATGCAGAACGCGAAAAGCAGGCACTGGCCGAAATCAGAGGCGCTTTCGAAGTCGAAGGCAATCGCATCATTGTCACGGCAGACCTGATGGCCTACGCCAAGCTTGAAAACGTCGTTGCCTATGTGACGGTGAACGAAAAGACCACTACGGGAAACGTGGGCACCAATGGCGAGACCTCATTCCATCACATTCTCATGAAGATGTTGCCCAACGCCAATGGAAACACCGTCACCATCAATGCGGGCGAATATGAGCGCTTGGATTTCGATGTTGACTTGTCTTCAACCCATGTCGAAGAGATGGACGACCTCGAAGTAGCGGTGTGGCTGCAACGATACAACACAAAAGAGGTGTATAACAGCCATTTTCTGTATGAGTACACGACTCATCCTTATCCCATTGAGAATTTGCTGCTTTCAGCGAATGGAAACACGGTAACCGCCACATGGGAAGCTCCGGCTGAAGGCAGTCCAACGGGCTATAACGTGATTGTCAATGGCGAATTGGTTGTCGAAAACTATCCTGATTTGACTTATACCTTTGTTCCGACTGAAAACGATTACAATGTCGTTGAAGTTTGTGCCGTTTATGAGGGTGAAAAGACCTCGGTGAAAGCTGTCACGGGTTTGTTTATTCCTATGGCGGTCAGCGAACAAGTCAGCCAAGTTGTCAGAGTGTATCCCAACCCATCCGATGAAAGCGTGTTTGTCGGATCTGATGCTGATTTGCAAGCCATCAAAGTTTACGACATTTCTGGCCGCCAGGTTCGTCATATTACGGTTTTTGGAACCACTACAGAATTGGATGTCAAAGATTTAGACGGAGGAATCTATTTCCTGCAAGCTATTTATTCAGACGGAAACACCGCGACCCAAAAAATGGTTGTTACGCATTGACGAAGGAAATTTGTTCATAATAATGAGCGTACGGTAATGTTATCGTACGCTTTTTTTGTTCTTTATGAGAAATAGTTTTACTTTTGTACGTCAATTCTAGTATCATGAAGAAATATGCTTTTTTATCCATCTTATGCTTATGCCTAATGGTCGCTTGCAGCAAGTCAGACCCTGATCTCACCACCACTTTCGAAAAGTCAAACTATTTGGAGACAGATAGTTATGAGGGTACTATCGCCTTTGCAAAACAGCTTGCAAAACAATTCAAGGAGGTGCATTACCAAAGTATCGGACAGACCGCCCAAGGCCGTGATGTACCCCTGCTCATCGTAGATGAGAATGGCTACACCAGTCCGAAGAAAATCCGCCGGAGCGGAAAAAACCTCATCTTGGTCGAGTCGTGCATCCATCCTGGCGAACCCAACGGCAAAGACGCCATGTTTATGCTCATCCGCAACATGTTGACAGGTAGGGAATACCGTAACTTTTTGGACGAATTCTCTTTCCTCTTCATCCCCGTATTGAATCCCGACGGATTAGCCAATTTTTCACCTTACAACCGCATCAACCAGAACGGACCGAAAGAGACAGGTTGGCGTGTGAATGCCCAAGGCTTGAACCTCAACCGCGACTTCACCAAACTCGACTCGCCCGAACTGCGTGCTTTCACTGCTTTGTTCAATAAGTGGCAACCCGATTTATTCTTTGACACCCATGCCACAGATGGCGCTGATTACCAATATGTAACCACCTACTCTGTCGAGAACTTCGGCAACTACGATCCATCCATTACCGCTTGGCTGAACGAGGTGTGGGAGCCTAAAATTGGCCCAGCCATGATGAGTCACAACATGCCTATCACACGCTACATCGAGTTCCATCCATGGGGCGACCCGACAGCATCGCTTTATGACGAGAGCTTTTCGGCCATGTTTTCCGAAGCTTATACTACCGCCCGCAATTGTCCTGGCATCCTACTGGAGACCCACATGTTGAAACCCTATAAAGACCGCGTATTCTCCACCTATCACATGATTGCGGAAACACTGAAAATCATCAGCGACGACAAGGAAGGGTTCCAAAACGCTCTCACCCAAGCCAAGAAAAACGACTTGACCCTCAAGGAGATCCCTATCAACATGCAGCCTGAGTTGAATGACACAATTTGGGTGGACTTCCTGGGCTTTGAATACGACACCGTGGAAAGCGACATCACTGGCAGCTGGTACTATGCCTATGACCCGATGAAGCCAGAGATTCGCAAGACCCGTCGAATCCGTTCCACCCGTCCCGAGAAGACCCTCTCTGTACCCAAGGAATATATCATCCCGGCACAATATGCCGAAGTCATTGACATCGTTAAAGCGCATGGTTTCGAGGTGAACCTTTTAAAGAGCGAAAAAACGCTGACAGTCAACACCTATCGTTTCAGCAATGTGTCGTTTGCCCCCACGCCTTCCGAAGGTCGTTGCCGTGTGGCACACGCCGATGCTGAAGAAATCACCAAGGAAGTCACTTTCCCGAAAGGCTCGGCCGTGGTAAAGACCTCGCAGAACGGTGTCCGACTGCTGATGAATCTGCTGGAGCCTGAGATGCAAGGCTCGCTGTTTGAATGGGGCTTCTTCAGCCATGTGTTACAGCGTGTGGAGTATTTCGAAATCTACAAGATGGAGCCTATGGCTAAAGCCATGCTCGCCGCCGACCCATTCCTTGAAGAGCAGTTCAAGTCATGGAAAGCTTCTTTTCCAAAAGACAAACAACCCTCACAATATGCCGTAATGAACTGGTTCTATGAACGTTCGCCCTACTGCGACAAGAATTATTTGGTATATCCAGTAGGGATGGTGAGATAATTGCGACGAAAACCTATACTTTGCAATCAAATATTGAATCGATGAAAACCTTACGAACCTTCCTTGCCATTTCCATCCCATGCGGTACGGAGTTTCCTGCCATGGTGGAAAAGCTGAAGAAAAACCTTCAGCATGAGCATTATATCAACTATGTGAAGACCTATCAGATACATCTTACTTTGAAATTCTTGGGCGAGACACTTCAAGAGGATGTCCCCGCCATTATCGAGGCTTGCCAAAAGGTAGCCAAAAAGCATCAGCCGTTCACAATGGATTTTGACCGCACGGGGTTCTTTGGCAGTAACAACGTGCCGCGCATACTATGGCTCGGCATGAACAACCAGCCCAAAGCCTTGTTTGACCTTGAGGCCGATCTTTTGGATGCCTTCGACGAGTTGGGCTATCTCCGCGATCGACAGAATTTCGTGCCACATCTCACTGTTTGCAGAATCAAGCAATTGGTCGACAAGCAGTTTTTCCTTCAGATATGCAATTCCATTGAGCAGAAGTCCTATCTTCATGCCGATGTAAAGGAACTTGTATATTTCCAGAGTTTCCTTCAACCTACAGGTCCATTTTATAAAGTGCTCAAGAAAATACCTCTAGGTTGATTTGGCACCAAAATTGGCACTAAAATTGTCTCAAAAATCGCCCTGAGCAACGAAAAAAAGCACTATTTTTGCAATTTATTAGCATGATTTGGAGTTATAGGAAAAAAATCAGATAAAAAATGAAAAGTAAAATCACAACCGCCATGATGGTTCTTCTGGTCGCTTTGTTTACGCTGGGAGGTGCCACCAGTTGCAAGAGCAAGAAACGCCTTGCCCGCGAAGCCGCCGAGGCTGAGTACAAATCAAAAGTTGAACAAGCTGTAAAGGACTTGAACGCCATCCTTGATGACGAGACCCTCTGGACCCTTGAAGAAAAGGAAGCCCGCGTACAGACCATCAAGGACTGGAACCTTCAAAATGCCGAAGTCGACGACCTGCTCTTCCAGGTGGAGAAGAAACTCGCCCGCGAACGTGCCCAAAAAGAAGAAGAGGAGCGCAACAAACAGGAAGCACAAGCTGTCAATGTCACACTTGAGCGCAATTTCGGCAGCATAGCCCGTGCCAACAGTGTCTCACAAGCCAACCGTCTTATCAACGAGACCATGGATGCGTTTGAGTCGCCCAATGTGCCGGTGCTCATCATTATCAAGCAGAATGCCGGCTTCAACGACTATGATCGTCCGACAACGATTGAGAAATACCTCAACTATGTGAAGGACCAAAAGAAGGCCACCGAAAAGGTTTACGAGATTAAATACAACGCCAACGGAAAAATTAACGAACTTGAACTGATTAAGAAATGAAAAAGATCATTGCCACATTAGTGATTGCCTTGTGCGTTGTGGGTAGCGCCATGGCACAGGACGAACTGAGTTTTGAACGCAAGCAAGCCATCGACAGCCTCGCGCTGGAGAAGGTGAGAGACCTGAGCAAATATATCAAAATCGTTGGTTCAAAGGATACGCCTTTCAGCGAAGCCAACCGCGTTATCGATCGTGCCGAGGAACTTTTCATGAGCGATGCAGAAATCGGTGTCTCCTCGTTGGGCTCCAACCAAATTACCTATTATCGCGTCCGCAAGTATATGGAGCACCTGATGCGCCTCAACTACGACCGCGTCGAGATTGAATGGTACAACATCGAGTATGTCAGCGACTTGCAGCGTCAGCCTGACGGCACCTACGTGGGCGTCATCACCATCTTCCAGTCTTTCCGTGGCTATGACCGCGAAGGCAATCTCGCCTACAAGGACACGACCAAGAAAGACATCACCGTCTACGTGAAACGTAAGGAGACACAAATCGGTGGCCGCACCATCGGCTTCTGGGATGTGTTGCTCGGCGACATGCGCGTGAAGGAAACCACCAACAGATGAGAATAAGCAGAAATATTTTCATTCTGGCACTCACCATCGCTATCGTCTGGCCTGTTGCGGGTCAGACGATTGGTGATTTTAAGATGGATGAGACGGAGCTCTATGCGATGACTAAGCAGATGGGCCAGTTCATGCGTCGGTTCAATTATGAGGAAGACCAGTTCGGCTTCAAACTCAATCCGAAAGACCCAAATTACCGCAGCAACGAGATGCGCCGCAAGTCGTTGCCCATCCTCTTCGACCAAGAGAAATACGGAAAGCAGACCGACCTGCAACGTTATTTCATAGAAGACGTCACCAAAGGTGATTCAACTTACATGACCTTTCTTGGCGGCAATTGGTTCTCTGAAGTCTCATGTACTTTCAAATATAACGGCAGGACTGTCAATGTGATGCTCTTTTTGGCCGTTGAGAAAGAAGGTCTAGGCTCGAAGTGGGTGCTGACCAATGTCTATTTCTCAGATTTCAACAAACTCTTCCCCAATGGTGAGATTGCCGAAAAGGAAAAGCATTTCCTGCATCCCATGAGCCACGAGCTCGACTTCATGAATATTTACAAGGCTTTCCAAGACCCGGAAGTCATTGAATATTATGCCTCAAAAGATTATCATCCCGACTACCTGACTCTGTTTTTCTACGAAATCAAAAACGGCAGACTCATCTTCCAGCATGTCGACTCCGTCAAATTCCATGTCCTGCAGATCAAAGACTGGTACTTTGAAGTTTCGTGGTTCAACCGCTCGGGACTGAACTCCGGCTGGCTTATGTCGAATGTCATCTATATGCCGGAAAAGGAAAAAACTAATCTCATCAAATTCTATCAACCATGAAAAAGATAGCTGTACTCTCTATATTGCTGTTCGGTTTTGTGTTTGGCGGTCATGCCCAAAAACTGTCGAAAGACGAAATCGCCAAATATGAAAACGAAATCAAGACTATGATTACGTATTTGGAAGAAACGATGAACTTCCTTGGCGACAGCACCTCCAGCGCATTGGAAAAGGAGATTGTGTTCACTGAGAGTTGGAGCAAAATCTTCACCGACGACAAGGTTCAGGTGGAAGACGACCTCGACATGAACCGCAAGTCACCTATCAACAAAGACGTGCAGGCCTATTTGAAAGACATTGACTTTTTCTTTAAATGGGCCGTATTCAAGTTCGACTTGCAAAGCATTGCCAACAGCACGAGAGACGACGGCAGCATCTATTTCAAGGCATCACTCACACGGCATTTGACCGCCAAGACCATCTACGACGAGTCGATTGACAACGTCAAAAATCGTTTCGTGGAAATCAACCTCGACCGCCAAAGAAACAGCCTCAAGATTGCCAGCATCTACACGGCCAAAATCAACGAAAAAGAGGCCCTCCGTAACTGGTGGAACGGATTGTCACAGAATTGGAAAACGCGTCTCGGCAGTGACATAAAACTCTATGACAGCATCCCAATTGAGACCGTAGGAATGATTACGGCCAACGATTTTACTGGTTCTTACCCCGTCCTTGACCCTGCGACAGGCAAGACCGAGCTGCGCAACAAAATCTTCAAAGATGACATGAAGGAACTCGATGCCAAACTGAAACTGGTCACCCAAAAGCAACGTGTCGACATTTCAGGCATTCGCGAAATCATCAATCTGGATCCGCTTATCGAAATGTCAGACCTCACTTGGCTTGATCTTTCCGGCACTTCCATCGAAGACCTCGCACCTGTGCGCAACTTGAACAAATTGGAAGTGTTGCGCGCCAACTCCACTTTGGTTGAGGACATTTCTGCATTGAAATACAATATCACGTTGAAAGAACTTGAAGTGGCCAATACCACCATCGATGACCTTTCGGTGCTTACCACCTTGAGAAACCTTGAAAAACTCAACCTTGCCAACACCCAAATCAACCGGCTCACTCAGTTGAAGAATTGTCCGAACCTGGTGGCACTGAATTTGGGCGGAACCCATATCTCCAATGTCGGTATACTGCATGATCTGGCAAAACTGAAGTCGTTGGATATCAGCAACACAAACATACGCGACCTCTCACCTATTGCCGGGCTGAAGGACTTGCAAAGTCTTAACATCTCAGGTTCGGCCGTTGCAAATCTTCAAGCCTTAAGTGAACTGGAAAACCTGCGCGAGTTTTATTGCAGCAACACTTCCATCAACGACCTTACGCCTTTGAAGAAAAACCGCCGTTTGAGCAAGATCTACTGCGACCACTCTGGCATCCATGATGCCGAAGCCATCGTTTTCACAAAAACCAATCCGCTTGCTTTGGTCATCTATGACACCGAAGCTCTGAAAACCTGGTGGCGGGAGCTTCCCATATACTGGAAAGCGGTGTTTTCCAAGCAGATACAAGTAGACTCAGAACCGACTACCGAACAGTTGCATCAAATCATCAATATGCAGGAACTCGACCTTTCAGGCAACACTTTCATGCAAAATCTGATGCCTGTCAGCCGTCTGACCAATCTGCGTTCGCTCAACATCGCCAACACCGAGATTGGCTTCCTGCAACCCATCCAAGGGCTGGCCAACCTGGAGTCGCTCAACATCGCTCATACTTACATTAACGACCTCAAGCCCCTACAGGACATGGGTAACCTCAAATACCTCAATATTATGAACACACCTGTCAATGACCTCTCAGCTTTGGTCAACGACGGCAACATCGAGGTGATTGAGGCCGACAGCACCATCATTGGCAGGAGCCAAGTCGTGGCACTGAAGGAGAAGCAGAGACAGGTGACCGTTGTCTACCAAACCGAGGCACTGAACAATTGGTGGAACAGTCTCGATCCCATTTGGCAAGCCATTTTCCGCAACGCCACCTCCACCCAATCGGAGATGCCCAACGCCCTTGAGCTGCAACGCATCCTAGATTTGAGAGAACTTGAAATCACATCCGAGTATCCCATTATCTCCATTGAACCGCTCACCAGCCTGATGTGGCTCGAACGCCTCACCATCAACAATCAAGGTGTGAGCGACCTTAAGCCGCTGGCCAATAAGGAGTTTTTGCTGGAACTCAACGCCCAAAACAATCCCATCGCCAGCCTGGCACCCATCGAAAGCAGCACTTTACTGGAATTGCTCAACATCGAAAATACCCAAATCAAAGACCTTGGGCCGCTTTCGAGGATGAACAATCTGGTCACACTTAATGCAAGTGGCACGCCCCTGAAGTCGTTGAAACCTTTGTCGGGGCTGACGAAATTAGAGAATCTCTTTGTCAACAACACCAACGTGCGCAGCATCTCCCCCGTGGAAAACATCCCGGCACTGAAACAGCTGAAGATTTACAACACTAAAGTGAAAAAACGCGCTGTTGACCAGTTGCAGGAAAAACGACTGGATTTGAATATCATCTATTATTGATGATTAAATCTTGAAATCTTTTTAGATAAAAGCGTTTTCATTTGTGGAAACGCTTTTATTTTGTATTTTTGCGGGGAATATATCCAATTTTGAATTTTAAATTTTGAATCATTAAATATAGAATTATGGAAATTAGAAAATTAGAACAAATGTTCGAGGTTTTGCGCAGCAAACCCAAAAAACGCCTTGTGGCTGCTTATGCCAACGACGATCACACGATTTGTGCAGTGAACGCTGCCGTTAAGGAAGGTCTCATCGAAGCCACCCTCCTTGGTGATGAAAACGTCATCAGAGAAGTGTGCAAGGCTGAGAACATCGACCCCAACAACTTCACCATTATCAACGAGCCCGAGGATGTGAAAGCCGCCGCCAAGGCTTGCGACATCATTAATGCTGGCGAAGCCGACATCCTGATGAAGGGTCTGCTCCCTACCGACAAGTACATGCGCGCCATCCTCAACAAGGAACGTGGCCTCTGCCCGCCCAATGTGACGCTGGCCCATGTCGCCGTCATTGAGAACCCCAACTACCACAAGCTCATGGTGGCCTCCGACTGCGCCATCATCCCGCTGCCCGATATCAAGCAGAAGCAACAGCTTCTGAAGTATGTCACCTCCGTTTCCAAGAAACTGGGAGTTAGCTGCCCGAAGGTCGCCATGGTGACCGCCACCGAGCAGATGAGTGCCGGTATTCCCGCTTGCGTCGATGCCGCCATCATCGCCAAGATGGCTGAGCGTGGCCAAATCAAGGGATGCATGGTAGAAGGACCTATCTCTCTCGACCTCGCTTTGGATGCCGAGACCGCTGCCATCAAGGGCATGAAGAACCCCGTGGCCGGCGATGCTGATTGCCTCGTGTTCCCCAACCTGGAGAGCTCGAATGTGTTCTATAAGTGCTGCACCAAGTTCGACAAGAGCGAAGTGGGTGCCATGCTGATGGGTGCCAAAGTGCCTTGCGTGCTCAGCTCGCGTGGCGACACTTCCAAGACCAAGCTCTATTCCATCGCTTTAGCAGCCTTGATGGCGTAAACATCAAAAACATAATAATATGGCACACAAAATTCTAACAATAAACCCTGGTTCCACCTCGACAAAAATCGCGGTGTTTGAAGGCGAAGAGCAAGTCTTCAAGAAGAACATCAAACACTCCGCCGAAGAAGTGGCCAAATACGACCGCATCTCCGACCAGAAGCCCTTCCGCACCGAGGTCATTCTCAACGAGTTGAAGGAAGCTGGCATCGACATCAAGGAGATGACATGCCTGGTGGGTCGTGGCGGCCTTATGCATCCGCTTACCTCTGGCGTTTATGAGGTGAACGAATCGATGATCCGCGACCTTACTTCAGGTGTTTACGGCGAACACGCCTCCAACCTCGGCGGCCTGATTGCCAACGACATCGCTAAGGAAATCGGCGTGAAGGCTTATATCGCCGACCCCGTCGTCGTTGACGAAATGGACGAAGTGGCACGTTATTCGGGACATCCGTTGTTCCCGCGCATCTCCATCTTCCACGCGCTGAATCAGAAGATTATCGCCCGCCAGTTGGCCAAAGACCTCGGTCGCAAATACGAGGACATGAACATCATCGCCATCCACTTGGGCGGCGGCATCAGCGTGAGTGCACATAAGAAAGGCCGCGTGGTCGACACCAACAACGCCCTCAACGGCGACGGCCCCTTCACTCCTGAGCGTTCGGGCGCACTGCCGGCAGGATTCCTCGTCGATGCTTGCTTCAGCGGCAAATACACCAAGAAAGAAATCGGCCAGATGCTGAAAGGCAAGGGCGGCTTCGTCGCCTATCTTGGCACTAACGATGCCCTTGAGGTGGAAAACGCTGTGAAGGCTGGTAACAAGGAATGGGAAAGGGTCTACAAAGCCATGGCTTATCAAGTGGCCAAGGAAGTGGGCGGACTCGCTGCCTCGGCCATGAGCATGGATGTGGATGCCATCTTCCTCACCGGCGGCATGGCCTACGACAAAGGCTTCTGTGCTTTGGTGAAGTCGCATGTGGAGAAAATCGCTCCCGTATATGTCTATCCTGGCGAGGATGAGATGAAAGCCTTGGCGCTTAATGGCCTCATGGTTCTCAACGGCGAGACCGACGTGAAGGTCTACGAATGATTGATATCTGTAGAGACGTTGCGTGCAACGTCTAGATTAAAAAAGCACCGCTTTCGAATGAAGGCGGTGCTTTTCTATGGACGCTGAATGTAGGTTTATTCTTCTTCGCTCAATGCGCTAAGGATTTCGTTCAGCTTGGCTTCAGCGGCTTGACCGCGTTGCTGCAATTCAGGAATCACGTTGTCAAAGCTGGCCCAGGGTTTTAAACCTTCCTCGGCGGCTTCAAAGTCTTCAGTCAATTTATGGAAGGTCTCCATGTCCCCGTCACTTGCAGCTTCATATAAAGCGTCGACGACACTTTCATACTTTTCGATGAGCGGCGCGAGAAATTCAGCACCCTTGGCGGCCTCTTCCTTGTTGTACTCGGAGGCGATGTCGGAGAGTTTGGTTTGAAGGTTTTCAAACTCTTCTTCCGTGAAGCCCTTGATGTTGCCTTCATCATCCACGTAATCGGCAAAGAGGTTCTGGCTGAATTCTTCCCTTTCAGTGTTAAAGTTATCGAAAAAGGCTAAGAAGTCCTCGGCGTTGTCAATGGCCATGAGTTTGGCTTTGGCTTGATCAAAGAACTCTTGTGTAGCCTTGAGGATAGTTTCGGTCGGTGAAACCTTGTTGCCGCACGAAGTCATGACAAAACCCATGATGACGACGGCAATAGCCAATGTAATCTTTTTCATAGTGTGTGAATTTAAAGGTTAGTAATAAATTTAATTAAAAAGATTTGGTGCAAAAGTAGTGATTTGTTGGTTGGTATTGCAAAAAAATGCAAAAAAAGTATCAATTTCCGGCACAAGCGGCCGTTGCGGCACTAATCGTAATACCAGGAATGCTTTCCAATTGGTGGGCACAAGATTCTAATGTGGCACCCGTGGTGAGCACGTCGTCAACGAGAAGGACATGCTTTCCTTTTAGTTCGTCGGCAAAGCGCACTTCGAAGATGTCCTTCACGTTTTTGAAACGTTCTTCGGCGGTTTTATGGGTCTGCGTTTCAGTATAAATACCTCTAATCAAGTATTTTTCACCTATCGGGATGCCTGTCACCTCATTAATGCCTTTCGCAATCATGAGACTCTGGTTGTAGCCACGTTGTTTCTCGCGTTTAGGATGCAGAGGCACAGGAATCAGGTAGTCAATGCCTTGAAACAAAGGCGCATCTTTGATAGTTTCGCCCAATTGCTGACCGAGGAAGACCCCCGCCTCCTTATTGCCTTTGTATTTCAGCTCGTGGATGAGGTGCTGCACCTTACCCGATTTGGCGAAAAAGAAACATGCTGTCACGGCATGAAACTTCACTCGTCCATAAAAGGTTTGCGCCAACGGATTCTCTGGATTCAACTCATAGCCTGTCTTGGGTAAAAGGTAACGGCATTTCAGGCAGACGGTTTCTTCGTCCTTGAGCAAAGCTTCGCCACAAGCAGCACAAACGCGCGGATAGAAAAGATTGAGGATACTATCGAGCCAGTCGCGGAAGGTCATAACGAAAAGGTCTAGTTTCCAAAACGAATGTATTTCCTTCTCGGAACCAACGGTTTGATTTTGCCCACCACATTTGTCGAGTCAAGTTCATTCAGGTGTCTTTTGGCTTCGGCGGCTTCATCGAGTTCGTATACATTATAGTCGATGGCGAAATCCAAAGAGTCAGGTAAAAGTTCATCGGTGCGGCCCTGCTCACGCAGTACTTCGTTATACATACGGCGGTTGCGGCGTAGTGTGGCTTGTCGGCGTGCCGAAGCGTTGTATTTGTCGTAAAGGTATTGTATGGGGCTGGCAGTAATAGTTGGTTTGCCATTGCCCACGGGCGTACGGCTTAGCCATAAATCATCAATATCTTCTTGCAACCGTTTTATTTCATCGGGAGTCTCGATGCTCGGCATGGTGATGAGCATCTCCTTGAAGGTCTCATAGTTGCTGAAAGGTAACACTGTAACCTCACGCAATGTGATGATCTCTGGAAACAATCTGATGACGAGGGTGTCTGCACTGGTGAGGGTTGAATCGATGGCTATGAGCCGCCGAGTGTAGCCGACGCAACTCACCCAAAGTGTGTCGACCTTTCGTGTCTGGATGTGAAACTTGCCTTGTTGGTTTGAAATGGTGCCACAGTGAGCCATCTTGCTGATGACATGGGTGTTACGTATGGGGTGCAAGCTGTCAGCAGTGACCACATAGCCATAGAAATCTATGCGCTTATGTTTGTTCGCGTCATTGTCTTGGGCAAAGGCAACGTTGCAGCACACCATGAATACCAATATGAAAAGCAGTTGTTTCAATCCTTGCGGTTTGGAGACTATCGGGAGTTTTATTAACGAAAAAAACTGAAATTTATTTTCCCAATTGTCTCTCTACTTCTTCCATCAATTCAGTACCTTCCAAATTACGTGCGACAATCACACCGTCCTTGATAAGGACGTTCTGCGGGATGAAGGCGATAGCATATAAAGCTCCAGCGGCATTACCCCACCCCTGCAGGTCGGAGACGTGAGGCCAGGTGAGGCCATCCTTCTCGATGGCAGCAAGCCAGGCTTCCTTGTTGGTGTCGAACGACACACCAAGGATGTCAAAGCCTTGGTCGTGGTATTTCTGATAGGCCGCCACCACATCAGGATTGGCTTTACGACAGTCGGGGCACCAGGAGGCCCAGAAGTCGACCAACAGGAGTTTGCCTTGGGCAAGTTTACTCATTGTTATTGGATGACCATCGGCGTCGTTTTGGGTAAAGTCTATCATCGGCTGACCTGCTTGCACGCGTTCTTGCTTCTCCACATATTCCTCAGCCAGCTTCAAATTGGCAGTGCTGAGGGTGCTGTCGGCATGGTGTATGTTGTCGATCATCGTGCGCAACTCACAAGGACCGAAAGCCCACTTGTAACGATAGAGCACATAATGCGCTACGGGGTCGGTGGGGTTGTCCCAAACATAGTCGAAGCAGTGCATTTTCAGGATTTCGTCGGCATCGGCTTGAGCGGTGCTGTCAGCTTCCAACTTGGCTTCAAGCTCGGTGTAGCTTTTTGTGAAGGCATCAAGACGGGCTTGCGACTCTGAGCCTTTTACCAAAATGGCATTAGGGTTCTGTGCGTCGCCTTCGAGGGTCACATCGGTGTTATCAGTGAAGAACGGGAAAGGGCGACGCCAGCCTTGCAGCATGATGCCGTACATCTCGTTGTCATCGCAAATGGGTGTGTTGAACACAGCATCCCAGTTCTCAATAACGGCCGAATCGAGCACTTGTCCGTCTTTTTGCAGATAGACAGTCTTTCCATCAGCGTTGGCCAAATTGACGTTGACCTTAAAGGTCTGGGGCTCAGGCTTTGAATTGCAGGCAGCCAAGATAATAGCCGCAACCGCGATAAGAAGGGTTCTTGTTTTCATCATTGTAATAATTCAGCAAGTTTCGCCGCCAGGTCTTCGCCTCTCAAGCCTTTGGCCACCATGGTGCCGTTCTGGTCGAAGAGGAAGTTGGACGGGATGTAATAAATCATATAGTCTTCACTGACCTTGTTTTCGCCATCGCGCACCTGCGTCCAAGGCAGTTGGTCGTCTTCAACGGCTTTCAGCCAAGCTTCTTCATCTTGGTCGACACTGACGCCGATGACATCGAAGCCAAGCTCATGGAACTGCTCGTAAGCAGCTTTCACGACAGGATTCTCATGACGGCAGGGACCACACCATGAAGCCCAGAAATCGACTAAAGTGAGCTTGTTTTTAGCGATTCTTTCGGAGAGCGTCACGTTTTCACCGCCTTTGGTTTGCAACGTGAAGTCGATGAAAGGCTGACCCACTTCGAGACGTTCCTGCTTGGCGATGTAGTCATTGAGGTGGTCGCGATAGATGGATTCGGTGGTGAAAGTACCGACCAATGCTTTCAGTTGATCGATCGGATAATCCTGCTTCACGCCATCGAGGATGTAATGGGTGACGAAGCTCTCAGGATGTGCCTTGATGTAATCGTCGCGGAAGTTGTCCTGTTGTTCCATCAGCGCGGTTCCGACTTTGTTGAGTGAGTCCATCAGAATGGAGTCGTTGTCGGAGAAAGCCTGTTGCATCACAGCATAAAGATCGCGAATTTGGACGTCGAATGCTTTCAACTGATCGTTGTAGGCGTCCAATTCAGCCTGTGTCTCCGATGCCATGATTTCCACAGCTTGCGGGTTGTTCATGTCGCCCACAAAAGTGACATCCTTATTGTCTGCGAAGAAAGGCATTGTCCCGCGCATTCCCTTGACTTTCAGAGCGTAAAGGATTTGAGAATTGTCGATAGGCGCAGTCAAAACAGCTTGGTCGTTGGCAATGACGGCCGAGTCGATGATGACGGGAGCATTGTTGACATACTTTTGCAGGTAAACGGTTTTTTCATTTCCGTTAGCCAAACTGACGTTGACTTTGAAGTCTTTGGCTTTGTTGTTGCAGGCGGTCAGACCGAGTGCAAGCACTAATAGGAATAATACGTTTTTTTTCATTGTAAATCAGATGTTTATATAATAATTACTCTCTTCTCTTTTCGGTCTTGAAGATGAACAGAATCATCATGATGAGGAAAATGGAAACAGGAACACTCAGCAAAATACGCAGCAAAACCTGACCCATGAGACTGAAACTGAACGACTCGAGGAAAAACAACGCAAAATGATGGATGAGCACCATACAGAGTGCGTAACGGAAGAACCAGATGCCACCCAATTGGCCGAGGTTAGGTTCGGTGATATTCTCGAACTTCTGGTTGCCCGAAACAAGCTTGATAATCGAGGGACGGCAGAAAGCCATCAAAGTGGTGGCTCCGGCATGAAGTCCAGGCGTGCCTGTAAACAAGTCGATGGTCAAGCCTAATGCAAAGCCTAAAATCAATAGTTGCCACTTAGGTGTACTGAAGGGTAACAACATGATAAAAATCAAGTAGATATATGGATGCACATACCCTCCCAAACGGATATGGTTGATGACCAGCACCTGAAGGAGTACAAGCACAACGAAACGGATGATTTGGAGCGCGGTTTTATTCATTTTGTTTGAATTTGGCTTTGAGCGAATCAAGCTCGGGTTTGTGCAAGTTTTTGATCACATAGACATGCCTCAAAGTGGCAAAGTCGGTGGCAAACTGGATTTTGGCTTTATTCAGGGCGTCAACGGCAGTGGGATAGAATTCGGTCACGGTGCCTACCATCAGGTCTTCAGGGAAGATGTAAGAATGGGAGCTGGTGAGGATGGTGTCGCCAGGATTCAGCACAATATGGGTGGGTATGTCTTCCACCATGCCATAACGGTAATTGTTGGTTTGCCACTTCAGGCTGGCCAGTTCCTGGCTCTCCTTGATACGCACGCCGACCAATGATTTGCTGTGCAACAGACTCATGATAGAGGCATAATGCCGGCTCACATCGGTCACCACACCCACGATGCCTTCAGAAGAAATCACACTCATATCACGCTCAACGCCATCAACTGCACCTTTATTAATTATGATGTAGTTGTTGACTTGGGTGGTGCTGTTGTTGACCACTTGCGCGGGAATGTATTTGTAGAGTGTATCACCTTGGCTGATGTCGTAGGTGCAGGTAGTGGTGTCGTACACTATCGACAACTGTTGCCTAAGCATGGCGTTTTCTTCAGCCAACTGTTCGTTGGTGCTGTTGAGGCTGAAATAATATCCCACTTCGCTGCTCCATTCATAGATTTTGCCCACAACATCGTTAGTGGTGTTCACCATACGGTTGCGGTGGAATCGTTGGCTGTTGGCGAGCAACAAGATGGAAATCACCTCGAGCAGGATGAACAAGATGACGAAGTGATGCTTGATGATGAAACGCCGCAGGTTGTACATAGTTGTATTAATGCTGAATGCAGAATGTTGAATGCTGAATGAGGAAAAACTTGTCGTTGTATTACAACAATCCTCATTCTGCATTCATAATTCAGCATTATTTGATCAGGAATGTAAAGCGGTCGAAGTTCTTTAGGGCGATGCCAGTACCACGAGCCACAGCACGAAGCGGGTCTTCAGCCACATGGATAGGCAATTTGGTCTTGGCATTGAGACGTCTGTCCAAGCCACGCAGCAAAGCGCCACCGCCAGTGAGGTAGATACCCGTGCGGTAGATATCGGCCGAAAGCTCGGGCGGAGTCTGCTCCAAGGCGTTCAACACAGCAGTCTCGATCTTCATGATGCTCTTGTCGAGGCAGTGCGCAATCTCGGCATAGTTGACACGAATTTCTTTCGGGATACCAGTCAGCATGTCGCGGCCTTGCACGGCATAGTCATCGGGCGGGTTATCCAATTGTGGGATAGCGGCACCGACTTCGATTTTGATGCGTTCGGCAGTACGCTCACCTACGATGATGTTGTGCTGTTTGCGCATGTATTCTTCAATGTCGGCGGTGAAGTCGTCACCAGCGATGCGGATGGACTTGTTATTGACGATGCCACCCAAGGCGATGACGGCGATTTCGGAGGTGCCGCCGCCGATGTCGATAATCATGTTACCTGTCGGTTCAAGCACGTCGATGCCGATACCGATGGCAGCGGCCATAGGCTCATGGATCAGACGCACCTCCTTGGCGCCGGCCTGCTCGGCCGAGTCCTTCACGGCGCGTTCCTCCACCTCGGTGATACCCGAAGGGATGCAGATGACCATCTTCAGGCTGGGAGGGAACAGGGTGTTCTTGAAATTGATCATCTTGATCATCTCGCGCATCATGTATTCGGCGGCCTGGAAGTCGGCGATGACACCATCGCGCAGCGGGCGGATGGTCTTGATGTTCTCGTGGGTCTTACCATGCATCATCATGGCGCGCTTGCCGACAGCGATGATCTTCTTCGTGTCGCGCTGCAAGGCCACAATGGAGGGCTCGTCAACGACTACTTTATCGTTGTATATGATAATCGTGTTGGCCGTACCAAGGTCAATAGCGATTTCTTTATTGAGGAATGAAAATGCTCCCATGTCTGTCTATTGTTTAATCGTTGGTTGTTTAATCGTTTAATCGTTGTCTGTCCGTTGTAGAGACGTAGCACGCTACGTCTGTACCATCATCATTCGTTAATGTCTAAAATGTCTAAATCCTGTAAATACCATGCTAATACCGTTCTCGTTGCAGCAGTCGATGGATTCTTGATCGCGCACCGAACCACCGGGTTGTACGATGGCGGTGATGCCCGCTTCATGGGCCAGCTCGACGCAGTCCTTGAAGGGGAAGAAGGCATCAGAAGCCAAAACGGCACCCTTGAGGTCGAAGTCGAACGAACGCGCTTTCTCGATGGCTTGGCGCAAGGCATCCACACGCGAAGTCTGCCCGATGCCCGAAGCAAAGAGTTGCTTGCCCTTGGCGAGGACGATGGCGTTCGAGCGGCTGTGCTTCACAATCTTGTTGGCGAAAATCATGTCGTCCACTTCATCGGCGGTAGGAGCCTTGGTGGTGATGACCTTGAAGTCGTCAACGGTCTCGGTGTGAAGGTCGCGGTCTTGCACGAGGTAACCGTTCAAGGCGGTCTTCACCGTCTGAGGCTTGTAAAGGTCAGCCTTCAGGCGAAGCACCACGCGGTTCTTCTTCGAGAAGAGCAGATCGAGCACACCCTCATTATAGCCTGGTGCCACGATGACTTCGATAAAGAGTTTGTTGATTTCCTCAGCGGCTTCGAGGTCAATCGGGCGGTTGCAGACCAGCACGCCACCGAAAGCCGACACAGGATCGCCAGCCAAAGCGGCAAGGTAAGCCTCTTTCACGGTCTTGCGGCAAGCGATGCCACAGGGATTGTTGTGCTTGAGGATGGCGAAAGTAGGCTCATCAAACTCACGGATGAGGTTGAGGCCCGCGTCAAGGTCGAGCAGGTTGTTGTACGACAACTCCTTGCCGTGAAGTTTCTCGAACATCGCGTCAAGGTCGCCATAGAAGGTGCCTTTCTGGTGCGGATTCTCACCGTAACGCAAGGTCGTGCCTTCCTCTTCAATGATTCTCAGCGGCTTGTTGTCGTCGTCTTTCGTGAACCAGTTCATGATGGCACTGTCGTAGTGCGAGCTCACGCCGAAAGCATAGGCGGCAAAACGGCGGCGGTCGTCAATGGAGGTTTCACACTGCTGGTCTTTGAGCAGCTGGATGAGTTCTCCGTAGTATTTCTGCGAAGGCACGATGAGGACGTCGTTGAAGTTCTTGGCGCCGGCGCGAATGAGAGAGATACCACCAATGTCGATCTTCTCGATGATTTGACTCGCGTCTTCGGTCTTGGCCACCATCTCCTCAAAAGGATAGAGGTCAACGATGACGAGGTCGAAAGGCGGGATGTCGTATTCCTGCATTTCTTTCTGGTCCGACGCAAGCTGGGTGCGACCCAGGATGCCACCAAACACTTTAGGGTGCAAGGTCTTCACGCGACCGCCCAAGATGGACGGATAGCCCGTGAGCGACTCAACGGTTTTCACCGATGGATCAAGTGGCTTGATGAAGTCATAGGTGCCACCCGTGGAATAGATTTGCACGCCATTTTGTTTCAACAAGTCGACAATGGCATCGATGCCTGTTTTATAAAATACTGATATTAAAGCAGTTCTAATCTTTTTCAAGGGAAGAAAATTTAGGTGATTTTAAACTGCAAGATTACGAAAAAACTGAAAGCAGCGCAATACTTGAAAGGCTTTTTTTTAAGGAAATTTATCAACAAATTCTGATTTTTTTGAAACTCCAACCCGTTATCTAGAATAGAAAAAATTCCAGTTTTTAAACAATTGTAAAAGAGAGAATTAAAAACAAATTTGATTATAAATTGAAAATTCCATTATGCCGCATTAGATTTTTCCTTATCTTTACCGATTCAAAACTACGTGGATGGAAACAAAGTGGATTTTAAATCAACCTGTTGACAAACAGCAAGTTGCTGAGATTGTCAAGGTGCTCAATATCGATGAGAACCTTGCCACTTTGCTTGTCCAGCGTGGAATCACCAACTACGAGGAAGCCAAAACATTTTTTCGCCCATCGCTCTCCCAGCTCCACGACCCCTTCCTCATGAAGGACATGGACAAGGCCGTCGACCGTGTGTTGAAAGCCATCAACGATAATGAAAAACTGCTGGTTTACGGCGATTATGACGTGGACGGCACGACAGCAGTGGCGGTGGTCTACACCTACCTCAAGCCATTCTTCAAGAAGAAAAAAATCGAGTTCTACATTCCCGACCGTTACGAAGAAGGCTATGGCATCTCTTTCAAAGGTATTGACTACGCGGCCGAAAACGGTTTCAAGCTGGTCATTGCCCTCGACTGCGGCATCAAGGCCAATGAACGCATCGACTATGCCAACGAGCGCGGGGTCGATTTCATCATCTGCGACCACCACCGTCCCGGCGATGTCATCCCCAACGCTGCCGCTGTGCTCGATGCCAAACGCCCCGACTGTACCTATCCTTACGACGAGCTCTCGGGCTGTGGCGTAGGCTTCAAGTTGATTACCGCTCTTTCGATGAAAGGTCTTGGCACCATCGAACAAGTGTACGAACTCATCGATCTCTTGGCCGTGAGCATCGCAGCCGATATCGTGCCTATCACAGGTGAAAACCGCGTGTTGGCTTATTATGGCCTGAAGCAGCTCAACAAAAAACCCCGTCCTGGCATCGAGGCTATTCTGCAACACGCCAACATCTACCGCCGCGATGAGGATCAAATTGAAGATGAAGAGAATGTTCTGACTAGAGAACTGACTATCAGTGACTTGGTCTTCCTTATCGGCCCGCGTATCAACGCTGCCGGACGCATCGCCAAAGCCTCAGACTCGGTGCGACTGCTCATTGCCGACAAGAAGGAACATGCTGAGAAACTGGCGGCTTCCATCAACGACCTTAACGACGAACGCCGCGAGTTCGACAACCGCATCACCGAAGAGGCCCTGGATATGATTGCCGCCGACCAAGAGTTGAAAGACGCTAAGAGCACCGTGGTCTTCAACGCAAAATGGCATCGTGGCGTCATCGGCATCGTGGCCTCACGCCTCACCGATTACTATTACCGTCCCACCATCGTCCTGACCCGCGCCAACGGCCTCGTCACGGGTTCGGCACGTTCCATCAGAAGCTTCGACATCTACGACGCCATCGACCATTGCTCCGATTTGTTGGAACACTTCGGTGGCCACAAATATGCAGCTGGCCTGTCGATGAAACCCGAAAACCTACCCGAGTTCCGTCGTCGCTTTGAGGCTTACGTCAGCGAGCATCTTATTGATGAGGACTTTGTACCCGAACTTGAGGTCGACTTGAAAATCAACTTTGCCGACATCACAGCGAAGTTCATGCGCATCCTCAACCAGTTTGCACCCTTCGGTCCTGGCAACATGGCTCCCGTATTCTGGACCGACAATGTCGTGGATGCAGGCGGCTCACGCCCCGTGGGCGGTCACCGTCATTTGAAACTCACCGTCAAACAAGTGGGCGATGACGAGTTAGGCGTGCCTCCCTTCTCGGGCATCGCTTTCCAGAAGGGCGACTTCTTCCCCCGTATCAACGACGGCGAGCCTTTCAGCATCTGCTACCATCTGGAATACAACACCTGGCAGGGCAAGACCAACCTGCAACTTAATGTGAAAGACATTAAGTTTGCGGAGGATTTTTAATTCCCGAAAAATCAGCGTTTTACAACCACTTTATTCATCCATATGCCACCATTTCTGCTGGTGACTTGTAGGAAATAAAGTCCCTCAGAAAGGCCGACCAAACTGATATCGTTGCCCTCGCCATAGGTCTTGACCAATTGACCTATAGTGTTATAAACCAATACCTTGTCAACTTCCATGCCCATAATATGCACTTCGCCATCAGTCGGGTTAGGATACAACCTCACCCATGGTTCGTCAGACAAGTCTTTTATGCCCGTCAGGTCATCACCGATGGTCCAGTTTTCGGCCAGGCTGTTGTCAGAGTCAAGGTCTTTGAGCTGGAGATATGGACCCTCGCCGTCGGCTTCCATGGGCCAAGGCAGACTGTCGCAGTAATGCACCTCGTCGATAATGTTGCCCCAAGCATCAGCTAATACAAGGTTTTCCGATTTGTTGGAGAGCTTGCGTGTGTATTGTCCGAAAGGCGAGGTGTTGTAATACTCTTTAAACACCAAGGAATCGGAACAGAGTACAATGGCCTGTCGACCAGCGACATGCGCCCCAACAGGAAACTGATACGAAACACCCAGCTCACGGAAATACATGCCCGTCAGATCCACTTCCTCGTCGCCGTTGTTGGTGATTTCGATGAACTCAAACTTGTCGCCGTCGATACCCCACCAATCCATAGGGTGATAATGTATCTTGGAAATAACCAAAGGCGGCAGGTCGACATCGGCACATCCCGAATAAGAACCTATGTTTTGGTTCAGCCAGTCGATACGTTGCTGAATCCAGGTCTTCATGTTGTTCACATACTGAGCGTGTTGCGACATCTGGTTCCAGCGTTGGTTGTCGCGGGGAATGGCTTCAGCAATCAGTGCATCGATTTCGTCAATGCGATTGCAAACGAAATCGTAATTCAAGGGTTGTCCGGGCTCGGTCAGTTCAAACCAACGTTTGGCGAGATAGCATCGGAAGAGGTCGGTGTCAAACAAGTCTTTCCAGAATTTTGGACCGTTGTTATCCTCGTTGTTGAACTGCCAAACATTGTACTTGCTACGGTTGCCGAAAGCATCGTAACCAAAAGCAAGATTGTAGTCCCAAACGGGACCTGCCCGCAGCTTGCCCATCCTGTCCTTATGAAAGAAGGTGCTGAGCGAATAGACGTCCACATTGGAGGTAAACTCTGCAATCATCATGAAATCGACGAAGGAGGGAATGTCGATGACCGAAGGGATGCCTGATGCAATGGAAGTGTTGTGTTGGTTGGCCACTGAGGCGAGGTTGGTAAACACACCGTGGATGTAGTTATTCTGAGCATTGGTAATGTCGGCAGGTTTGGGATAATGATGGATGAAGTCGGTGTTGTTGCCCCATCCCCACCAACCTCCACCATAGCCTTGCATCGTCCAGGCTACGGGGTCGCCGCCCGTGGTCTTGTCGGCCTTGGTGATGTAACCCCCCGTTACTTCAGGATAGTTGTTGCAGGTTTGGTCCATCTCCTCGATGTTGACGCGGTTTTTGTCGGGTTTGATCTTCTCCATGAAAGCATAAAGGCCTTTATAGTCGCCATTGATGACCACCTCACAATACACGCTACGCGAGGCATATTGCCCCAAACGGTTTGATAGTTCATAGGCCAGCACATCACGCATTCCTGTCTGGTCGAAAGCTAAGGAGTTGAGCACCCAGTCGTTCTCTTCCGGCATACCCAAGATGCTGACGTTCCTGTTGGTGACGTTATCGTCCTCGCGGGTCTCTAAGGCGTATGGCTTCTTGTTGAGCATAGTCTGCGAACTACTGCCCCGTCGTTCGATGCCGATGCGTCCGTCATAATTGAGAAACTCAGGGTTGTTGATGTCGCTCATGTAGTTGCGCGAGCCGTCTTGGTGCCAGATGATTCTCATCGTACCCAAGACTTTAGGCTCGTCGGGGATATTAACGCCGCCGTCGGTCTCGATGACTACAATGGGCAGGTTGCTGTCGGTGAAATTCTGCGCGATGACCGACAACGAAAACAACACAAGCACAAATGTTATGATACTCTTTTTCATACCCATACTTATTTCCAGAATTGCCACCATCTCTTTTGTCGGCCTTCCACCACTCTGGCATAGCGGTTTCTCGACCTCCGTAGGGTGGAGAATTTCGTGACAGAACCCGCATTGGGACCTTTCAGGCTGAGGATATGTGAACGCGATGCCACAAAGCCGCCTTCATCGACGTCTTCGATATCACCGTATTTGTTCTTCTTCGAAGCGAAGATGATAACATTGTCGATATACCAACTGTTGACATGGGCACCATCACCGGTGAAATAGAGACAAAACTGTGGCGACTTGCTTGGCCATTCTTCCATATCGAAGGTGAGCAGATACTGGCTTTGAGCGATGCTGCCTGTCACGGTGTCCTCCCAGATGCTCTCCCAGTCCTCGCCGTTTTGTGAGATGCCGATGCCTATTTGGGCATTTTCCAAGCCATCCGTAGCTTCAAAGCAATGGTTGAATTGGAAGTTGATGAAATCGTATTTCCCCAACTCCACGATGGGTGTCACAAGGCGTGTGGTACCGTTGAAGTTGAAGTCGGGATACATTTGCATTTCATGAGGCTTGCATCCCGCAAAAGAGGTGTTGGAAATGTACCACACCACCCAATCGTCACCTTTCGCGTCCCAACCCTCTTCTAGCCAAGGGTTGAAGAAGCCCTCACACAACATGATGTCGCCCTGCTGGGCGAGTGCCTGCAGGGAGAAGAGAACCACAAAAAAGGTGAGTAGCCGTTTTTTCATCCAACTTGATTTGACTTCGAATTGGCGACAAAAATATTAAAAAATGGGGAAGTTTTCATAATTCAGTGGCATTTATTATTTTTGCAGGATAAACGGACACGAGACTACGGGACACGAGACACGGGACAAAACAATCACGTCCCACGTCTCGAAGTCTCGCAGTCCCGTGTCAAATAAACAGACTATGGCAAAAGAAAAAACCGCCTTTTTCTGCAAGGAATGCGGCAACGAGTCGCCGAAATGGTTCGGGAAATGTCCCGCCTGTGGCGCTTGGAACTCCTGCGTGGAAGAAACCGTCGTCACAGGAAAGGACAGCAAATCGGTGAAGAAAAGCGTCGGATTGGAGATGGACAAAGGTATGCCCGTGCCCATCAACGAAATCGGCAACGCCAAGGAACAGCGTATCATATTACCTTACGAGGAATTCAACCGTGTCTTAGGCGGTGGCTTGGTGCTCGGCTCCTTGACACTTGTGGGTGGTGAACCCGGCATCGGCAAGTCGACCTTGCTCTTGCAGACGGCTTTGCAATTAGCAGGAAGAAAGGTGCTTTACATCTCAGGCGAGGAGAGCCAAAGCCAAATCAAAATGCGGGCCGAACGCATCGGCATCCACAACACCGACTGCTTCATCCTCACCGAGACCAACACACAAGAAATCCTAAAGCACTTCAAGAATGTGCAGCCTGACATCGTGGTCATCGACTCCATACAGACACTTGAATCACCATACATTGATGCCACAGCGGGCAGCCTTTCGCAAATCCGTGAGACAGCGGCTGAGATGAACAAGATCGCCAAGGCGTATCAGGTGCCCGTGTTCCTCATAGGCCACATCACCAAAGACGGCAGCATCGCCGGACCTAAGATCTTGGAGCACATCGTCGATACCGTTTTGCAGTTTGAGGGCGACCGCCATTACGGCTTCCGCATCCTGCGCACCATCAAGAACCGCTTCGGGTCGGCCTCCGAATTGGGCATTTTTGAGATGAACGCCACGGGCCTCCGCGAGGTGACCAATCCCAGCGAGATCCTGCTTTCGCAGCGTGACGAAGAAGTGAGTGGTATCGCCATCGCTGCCACGATGGAAGGACAACGCCCCATGCTCATCGAGACCCAGGCCTTGGTGAGCAGCGCCGCCTATGGCACACCGCAACGCTCCGCCACGGGCTTCGACATCCGCAGGATGAACATGCTGTTAGCCGTGTTGGAGAAACGCGCTGGTTTCCGCCTTTCCATAAAAGATGTGTTTTTGAACATTGCAGGTGGCCTCCATGTGGACGACCCCGCCATTGATTTGGCCGTCATTGCATCGGTACTTTCATCTAATGCCGACATCCCTATTCCTTCGCGCTATGCCTTTGCCGCCGAAGTGGGTCTTTCGGGAGAAATCCGTGCCGTCACCCGCATCGAAGCCCGCATCGCCGAGGCCGATAAGCTCGGTTTTGAGAAGATTTTCGTCTCAAAATACAATGCCAAAGGACTGGACACTAAGCGATTTAAGATTCAGGTTGTGCCTGTGGCTTCGGTTTATGAGTTAGGAGCGGAGTTGTTTGGGTAAGTTGACCGAATAGGTTTTATGAATTAAGAACGGTGTTTTTCGGATAAATACCAGAATTCCATATCATATCCTTTATGTTTTCAAAGACGACATTTGTGACTTTATGCTTTTTGAGAAGATCCTTTACACGTTCTGTCACAATGATGTCGCAGCCACCTTCCGGCGTGAAAAAGTCACTGCCGTCCCAACTTTCCAAAGGAAAATGAAAACCTTTCATTATAGAAAACTTGCCTTTAGGAATAACTATGTCAGAGTTTTGAATAACATTTTCAGGGTATTCTATCGACTCTATTACCTTAGACTTTGAGATGTCAAACGCCCCACATCTTCCTGTTATCGTAAGTAGATAATAACTCAAATCTTCATGGTCATTGATGGTTATTGGATAGAATTTACAACCAGTTATATTATTGTCTTGTAACAATTTAACTACCCTTTCCGAAATAGCAAGCAACAAACCTTGTCCTGCTATGACAACATCCCAAAACTTTTTACCAAAACACGGATTTACAATAAATCGGAGTTCTCCTTCAGGTATGTTTTCGTCTATACCGATTTTCAAATCATCCCATTCATCTTGACGAAAACAAGGTAATAATAAGAGACTTCCCCTACCATGAGAAAAGCTAAAAAATTGAGGTTCGTTCATTTTGATTTTTGTTTTGTTGATGTTGTTGAAACGGAAAAAGAGATGGAGAATTGTATTGGCGTGATAATTATTGGATTAGTTTATTCGGAATCCGCTGATCATTATAGCACCGCTACTGACTTCCGAATCTTCGCCATCCAGCGGATAACTTCTTTATCTTTTCGGGCTGTCTGAAGGTTATATTTGGTTTGAATACGCATCAACAACTCGGCGGGCAGGCCAAGAGCGGCCTCAAAAAGCAAAGCGGTGTTGGTAGTAAGAGGACGATGAGCATTGAGAAGTTCGTTAAGTACGGAATAAGACATACCCACGTTTTTGGCAAACTCGCGCTGCGAGATGCCACGGTCTTCCAATTCATCTTTGATAATCTCCCCTGGGTGCGTAAACCTGTATGGAGTGAGATTATTGGCAATCATTTCGTCCTTAATTCCTTCAACGTGTATCATAGTTTCTTCAATCATAATGGTTTGACAACTCAATAATATTACAGATGGTGGCTACGGTTTCGTTCCCTTCTGTTTGTTCTGTAAATTCAACACGGTATTTCTTGTTCACTCTTACAGAGGAAAGCCCTTCTTTATCTCCTGACAAGTGCTCATAATGAAGCCCGCCAATCAGTGCAAGCACATTGACATTCTCCGCCTCCATCATGATGTCTATCACCTTGACATATCTCCTTATCACATCGGGTTGGAATCGGTGTTTCTTGTCGAATGACTGACCTGTGGTGTACAGCCTCTGTAAATATTCCTTGTCAAAAGTTACCTTCATCTTGGCGGCAAAGATAATACAAATAATCCAATATTCGCAAAAAAAGTGATATTTTTATATAAAGAATTAAATTTGAATAAGTTACAAGATATAATAACTGAACAAATCAGAAAAAACCATAGTGAATTTTGAACAAACCCCGAAAAATCTCTACTTTTGCACAAACAAAACAATGGACCAAGAAAAAATCATATTAGGCATTGACCCAGGAACAATGGTGATGGGCTACGGCGTCATTCGTGAGCAGGGCAAGAAGTTGGAACTCCTCACGATGGGGGTCATCAATTTGAAGAAGCTGGCGAACCAGGCCTTGAAGTTGAAGATGATTTTTGAGCGGGTGCTGGAAATCATCAATGAGTACCATCCTGATGAGTTGGCCATTGAGGCACCGTTTTTTGGGAAGAACGTGCAGTCGATGCTGAAGCTGGGTCGTGCCCAAGGGGTTGCCATGGCTGCTGCCCTTTACCGCGACATCCCCATCTTTGAGTACTCACCAAAAACCATCAAACAGACCATCACGGGCAACGGCAACGCCTCGAAGGAACAGGTGGCCAAGATGGTGCATTTCATCCTGAAGACCGAAGAAAACCCCCAGTTTTTCGATGCCACTGATGCCGTGGCCGCTGCTGTTTGCCATTCTATCTCGAAAGGCAAGGACGTGAACTACACTAAGCACACTACCGAGAAGGCAAAAGCGCATCGCCGTCCTGACTGGAGCAAGTTCATCGCTGAGAATCCTGATAGAGTGAAATCCTGACATGTAGAAAATGGAATAAAATTTGTAGTATTTTTGTTTTCTGAAAAGTAATAACCTAAAAAACGAGTTAAATATGATTATCACCATCATCTGCATCACCATCTTAGCCTATGCAATTGCAGGCAAGGACATCAATAAACAATTGGACAAGCTGAAAGGTGTGGATTGGAAGGCCAAATCGTCTGATGTCTTCGGGAAAATCGGCAATTATGCCAAAAAGGCAGGCCGTGTGGCTACTAAGCCTTTGCTTCAGCTATATTATGTGCTGACCATGGGTGAGACCACCACGCTTGAAAAAGCCCTCATTGTAGGCGCTATCCTCTATACCATCATGCCTGTCACCCTGATTTCCTTCAAGGCACATAAGATTCTCGGCATGCTCGATGAAGGCTTAGCTGTACTCTATGTCATCAAGAAGGTGCAACATAAGATCACACCCGAGATTGAAGCCAAGGTGGAAGAGACGCTAAACGCCTGGTTTGGCAACCAACAGACAGCGCAAGCCGCTCAGTAAAAGTCTTATAGCTCTGAAGACAGATGGTAGCTTCCACTGCCGTATGTCTTTGTTTCATAACCGTTTGCGGTAGGCAAACAGACCTCGGCCGTGGTGTTGGCCGGGATGACGAAGTCCCATTCAAAGCGGTTACCCTCACATTTCCAGTTGCTTTCGATACGGCCCGAGACTGATTCGTAAGCACAATTCACAAAGTCTAATCCTTCAAAGGGATAGGGCTTGAGTTGGATTTTGCTGTAGCCGGACTCCAAAGCGCGGATGCCACCGAGGTATTCGTATTCCCAGAGGATGAGGTCGCCAAGCAGCATCACATGGTTGCCGGAGTTCATCGAGGGGTCGGCGGTGTTGCCGTTCCAGAGTTCCCAGATGGTGGTGGCGCCGTTGCGGTACATATAGCCCCAACTTGGATAAGTGTCGTTGGAGGCGATCTTAAAAGCGAGGTCGCCGCGACCGTATTCTGTTAGGCAACGCATCAGCTGCTGAATGCCGACTACGCCTGTCGAGACATGGCCACCACTCTCGTTCTCAGTCTTGTCCACGATGCTTTCCAGCACCTTGTCTTCCAACCCCTTAGGCACCATACCGAACCACAGCGGCAAGATGTTGGCCGTCACTGTGTTGTTGGCATAAACACCTGTCACTCGGTTGAAATACTTATCGTTGAAAGCAACGGTTGCCGTGGTGATTTCCTGTTGGAAGAAAGCCACGTCTTCATCAAAGCCTAGTACCTCAGCAAACTTAGCCATCTTGCCGCAGAGGTAACAGTAGAACGGCGTGGAGAGCACCGTTGCATCGGTGATACGGGTTGGGTCGTTGGAGTGGATGAGTTCGAGACTCTCGGGCGGCATACACCAGTCGCCATAGGTGTCGCGATGCATAAGGCCATCCCGCATGTAGTCATTCTTCATGTGGAGCATCCACTTCTTCAAGGCATCGTAATGCTGGCGAATCGGTTCTTCATCGCCGAAGCGGTTGTAAAGCATATCGGTAGCGGTGACCACGGCACCAGGCCAAGTCATGTTGTCAGTATAGCCGCGCCAATAAGGCGGGATGACATTGGGCAGTGAGCCGTTGTCCCATTGGCAGTCTTCGGCGTCGGTGAGCCACTTGGCATAGAGTTGATGGTTGTTGAAGATGTACGACTCGCCATAGTTACCCGTGGTGCGGTCGCCCGTCCAGCCCATGCGCTCGTCGCGTTGCGGACAGTCGGTGGGCATTGAGCGGTAGTTGCCACGGATGCCCCAATAGGCGTTGTGGTATACTGCGTTGATGATTTCGTTGGAGGTCTCAAACGAGCCTGTGACAGGCATCTCATCGTAGATGACCCAGCCTTCGAAGTCGTCTAAATTGGGCATTTCGCGTAGGCCGTTGATTTCAACATAGCGGAAGCCGTGGTAGACGAACATCGGGTGCCAGTTGAGTGTAGAGTTGAGAGTTGAGAGTTGAGAGACGATATAACGGTCGGTGTTCTCAGAGCCACGCAGATTAGCCGTGTAAAGTGTGCTGTCAGAGGTGAGTAGTTCAGCGAAGCGCAGGGTAATCTGGTCGCCAGTTTGCTGGCCGTGCACCTTTATATTAATGAAGCCAACCATGTTTTGTCCCATGTCCAGATACCATTTGTCGTCTTTTTGGAACATGCTGACGGGCTTCAGTTTTTCCATCACGGTGATATTAGGGTTGGGTTGGGCGCTGAGTTGGCCTTCAGGAGCTTCGACAAGTTCGGCTTGGAGCCAAGCAGAATCATCATAGCCCGTTTTATTCCAATCGCCGAGTTCAAAGTTCTCGTCGTAGGTCTCACCGTCGTATTCATTGGCAGTACGTATGGGACCTCGGTTGGTGATTTTCCATGTTTTATCGCTGACGATGGTCTCTTTTTGGCCATCCTTGTAAGTCACCTCCAATTGAAGTAACAGTCGGGGTGTGCCGAAGCCAAACACATTCTCGGTGCCATCCCAGTTGGGGTTTTTGACATCGTAGCGTATGGTTGTATAACGACCGCCTTCGAGGATGATGCCCATGGCATTGTTGCCTTGCTGGAGCATCTCGGTCACATCGTAGGTGTTGAAATACACCCGTTTCGAGTACCAGGAAAGGGTGGGCTTCAGCAGTTCCTCGGGTGCAACTTCCTGCCCGTTGAGGTAGGCACTATAGACGCCCATGCCGCTGACATATAATCTCGCCTCGCTGACCCCATTTTTGAGAGCAAAGTCCTTTCGGAGGTAGCGGGCTGCTATGCGAGTATGACCCACCAAAACATCATCCTCAAACTCATGCCCAATCCATTTGGCTTGCCAATCGTCTTGGTTCAATAGACTTATTTCAAATAACTTGACTTCACTTTCGACCTTGGCTTTCTTTCCATCTTTGGCCGTCACCGTCGTGATGACTTTCCAATAAGCTTTGTCGCGACTGTGGAGTTCCTTGCCTGCGTATGGGATGTAAAGCATCTGGCTTGAGGGAATCACACCCGAATCCCAGAGGTCTCCGATGCCTTTTTGGGCGTTCTCTGGAGTGGTGGCCACGATGATATGATAATTTTGTTGTATCACTTCGTTTTCAGTGGTTTCATAATTCCAACTGAAGCGTGGCTGTGCGGTGGCCAAGGCTTGCTCATGCACTTGTTGCTCCACATTGGGATTGATGATGCCAACGTTTAGCTTGTCATTGCAGGAAGCAAGGCCGATGATGGCCAAAAGGAGTAGGGTGATGCGTTTCATAGTGATGTTGTTAAGTTTTTGCAAAGATATGAAAAGCCAGTGGATTTGTGGAAAAAAAGCTATTTTTGCAGATGGAAAACGTTCAACTTGAAACGGATGAACAGTAATAAACAAACTCCTAATTCTTGAATACAATGGCCGACGGATACCTTGAAAAACGCTACGAAGAGGTCTTTGGCAAAGGCGCCAAGAAGACCGTGGTGAAGCACAACTCTTTGGAATCTTTAATGGAAAAAAACCGCAGCTATCGTGGTTATGACCAAGATTTTGTGGTGAAACGTGACATGCTGGAGCGCATTGTGGCGGTGAACACGAAAATCGCCTCGGCAAAGAACCAGCAGGTGCTTCGTTTCAAGTTGGTGACCAAGGAAACAGGAGCCGACAGCATCGTGCAAAACATGAAACTGGGTGGCTTGCTACCCGAACTGCACCTCCCCTTCCCTGGCACTGAGCCTGAAGCCTTTATAATCATTTGCAGCACTATTCCCGAAAACAAGTTCGTGGACATTGACCTCGGCATTGCAGCACAGAGCATGTTATTGAAAGCCACTGAAATGGGCTTGAATGGCATCATGATTGGCGCCTTCAACAAGGCGAAAATTTCCGAGGCTTTCAACTTGCCTTACGAGCCGCTGTTGATTTTGGCCATCGGCAAAGGCAAGGAAACCATCAAGCTGCAACCCGTAGATGAGGGCGACAAACTGGCCTATTACCGCAATGAAAACGGCGTGCAGTTTGTGCCTAAGATTCGGTGGGAACAGTTGATATTATAGGATTGCCCTAACGGGCAAGAAATCCATCAAAAATCCTTTAGAATTGTTTGATTTCTAAAACAAAGATTTTTGACAGATTTCTTGCGAAGCAATAAGCATATGGTTTATTGCAATTTAAAGGTAAACGGCATCATGTAACTGACCCTGACAGGTTTGCCTTTATCCTTTCCGGGCTTCCATTTCGGCATGGCTTTCACCACGCGGACGGCTTCTTCGTCGCAGCCACCTCCGATGCCTTTAACGACTTTGACCTCAGCAATGCTGCCGTCTTTTTCGACAATGAAACTCACCAATACACGACCAGAGATTTCCTTGTCCCTGGCTTCCTGCGGGTATTGGACGTTTTCGGCCACAAACTTCATCATGGCTTGCTCACCACCAGGAAATTCGGGCATCACTTCTGCTTTTTCCAATACTTTGTCGTTGGCAGCTTTTTTGTTTTGTGCCATAGCATTTGTGTTGACCATAAGCAGGATGGCCAGCACCGACAGGGTTGCCAGAAGTCTCCACCAAAGACCGTTGGCGTTATTTGTTTTTGTAATCATTTTGTTTAGTATTGTTTAGGGTTATTCTTTTGTTATTTCCGTTTCTTGAACACCATCTCACCGATGCCGAACTCTTCCTTCATATCAAACAAATTGACGCGCATCGTGTTGTCAGGACTGATGACGAATCCATACGGCGGAATTTGGTCTTCGCCCATTGGAGTATTGTCGGGGTTGACAGGATTGATGGAACCCGTAGACTTCCCATCATAGGTATACTCGAAAGGTAACGGCACGTCATCGAACTCGACTTTCTTTTTTCCGTTCTTTTCTTGTGACCATAAAGTCATCATGATCATGCCATCACGTCCGTCGGTGAAATCGATCGTCCAGCTCATTTCGTAGGTCACTTTGCCTTTTTTTCCTGTCCCCGTTCCTGTCCAGGTCGTTCCCATCAGCGGACCCTTCGAGGGCATCTCGTTTCCCAGAATAAAGTTGATGGGCAACATGAAACTTACGCGGACTGGTTTGCCGTCTTGCTTGCCAGGTTTCCATTTCGGCATGGCTTTTACCACACGGACAGCTTCATCGTCAAGCTCGTTACCCCAACCTCTGCCAACTTCGACATTGGTGACAGTGCCGTCTTTCTCGATGACGAATTTAACAATCACGCGACCTTGCAGATTGTTTTCCCTTGCAGATTCCGGATACTTGACATTTTTGGCGACATATTCCATCAAGCCCTCTATGCCTCCCGGAAACTCGGGCATCTCGTTAACGTTGTTGTAGATTGTGTCGTTGTCCACGCACCCTACCTCGGTCACCTTGACATCGATGTCCTCGTCGGTCATGATTTTGTTTTTGAGTTTAGTGACAATGTCACCTGAAATAGTGAAAGGATCCATGCTGTACATCATCGTATCACCATGCCTTTCAACCTCTCTGATGGTGAAATTGATATTAGGGTTAGGCGTTCCTTCGGCTGTGTAGTTTTTTACCGTGAAAGTCTTTCGCAGCTCTCTCGTAAATGGGTCGACAGCTTCGGAACTCTCAATCTTGGTGTATGTGCCGTCTTCGTAGTAGATAACGGTGTCCTTCAACTGCATTTGGGTTCCGTCGTCATTGAAAAGCTCGAAGTCTCCGAATTGGATCGTAAAGACATTTTCGGTCTTCTTTTCTTGTGCCGTGACTTTCGTGTTGGCTATCAGCAGGACCGCCAGCACCGGCAATGTCGCCAAGAGCCTCCACCAGAGGCCCTTGGCCTTTTCGTTTCTTGTAATCATCTTGATACGTTTTTTGGTAAGGATTAAACTGAAGTTATTACTCATTCCGCTGAAGTCGACAGCCGTGCACTGCTGCAGAATCAGCATCATATAATTCTTTTTGTCAACGCCAGTGGCCACCACGTCGCGGTCTGCCATGTATTCGTGAAGGCTCTGCAACTCCTTCTTGTACAAGTAGATGAAGGGGTTAAACCATTGCAGAATCATCATCACCTCGGCAAAAAGGATGTCCCAGGAATGGTGGTGCTCAATGTGGCTCATTTCGTGCCGTATGATGTCGGGATCCACGTCTTCGTTGGGAAAAACGGCATAACGGAAGAAGGAGAACGAGCCTTGCTCACGGCCCGTGAACACCGCCGTGCAACCGCTCATTTTGCGTTTCGGCGAACGGATGATGAGCACCGCGAGTTTCGCCAACTTGAAGAGAAACAGCAGCGTCATCACGCCGACACCTATTAAATATAGGCCACCGATGACTTGCCACACGCTGAAATGCGACTGCGTGCTGGTCGTCACGATTACTTCGGGCAACATAGGTTGACCGTCGGCCGTGACGATGACTTCGTTCAGCATCATGCCGTTCAACATGGATTGTTTCAAGGTCACCATTTGAGGCACTTCAATTCCAGAGAGCAGCCCTAAGAGCGGCATGGCCAAAGCCAGCAACATGCTCGTCAGCAGGAAATAACGGTTGAAATATAGGCGATTGCTGTTGCGGAACAACAGGCGATACACCAACCAGAGGATGGCAACGGTGGCTGCTATGGGCAGCAGGTGACTGATGATCAAATCTTGTGCTTTCATGGCTTATTTCCTTTCTGAGGCGATGGCCTCGTCGATGGCTTTTCTCATTTCTTCCAGTTCCTCGACGCTGAAGTTCTCCTTTCTTGCGAAGGCTGAGACGAGATCGAGGTAAGAGTTGTTGAAGTAACGTTCCACCACGCTGCCGAGATAACGATGCGAGTATTCCTCCTTGCTGATGACAGCACTATAGCGGTGGGCGCGGCAAAAGGTCTCATGCTTCACGAAGCCCTTGTTTTCCAAAATCTTGATGATGGAAAGCACGGTGTTGTAGGCCGGCTTGGGTTCGGGATAGGCTGCCATAATCTCATTGGCGAAACCTTGCCCGATATTCCAGATGACTTGCATCACTTGTTCTTCCGCTTTGGTCAACTCCTTCATTCTGATGGAGTTATCCTCTAATATTTCTTTCTTTCTAGCCATTTTTACCTCCGTTTTTAATGGATTAACGCTGCAAATATATAGATTATTTTGAATATAAAACTATTTTTTTAGTTATTTTATTGTATTTTTCGATAAATATTTTCCGATTATTTTGTTTACAACTGATTATCAATAATTTATATTAATCGTTTTACTCGCCTTAATAAGTCGCATATTATCTTCGTCAGAAAGATTAAAATCATTGTTACGCGCATTGATCATCTCCATGTCGGGTTTTTCCACGAGTTCCCAAGGGAAATGTTCCAACAGGTTGTGTTCGCAGTCGAAGTCTTTCAGCGACTTCATTTTCGACAAATCCGGCAACTCCAGCAGATGGTTGAAACCAATCCCGAAACGCTCAATGGAATCCATTTCCGTGATCCATTCCGGCAGGAAGTGCAGTTCGTTATGGTGGATGTAGAAATACTTTAGGTGTTTCAAATTGCGTAAGGTGTCGGGGATATCTTCGATTTGGTTGAACGAAAGAAATAGCTGACCTAAGTTCTCCATATTTCCCACAAAATCAGGAATTTCTTTGATCCTGTTCTTGTAGAAATCGAGGTGTTTCAGATGCTTGAAATCAGCCAACACTACAGGAATTTCTTCAAATTCGTTCTCATAGAAAATGAGGCTCTTCATCTGATTCAGGTTGGCGAATGACTTGGGCAAGGAATGGAGTTTGTTCTTCGCTAAATTCATACTTTCGCAACGCAACTGACCGATGTTTTTGGGTAATTTCTCAATGCCATTGCCGCCCAAGAGAATTTGTTCGGCATTAGAAAGCCAGCGAATATCTGACCTGGTAAGTCTCAACTGGTTAAAATTCAAGTTGATTTCTTCCAGACTATCGAGCTCCATAATCCATCTCGGGATATGACGGATGTGGTTGCCCTCCAAATTGAGTGCTTTCAGATGTTTGCAGCGACGAACACTGGCTGGGATGCGGGATAATTGGCAATTTGTCAAGCTGAGGCGTTCGATGTGGTTGTCTTCCGGAAAGTCTATTTCATGAAAACTGCAGTTGTTGAGAGTGACAGTTTTCAGGTTTTCAGAAGAAAACAGCGACTTGTCCACTTTCTTCATTGCGATGCCGGAATAATCGGCCAACCACACCTTATTAAATCTTGAAAAATCAGGACAAGAGTCCAAACCAGCCCAATTGAAATTGAGCATCTTAATGGAATCAGGATGGCTGTTTTCCAATTGTTTCAATTCCGAACGAGCTCTTTCCTGCATTTCCCGAAGTTCTTCCTCACTATAAAAACTGAAATATGAAGGTTTTGTAATGGGTCGGGTTGAGCAGGAGCAGACCACATAAGCCATTGCCAAGCAAATCAATAAACGAGTTTTCATTTTCATAGGTCTTAACGATGCAAATGTATAGAACTTTTTGAATATAAAACTAAAATAATAGTTATATTATTGTGTTTTTTGTAAATAAATCTATAAAATATTGATTTTCAATATATTTTAAAGAAATGTATTGGTTAGATTTCTTGCGAAGCAATCCCTAAAACAGTTTTTTCAAAAAATATGCATCGGATTTCCCAAAATGTTGTATCTTTGCAGCCGCTAATGAGAAGCCACTTTAGCTCAGTTGGTAGAGCAACGCATTCGTAATGCGTAGGTCGTTGGTTCGAGTCCGACATGTGGCTCAAGACATGAAAAAGTAAAGGCTGACACGATGTGTCAGCCTTTACTTTTTGTGAGGTACCTGGCGGACTCGAACCGCCGTCCCCGGTTTTGCAGACCGATCCCTAACCGCTCGGGCAAGGTACCCTTTTGCGGCTGCAAAGATACATCTTTTTATTGAACCGCAAGGATTTTCCACGAAAAATTTTACACCAAGCCCCGTGCCGATAGTTTTAACCAATTCCATGCAAATAAGGCCACGAAGAGCAAACCGCAATACACGTAAAAGAGTATCAAGTCTTTACGACGCAAATGGGTCATGCTGTACGCGGCCATTAATAATAATAAAGGTATGGCTGGTTCATGGAACCGCTCCGTATTGGCGGCAAAGGAAAACATGATGATGCCCAAATAGGAAAGCTCATACGCCCCAATCAGGGAGAAATCGCGCCATTTCTTTTGTCGGAAAGCAACCACAAAAGCCAACATGGCAAAGAAAGCGAGGAAGTTTTTCACGTAGGTACTGCCATGGATCATCTTATTGTTGTCGGGCGACTCCTCCACCATCGGCGCCAAAGGAAGCACAAAAGCCCCTGGAGCCAAGTACTTGCTTTGCGCCAACTCGGCATGTTTGAAACCTAAAGAATCGTATTTTTCAGTCTGTACATTCAAATCTGTAAATTTCATCTTGTAAATAACTTTCATCTCCCAACCCACACCTGAAAAAAGGAAAACCAAAAACACAAAGGCCATAACCGAAAGGATAATAATCTTACTTTTCTTCCCAACCAACTCATTGGAAGACAAAAGAATAAACACCAGAAAAGCGAAAATCAAGCACATGCCTACAATGGTGCGAAAACCAAAGGTCATGCCTGTCAGCAAGATGGGGAAAGCGATATTCCAAACCTTGTATTTCTTGCTGCGAATCAGATAATCCATGCGTTCGAGAGCGAAGATGGACAGGAAAATCATCTCCATCTCCTTGGTGTGCAGACCGCAAATCTGAACCAAAATGGGCATGAAGACACACATCACGGCGGCCAAACGGCCCGTTCGCTCACCTAAAGACCTTGTGCCCAATTTGTAAACCACGATGCAGAGATAAGCGCTCATCAAGGCCTTTAAAAGCCTTGGCGCCAATAAATTGCGTCCGAAAATAGTGTAAACCAAGGTCAGCCATAGCACCTCACCTTGATCGGAAAAGCCCATGGTGTAAGCATTCAAATACTTGAAAACATAGCTAATATAACCATGCCGAACAAATCTCGACAAATGGGCCGCTGTTGTATGATACCAATAACTGTCACCAACATCATATTCAAAGGCTTTTCCCGTCTGATAATAAAAGTAATAGCAAATCACAAAGGCATATACCGCACGAATGCCTAAAGCGGTCCAAAAGACCTTGCGTTGGAAATGCTTGGGGTCATCGTCTTTCCAGCGGGGATAGAAAACCGTAGTCAACACGAAGAAAAACAGCACCTCGCCAATGCCCCACAACATCCATTTGAGCTGTAAGGCGTGACCCTTGAAAACCAAACTGATGGTAATCAAAGCCGCCAAATAGACCCCGATGCCGATGAAAGCGATATTTCGAAGCTGTTTTGTTTCCATGATTTCTTCTATTTCATACCAATCCTCGTGAAGCCAGTTTCAGCCAGTTCCAAACAAAAAGTGCCACCAACAGCACCCCGCAATAGGCATAAAAGTATTTCATGTCCTTGCGTCTCAAATGCGTCATCGCGTAGGCCGCCATCACCAAAATCAAAGGAATGGCAGGTTCGTGGTAACGTTCCGACATGGAAGTAAAGCTCGACATGACAATACCTATATAAGCCAACTCGTAGGCCGCAACCAAAGAGAAATCGCGCCATTTCTTCTGCCTAAAAGCCACTATGATGGAAAGCATCGCAAAAAACGCAATGAAATTCTTAACGTATGAACTTCCATGCAGCATCTTGTTGTGTCTTGGCGCAACCTTAACCATGGGTGACAAAGGCATGACAAACCCACCAGGGAAAAGGTATTTGCTCTTTGCCAATTCGTTGTATTCCAGTCCCATGGATTCATATTTCTTGGAAAGATAGTCGGAGCCGCTGAAATTCAGCCTGTAATAGATCTCCATTTCGTTTCCAATGGCTGTAAACAAAAACAGCAACAAAATGACTCCTGTGGCCGAAAGGGTGATGATTTTCCCTTTTCGGTTCACCAATTCGCTTGGCGACAACACGATAAACACCAAAAACGCGAATATCAGGCACATACCAATGACGGTTCTGAACCCAAAGGTGAGACCTGTCAACAGGATGGGAAACAGAATATTCCACACAGTGTATTTCTTGCTGCGAATCAGGTAATCCATGCGTTCGAGGGCAAGGATGGACAGGAAAATCATCTCCATTTCTTTGGTGTGCAGGCCACAAATCTGTATCAAAATAGGCATGAAAACGCTCATCACGGCGGCCAATCGACCCGTACGTTCGCCAAAAGTTCTGGAAGTCAGCTTATAAAGTACAATGCACAAATAAGCACTCATTAATGCTTTCAGTAGTCTATCTACCAATAGGTTTGGACCAAAGATGGCATGTATGACCGTGAGCCATATCACATACCCTCGATCCGAGAAACCCATGGTATATTTGCCCAAATAATCGATTATAAACCCAATATCACCTTCCCTAAGAAATCGCGACAAATATACACTCCTGTTGTAATATCCTACGGCATCGCCCGGCTTGTCGAAGGGATATCCCCATTGGGCGTAATAATAATAGTAGGAGAAGATGACGTATGCCACCCTAAGCACCAAAGCTACCCAAAACACCTTTCGCCAAAAACGTTTCGGGTCGTCCTGCTTCCATCGAGGATAAAAAACGGAAGTGAGTACGAAGAAAAACAACACTTCGCTAATGCCCCAAAAGATCCATTTGGTCTCTAACGCAAAATTCCTGAATATCAAACTAATAGTGATGAGGGCGATAAGGTAAACACCTATGCCGAATGCAGAAATGTATCTCAGGAGATTCTTTCCCATTATTCAAAACCACATAGACCTATCGCTCCTCTTTTTCGTCAAAACTGGAACACACCACCCTTAGGCTTTCTCTTTGTGGTAGCCTGCCTTATCCTTGATTTTTCCTGAGGTCTGATGGTACCTATCTTCCGCATGTCTGCAAGTTCCCAACGCATGGGCTTATACTCATGTTGGAAACGGAACAACTCTTCTGTCGCTATGAGTACAGGTGCGTCGTAGATTTCAGTAGTATCGGTAGCCGTTTCAAAATCAAGGTGTAAGATGCGGGTGTCGGGATTAAAAGCGTATTTGAACATATAATACGTCGTGGAATCGCCATTGACATTATCTCTTTGAACGCCAATCGAATCCTCAAAGAAATACATGAGGTATCCCGAAGCTGTATCATACGGGTTGTATTCATAATGAAAATAAGACTCTTCGATTACTTCGCCAAAATAATCAACATTCCAATGGGCAAAACTTGCCACGCCAAAAACCAAGTTTGTAATGCTTCTCAGTTCGGTAGGTTCATCTGTATTTTGGGAAACACGCACCTTCAACTGAACGGCTCCTTTGGCAGAAGTTATGGTGAAAGATGAGCTCCTACTATCAAGTTCACCCAATGCTTTCACAGAGACTTTCAACGTTTCATTGTTTCTTCCCGACATGGGATCAATTGTGTACCAATCAGCACCATCGTCGATGCTGATGGACCATTTGCAATTGGCTGTGACGCTAAGATCTTGAACGCAAGCTCCTTCGGGAAACCATAGATTATCCACAAGTACAGATATTTCTTCCTTTTTGTTACAGCTGACAAGACTCATTAGCGTAATAAGAAACAGTGTCGCTTTAAAAAATTTGATGCTTTTTTTCATATTGGACAGTATTAATTCTTCAGGATGCAAAAGTACATATTTTTGTTTAATACAGGCGTTTTTTCTGCTTCGACTTCTTTGATGTAGCAGGTGTGCTTGCCAACATCTCGAAGTCCATTTTGTGTTTGAAAAGGTCGACTGCTTTCACGACCACACGCACCTCGTCGCCCAACTGGATGACTCGCCCCGTGTCTTGCCCGATGACGCGGAAGTTGTCGTCGTCAAGGTAATAATAGTCACCTGGGAGGTCCTCATAGCGCACCAAGCCCTCGCATTTGTTGCCTTTCAGCTCCACAAACAAGCCCCATTTGCTCACACCTGAGACCAAACCTTCAAACACCTGTCCAATCTTATCTTGCAGATATTCAGCCTGTTTGTATTTGATGGACTGACGTTCCATCTCCTCGGCTTGCTTCTCCATCTCGCTGGCATGGACGCACATTTCCTCGTATTCCTTCTTGTTGACTGAACCTTGACCTTCGATGAGATACCTTTCTATTAATCGGTGCACCATCAAATCGGGATAGCGACGAATGGGCGAAGTGAAATGCGTGTAATAGTCGAAGGCCAAGCCATAATGTCCAATGTTGTCGGTGCTGTAGACAGCCTTGGCCATGGTACGCAGGGCGACGGTCTCAATAAGGTTCTTTTCGCCCTTGCCTTCCACGTCCTTGAAGAGTTTGTTATAGGACTGCACCAAGGTATCGCGGTTACTCAAGTTCATGGTATAGCCCAAACGTGAAATCAACAGCATGAACTTGTTGAGTTTCTCAGGGTTAGGCTCATCGTGAACACGATAAACAAAAGTGTTGTCATGCCATTTGCTTTCCGGTTTGCCGAAAGTCTCAGCCACCGTGCGGTTGGCGAGCAGCATAAAGTCTTCAATGAGTTCATGCGATTCATTCTGCACACGCACGTAGGTGTCGATGGGCTTCTTGTTCTCATCAAGGATGAAGCGCACCTCTTCCGAATGGAAATTAATGCTACCTGCTTCCATGCGTTTTTCACGAAGTTTGGTGGCCAGATTGTGGAAGGTCAGGATCTCGTCCTTGAAGTCTCCCTCGCCACCTTCAATCATGGTTTGCACTTCTTCGTATGTATAGCGTCGGCACGACTTGATGATGGTCTTGCCAATCCATTGATTGTATATCTTGGCCTCATCATCCATCTCGAAGACCACACTGAAAGTCAGTTTTTCCTCATCGGGACGCAGTGAGCACACATTATTACAAAGCTTCTCGGGCAGCATAGGGATGGTGCGGTCGACGAGATAGACGGAAGTGCCTCTGTCGAGAGCTTCCTTGTCGATGGCAGAGCCTTTCAGTACATAATGCGACACATCGGCGATATGGACACCTACCTCCCAATGGCCGTTCGCCATTTTTTGCAGGCTGATGGCATCGTCGAAGTCCTTAGCATCGGCTGGGTCAATGGTGATGGTGAACACCTTGCGGAAGTCGCGGCGTTTTTTTATTTCGTCCCTGCTAATGGTGACGGGAATCCTATCAGCTTCTTTTTCAACTTCTTCAGGAAACTCTATCGGATACTCGTGCGCCGCCAAAATGGACTCCATTTCCACGTCATTCTCACCAGGTTTGCCAAGCACGCGGACGATTTCGCCAAAGGGGTTGCCAGAGCCATCGGGCCAGTCGGTGAGGTGGACGATGACCTTCATTCCATCCTTGGCACCATTGAGGTCGCCACGCGGGATGAAGATATCGACCGGCATCCAGTCCACATCGGGACGGACGAAGACATAGCCATGGGATATGGAAAGCACACCCACAAACTCGGTGTGGCGGCGTTCGAGCACCTCCACGATCTCGCCTTCGGGCTTGCTATTGTTACGCTTGGGGAACATGGCCACACGCACGCGGTCGCCATGCAGTGCCTTGTAGGTATCTTGAGCGGCGATGAAAATATCCTCGCCTTCGCAATCGTCGCGCACCACGTAAGCCTTACCTGTCGACTTCATTTCAACAGTACCTTCCACATATTTCGTCTTGGGTCCAAATTGTGCCATACCCGCAGGACCCATCACATAACTAAAGGGGCGTTCTTCCTTAAGTAAGCCTTTGTCCTTTAGATCAATAAGGAGATTATACACTACATCCTTTCCTGCTTGGTCCTTGATACCCATGAT
>JAGCCO010000117.1 GCA_017651645.1 Bacteroidales bacterium
CGTTCCCAATTCCGTTGAGACCATTGGCCTTATGGCGTTCGCCTTTTGCAAGAACCTGACATCGGTCGAGATGCCTTCGGTGTATTCTTTGGCTTCTGGGGCGTTTACTTCTTGCGAAAACCTGAAAGAAATCAAGATGCCGGCCATGAAACATATCAACAGGACTTCTTTCGGCAATTGCACCAATCTGCAATCGATCGAACTACCTGAAACTCTGGAGGAATTGACGGATTATGCTTTTAGGGACTGCACGTCCTTGACGTCAGTGACCTGCCATGCGACCACGCCACCCGTAACCAATTATCCTCCCCAGGCCAGTGACAACCCGTTTTTAGGCTGTCCTTTGCAAGAAATCAAAGTGCCATCAACAAGCGTGGACGCCTATAAATCCGCTTGGGGATGGAGTCAGTTTGCTGATATAATTGTAGGGTTCTAAGAATAACCATTAAATAATTGAACAAAGAATACAACGCCCTCAGGCAGCTGGTGAAGACCGTGCGCGATACGAATGAAATCAATGTGGCAGACTTGCCGCAAGGGGTTTATTTGGTGCGCATTGTGGATGCGGAGGGAATTATTTACACGAATAAGATAACGATACAATGAAAAACTTTAGATTTTACACCCTGCTTGCGCTCCTGCTTATGGCAGTATGCCAAGGGCTTCAAGCCCAAAAAACAGACGCGTTGAAATACTTCAACCTTGTTATGCCTGACAATTCCTTGGTCAGTTATGAATTAGGAAATGTTATCGAAATCCATTTTCAGGATTCTATCATGATGGTGAAAGATTTGAGTTTTTACATGGGAGAAGGTGTCAAGTACTTTTTTTCGGAAGAAGACCTCACCGTATTAAATGAGCATTGGGGCGAAAACGATAGTTATGTCAGTGGCAACAGTTTATATGTGAAAAGCCCAAGGAAAGGCTCCGTTGTCATTTCCGATATGACAGGGCGTGTTGTGTACAGTAGGTCAGCTTGCAAGGGATGTGTCATTGACTTGTCTGTCCTTTCGCCAAACACTATGTATGTCATCAAGGTAAACGACCAAACCATTAGATTTGTAAGAAGATGAAAAAGATATTGCTTTTCGTGGCCTTTATGCTTGTAGGCTTTTTGGGGGTTGGCCAAAACAACAGTTCGTATATCATTAAGTTTAAGACGCAAAACGATAGTGTTTGTTTTAATACGCAAAACGTCTCTGGGATTCGAATTGATGCTTTTGGACAGGAATTGATTCATGATAACGGAACGGAATGGACAGCGTTGGAGGAATTAGATACTGTTTATGTATATAGAACCGAAAATGCTCCCGATTGGATTGACCTCGGCCTGCCGAGTGGTTTGCTTTGGGCAACTCACAATGTGGGTGCCAACGCTCCTGAAGAATACGGCGATTACTTTGCATGGGCAGAAACCAGTCCAAAGAGTGTTTATGATTGGGAGACTTACTTGTATAGTTGCAATCATAACTACTGGTCATTCACAAAATATTGCTATGAATTCACATCAGGATGCAATGGCTACACCGATACTCTGACCATCCTTCAGCCAGGTGATGATGCTGCTACGATGAATTGGGGTGATGGTGCCCGAACACCCACAGTGGAAGAGTGGCGGGAATTGCGAGACCATTGCACTTGGGTTTGGACAACGCTGAATGGTGTGAACGGGTCGCTTTTCACAGGTCCTAATGGTAACACGCTTTTTCTGCCTGCTTGTTGTAGGTACAATGAAGAGGGTCTCTACGGTTGGGAAGGTCAGGAGGGCTGGTATTGGTCGAGTTCTCTCTATCAGGAGTTGTTCGAAGTTGATATAGCATACGATTTCTATATCGGCTATATTCCTGATTTCGGCAATGGTTGGGCAGATTCGGACAGAGCTGTGCGTAATCATGGTTTGTGTGTCCGTGCAGTGCGTTCCGCAAAGTAAACACGACCTTTGTCAACGATATATTGAACTGAATTATAAATGAATACATTAGCAATGAAAAAGACATTATTAATCATTATTGGATCAATCTTATTTGTCGGATTTTTCGCCTCTTGCTCCGCCAACAGAGGTTTTGTATCGAATGTGACAAGAGATGACATACAACAAATGGCTCAATTCGAAATGTATGCCCATTTTGGTCGCGTTGAGAATGGCATCAGTATTATTGACAATGATTCGGTGACAAATGTAGCCAAATCACTCTTCGCAACAGAATTGGCTAATGATAAAACCCTTCCCGTGACAGAAATCATCGTTATCTCTGACAGCATCGTTTATGATAAAGTTCAAGATGAAATCCATTGGTTGAGGATTTTTATTGACAACAATGTACCTGTCAAAGAGATTGAAATCCCACCTACAATCGATTCCATTCTTTGCTCACGAAACGAGCGTTTTGGATTACTTGTTCACAATGCGGGCTTTTCTTGTCCCGATGGCGAACTCAAAATTGGGAATAATATGTTCACCGCTTGCGAAGGTTCTACCAGAAGCGCCATCTTCATTGTTGACAGCAAATTCAAAAACTTGGCTTATGTGGCTACTTCAAACCGAAAGAGCGACCCTCTGAAAGCAGAAACCTACCGAAAGCAAATGAAGGACTTACTGAAAAAGTATAAAAAATGAAAGCAACAAGATTTTACACACTGCTTGCGCTGCTGCTGATTTTTGCCGCAGGCTGCACAAAACCCGATGAGCCTAACAATGGCGGCGACAACAACGGGGGAGATAACGGAGGAGGTAATAATGGCGGGGGCACGACACCAGTCATGGAGAGTGTCGACCTCGGGCTGCCGAGCGGCACGCTGTGGGCCACCTGCAATGTGGGCGCCGAAACGCCTGAAGGGTATGGCGACTACTTCGCTTGGGCCGAAACCAGCCCCAAAGACCACTATTATTGGAATACTTACCGATACTGCAAGGGGCTGATAGGAACCCTCACCAAATACTGCAACGTGGCGACCTTCGGCTACAACGGCTTCACCGACGACCTGACCGTATTACAGCCCGATGATGACGCGGCCACCGTAAATTGGGGAAGCGACTGGCGTACGCCAGATTTGGAGCAATGGGAAGAGCTGATCAACAACACGACTTACGAATGGGTGAGACAAAACGAGGTGTGGGGATTGGCCTTCCATGGGAATGGACAGAACCTCTTTCTGCCCGCCGGTGGCTATTTCGACATACGCGGTCATACTGAACTTGGGGAATGCGGCTATTATTGGTCGAATTCGCTTTGTGCTGACGACCCGGTCTATGCGAATTATTTCATCGTCAACACGAATGGCGCCTTTACCAGCGACTTTTATAGACGCTGTTGCGGTTTCTCTGTCAGGGCTGTGCGTTCTGCAAAGTGAATACGGCCATGCCGAATGACGTTTGTACTGATGACCAAAGCCATCGAGAACTTGGGCTTCCTTATGGGCGACAAGGGGGAACTTGGGAGATCGGTGGCTTTTTTTCGTTATCTGTATTTACGTGCTATCGTGCTTACGTACTTACGAAGTGGGACTTAGACTTCCCTGCCGCTGAGCGGTACCCCCTTAGGGGGAAGTTGAGAGTTTAGAGTTGGGGGGCCAGATGCCGAGTCCCAGGGGTTGAAACCCCTGGTTGTGGTCGGGACACCCCTTCGGGGTTATTAGGACTTCTAAAACCAATAATAAAGTAAAGGATGCGTCGTTATTAGGAAGATGAGTATTTATAACAAACAAAATCATAGACAATTATCATGAGAAAAGGCTTTTATCTGCTGGCGTTGCTGCTATTGTCTTGCATGGCATTCGCCCAAACCAACCTCCCATTCACTTCCTTGAAGCCTATCAACAAAGACAAAATAGTACTTCATCTCGGCTATGAAAAGCAGCCGGAAAGCGGTCTGCATAACGAGGCACCCAAAATATGCCTCAGTGCGGGGTATGGTTTTACCAATTGGTGTGTGGCGGGCTTTTATGCTGATTTCGGTAGGGACTTTATGTCCTATCGTGCGTTAGGACTCACTGGAAGAGATGAGAATGGCGAGCCTATTGATGTGTATTGGCTTGAATACCACAGCAACTATCTTGCATACGGTGCTCACGCGGAATTGCACCCTGTCGCTCTGCTGCTGCCGAATTTCTACTTCTTGGATGTTTATGCCTTGGTTCGTGCTGGTTTGCACCATTATTTTTGCAGTGTCGTAAGCGAAACTGGCTACGATGAATCCCATATAACTGAGACGGGGGATTTGAAAAACTCCGCCATACCTTATCTTGCTGGAGGCTGGGGCGTGGCCATCAATCCCTCCAAGTATTTTGGCTTTTTCTATGAAAGGACATACAACTCGCTTACTGATCATCACTTGGTGGCTTCCTCTTCTCTCAGACATCATTTGTACCAACGTTTGGGTCTCAACATCCGTTTTGGCGGACCTAAGAAATGGCAAAACCAGCAATAAAACCGAAACACCATCGTTATCCAACCACTATAAAACAAACCGCATATTATCATGAGAAAAAGCGTTTTCATTTTGGCTTTCATGTTGTCGTGCAGCATGGCTTTCGCGCAAACCAACCTCCCATTCACCTCGTTGAAGCCTTTCAACAAAGGCAATTTCAAAATTGATGTGAGTTATTCGCGTATGATGCAGAAATACCCTTTGTCTGACTATCCTGACTTCCGCGTTGGCGTAGGCTATGGCATTACCGATTGGTGCGTGGTGGGAGCCTTCGGCAGTTTCGGCACACATGAAAGTTTGATGATGATTGGTGGAGGATATAGCATTCAAGGTATGGATACTATTTACGACCCTGTCGTTTTTGATGGGAAACAAATCGAACGTTACTATCATTACGGCATCCATACGGAACTGCATCCTCTGACACTTTTGCTGCCCAACTTTTATTTTATCGACGTGTATTGTCGTGGCGAATTGGGTATGAGAACCGTAACGGAGCAGTATAAACCTGATTACGACGGTCCTTTTACCGACCCTGTCCGCAACGATTTTCTTTACGGCGGTAGCGTTGGCTTAGCCATCAATCCGTCGAAGTATTTCGGCATCTTTTATGAAATGGCATACGACAACCTCAATAAAGAATACGATCCCAAAACTGGCGAAACGAAGGCCAAGGCCATCCACCGCTGGGGTTTCAACGTTCGATTCCCTGGGCCGAAGAAATGGCAAAATTCAAAACAATGACTAATGACCATGACCACTTTTACCAAGATATGAAGCTTCAATTTGTCATAAAGTGGTCATTGTCATGTTCACAAGTCATAGTAAAAAAGATTTCAACTTATGAAAAACACATTCATCCATTTTCTGCTCTTTGCACTTGCCCTTAGCGGTTGCCGCAAGCAGGTCAGCGATTACGAGCGCCCCGATTTTGACCCTCAACCCACTCTGAACGCCGTGCTACAGGAAGGCCAGCCCGTGTGGGCGCAGGTCTCCTTCGCCCGATGTCTCGATTCGGTGCATCCTGCGCCTTGCACCGATGCCGAAGTGCTGCTTTATGTGGACGGACAATTCGCCGAAAAGCTGCAACATAGCGGCAACGGCCTCTACATAGGCGAAACCTCCACCGAGGCCTTGCACGAATATGCCTGCAAGGTGGTCATTCCTGGCTACGACACCCTTTTTGCCCAAACCGAGATGCCCGAGAAACCTGTGGTGACCCATGTGGAAATCATGGAGAATGCCACTGTGGATGAAGAAGACAACC
>JAGCCO010000118.1 GCA_017651645.1 Bacteroidales bacterium
ACTGCCCGTTCTGCCGCAAGCATACTGTTCACAAGGAAACCAAGTAAGGAAGTCCGAATAGGTCGGTAGCTCAATTGGTAGAGTCACGGTCTCCAAAACCGTTGGTTGGGGGTTCGAGTCCCTCCCGACCTGCTCACTTCCCGGAGTTATTATGCGCAAGATCCAGCAATATGTCAAGGAATCCATCGAGGAACTGAAAAAAGTTACTTGGCCTACTTGGGAAGAACTCAAGGGATCAACCCTCGTCGTGATGCTTTTCAGTGTCATTATGGGTCTCTATATTGCAGGTCTTGACGTTGGTTTTTCTTGGATTATTGACAAGATCATGGGAAGAGGTTAAGTTATGCCTGAAATGAAGTGGTATGCGATTCACACCTTTTCCGGTCAAGAAAACAATATTAAGAAACGTATCGAACTGATGATCGAACGCAACGAAAGCGTTAAGGATAAGTTCGGTAGGATTATCATTCCGATCCGCGAGGTTGTTTCCAATACTCGCGGTCGTCGTCGTGTATCTGTACAGAACGCGATGCCTACATACGTTTTCATAGAAATGGTGCTGGACGAGCTCACCCAGCATTTGGTGATGAACATCAATGGAGTCACCCATTTCCTTGGAATGACGCCTTCTAAGAGGGTTGCCGTTCCATTACAACAGAGCGAGGTCGATCGTATTCTGGGAGTTGATCCTAGTGGCTCTGCAGAAGGCGAGAACCCAAACCCGTACACTATTGGCGAAAATGTCCGCATCAAGGAAGGTCCTTTCAAGGACTTTGTGGGCGTTGTAGACGAAATCATGGAAGACAAGACCAAGATCAAGGTCATGGTGACTGTCTTCGGTCGTTCTACGCCTGTCGAACTTGCCTGCAACCAGGTCGAGCCCGACAACGCTTAATTGTACGGTTTTGAAACGGAGATAATACAGTGGCAAAGAAAATCACAGGTTATATTAAGCTCCAGATTCCGGCCGGCGCCGCAAACCCGGCTCCCCCGGTTGGTCCCGCCCTTGGTCAGAAGGGTGTGAACATCATGGAATTCTGCAAGCAGTTCAACGCAAAGACTCAGAACGACAAGGGCATGATTATCCCGGTCGTTATTACGGTCTATGCCGATAAGAGCTTTACCTTCATCACGAAGGTATCGCCGGTTCCGGCCCTCATCAAGAAGGCTGCCGGCATTGAAAGCGGCTCTGGCGAACCCAACCGTAAGAAAGTTGGTAAGCTCACCAAGGCCCAGGTCCAGGATATCGCCCAAAAGAAGATGCCGGATCTAAACACAATCGACCTCGAAGCCGCTATGCGCATGGTCGCGGGTACTGCTCGCTCCATGGGCGTTGAAGTGGTTGACTGAGGCAGGTAATTCACCGTTACGTATCTGACAGGAAACACCATGTTCAGAGGAAAAAAATACAAGAAGATTGCTGAAAGCATCGACCGTAACAAGGCTTACGATCTTGCCGAAGCAGTCCAAATCCTTAAAAAGTCCGAATTGAAGTTCGACCAGACGGTCGAAATCCACTTCAATCTCGGTGTGGACCCAAAACATTCCGACCAAGTGGTTCGTGGC
>JAGCCO010000119.1 GCA_017651645.1 Bacteroidales bacterium
CGTCACGAGAAATCGATGGCTCTGAAGCTCGCTTCGGAAATCATGGCAGCTTACAAGGAAGAAGGTTCTGCATTCAAGAAGAAAGAAGAAATCCACAGAATGGCAGATGCCAACAAGGCATTCTCGCATTTCAGATTCTAATAGGAGAGATCAGGAATTATGCAAAACGGACAGGAAAATATGATGAATCCGCTTAACCTCGTGCGTAATATCGGCATCATGGCTCACATCGACGCCGGTAAGACGACCACGACGGAGCGTATCCTCTATTATACTGGCCGTAGTCATAAGATAGGTGAAGTTCACGACGGCGCCGCCACCATGGACTGGATGGTACAGGAGCAAGAGCGTGGCATCACCATCACTTCTGCTGCAACAACGGTGTTCTGGCACCTTAACAATGAGGCTTATAAGATCAATATTATCGACACTCCTGGCCACGTCGACTTCACCGTCGAGGTGGAACGTTCGTTACGCGTGCTTGATGGCGCCATTGCCATCTTCTGCGCCGTCGGTGGGGTAGAGCCTCAGTCAGAGACCGTCTGGCATCAAGCCAACAAATACAACGTCCCGCGTATCTGCTACGTCAACAAGATGGACCGTGCAGGCGCCGATTTCTTTAAGGTGATGGACCAAATCCGCGAGAAGCTCCACGCTACTCCGGTTGCGCTCCAGCTGCCCATCGGTGCCGAAGACGAGTTCATCGGTATTGTTGACCTGATCAGGAATAAGGCGTACGCTTGGGAAGAAACCGACAATGGCTCCGTCTACGACGAGATCGAAATCCCCGAAGACATGAAGGACATGGTCGCGGACTACCGCACTCGCCTCATCGAGGGCGCTGTCGAAGACGACGAGACATTGTTTGAGAAATACCTGGAAGACCCTGACAGCATCACTGCCGAAGAAATCATCGGCCAAATCCGCAAGGCTACGCTTGACCTTCGCATTTGCCCCGTGCTGTGTGGCTCGTCGTTCAAGAACAAGTGCGTGCAGCCTTTGCTTGACGCCATCGTCAACTACCTGCCCAGCCCGCTTGACATCGACCACGTGAAGGGTATCAATCCGAAGACCGAACAGGAGGAAATCCGCAAGGCCGACCCCAAGGAGCCTTTCTGCGCCTTGGCGTTCAAGATTGCCACCGATCCTTTTGTCGGTCGTCTTTGTTTCTTCCGCGTCTATTCCGGAACGTTGAAAGCTGGCGAGATGGTGTTGAACGTGTCGACGGGCAAGCGCGAACGCATCGCCAAGATCGTTCAGATGCATGCCAACAAGCAGTTGCCTTTGGATGAGATTTCGGCTGGCGACATCGGTGCCGCTGTCGGTTTCAAGCTCATCCGCACGGGTGACACGCTGACCGTGGAAAACAAGCCTTTGGTGCTCGAGAACATCAAGTTCCCCGAGCCTGTGGTGAACATCGCCATCGAACCCAAAGTTACAGCAGACTTAGACAAGCTGGATCAGTCCCTGGCCAAGTTGGTCGAGGAGGATCCTACGCTGTTCGTACACACCGATGAAAACTCGGGTCAGACCATATTGTCCGGTATGGGCGAATTGCACCTTGACATTATCATGGACCGCCTCAAGAGAGAGTTTGGCGTCGAAGTCAACTCCGGCCGTCCGCAGGTCGCGTACAAGGAAGCCTTTACTCAAACAATTCAGCATCGTGAAGTCTATAAAAAACAGACCGGTGGCAAGGGAAAGTTTGCCGATATCGAGTTCACTATGGGTCCTGCCGAAGAA
>JAGCCO010000120.1 GCA_017651645.1 Bacteroidales bacterium
AAACACAACCACTTCAAAAGCGAGAAAAAAGAGCAAGAGTCCTTCCTGGGACGAGCTCCGCGAGATGATGCGCAACACCCAGAAGTTCATCGACCAGACCAACCTCCAGATGCAGGAGACAGATCGCCGAATGAAGGAAACTGATCAGCTCATCAAAGAAACTGGCGAGATTGTAAAAGAGATTAGTCGGCAGATGAAGGAGACCGACCGCAAGTTCAAGGAACTGTCCAACCAATTCTCCTCCACCACCGGGCACATCATAGAAGGCCTCATGGAACCCGCCGCCATAAGGCTGTTCCAAGAGAAGGGCTACAATGTCAACCGCTGCTGGAAGAATTTCAAGCGTTATGAAAAAGCCTCCGGACGCAAGCTGGAGGTGGACCTCCTCCTGCTCGACGACGAGATCGCCATCATTGTCGAGGTCAAGACCAACTGCACACGGCGCGACATCGACCACTTCACCAACCAGATGACCTTCTTCAAGGAGGTATGCCCCGAATACGCCGGCAAGACCATCCTGCTCGCCGTCGCCGCCATCAATTACGACCGCGACGCCAAGCAGCACGCCCTTCTGGAGGGACTCCTCGCCATCACCGCCTCCGACAACGACATCTTCTCCCTTGAATGCCCCGAAGAGAGCCGGCTGAAGAAGTTGTGAAGGTCGGAGCACAAAGTGGGAGCGAGAAGGTTGAGAATTAAGAAATTAAGAAATTAAGGAGTTAAGAAATTAAGAAGTTAAGAGGGGGCAGGCCGGAGGCCTGCAGGGGTGGGTAGAAACGCGGGGAACAGCAACTCCTATCGCACGCCGGAGGTGTGCGGGGATGGTTGGTGGAGGTTTGCGGTTTGTTTAATTATCGATTTTATCATAAAAAAATTCACTTTTGAGTTAACTTATGGAATAATTTTGTATTTTTGCGGCCTCATCTTCAAAAAACCACTTTATGAAAAAAGCAACATTAAAAACCATTGAGAGCAACGATGCGGTCAGCTTGTACTCCATTTGTTTCGACGGATCAAAGGTTGTCATTGAGAAAAACTACATTATCGGGTTGGAGGGGGCAACCTTTGAGCTATGATTACAAATCCATTGTTCAGGGAATGTCTTGACAAGGTTTCGCCGGAGGTTAAAGCCGAATTTGACCTTTCGTTTGCCATTGCAGACAGAATAGTTTTTTTGCTGAAAGAAAAGGGGATGTCGCAGCGGATGCTTGCCCAAAAACTCGGCAAAAAAGAATCGGAAATATCCAAATGGCTTACGGGCCGACACAATTTCACAACTAAAACATTGGCACACATCGCTTTGGCTTTGGGCGAAGAAGTGGTGCAGGTGCCGTAAGATCACTTTTCCCACCCCCGCCCTACCCGTCAGTGTGCGACCACCATTCCACCGCGAACGCAGTGAGCGAGCGGAATCCGCAGATGGGTAGGAGGTTCCGCCAGCGGAGAGTGTGTGGGTTAAGATGGGGGTTCCGCCAGCGGAGAGTGTGTGGGGTTGGGTTGGGGGTTCCGCGCGCAGAGCGCGCGGAATGGTGGGCGCGCGGCGGGGGTAAAAAAATGGGCGGCGGCGGGTGGGGAGTGCATATTGGGGATCAGCTACCGCCGCCGCCCATTATCTTTTTTTTGCGGCGACACCGCACCATTCCGCCGCGAACGCAGTGAGCGAGCGGAATCCGCAGGTGGCGGGGTTGGTGGTTGGTCTTGACGTTGATAGTTAAGAAATTAAGGAGTTAAGAAATTAAGAGGGGTTTGTTCCTTAGTTCCTTAATTTCTTAGTTTCTTGATTTCTTAGTTAATTATTTCCTTCGTTCATCGCCATCACCTCCTCCACGGCCATGCTGGTGATTTCCGACACGAGGGCGGGGGCAAAGCCCTTGTCGAGCATGTTGCGGGCGAGCTGGCGTGTCCGTTCCTCGCGACCTTGTTCAAGCCCCTGTTCATGGGCGTATCGGACGGCCTCTTGCACGTCCTCGTACTCCAGCACGCTCTTCTTGTACGCTTCCTTTTCCATTTTGGTCAGTTTTTGGTGCATGCTGTCCTCGAACATGCTGCGGAAAACCTCGTCCTCTTGCGACAGGTCTTGGAGCTCCATCCGACCGACATTGGCCAGCGTGTAACCCCATTTCTCCTGTCTGTCAACAAATTGCATGTTTTTCAGCTGCCCGGGATTCAGCGCCGCAAATTTACTCAAATCCAAATATCCCAGCATCATTTTCTCAGAAATATTTTTCCCATCAACCCTTCTAAGCTGCACCAGGTGGAAGAACCCCTCCATATCGGCGAATTCAGGCAGGGTCCTCTCCGTGATGCAGAGCGTGATGACGGTGGGGATGTCGTAGTTGTCGCCGCTTTTCAGCCCCTTGCTGACAAGGCGGCACGTGTAGAAGATGCTCCTCTCGACGAACAGGGGCTTCTGGGCGCGCTGCATCTCGATGAGGGTCTCCTTCTTGCCGTCAACGGTGGCAAGGATGTCGAGGACCACCCTCTTCTCGCTCTCGAAGTCGCCAAGCAGCTCGCTGGGGTTGAGCACCACGCGGGAGGCACCCTCCAGCGGGTCCGGGAAGAATGTCTTCAGGAGGTCCAGCAGCCGCAGCTGCGCCCGCAGTCCCTCCATGAAGAGTTTCTTGAACCCGAAGTCGGTCTTGGGGTTGATATAGACAGTGTCCTCAATCTTGCCTCCGGGCTGTTCCATTTTTTTCGATTCCATTTTCTTTGTTTTATCAGATTAAACATTTGCGGCTTTGAGCCAGTTGTTTGTGCTGCAAATATACAATATTTCTCTATATTTGTTAAAAATATCCTAAAAATTTAACGTATTATGGACAAGCCCATTGCAAAAGTGCGCTGCAAACAAATAGCAATCATTTGTTAATTTTATTTTTATGTTTCGCAAATTTTCGGTGATATCAAAGCAGAATTGCTTTAACGTGGCCCGGAGAAAAGGGGGGATAGAGGGTGTCAAAGCCACCACAGCAGGCAGGCCGGAGGTGTGCGGGAGAGAGGAATTAAGAAACTAAGAAATTAAGAAGTTAAGAGGGTTTAGTTCCTTAGTTTCTTAATTTCTTAGTTTATTATTTCCTTTGTTTATCAATTTAATTATTTCTTAATTGTATGGTGAATAATTAAAAAATATTCGTATTTTTGCAGCCGGATTCATCGGACAAAATATCAATCCGCAAAACCTGAAACACTATGACAAACACAACCACTTCAAAAGCGAGAAAAAAGAGCAAGAGTCCTTCCTGGGACGAGCTCCGCGAG
>JAGCCO010000057.1 GCA_017651645.1 Bacteroidales bacterium
ACTTATCAGTATTTCGCAAAGGTGACCAGGGAAGAGTACAAAAGCCGTTCGCTCGTCGGGCTTATCGACAAGTATTTTGACAACTCCTTCATCAACGCCATCTCTGCCCTGGTGAAAGAAGACAAGGTTTCGGTGGATGAGTTGAAGGAACTTATCGACTTGATTGAAAAAGGAGAACAATAATGATGGCTTTCCTCATATATAATGGAAAAGTAGCGCTGGCGCTGCTGGTTTTCTACCTGTTCTACCATTTCCTTTTGAAGAAGGAGACGTTCCACCGGTTCAACCGGGTGGTGCTGGTGGGGACGGCGGTACTCTCGTTCCTGCTGCCGCTGTGCATCATTACCATCCACAAGCCGATAGAAGTGACTCCCGTGGTTCCAGAGCCAGCAATTGTCGCAACGGAATTGCCCGCACAGGAATTGACACCGCTGGTGGAACCCGCCGTCCCCTGGTGGCCGATAGCTCTCATTGTCCTGTTTTGGGCGGGAGTGGTCTTAGTGCTGGCAAGGGTAAGCATTTCCATCTTCTCCATTGTAAGAATTATCCGCCGGGGACAGCTGGTCAGGGAAGATGCTGGCTGCCAGATCATCGTGACGGAACGAGACATCAACCCATTCAGCTGGATGAAATATATCGTTCTGTCCAGAGAGGATTGGGAGGCCCCGCATGAATCCATCCTCTCCCATGAAAAAGCACACGTCGGCCTGAAACATTCTTGGGAAAGGCTCCTGGTGGATATCCTTTCTTGTCTGCAGTGGTTCAACCCGGCCATCTGGATGCTCCGAGCCGACCTTCAAGAACTCCACGAATACGAAGCCGACGATGCGGTTCTCCGCGCCGGAACCAATATCAAAGAATATCAGTATCTGCTTATAAGAAAAGTTGTCAGCAAGAGCGGCTACTCAGTTGCTAACAACTTTAATCACAGTATCCTTAAAAATCGTATTACTATGATGTCAAAATCCAAATCCAAATCGCCACTTTCGCGGGGCTTGCGGGCGCTATATTTGCTCCCGCTCGTGTGCTTAGGGCTAGGCCTGCAGGCCCGGACGGTCTATGTCCCGTCGGACAAAGATAGCAATAATATCCTTGCCGACGAAAGAAATCCCAACAATCCGGAAAAAACCGTTACAATCAAGATTGAATCGGACGGACGGATTATCATCGACGGCAAGGAAACCCCTTTGAAAGAGATTGCCGGATACCTTCGATCCCTGGATGTTCCGGTTCAGAATCTCCAATTTAACGTTGACACGGATGATGCTCCCGAGGAAGTGATAAGAGATTTTCAGTTGTATTTCGAGCAGGCCTTTCATCCGACGGACAGTAGAATTGTCCACGTAAACATCGATGCGAAGGGAAAAGTCACCGTTGATGGAAAGGACGTCGCCAAGAAAGACATCCTGTCTCATTTCCTTTCCCTGGGCACCCCTGCGAAAGATATTATCGTTCAATTGTTATACGATAATGACACGCCGAGGGGTGTAGTCGATGATGTGGTGAACGTACTTGGGCTAGCCGGAGTGATATGGGTTCAAACGGCCGCTACGGCGCAGACGGTCTATGTCCCGACGGGCAAAGATAATGATAATCTTCAAGAGGGGTTTAAACTTAACGTAGAAAATGATGATTACAAGATTATTCTGCGAGAAGCATGGGGTGAAGAAAAAGAAATCACCATGGCGGAATTCGAGAAGATTAACAGGAATCGTCTCAATCGTATCAAGGGCGTAGAAGTAATTAAAGATGCCGAAACCAAGGCAAAGTTAGGATTCGGTGAAACTGGGGCCATCTTTTTAGTGACCATGAAGCGCCCCCAGGAACTGGATGAAATCAGTGTCATCAGCTACACCGACGAGGAGGATGAGGAAATACCGTTCATGCTGGCGAATCCCGAAACGATGCCCTCTTTCCAAGGAGAGGAAATGAGCACTTTTACGCGCTGGCTGAATGCCCGGATTAATCGGCCGAAGGGATGCACCCATGAAGGCGACATGAAGGTTTCGTTTGTGGTGGGCACCGACGGCACAGTCAAAGATGTAAAAGTAGTGAGCGGCGTTTGCGAGACACTGGACGCTTTAGTTTTATCCATCATCGAACAGTCTCCAAAATGGAAACCGGCAACCGCCAACGGTCATCCAGTGGAACAGTGCCTGATGATTCCGATTGAGTTCAGAATAAGGTAGTTATATATATAGACCCAAACTGTGTAACCGACAGTAATTGGACTACTTTCTTCCGGCTGGTTACCGGAAACGGTCAGGGGACGCAGGGATGCATCCCCTGATTCGGGGTATCCAAAGGTTTTTGTAGCCTTTCGGGGTGGTTTTCCGTCTAACGGGTGAATCCGGCCTGGAAGAAGGATCGGAAGGTAAATAATAACGGTTTAAAAGAGAAATACTATGTTGTTACTTGCTGCAAATGGTTGGACTGTATTGGACAACCTGATTGAGGTTCTGGTTCCGATTGCGATTGTGGTCGTAATGCCCGTGCTGGTGGTCTGGCTGGTTATGCGGGCACGCCAGCATGAGGTGGACAAAAAGACGGAGGTCTTGCTGAAGGCCGTCGAGGAAGGCGTCCAGATCGATCCCGCCTTTTTCAGGAATGCCGGTCAGAAAAACAAATCAGTGAAA
>JAGCCO010000121.1 GCA_017651645.1 Bacteroidales bacterium
GTGAACCATGAGGGCCAGCGTTTCTGCAACGAAATGGACACGCGCGACGTGGTGTCTGCAGCCATTCTTGCACAGCCGCAAGAAGAAGCCCTGCTAGTGTTTGACCAGACGGTGCGTCAGTCGCTGGCATCCATCGAGACCTACGCCAACCAGCATCTGCTCTGCGAAGGTTCTACTCTGGAGGAGTTGGCTGGTCAGTTGGGTATCCCTGCTGATCAGTTCGCACAAGCCGTGAGCCGATATAACGCCTGGCAGAAAGCGGGGCACGACGATGACTTCGGACGCAGTGCCACAGGAATGCCTGGTGCCTTAGAGACGGCACCCTTCTATGCCGTTCGTGTGAAGCCTGCCATTCATCATACGATGGGCGGTCTGAGCGTGAATACGGAGACACAAGTGCTACGAGCCGACGGCACACCTATCGGCGGTCTCTATGCCGCTGGCGAAGTGACTGGTGGACTGCATGGTGCCAACCGACTTGGTGGAAACGGTGTGGCCGACATCGTGGTCAATGGTCGTCTGGCAGGGGAAGGAGGCGAGTAAGAGGTTAGCTCGTTCAGACCACCCCTGACCCCTCCTTGCTCGAACTCACTTGATCCTGACGATATTCAGCGAGTAAGGAGGTACATCCAGCAGAATGCTGCCATTCTCGGGTGAGAGCAGTTGCTCCACAGGATGGATGGCAGTGGGTGTATCGAGCGTGTTCTCTTCCATACCGTCGTTGGCTGCCAAACGAACTACACGGGCGCTTGCCGGCTTAAAGTTCTTCAGATTAAGTCGGGCGGTGGTTGCTGCATCACTGGTATTAGCGACTTTCACGATGAGTTCTCCGCTGGCATCGTCGATGGTAGCTGAAGAGAAGATGCCCTTCGTGTCGTCGTGCTTCAGTACCGTGTCGAAGACAAGTTCGTTGTCAAGCCATGCTTTCACGCTGTCGCCATTCACCTGCAGGGTAACATCGTACCAACGGCCTGCCTTTATACGTCCACGCTTACTGTCAGCCAGCAACTTGCCTCCATTGCTGATCTGCTCGATGGCATGCTGGGAGTTGGTCCAGCCACCGAAGTTCACCCAACAATAATTCTTTTCATCCACATAGTTGAAGATGATGATGAAGCCTTCAGCCCCCTCATCTTTGCGGGCACGGAACTTACAGGTGTAGTGGTCGCTGTCGATGATGCTCTTCTCTATGCAGAGCGTGGCATCCTTATGGCCTGTCTGCCGCACAGTGTTACCCTCCTTCTGCCAGTCACCATAGACATAATCCATATCCTTATTGGTCTCGAACGTGGCGCGTGTGTTCCATGTTCCGAATCCCACACGGCTATGCTTCGGTGTCAGCGGTTTTCTAACCATTCCTTCAAAGGGATCGTTCTGCTCCACCTTTACCACCTGTGAACCCAGATGCTGTGGCATAAGTTGCTGCACATAGTAACTCGGGGTACCCATGACACGGCTGCTGCTGAAACGGATCATATCGGGACGCCAGCGGGCATCGTTCTCGTTGACGAAGATGGGGGCATACGAGGCAAGTTCCACCACGTCAGAGTTGTTCTCCATGCCCATCATATAAACGGCTTCACCCAAAGCGGCATTCATGTTACCCAGTTTGCCGTAGCCGTTGGTCACTGCATATTCACCCACATAAACCTTTGGGCCTTGGCGGTCGTAGCTGTCGTACTTGTGGAATGCCGCGGCAAACCAGTCAGGTGAGCGGTAGTAGTGCTCGTCAAGCAGGTCAACGGACAGTTTGCTATTCCACTTGGGGTTGTCGTCGCCCCATGCCACCACGTTGCCGATGATCTTCATCTCGGGATATTTAGAGCGGATGGCCTTGTAGAACTGTTCGTAGCGCTCGTAGTAGTGGTCACTCTGCTGACGAGGGTCCGGCTGGTTGTTTTCGTTACCTATCTCCAAATATTCTATTCCGAAAGGCTCCGGATGTCCGTTCCTAGCACGCATAGCACCGTATTTCGATGTGACGGGACCGTTAGCATACTCCAAGGCATTCATGCACTCGTCGATCCACGGCTGGATGCTGTCATAAGGAGTCATGCCCCCATGCCATATTCCCACATTCACCACATAAAGCGGCTTGGCCCCTAAGTCCTCGGCCAACTGCAGGTATTCATGGTAACCCAGTCCGTCGGAAGTGCGATAGCCCCAGTTCACGTTCCAGTGCCCCTCACGCTCCTCAATCGGACCGATGGTACGTTCCCAGCGGAAAGCATTGTCTGGACTCTCCTGCCCCTCCACGAAACAACCTCCGGGGAAACGCATGAATTTCGGGTGCAGCTGCCACAGCATGTTAGCCAGATCGGGACGCATGCCGTTCTCATGGTTCTTGAAGGTGGGCGGGAAAAGGCTCACCATGTCTATCTGCACCTGCCCCACGCCGTCGAACACCAGTGCAAACTGCGCCTGCGGATCGTTGTCGTTGGCGGTGAGGGTGGCTTCGTACTTCGTCCAGCCCTGGGCCTTAACAGCAGGGAATTGGCTGACCACGGTCTCAGCATAGAGTTGTGAGCCGTCCTTCGAGCAGAGCGTGGCTTTCACGGTGCCTTGGTATTTCAGAGTCTTTGCCCAGAACGACAGACGATAACAGCGTCCCCGTACGGCATTGATGCCCCAAAAGCCCTCGTTTACCAGACAGACGGGCATCGTGGGCGAAGCCTTGATGTCGAGTGCCAGGGCGTTGTGCTGCACACTGTTAAGCAGTGGTGTCTTTTTCGTGGGTTGTATGAGTCTTGCCGTGAGTTGCGACGGGGCTGCTGCATAGGTTGACCATCCCTGCATATCGGCTGGTGCACCATAGCGAGGTCCGTCCTCAAACGAACGGTTACGTATCAGTTCGGCATAGATACCGCCGTCGGCTGCGTGGTTGATGTCTTCATAGAAGATGCCATAGAGCATCGGACTCACCTTCGGTCCGCGCTGCTGAGCGTCGATATCGATAGTCACTTGAGCCTGGGCTGCTGCATAGAGCGCACAACCGGCCATGAGAAGAATGTTTTTGTAAGTCATATATTACTTGTTAATTTGTTTGATTTCTAACAACAACGCTGTCTTCTTCGGCAGAATCATCTGAGTGTCCATAATATGACATAGCCAAATTTCCTAAACTTATTTAATAATTGCTGCAAATTTAGCGAATTTACATTAAAATGAAGTACTTTTGCCAAAAGTTTTAATATGTTTTGTGAAGTTCATGAAAAAAGTTGTATTTGCTTCAATGGTGTTGTGCGCATGGATAGGTGCTATGGCACAGACAGA
>JAGCCO010000122.1 GCA_017651645.1 Bacteroidales bacterium
CCGATGCAAAAGGTTACATACTTTCCAAGAGGTGTTGTGGGGTTTTTAATGGGGTATGATTGTCAATGAGTTACGCTTGTTGTTTGTCACAATTGTGACGGAATCGGCGTTTTTTGTGACAATCATTGTGACAGGATCAGACACGATCTCAAAGAATCTTCATTAAGGAGACTTAAATTGCTCGGGTAAAAGAGAAAAAAGGCTTGTTTTCAGGTGTCTTTAGACGTGTCAAGAATGTGTAACAAGTTTTACGCGAGAAAAGAGCGTCTTCAATCTTTAATCTTTCTAGATACGAAATTACATTTTCAATGCTTTCTTGAGAAGAAAGGTTGCTATTCGGTGTATAGAGATATGGGTGTATAGTCAGATTGGTATATCTAATACATGACTAGACTATACCGGCAGATTACCAAGATCCTCTTTTTTCTTCTACCAGAATAAATGCAAGAAATCGTAAGGGGCCATAAGGATTCATCAGTCTCCTTTATTACCTCTGTTTCAAAGCTATTCATTAGTAGTGGCAAAACCCTTTTCCGGCCATTGTGTACACTTCGAGAAAGACACTTTCTGACCTTCGAAAAAGCCCGTTATAAGGTTGACTGCCAAATTCGAAAACCGACTATTGCAAGAACTCTATTTAATAGGTTATCTCTATTGAACACGGAGGGACACTCCTTCCGTATCCCGGCTGTTGGGACCGATCATGATCTCAAAGTCTCCGGGTTCACAGACCCATTGGAGATCGTGATTGTAGTAGGACAGGTCTTCCTTGGTGAGCGTGAACTCCACCTGAGCCGATGCGCCGGGTTCCAGGTGCACTTTGCGGAAACCTTTGAGTTCCTTGACCGGACGCGTGGAAGTGGCGTAGATGTCGTGGATGTACAGCTGGACAATCTCGTCGCCGGCACGGGAGCCTGTGTTGGTAACGGTCACAGAGGCCGTCACAGTGCCATCCATGGGCATTTCCGAAGCACTCAGGGTGACAGGGGAGTAGGCGTAGGAAGTGTAGCTGAGGCCGTATCCGAAGGGATACAGCGGACCATTGATTTCGTCGATATAGCAGCTGACGAACTTCTGGTACGGCTTGTCATCCGGGTGCGGGCGGCCGGTGTTCTTGTGGTTGTAATAGAGCGGCAGCTGGCCAACATGGCGAGGGAAGGAGGTCGTGAGTTTGGCCGACGGGTTCACGTCCCCGAAGAGGACATCGGCGATGGCGTGACCGCCTTCGGAACCAGGGCTCCAGACATTCAGGATGGCGTCCATGGAAGCGTCTTCCTCCACCAGCGTGAGCGGACGGCCGGTCACGAGAACCATGACTACGGGTTTGCCAGTGGCTTTCAGCGCCTTCAGCAGCTCCCGCTGTGCATCGGGAATGGAAATGTCCGTGCGGGAAGCGCCTTCGCCGTTGAGATTGGCAATCTCGCCCACACAGGCGACGACCACATCGGCCTGGCGGGCCTTGGCGACCGCCTCGGCAATGAGCCTCTCCTGAGGTACGGTATGAATCTCAGGCGCCTTGAACCCCGGCATGAAGATCTTGTATAGTCCGAAGCGGACGGATTCTTCCAGTTCCTTGTCTTTGAAGAGCCAGCTGCCTTCGGCATAGGATGCCTTGGCAACCTCGGCGATGCCTTGATACGG
>JAGCCO010000123.1 GCA_017651645.1 Bacteroidales bacterium
CGGGCTTGACAGGCAGTTCGCTGACAACCGTGCCAGTCCTGGTCTGACGGTAGAGCAGTTGCCCCACCTTACCGCTGATTTTGGTATTTACACCGAAGATTTTAGCCATAAAGGTTTCCTTTCTTTAATTTTTGTTGTACTTTCTTTTCAGTCCTCTTGGCGATGCCCGATATGTGCACCTGTCAGGCTTGGCTTTGAAAGACGGGGCAAAAATAAAGCGGCGGGAAACAATGGGGTATGGATTTGTCCTCTTTCTGTACTGATTCTATATGGATAAATACCTGTTTCTGTACTGTTACATGTGGTGTGGACAAAGGGTAAAATAAGGCTTGCAAGGCAGGTTTTTGGAAAAAATTGGGTAGATGAGATTGATATATTGAAAAATACAAAATATTAATATTCAATTTATTTATCTAAAATATCAAAAAATATTTTGCAGGAATGAGAAAAAGTTGTACTTTTGCATAAACATACTTACCTCTTTTCCCATAAGAACAGCGCGCTCAAGGTAAGTTTTTTTATATAGTCTTTTCCACTGGGGTGACACAACGGAGTTTATTGACGGGTGCAGATTGACGGTGTGTTGGTAAGATTGTCAGCGGTTTTCTTTCGAGGACGAATACGGCAATCTGTGTGGTGGTTCGCTACTTACGGAAGTCAAGCGGATTTGTTCTTGTAGTTTACTTTTGAAGAGGCGGATTACCGACGACAAAAATGAAAAGATATAAAACACAACCCTCCCCGAGACGTAACTAATGGCGTTTCGGGGAGGGATTTTTTGACGTGGGGTGCTTACGGCTTGCAGAGGTGGCGGCAGATAATCATTTATTCTCCACTATTGTTTGCTCTGCTCCAATCTGCATATCCCAACTAGAGTGGGTTGATGCCGGAGCGTGTTTTTACGACAGACCTAAAAGTTGAGATGCGATGCAGCACCTTCTCGTTTTCCAAAAACATTAAATATGATTTGATTTGGAACTAATCATTGAAACATATAAATTACATTATTGTATTTATATCAATTAGTTATATGCGATACCATTGCTATAAAAACATTGCAAAGTTAATGAATGAAGAATCTTTTGAATGGAAGGATTTCTGGGATGGCTTCATCGCTATTACAAATTCGTGTACTTACAAAGCAGCCATCCCCTCCAGAATAGGAGGGGATGGCTGCGAGAACTCTTATGGTGACTATCAAGCCTTTATTAATTTAAGGTAATAGATGCCGTCAGTGGATTTGATTTTAAGGATATAGTAACCTTTAGAGATGGTATGTATGTCCATTGTGTTCTTACCCGATACAGAAAGCAACACTTTGCCATTCATATCTATCAGCGTGAGCGTCTCTATGCTGTTGGCTTCTATTCCCACCACGCGTACTTCGTTACCAGCGGGATTGGGCACTAAATACGGCTCGGACTGTCCAACGTCAGACATCCTACCGAAATCCTGCCTACTGGTCTTTGCTCCGTTCACAATCTGATCCAAAAGGTCTTTAACCTTCACGCAGACTACGGCAAGACACAGTTTGTCGTCGTCGCATATCAAAACATGGATGCAAACCACCGAGTCGCCCGATTCCTGCATCTGTTGGAGCCTTCCATAATCGAGGACGAGCAGCCCCGTGACGGTGGGCAGCGAAGTCGCGTCGTAGTCTACCACCTGGCTGGGCTCTGAGTACACACCCAGGACAGAATTGGTTCCCGTAGGCAATGTCAGTTTGAATTTAAATGCTGCCGAGGCATTGGGACTGCTGATTGTGGGGTTGTATAGTATTTCGTCGAGTTTAATTTCGCAGTCTGTCCCAACACATGCCGAGAAATCGATGGGCATGGAGATTTCCCTTTCGCAGTCCAATGAAGTGCTGATGAGGCTGAAGGCGATGTGGGAAATCTGAAGGTTGGTAAGCCTGAAACCGATTTGGACAAAGGCTGTAGCACCGGCACCGATAGTTAACGGCAGTGGGCTACTAATGACAGTAACTCCAGACATAGTACTTATCTGGTCGAAGATGACAGGAGCCGAGGATTGGTTCGTTACCTCCATAGTCAGAGTGTAATAGAGCTGGCAGTCTTTTATATAACATTCATCCTTGCCCAGCGGCATTACCTGTATGCTGTCGCAACCGCACATATCATCCTCCTCAATGGTAAGCGTGGGGGATTCTATCTCGCAATTATCGCCAAATCTAACATTCATGCTGTAATTGCCGTATTGTGGCAATGGTAGGTAAATATTATGATTGTTAGTCCCGTTGGCAATCCATCCTCCTTCAAGCGACCATACCCACTTCAGCCCATCCGGACTTAACATATAGACAGGGAGTGTGTCTGGAAGACATCTTGTATAGCATCCCGTGAGCAATGCATCGAAATTGGGTGCATGGGTGATATAAATCCTGCTGGTGTCGCTCCTGCAGCCGCTGTTCTGGTCTACAATGAAAGCGGTAGCATATCCCGCAGAGTAATAGTTGGCCTGATTGCCCAATGAGCCGTTGCTCCAGCTGGCGTATCTGTCGGATACGAGGTTGACCGGTGGCTTACAGATACAACTATTTTCGCCAAAGCTCAATACGGGTGGGGCTGGAGTTTTATACACATGGAAAGTCATGGTTGCCGTTTCCTCGCAATTTTGGTTGTGGATGGTTAAAGAAATCGTATAGTCGCCATCTGTTGACGGAACGAAATATGGGTCTGTTGAATGGGGATTGGTTAACGATACTGTTGTCCCTGCTTTTGTCAGAGTCCAGTCGTATGAAATATAGCTATTGTGTGTAAAACATGAAAAATGTATTTCTTCGCCAGTACAATGTTTCTCAATGTCTTTGATGAGAACTAGCGGCTTGTCGAAGAATCCCACGTTCACCTCTCCTTCTCCGATACACCCGTTCACGTCAACAACTCTGACGCTGTAGTCACCAGTATAATGCGTGTTATATTCATAAGCGTTGCCTGTCAGGTTTGAGGGTGTGGGAGTGGGTGAAAACAAATAACCTGAAGATTGAACTTGGTTATAAGAATAATGAGAATTCGTTTGAGAGTTTTTATAAACGATTAATCTATCGTCTCCCATACATACTGGATTGGTGGATTCTAATATAAGATGTCCCTTCTTAAGGATATCCGAATAGATTTTATATATTCTGTTTTTACTAGTAGTACATCCATTAAAATCGGTTATCTCTAAACTTACTATGAACTGCGTTCCCATTGTTCCGTAATAGGTGTGATCTTGATGCGAATGATTAGATATTGCATTATCACCAAAATTCCATAGATAACTGTTAGCTGTTCCAGAAATCTCGGCCGAAAAATTAAATGGAACATCGGCGCACAAATTGGTTCTATCAGGATTTATTCTGAAAATGGATGCTTGGGGATATAAGGTAAACAGCGTGGAAACGGAATAGCCACAGTCTTCTATTCTCGCAGTAATAATGAAGTTAGTTTCAACCGTAGGTAAAACTATATTATTGATGCTATATGTATAAGCGCCAGGCAGCATTGCATAGTCTGCGTTGTTGAAGTTGAAATAGAGAGTTCTGGACCCTTCAAAAGCAGGGTCATAGTAATAAGAGTTATCAGTAACCACTATCCGGGAGTTCTCGCAGTCGTATCGTGCGGAAACATTGAGTATGTATTGTACCAAAATTGTTTTAGAAGCATAATGACAATTATCACATTCATCGTTGGTTGTGGCCTCTATGACATGGTACCCGACGGTGGTGTATTCCACTCTGAACATCGTTGAGGAAAGTTGTGTGATTTGTGCATTCTCATCATCGGTTGTGATAATCCATTCGCACCCGACATCCTCCAACTCAATTCTCACCACAGCACCGCAAACATCAGTTATCATTGTGGATTGTTCGCAATCGTCCAATATCTTCTTGCACACCTTATTATCGCATCCTGTCAGGTTGTTTGTAATGGTCAGACAGTATTCTCCTGTTCCGATAATCGGGCATGTCATTGTTGTAGAAACGGGCGTACCGTCGTATGTCCAGGAATATGAGTAAGGGCTTGTCGCAGTGTTCTCGCTGTCATAATTCATTTCCCGTGAGAGGATGTTCCCATTTCTCACTATTACGAAACTGGGCTTGCGTATGATGTGAATTAAAGACGTTGCGTGAAGATTATTGCAGAAATGGGTGTTGTCATTTGTATTGTAGGTGAGGTCAATGGGAATATTCCCGGCTTGAGTGAAAGTGTGGCTTATAGGATTCGAAGAACCAATATTTATTCCACCCACTTTCCATGACTCCGCCTCGAAGGAGGTGCCACAGTTGGCACATGTTGCTGTTAGCGTTACCGCTTCCCCTTGGCAAGATGAGGCAGGATTAATGGTTACGACAGCATTATTCTCTCCCACCACGACATTATAGGCTACCGAATCTTTCAGTCCGTAGCAATAATGTCTTACAAGGGACAGGACGAATGGCGCATATATGCCATTTTCCATTGTGTTGACAATGACATCCACCGATGCCTCCGTTTTGTCACCAATGACGCTTGCGCGGTTTTCTGGCTGCACCTTCCATTCATAGAACACATTGTCCTGTAGGGGTGCATCGAGATGCATTATGGATTGAGGACAGGCATATAACGTTTCGGGTACTATACTCGCAAGCTCGAAGGCTGTCACAGTATGGACGGCAGCCTCCGACCTGCACCCCGTGCGGTTGTCGACGGTAAACACATTGACATTACACACCTCGTCGCCGTATGGGACTGTGAAAATATTGTTAGAAATGGGCGTCAAGGTTGCCTGTGAACATGGCGCTGCCCATTCCAGATGGCAGCCCTCGCCCACACCAGCTCCACTGCTAATAGTCAGGTCAAGTGAATTGTTGCGGCACACGATGTGTTTGCCCTCTATCATGCCCACGCTTATTGCCTCCGGGGGAGCATTGACCTCGACATAGTATACGGCCTCGTTGCAATAATTATCGCTTGAGGCGGTGATGGTGTAGGTACCAGTCTCTAAAAACTGGTATGAGAGGGTGTTGCCATCCGATGTCTGACTTATGCCGGAAGGGGAAAGTATCTTCCATTGTAGAATACCATCCGGCTCATTGGTGCTGTAGGTATATGAACTATTGAGACATACAATTTTCTCTCCATTGATGACAAGTCTTGGCAACACATGGATGGTGTCCACTTGGGAGGTAAACCCCACACAACCCAGAAAATCGCAGCCATAGTTGACGGTGATAGTATATACACCGTTGGAATCGAAGGTGATGATTCGCTCGTTTATGTTGTCGCCGTTGACTATCGTCACGCCGGTCGAGGGCTGTACTGTCCAGTCGTAATAAGTGCTGCCCCACAATGGAAGACTGTATTTGAAGAATTCTCCCTGGCAGAGTTCTTTCTTTCCCATTATGCCGATGTTATCGGATATTATGGGTATCTTTACGGACATAATACTGTTGCACACATTCTCATCGCAAAATGCACCGTCGAGTCCGATTGTCCCATAACCGCTGGCTGGATTGTCCCACAGCACCTCAACGGATGGAGTGCCCTGGCCTGTCGTGATGACACCCCCATCTACAATCCAGACGTAAGGACTACATGCAACGTTGAGAGCCGTGTATTTTGCTGCCGTTCCCCCACAAACAGTGCCATAACATGACAATTCAAGATTTTTTCCGTCCTTGAGTTTGATGCGGAATGTCTCGGTGGTATCACACCCACAGAACGAAGTCAGAATGTGTTTCACTATCATTTCTGTGTTTATGTCTTCAAGCGTGTAATTTCGAGTGCTCTCAGTGCTAATGCTGCTTTCCCACAGGAAACCCGTAGCAATGGTCTGGACGTTCACGCTGTTGTCGATGAATTCCACAGAGCC
>JAGCCO010000124.1 GCA_017651645.1 Bacteroidales bacterium
TCCAGATAGTACTGCCTGTTATCCTTGGCTTTCGTTTCCATCGTCATGTGAAGATAGCCACTTGCTTCTTATTGATTGACCTGCAACTCACAGCGCATCAAATACTCTTCCTCCTTCTCTTCCAGCACTTCAAATCCGGCTTTCTGATACATCCTGGCGGCATAATTAGCCTTCTGGACCGACAGGGAAACCTGCTGATATCCGTCTTGACGCAATAGCTGAAACATCTGCCGGAGCAGTTCCGTGCCGATGCCCTGGTTGCGGTAGTCCTTATACAGGGAGATGGCCAATGAGGGGGTGTCGTCGGCGATGTGCCCATAATCATTCATGACGCGCGTCCATACCGCCCCGACGATTCTTCCGTCGATTTGGGCCACCAGGCAACGGTCATCGGCTTTCCTCCCGAAGTCCCGGACATACACTTGCAGGTCCTCGTTCTCAATGATGGACCTGGGTGGCGCCGGAACGCCTTCCGGTTTGAAGATAGCCTCATACAGGAAATCATTCAGGAGGGGAATCTCCTCGGTGCGTATTTCCCGGATCACGGCGTTGCTCATAGGATGAAATTGACGAGGGCGAAGATCAGATGACAAATGGCAAAACCAGTGGCCAGCATTGCTGCAGGGAGGTTTTTCCGGTCGACGGCAAATAGGACGAGCGCCAGGGAAGGCGGAATGGTCAGCAGCAGAATGACCCAGGCGCCGGTGCTGCCGCAGTAGTAGAGCGCCCATCCGGCGAAGTACAGAACAATACAGATGACGGTCAGGAAGACTAAGGGGGAGAACCGCAGTTTGCCACGCGTCTTGTTGATCAGGACGCACAGGCAGGCGATGGCCAGGAACTGCAAGGTCGATGCAATCGTGTCCACGACCGGTGTGACCGATTCCGTCCGCAGCACATCATTCGGCGCCGGCACCATGGACCAGACCATGGTCGGAATCATCATCAGCAGGAATAGCCCAAGCCCCCAAACGTCAAAGCCCCATCTGTACTTCATGGAACGAAGATAGCCACATTCCGCCATATCTCCAACCGCCCCGTAATAATGAGCCGTGATTTGACGCGCGCCGGGTGAGTAGAGCGAAGCGAAGGCGGTCCTCAGACCGCCCGGCGGAGACCGGGACGGAGCGCGAAGCGCGATGTCGGTAGGTCGGGAGCCGCGGGGGTAGAGAACGGAGTGAAACGCAGTGAGCGGATAAGGGGGCAGCGCCCCCTCAAGGCGGAGAAGCAAGAAAGTCAGCCTATCTGGCTGACTTTCTGCTTCGTAGACTACTATGATAAATTATCGAACCTTCTGGACGCTATCCGCGCGTTAAACGATTTCTCTCATCGACCATAAATTAATGTAATTAACATTTTGTTATTAACATTTTGTTAATTATCTTTGCAAAAAAGATGGCTATGATCGAGAACCCTTTCATCCTGGAACCTTATAAATCGAAGGCCTGTTTCTGCGACCGAGAGAAAGAAACGGAGGAAATCATCCGCAATATCACAAATGGTCGGAATACCACGCTCATTTCTCCCCGAAGACTGGGGAAGACCGGTCTCATTTTTCGGGTTTTTGACGAAATGGAGATGAGAAAACTGCCATTTGAGACTATCTACGTGGACATAAGCGACACTTTGTCCATCGAAGAGTTCATCAAGGCAATCTCTGATGCCGTTGTCGGTAAACTCGGGAAGCCGCAAAGGATTACAGCTTTTTTCAAGGCACTGAAAAGTGTCCGTCCTTTGCTTGGCATCGACCCGCTGACGGGTTCTCCTCAGGTATCGTTCACTTTCGCTGACGACAACCAGAAGCAGATTACCCTGAAAGAAGTACTGGGTTATCTTGAGACTTATCCGCAGAAAGTCGTGCTTGCCATCGACGAGTTCCAACAGATAAGGGAATACAATGATGTCAACATGGAAGCGATTCTCCGGAAGCATATCCAGCATCTGCATAATGTCCGTTTCATCTATTGCGGGAGCAAGAAGCATACGATGACCGATATGTTCACCAATGCCAAGAAGCCCTTCTACGAGAGTACTTCCTTCTCCTATCTTTCAAAACTGCCCGTACCGGTCTATGCCACCTTTATCAAGGAAAAGTTCGCATCGGCAGGAAAAACCATCGACGACGATTCCATCGGCTATATCATCGAATGGACGAAAGATCATACTTACTATACCCAGCGGTTGTGTAATGAAGTGTTCTCCCTTTCCGGAA
>JAGCCO010000125.1 GCA_017651645.1 Bacteroidales bacterium
TCGAAACGCGAGGCTGTGACCTACAAAATGGTGCGGCTTTGGGACAACTGGTCAGCAACACATGGCGTGACGGTGAAAGACGAGTTCACTTTGGACAACGCCGTAACCTTTTTCCAATACAATTACGAAATCCGCGACACGATGCGTCTGCTGAATCGCAGAGGGCTGATGCCCGAGGTGCAGGAATCGTTCATGGTAATCCTCTATGAGAGGCATCGTGACGATGCAGAACAGAGTTACGCCAATGCCATTTATGCCAACGCGCTTTTCGGCATTCTCAAGGAATGGGTGCTTCGCGATTTCAAGGAAACACCCGAGCAGATGGCAGACATCATAATACGGTCGTTCAGACATTAAGAGCGACTACCGATAGATTATCTCGAAAAATACCTTATCTTTTTTTTGTGCAGGTCAATGAGTTACACAAAAAATAGACACACACCAACGACACTGATCACAGCGCCTATGACTTCGCGCAAGGTCACCTTTTGATGGAAAAGGATGGCTGCTGGGGCGATGATGAGTATGGGTGTGAGCGCAAAGAGCGTCTGGGCGATGCCCGCCGAGGTGAATTGCGTGGCCAACAGCGATGCGCTGACCCCGATGAATGGTCCGAAAATGGTGGCCGCCAATACGCACCACATCGCTTTGCGGTCGCAAATGGCATGACGCAGCTTGTCGAGGCCGTTTTTGTTGAACAACACCAAGGCCAAGAAGAAGCCCACCAACCCGATATAGGCACGGATGGTAGTAGCGGCAAAGGACATGCTGACGCTGACGGGCAACGGCAACACGGCGCCGGAGAAGACTGAATCACCTGAGATGCCGGCGGTATTGAGTGCGGTTTCATAGCGTAACAAGCCTCCTTTGCTGAGTACCAGTCCGAAGCCTTGGCAGATGCCTGCCATAGCGGCATAAAAGATACCTTTTGCAGGCAGTTTGAAACGTAGGGCATGATGCTCAGAATCGTCACTTTTGGACAATATAGACAGTGCGATACCGCTCAAGGTGATGACCATGCCAAGGATGGCCAAAGGGCGCATCTGTTCGCCAAGGAGCAACCTACCGGTAATGGCCGCCGTAGGTGCCGACAAAGTCATAAAGAGCTGGCCAAAACGAGAACCTATCTTAATGTAGCCTTGCATCAGACAATAGTCACCGATGACATAGCCCACCAAGCCCGAGAGCAGCAGCCATGTCCAAGTGCTGGCATCGGCATAACGCGGATAAGGCACGCCCATCACCAGCCACAAGGTAATGGCAAGGAACACCAGCGACATCGTCATGCGGATGGTGTTGAATGGCAGCGAGCCCATACGCTTCGAGCCCACCTCCGCAAACAAGGCAGTGGCAGTCCACGAAACGGCTACGCCTAATGATATTAGTTCTCCGATAAACATTTCGGGCGCAAAGATAGAAATTGTTTATCTTTGCACTTCAATAAACACATCATTTTCAATGAAACAATACCTTTACGCCCTCTTATGCATCGCCCTCATCGGCTGTGCCAGTCCGCAACAACAGGAACAAAACGACGAAACAATGAATAAGGAATACAACGAACTAACTGCCTTCGATGTGCAGCAAGAGTTCCAGAAAAACGGCTTCACCTGGTTCACTGAGAACCTCATCCTATGCTCAGGCGACACCACCGAGAGCAACGCCATGACCATCGGCTGGGGCGGCATCGGCAACTACCTTGGCCACGACCGTCCTGCAGTGACCGTTTATGTGGCTCCCGGACGCTTCACATGGGAGTTTATGGAGAAGCACCCACGCTTTACCATCGTGCAGTTTGATGACCCAAAGATTTGGCAGTATATGGGCAAGTACAGTGGGCGCGACGGCGACAAGGCCGCTGCCCTCGGCCTGCATGTGGCCTATACCGAACACGGCACACCCTATTACGAAGAAGCTAACCTGGTCATCGAATGCGAGACTATGACCGTTTGGCATCAGACCGAACAAGACTTCCGCAACGACACGCCTAAGAAATGGTACGACGGCTTTGAGGCCGGCATCCACACGGTGTATGTCGGCGA
>JAGCCO010000006.1 GCA_017651645.1 Bacteroidales bacterium
GGCAGATGATGATGCCTGCGTGACGGGATAGCACCGCGTTGACTTGTGGCGCGGCTTCACGGTTTCCCACATAAATAAGGACTGAGCCTATTCTCCTTTCCATTTGAATGTCCTCCGGATCAGATGATTATGATTCCCGCAACGGCCTTGATGTCAACGCATTGTCTTCATCTCAGCGCGGTGCGGCTTTGATTTTGCGACTGCAAAGATAGTGTTTTTCTTCTAACAGAAGATTAATCAACAAATTAATATTCTATTTTATCCTGCTTCTGCTCCCAAGCGCGGAAGGTCTTAAGGGCTTCGTTGCGCAACAAGGGAATGGCTGGCACGACACGAGCCTCTTTGTGCTGTTCCAACTCCTTGTAAATGAAGTCATCAGCGAAGTCGATGTCGGCAGCGTCTTTTTTAGTGTTGCCATAATAGATGCGGCTGATGTGTGCCCAATAGATGGCACCGAGGCACATCGGGCAAGGCTCGCAGGAGGTGTAAATCACGCAGTCAGACAGGTCGAAGGTGCCCAGCTTGCGGCAGGCCTGACGGATGGTGTTCACCTCGGCATGAGCAGTGGGGTCGTTGTCGCGGGTCACACTGTTGGCGCTGCCGGCGACGATTTCGCCATCCCTCACGATGACCGCCCCAAAGGGACCGCCTCCGTTCTTTACGCTTTCGTCAGCGAGGCGTATGGCCTCGCGCATAAAGGTTTTATCTTGTTCAGTGATTTGCATTTTGTTAGGCCTCCACACCATGTTCAAAAAGATATTCAGGGGCAATATCAGCACCATTCGCCCAGAAAATGGTGTGGTCTAAACCAAACTGGATGAAATTTTTCTTGTCACGCAAATCCGCAAAAGCAGGATAGACCAGCAACGGTGTCAAGTCGACCTTGCGACGTTGTCCATTGCTGAAAGAGCAAAGCAAAGTGTACTCACCCAAGTATTCTACATCTGTGATAGTCAATATCATATTATCTGATTTTTTTGATTGTTTCTCCTCTTTGGGCTTTATCCCATAACTCCATCAATTCATCCTCATGTTCATCCATGAATTGGTTGATAATGGCAACCGTTTTTGAGCGCGCCACACCTTCAATGACACGATTCTTGATGTTTATCGAAAAGTCATCAGTTCCACTCCGTACATGGATATGAGGTGGATTATGGTCAAATGCATAAATGTAGATAAGGATGCCTTGTATGACGAATATGGAGCCCATAATACTATATTTTCTGAATGCAAAAATAACAATTATTTCCTATACCTCGCCTCCAATTCAGCACGATACTTATCGGCAATCTCTTTCGCCAACGTAATCCCATCTCCCTCCGGCTCGGCGCTGAAGGTGCCGAGGCGCTCACGCCACCATTGACCTTCGTATTTGCAGATGCGCTCGTGATAGGCTTTCTCGTCGAAAGGCTGACCTGCTTCAATGGCAGCGTCCACATCTTTAAAGAACTCCTTCCAACGATAGGCATAATAGGTCGCGGTGAGACCTGCCCAAGCACGGCTGGCGTATTCGTTGAGCAAGGCGTCTTCCTCACCCCAGGTAGTGATGATATTTCGGGCATTGCTCTCGAAGTAGTCTTTGTCTTCTTCGGTAGTTCCGATGGCTCTCGCGTCACGGATCCAACGACCCACGAGGAACGCACTCTCAGTAGCCAAAATCTTATCCGTATCATCAAGGATGTTGGTCATGGTCTTCTCGATTTGGTGTAATGTTTCGTAGTCACCTTCGCGGTAAGCTTTCACATAATCGGCATAGAGGTCGCTAAAATAATTGCCTAACAACTGCCTCGTAATGTTGACCGCATCGAAATGGCGTGTGCGGGTGTTACAATCAGCGGCGAGCAGTTCGTCCAAAGCATCCAACAAAGTGATATTGTTGTACTTATAAGTCGGTGCCACATAATACTGGCGGTATTCGTTGATGGTACCCATGGTTGGCCTTTGGTTGATGCGGACAGTCTGTCCGGGCGATGACACCTTATTATATACGCTGTCGGCGAGCAAGGTCCAAGCCGCTCTCATGTTCGGTTCTTCCTTGCCAGCGCGTTGGTCGGCGAGACGCAACACCCAAGCGTCCACATCCTTGGTAAGCGGGTTGTCCCAAGCCTTCTCGAAGACGTATTCATACATAAATGGGTTGCAGTCGAAGCCCTCCAAAGTGGAACCGATGCCGACGAAGTTGTCGCCACCCTTGTCGAAGGCACGCTCAATGCGCACATTCACCGTGTCAAGGTTACCAGCCAGCATGGAGTTGCCACCAAAATTGCCGAGGTAGCACCAGATGTACGGCACGCCATAGTAAGCATTGGTGCGTTCCCAAACAGGTTGTCTCTCGCAGTAATAATCAAGCATGATGTGTCTGTCTATCGGCATGGAGGTGATGTAGGCCTCGATGCGGTTGTCGACTTCCCAATATTGGCGCTCGTTCCAGAACAGCCATGCCATCTCAAGCCATCTGGCTTCGGGGTCGGCGGCTTCGAGGGATTCATAGACCTGACGGCTCACACGGCTGAGGTATTCTGGTTCCCAACTCGGTGGAATGAGTTCGTTGAAGATGTCAATGCCATAGATATGGTCGGTACCATAGAACTCGGTTTGCTTGTCAATGAACTTTTTCTGAATCTCAGTGTACAACGGATCGAGCGGGTCAAGGAACTTGCACCAGCAAATGCTGTCGAAGCCTGCCCAGTCGCCCAAGGAGGCTAAAGGTGCGTCAGGATAGAGTCTCGTGATGCAAGGCGGCACATGGCCAGCAAAGCCAGGCAGCACAGGTTTCATGTTCAATTCACGCTCGCGAGCCACAATCTGTTTTTGCAGTTCCTTTTGGTTCTCAAGCCACGACATAGGCAGCGGTCCACCCCAGCGGTCGATGTTCTGCATACGGTGCCACGGCAGGTGGGCCGGACCCGTGAAGTAGCTGCGGATCTCTTCATCAGTGAGGCCCAAGTCGCTCCACACCTCATACCATACACTCTCCTGACCCGTGATGGCCAAGGGTAGGTTAATGCCGTTAAGCGCCATCCAGTCGATGAAATGCTCCCATTCCGACCAGTTCCACCATGGCAAGGTGTAGCCAAAGGTGCAGTAGTTGAGGAAAAAACGGTCGGGCACGCGGGCACTCAAGCTGACCTTCTCAGGCACCGCTGGCATCGTGGTGGGAATTTGCAAAGATTCCTCTTTAAACCAAGAATACTGTGCCATGCAGTAATATTTCAGATAATGGTTCAAACCTACAGCCATGCTGTTGGCATTGTTCCCTCGGATGACGAGGTTTTTGCCTTTCGTTTCGATCTCGAATCGGTCGACTGTGTCGTTTTCCAGCCGTTCGAGGACGATGTTTTTGGAATACTCAGGCACAACGCGGTTCACCAATCCGCGCATAGCAATGACTTCAGGGTCGGTCTCGGCCTTCTTGGTGCAGGAAAAGCACAACACGAGACCCAACAAGGTGATGAGGTAGAGTTTCTTCATTGGATCATGATTTTGTTTGGGGCAAAAATAGGCTTTTTTCATTAAGTTTCCCTATTTTTGCCAAAATTTCATTAAAATGAAAAAGACCGTTTTTCTCTTTTTTGCTTTGAGTTTCATCGCTTCATCTTGTAAAGAGCCAGAAACACCTCAAGGAATCGAGCCGCATATACCTTATCAACCCACTTACGAAATCGGTGACCTTTATCGTAATGACACTTTAGAAGGCGTAGTTTTTTACACATATGGAGCTTATAACGGATTGATGGTCAGCCTTGAAGAGACAAAACTGCCTTGGTGCGACTCAGCCCACATCGTCAGCGAGACGGGAGCCACCAACCCTTACGACGGCTGGAACAACACCAACATAGTGACAGCCAACTACGACCTCTTTTATTTCCCCACGATTGACTGGAGCTATCAAAGAAACACTTGGCATCATATTCATTATCCCCATAGACTGATTAGCAACAAACAATGGTATGTGCCATCAAGCACAGAGATGCGTTATCTGCTAATGAACCAAGCGGTGGTGAACGCCACCCTCGATTCGTTGGGCTATCCGACTCTAGAAGACAAAATCTACTGGTCAAGTACAGAGACGGGCACACGAGGTGCCGCAGCCGTTCAAATTAAAGACGGAAAAATCGTTATCAGCGATTCATTAAAGACGTTGAAATTCTATGTAAGAGCAATAAAAGCTTATTGAATTACTTTTTTGCCACAGGGTCGCAAGTCAAACCTATACCAAGTTTCTTGAAGATTTTTTGGTCCACTTCGCTGAGCATAACCGTGCTATGCACTTGACAGCCTTTGAGTTGTGGCAGGCATTCCAAGGCTTTCTTGCAATTCTCGTCCCATAGGCTGAGCATCGAGATGGCCACAAGCACTTCATCGGTATGCAGACGTGGGTTGTTACCATGCAGGAAATTGACCTTGGTTTTCTGAATAGGTTCAATCATCGCTTGCGGAATGAGTTTCACCTCATGCGGTATCCCTGCTATATGTTTGGTGGCATTAAGAATCAATGCGGCGCTGGGACCCAACAGATCGCTGGTATGCGCCGTGATGATGGTACCGTCTTCCAACTCGATAGCGGCAGCCGAAGCACCTTCTTGCTCCTTGCGTTGTTTGGCGGCGATGGTGGTCTTGCGGTCAGCTGTGGTGATTTTGGCCTGCTTCATCAATAAGGCAATTTTATTTACCTCATTTTCAGTACCTTTACCTTTTGCCAAGTCGCAAAGTGCAGTATAATAGCGACGGATGATCTCTTGTTTTGATGCCTCACAGCAAACTGCATCGTCACTGAGGCAGTAGCCCACCATGTTGACGCCCATGTCGGTCGGCGATTTATAAGGATTCTCACCGTAGATGCTCTCGAAGATGGCATTCAGCACAGGGAAGATTTCTATGTCACGGTTGTAGTTGACCGCCGTCTTGCCGTATGCCTCCAGATGGAACGGGTCTATCATGTTGACGTCGCTGAGGTCGGCGGTGGCGGCTTCGTAAGCCACATTGACAGGATGCTTCAGTGGCAGGTTCCACACGGGGAAAGTCTCAAACTTGGAGTAGCCCGCCTTAATGCCGCGCTTGTTCTCGTGGTAGAGTTGGCTGAGGCACACGGCCATCTTGCCGCTGCCAGGTCCTGGGGCGGTAATCACCACCAACGGGCGCGTGGTCTCCACATAGTCGTTGCGGCCAAAGCCTTCCTCCGAGTCGATGAGGGCCACGTTGTTGGGATAGCCTTCGATGATACGATGATAATAGACCTTGATGCCCATGCGTTCGAGGCGTTGGCGGTAGGCATCGGTGCTGGCCTGGCCGTTGTAGTGGGTGACCACCACCGAACTCACCATGAAACCACGGCTCATGAACTCCTCGCGGAGACGCAGCACGTCCACGTCATAGGTGATGCCGAGGTCGCCGCGCACCTTGTTCTTCTCGATGTCGACGGCGCTGATGACGATGATGATTTCGGCCACATCGATGAGTTGTGAAAGCATCTTCAACTTACTGTCGGGCTGGAAGCCTGGCAACACGCGGCTGGCGTGGAAGTCGTCGAAGAGTTTGCCGCCAAATTCGAGATAAAGTTTATCGCCAAATTGGGCGATGCGCTCTTTGATGTGTTCTGACTGGATTTTGAGGTATTTCTCGTTGTCGAACCCGTATTTTGCTGCTCGTTTCATAGTGCTTAAAAAAAGATAAATACGGGATGCAAAGATACATTAAATTGGAATAAGGACAGATGAAAAAAACATTTTTATTGGTGAATATGAAAAAAATAGTACTTTTGTCACGAGAAACAGTTATATTAAACAAAAACATAAAGCGATGAAAAAAGTATTATTTATTGTTTTGCTCTGCATCTTTACTATCCAATTGTCCGCTCAGCAGCGTGTCCCAAGTGAAAAGAAAATGTCCATCGCCGCAGGTGTACTCCAAGGTGGAGGCGGTCTTGTTGGTGTTGACTGGGAATTATTGCTCGCCGACCATCTAAGTGCTCAGGTTGGCGCTGGATTGTTCAGTTTTGGAGGTGGCATTAGTTACCATTTCAAGCCATACATCAATAGTTCCATGATTTCTGTGCTATTTTGGCACCAAGGCTTCGGCGAAAAATACATGCAGACCGTAGTTGGCCCTGTGTTTACTTATAGAGCTCCCAAAGTTTTCCAATGCCAGATTGGTGTTGGGTATAGACTATTTGGAGGTGTTAATCTTCCGCAAGAATACTGGAATGTTCCCGTTATGCTTATGTACAGCATCGGTGTCTATTTCCCTTTATACTAAGTGTGAACAAACGTATCCAAACGAAAAAAGGTCGCCCATACGAGCGACCTTTTTCGTTTTCGCGATAAAGGTTTACCAAGCAAAGAGCGGGTAGTCCTTCATCAGCTTGTTGACCTCGGCGCGGACGGCGTTAATCTTGGCCTCCGAAGCGGTCTTGGTCTCAGGATTGATGTCGCTGATGACGTCGTCGATCATGTCGACGATGACAGCCATCTTGTCTTGTTTCAGGCCACGGGTGGTGATGGCGGGCGTACCGACACGCAGACCAGAGGTCAGGAAAGGCGAGCGGGTGTCGAAGGGCACCATGTTCTTGTTGACAGTGATGTCGGCAAGCACGAGGGTGTTCTCCACCATCTTACCAGTGATTTGCGGGAACTTGCCACGGAGATCGATGAGCATCGAGTGGTTGTCGGTACCGCCACTGATGACATCGTAGCCCTTATCCATGAAAGCTCTGGCCATAAAGGCAGCGTTCTTTCTCACTTGCTGGATGTACTCCATGTACTCGTCAGTGAGGGCTTCGCCGAAGGCAACAGCCTTGGAGGCGATGACATGCTCCAGAGGACCACCTTGGATGCCCGGGAACACAGCGCTGTTGATCAAAGCGGACATCATCTTCGTCTCGCCCTTCGGGGTCTTGCGGCCACGCGGGTCTTCGAAGTCATGACGAAGGAGGATCATGCCGCCACGGGGACCACGGAGGGTCTTGTGGGTCGTGGTGGTGATGATGTGGCAGTATTCCAGCGGGTCGTTCAACAGGCCCTTAGCGATGAGGCCAGCGGGGTGGCTGATGTCGGCCATGAGGACGGCACCCACCTTGTCGGCGATTTCACGCATGCGCTTGTAGTCCCAGTCGCGGCTGTAGGCCGAAGCACCAGCGACGATGAGGCGGGGCTTGCATTCGAGGGCAATCTTCTCCATCTCGTCGTAGTCGACGCGGCCAGTTTCCTTGGCCACATGGTAGGCGACGGGCTTATAGAGCATACCCGAAGCGTTGACCGGGCTGCCGTGTGAAAGGTGGCCACCGTGCGAGAGGTCGAGACCCATGAAGGTATCGCCGGGTTCAAGCAAAGCTTGCATCACAGCCATGTTAGCCTGTGCGCCCGAATGGGGCTGCACGTTGGCGAAGGTGGCGTTGAACAACTGGCAGGCGCGGTCAATGGCGATTTGCTCGCTCTGGTCGACGATTTGGCAGCCGCCGTAATAACGCTTGCCGGGATAACCCTCGGCGTATTTGTTGGTCATGACAGAACCCATGGCCTCCAGAACTTGCTCACTGACAAAGTTTTCTGAAGCGATGAGTTCGATTCCGTGCATCTGACGCTCTTTCTCTTGGCGAATCAGATCAAAGATTTTTTCGTCTCTTTTCATGAATATCGTGTTTAGTTGATTTGAAATTTGCTGCAAAGTTGCGAATTTTTTTGAAGTAATGAAAAAAATATGGGGTTTATTTTTGCCAACATGCTATTATTCCTAAAAATGGCCTATTTTTGCCACAACAAACAATCATCGTATGGAATCGTATTTTGATGTATTTGCAAGGAAAGTCATCAGAAAGGCCAATCCAATGTGTTATTTATATTCTTGTTGGAGAAAAAATTACAACGATAAAATACTGGATGGTTTCATTCAAAACAATTTTACTACAGAGGATGGTGATTTTCGGTCAATAAAGAACATCATGAGGAGATACTGGATTTGGCGTGGTGTGCATTATTCCGATTTCCACGAGATGAGTCTTGACAAAAAGAGTGAGCGTGAAAGAAAGATGTTTGTCCCTAGATGGGAAGAAGTAGATCTCTATTTCCAGGTCAATGACCAACGATACATTGACATTCTTATCAATAAGTGGAATTGCTACAATATATTAAAGGAATTCTATAAAAGACCGGTTGTTCTTGTTTCCAAAAAGGACATTAGGGACAATAACATCAATAGTGGTGTTATGGCTTTTATGAAAACACATGATAAATTCATCATTAAGCCCTTGAATTTCTATGGAAAAGGATTCCGAATCGTTGACATAGGAAGAGAATCCGTAAATGCCGAAACCCTCCTGCTTGAATACCTCAAACGACCCGAGTATTCCGATGGCTTTTTGTTGGAAGAAATGATTGTTCAAGACTGCAGATTGGCCGACTTCCATCCTGAATCAGTGAACAAAATACGAATCACAACGGTGAATTATGGAAACGCCATAGAAACAAAATGGCCGGTTCTACAAATGGGAAGAGGAGATTCTGCTGTGGTAAATGCTGCATCCAGAGGAATCATTGCAGCAATAGATGAAGAAACCGGAACAATACTACGTGCAGCCGATAAGCAACGTGGATCTTCCTACACCATTCATCCTGACACCCGCAAGCCTTTGATTGGTTTCCAGATTCCATTATGGAATGAATTATGCGAAACCCTCAAATCAATGGCTTCAAAGTGTCCTGATTGTCCTATTATGGGATGGGACATGGCCTTGACCGACCAAGGGTGGGTTGTCTCAGATTGCACTTATGGTCCAGAGCTTGTCATCCAATGGGCTTTGGGTCATGGCGTCAGAGATGAATTTGAAGAAATAAGGAACCGGCTTCATGCAAAGAAAGGGAATAGCTACCTGCATAAAAGACTTGAACCTTATTTGTCAGTACCAACGGATTCCGAATAATAGCAATTATGTTTTTTAGTAAATAATGTTTTGCCCAATGAAAATGATACGATTCAAGTTGCTGATTGCAACCATCTTAATCATGCTTTTCTACTCATGCAAAGAGAAAAACAACGCCAATTCCGACTTTGTCTCATCCATCGACTATACCGACACCACTTATTGGTACAGCTGCAGCGATGAGAGCCATCCTGCCGATGTGTTTTATGTCTACCCAACGGTATCCACTATCTCTTTCGTGGACAACGACTCCTCATGGTATGCCGACATCAGCCTACCCGAGGTACGGGAAGAGGCCAACGACAACCAACGGTTCAACAAGATGCTTTACGGCGAATACAATTTCTATGCGCCTTATTACAGACAAATGATTTTTGAGGCCTACCAACAGCCTGAATCTGTCTTGAATCAACTGTTGGAAACACCCGCCCAAGACATTACCGATGCCTTTCAGTATTATATGGAGCACTTCAACCAAGGACGTCCCTTTTTCCTGATGGGTCACAGCCAAGGCTCCCAGGTGCTTATCGAGTTACTGAAAAAAGGCATGACCGAGGAGCAACGGAAGTTGATGGTTGCCGTTTATTGTATTGGGTATCATGTCACAACAGAGGAACTTGCGGAGTATCCCGAAGCCTTAAAACCCGCTACCGACAGCCTCATGCAAGGATTGGTAGTATTTAATTCTGTGACCGACACAACCGCCATCAGCATGGTCTCACGTGGTGACATAGTTGGCATTAATCCCACCACTTGGACAATGGCTACCGACACCGTTCCTGCCGAGTTCCAATTAGGCATGGCCAAATACAACGAGGCTCGCGACAGCGTCATTATCGTGCCCTGCCCGACAAGGACATGGCTCTATAAGCACACCACCGTCTGCCCTGACCTTGACTCCGATATGGTCTTCATCCCTGCCTATGAACAGATATTCCCGAGAGGCAACCTCCACTTTGCTGACTCGTGGCTCTTTGGCGGGAATGTGGTGGAGAATATGCGTTGTCGGTTGAGGAATCACAAAAATTGACTATTTTTGCGCCCAAAATTATTTAATTACATTGAATCTGACGATTTCGACAAGCTCAATAACCTTAGTAACGATGAAGAATTTTGTTGAAGAACTCCGCTGGCGCGGAATGCTGGCTCAGATGATGCCAGGCACTGAAGAACTCCTCCAAAGAGAGATGGTGACAGCTTACTTAGGCACCGACCCGACGGCCGACTCCTTGCATATCGGACACTTGTGTGGCATCATGATGCTTCGCCATCTGCAACACTGCGGTCACAAGCCAATCATCTTGGTCGGCGGCGCCACAGGTATGATCGGCGACCCTTCGGGCAAGAGCCAAGAGCGTAACCTGCTCAACGAAGAGACCTTGCGCCACAACCAAGAGTGCATCAAAAAGCAGGTGGCCAAGTTCCTCGACTTTGAGTCGAAGGAGCCCAACGCCGCTGAGATGGTGAACAACTACGATTGGATGAAGGACTTCACCTTCCTGGACTTCGCCCGCGAGGTGGGCAAGCACATCACCGTGAACTACATGATGGCCAAGGACAGCGTGCAACAGCGCCTCAATGGCACTGCCCGCGACGGTCTCAGCTTCACCGAGTTCACTTACCAGCTCCTGCAAGGCTACGACTTCCTCTGGCTCTACCAGCACAAGAATTGCAAATTGCAGCTCGGCGGTAACGACCAATGGGGCAACATCACCACGGGAACGGAGCTCATCCGTCGCACCTTGGGTTTTGAAAACGAGGCCTATGCCCTGACTTGTCCGCTCATCACCAAGGCCGACGGCAAGAAATTCGGCAAGACCGAGAGCGGCAACATCTGGCTCGACCCGAAACGCACCACGCCTTATAAGTTCTACCAGTTCTGGCTCAACGTCAGCGACGAGGACGCTGAGAAATACATCAAGATCTTCACCTCTTTGGAGAAAGATGTCATCGACGCCCTCATCGAGGAACACAAGAAAGACCCAGGCATGCGCGTGTTGCAGAAACGTCTCGCACAAGAAGTCACCGTGTTGGTGCACTCCCAGGAAGCCCTCGATGCCGCCATCGAAGCCTCCAACATCCTCTTCGGTAAGTCGACCAAGGAAGGCCTGGAGAAACTCGACGAAGCGACTTTCCTGGACATCTTCGACGGCGTGCCACAGGAACATATCACCCGCACCGACCTTGAAGCCGGCATCCCTATTGTCGATTTCATGGCCGTCAACACGCATATCTTCCCTTCCAAAGGTGAAGCCCGTAAGATGACCCAAGCCAACGGCGTGAGCGTCAACAAGGAAAAGGTCACTTTGGACAAAGTAATGACTACCAACGACCTCATCGAAAGCAAGTATATCCTTGTGCAGAAAGGCAAGAAGAACTATTATCTGGTGGTGGTGGAATAACCCTATTACTATCCAGCAAACAACAAACGCGGCCTGAACTTATCAAGCCGCGTTTGTTATTAGATGTCAAAATAGTCATTTCTTCAAGGCATCCTCAGCCTCCTTTACGCTTACCCGCACTCCATTCTTGAAAGCGATGATGAAAGCATCTTTGAAACCCAATTGGCGCACTTCGTTCTGACGCATTACCGCTTGGGACCTGGTTTGAAAACGACCTGAAAGGTAACGATAAATACCATTGGATTCGTAAATTTCCACTTCTTTTATGCCCCTAAACGCCCTATCGGTGACAGGCACCTCTTTGTTCAAAGTGGAGAACTGGACGGTAAAATATATGTCGCCACTGGCAGAAGCAGGCTTTTCGGTGGCCACAGGTTTGTCGGTAGTTTTAGGTTTTTCCGTCACCTCAGGCTTGTCCGTAGCTTTGGGTTTATCAGTAGTTTTAGGTTTTTCGGTGGCTTCCGTCTTTTTGGAAACATGGTTTTCGGATTCAAACTCACGCTTATACTCTTCAAATGCACGATACAAAGCCAAGGCCATCTGGGTCTGCCCCTTATCCGATTTGAGGAACTGCTCTTCTTTCATATTATTGATGAAACCCAGCTCCACCAAAATGCTTGGCATCGATGTCTTCCAAAGCACAAGAAAACCAGCTTGCTGCACACCACGGTCGTGACGGCCAACCTTTTTGGCAAACTGTTTCTGCACTTTATCGGCAAGGGAAAGGCTCTGCGATTGATAGAGACTCTGGCTTAACGAAAAGATGATGTAGGCCTCCGTACTGTTGGGATCGAAATTGCCGTATGCATCGGTATTGTCTTCCAATAAGATGGCTGCATTTTCCTTCTTTGCCACATTCAGATTGGCCTCGTTTTTCGATTCACCCATTACAAAAGTCTCGGCACCATCAACAGAAGTGATGCCCTCTGTAGAATTGCAATGGATAGAAATGAACACATCTGCTTTGTTACGGTTGGCAATCGCAGCACGCTGGCTAAGCTCAACAAACTTATCCGTCTTTCGTGTGTATACCACTTTTACGTCAGGGAGATTCTCTTCAATGTATGCCCCAAATTTCAAGGCAACAGCCAAATTAATGGATTTCTCAGTGGTCAGCCTGCCCAAGGCACCCGAGTCCTTCCCGCCATGACCTGCATCAATAACAATGGTTTGTATCTTCTCGCCCTTCTGCGCAAAGGACCACAAGGGCATCAGAAAAAACAGGATTAAAACACCAAATCGAAAAATCTTTCGTTCTATCATATTGAGTTCGTTTATTTATGCGCGAAGAAAAATTATCTTTGCAGCGAATTTTGGCCGCACAAAAATAATCGTTTTTGCCTTGACAGAACGCAAAACATATAAGAAATATTATCCTAGAACCGTCTATTATCTCTTGGCGGCGTTTATTTCCATGTTTTTCGGATGCAGACAAATATCTCATATTGAGAAAGATAAACACGTTTTAGAGCCTCAAGACAAAGATACAATTGTTATTCCCGAACGCATCGTTGACACCCTCATCCTTGTCTTGGATTCAATTCAGCCCGACACGATTCCTCAGTTCCTCACCGACAGTTTGGCTTTCATGACGGATAGCCTTGTACATTTCGATTCCTTATCCTTGTTGTCAGACAGCCTTATCATGGACTCACTCCGCCATGACACGCTAAAGCACAACACAAAACACATCCAGCGACCACGCTCCAGTTCAGCCATCGAGACACGTGTGATTTGCTCAGCCTCCGATTCGGTCTATCGTGACATGAGTCAAAAGAAAATCTTCTATTTCGGCAACGCCGAGGCCAAATACGACGACATCACCCTGAAAGCTGACTATCTTGAGTTCGACCTTGAAACCAACACCTGCAAGGCTCACGGCACCCTTGACTCTTTAGGCAAAATGCAAGGTCGTCCAGTATTCACACAAGGCGAGTCCACTTTCGAGGCCGAAGAGATGCTTTACAACTTCAGAACCAAGAAAGGCATCATCACCAAAGTCTGGACCGAGGAAAGCGGCGGTTTCCTTCATGGCCAGCGGGTCAAACGGATGGACGACAACAGCATCAACATCCGCTCGGGTGGCTATACTACATGCGATCTCAAAGACCACCCTCATTATCAATTCAAATTCTCCAAAGCCAAAGTCATCCCTGACGACAAAATCGTCACCGGTCCCATTTACCTCACCATCGAAGACGTGCCCCTACCCTTGGCACTGCCTTTTGCTATGATTCCCAACACCAAAGGTAAGAAATCTGGACTCATCATCCCCACTTATGGCGAGTCGGCTAATCGTGGCTTCTACCTCGAGAACGGAGGATATTACTGGGCCATCAACGACTATTACGACCTACAGGTGTTGGGCGATATCTACACACGAGGCTCTTGGGGCATCAAGCCGACCTTCCGCTACAACAAACGCTACCGTTTCAATGGCTCGATGGCATTGGGCTTCGCCGTCAACAAGATCGGTACAAAGGGCGCTGCCGACTATCAGGAAAGCACCGACTTCAAAATCCATTGGACCCACAAACAGGATCCGAAGGCACATCCAAAACGCAGTTTCTCTGCCGATGTGAATATCGTCAGCTCCAACTTCAACAAATACAACGCCCAAACCGTCAGCGACCAGCTAAGCAACACCTTCAAGTCGAGCGTAGCCTACCAAACCAATTTCGGTGGAAAGGTCTACCTCACCCTCAACGCCAGCCATAGCCAAAACACGCTGACCAGACAAGTCACTGCTTCGCTGCCCGAACTTACCTTGACCGTCAACACCTTCTACCCTTTGAAAAATGTCGGCAAAGCGGGCAAAAAACGCTGGTACCAAAGCTTAAGCACGAGTTACACAATGAACGGAAAAGCCTATATTAACGATGTTGACACCGTCCTGTTTAAGGGTATTACCGACGACTTCGGCAACTGGGCCAGAACCATGTTCCGCGACCATGTGCAAACAGGTATCTCGCATAGGATTCCCATCAGCGCGACCATCAAACTGTTCAAGCACTTCTCATGGACCAACTCATTGACGTTCAATGATTACATGTATTTCATGCGTACCGAAAAACAATGGATTCATGACTCAGACTCGACTGGCCACCTGCAAATCGACACCATACATGGTTTCCGCAATCTGGTGGACTTCAATTTATCCACCAACCTCACCACCAAAGTCTACGGCATGCTCAACTTTGCCAACGGCCCCATCCGCGCCATCCGTCATGTTTTCACCCCGACCATTGGCTTTTCTTATCGCCCCAATTTTGGCGACCCGAAATGGGGAGTCTATGGCTCCTATATTGACGCCGAAGGCAACGAACAGATCTATAATAAATACGAAAGAGCGCTTTATGGCACACCTTCGCAAACCCAGCAGGGATTGTTGACCTATAACCTCGGCAACAACTTGGAAATCAAAGTGCCATCAGCAGCCGATACCATTACAGGCATCAAGAAAATCCCAATACTGGAATCGTTCAGCATCTCAGGCAACTACGACATCACCAAAGACTCGGTTAATCTCTCTCCCGTTTCAATCAGCGGGCGTACTACCTTGTTTAAGAAATTGAGCATCAACTACAGTAGCTCATGGGATCCCTATGCTGCCGACTCGTTAGGCCGCCGCATCAACCGTTTTGAAGTCATCGACAACGGAAGGCTGTTCCGCAAGACCAATTCGTCATGGCGTTTTAGCATGAGCTATTCCTTCAACGAGAATGACCTCAAGAAACTGAAAGGCGAGAAGAGCAGCAAAGACTTGCGCGACGAAATCAACGAAAACGCACGGCAGTCAGGAATGTTTGACCCCGACGAGCTGAACGAGATCTTGGGTAACCCAAATGCCTACATTGACTGGACCACGCCTTGGTCCCTTTCGGTCAGTTATAACCTAACCTATACAACCTCCATCGCATACGCTACCTTCATGGGCATCGCCACCAATACACATGTGCATACCCTAGGCCTCAACGGCGACATCAGCCTCACGCCAAAATGGAAAGTCACTTTCGCAACAGGCTGGGACTTTGTCAGCAACAAAATCACATACACCAGCCTCAGCGTGTACCGCGACCTGCACTGCTGGGAGATGCGTTTCAACTGGATCCCCATCGGAAGCTACAAGAGCTGGAACTTCACTATCAACGTGAAGGCGCAAGCGTTGAAGGATTTGAAGTATGAGAAAAAGAAAGATTATCGAGATAATTAATGCGGAATTTATTATTATCTTTGCCCATTCAAACCTTATTAAATAATCGACTATGAAAAGATTCTTTACTCTTCTCCTCGCGCTGGCCATTGGCTTTGGCCTGAAAGCGCAATGTCCGCTCACACAAGCTGTCGACTTCACGGCTACGGACTGCCACGGCACTGAAGTCCACCTGTTCGACATCCTCGACAATGGCCAAGCGGTGCTCATCGACTTCTTCTTCACCACTTGTGGCCCCTGCCAACAGGCCACGCCTAAAATAGTGGAATCCTACTATGCCATGGGCTGCAACATGTACGATGTGTTCTACATGGAAATCTCCGACCGCGACAGCGATGCCTCCTGCCAGAACTGGACCAACACCTACGGCGTGGAATACCCGACCATCAGCGGCGCGGCTGGCGGTTCTACCATTTGTGGCTCGAGCATGTATAACATACCTGCTTTCCCAACGGTCATTCTCATCATGCCCGACCATTCCATCGTCATCCAAGACCTGTGGCCTATCAACAATGCGCAGACCATCATCACTGCTTTGGAGCAGCACGGTATCCAGCAGCATGACTGTAACGCCGCTACCTATGACCCGCAGGTGACCATCACCGTCGACCAAATTCTGGAGACTGAGGTCACTGCCACCTTCACGCCCAACGAAGACTGTGCCTCCTATAACTACATGCTGGCCACCGAAAGCGAAATACAGCAATGGATGGCTCAGACGGGTCTTACCCTTCCCGAATACCTTCGCACCTACGGATTCCCTGCCGAAGAGACCATTTCACATACCTTCACACAATTGGAACCCAACACAGACTACATGATCTATGCCGTGCCCGCCGACCCCGACGGTAACCTCGGCGAAGTTGTACAGGTGCCTGTCACCACCACGCCTGGCGGTGGTGGCGACATCATCCCCGACTTCACCGGCACCGACCTTGACGGCAACGAAATCCATCTCTACGACATCCTTGACGCAGGTCAGGCCGTGTTCATTAATTTCTTCCTCTGTGGCGATGAATACAGCGAAGCACCCATGCCCGACATCATCGAAGCCTACCGCCTCTATGGCTGCAACGAGCACGATGTGTTCTTCATGGAAATTTCACCCAACGGCCATGATGACGCTTGCCAGTCCTGGGTTGACCGCTTTGGTGTGCAGTATCCCACCATCAGCCGCGACGGTGGCGGCAACGACATCGCCCAAAGCATCCCCGTGGGCTTCTACCCCACCCTCATGCTCATCCGTCCCGACCACACTTTCGCCATGCGCGACATCTATCCACCCACGCTGGAATACATTCTTGATGCTTTTGATGGCGAAGGCTATGAGCAACATGATTGTGGAGTCGGCCTGGAAGAAACTGAAGGCCTGACTATCACCCTTTATCCCAATCCCGCCAACGAGTTTGTGAACTTAAAGGGCGAAGACCTTGGCACAGTATGCATTTATAATGCCCTCGGCCAGAAGGTGGACGAATTTGAAGCCAACGACAGCGAAATCAACATCAACACGGCTGGCTATGCAAACGGTGTTTATGTCGTTAAGGCTGGCGAAAAGGCTATGCGTTTTGTGGTAAAACACTGATTTATGAACATCCTCATCCTTCGTTCCTCGTTCCAAACCGACGAATTCGTTAGAAACGAATATGCCGACCTGATACAAAGGCTAGAAAACGAATGCCATGCAGAAATCAATATCATCGGGGACGAATTTGTAGAGACGCACGGCCGTGCGTCTCTACAAACGTCACCCGATGCCTTTATGATTGCAACCGGCGGTGTGGAAAACCTGTTCAAACGCATTTGGTCGGCCATTGACGTGGAGGTGATGTGTGCACCATCTCGACCCAGGATCGTGACAATGATTGCCGACGGGCGCAACAATTCCTTGGCTGCCGCCTTGGAGATATTGACCTATTTGGGAAACAATGGTGCCAAAGGTAGGATTTTGCATGGAACGAATGATGAAATTATTTCTGCCGTGTTGGAGACGCACGGCTGTGCGTCTCTACAGGGCAGAATCGGGTTGTTCGGTCAACCGTCGGATTGGCTGATCGCCAGCGGCGTAGACCGTGATTTCATCCGTCAACGCTATGGCATCGAAACGATCGACATCGACCTGAAACGTCTCATTAACGGTATCAAAACCGTGCCACAAACCGAGGCTGTGAAGGTGGCGCAGGCCTTGGTGAAACATGCCAAGGCCGTCCAAGAGCCTTCGGATGCCGACATGATAGAGGCCGCCAAGGCCTATCTGGCCATCAAACAGATCTGTCAAGAAGAGCGCTTGGACGCCATGACCATACGTTGCTTCGACATCGTGAAAGCCTGCGGCACGACGAGCTGTCTGGCTTTGGCTCTGCTCAACGACGAAGGCATTGTGGCGGGTTGCGAAGGCGACATGCAGACGTTGCTTTCCATGCTGTTGGCCAAACGGTTGTGCGACGAGGTGGCCTTCATGGCCAACCCTTCGCAACTCACCGACATAACCTCCATGTTGGCGCATTGCACCATCCCGTTGACGATGTGTAACGAGACGGTCATCCGCTCGCATTTCGAGTCGTCCATTGGCGTAGCCATTCAAGGCTTGCTGCCGCTGACCGACTACACCATATTTAAATGGGGCGGCCCAAAACTCGACCGCTACTTTGTCGCCGAGGCGCAAGCTATTGCAACGCCTTACAGCAACCATTTCTGCCGCACGCAAATCACCCTCAACGTAAACTTGAAACCCTATTTGCTCCAGCACTCCATCGGCAACCACCATGTCATCATCCGTGGACGGCACGCTGAGGCAATCTGCAAATTCATGCAAGTGAATGGAGTTTCAGAACGCGTAACCGAATGAGAAATAAGCCCCAAAATGGTTTTCATAATACCTTTTCGACCAATGCACCGTCAGTGAGATAGGCCCCAAGATGCTATTGTAGGAATACTGTAGTCCTGCACCTTGCGCGGAATTGTTAAACAATTCGGATACAGGTTCACCCCAATACGAGTTGATGAGGTGATTGTACATGGCGGTCAGATAATGATTCTTGTAGAAGTTGTATCGTAAATCACAACGCAGCACGCTGAGGACATCGCTACCACTTTCAACAGAGGCATATCCGACAAAAGGCATTTGTTGCTCAAAATGACGTCCTTCTATTTGTCCGCCAAACACACCGTACAGATTGAAATATACAGGAGCGCCAAACACATAGTAACCATACACTTGTGGAATGAAAGTGAACCTTCCGTCACCAGGCGTGAGGTAGGATTGGAAAGCAAGGGACAGGAGTGGGTATTTGTCTTTGAAATTCTTTGTGTCGATATTGTAACGACCTGACAGACGTGCCTTGATGCCGTGTTTGGCAAAATAGGCGTCGTCAAGATTGTCGTATTTTATGTCAACAAAAGGTGTAAGCATAATGTTGGGTGCAAAATAGACGGTATCAAACTCTTCATCCAGAGTGAACAGGTCAAACTTTGTGCCGATATACGACAAACCGACATTCGTACTTACATTGAGAAGATGGAACTGGGAGACATAACCGCTCACTTTGTGCTGATAATAACGCAGGTTTATGCTTCTCTTATTGTCAAACATCATACTAAAATGCTCGTTCCTATAATCATAGGCAAGGTTAAAGTTGGCCAAAGATGGCGCAGAATAGGTATAAGTGAGATTGATTTTAGGACTGTAGCTGAGTTTAATGCTGGCATTGAACTTCGATCCACCAAATTTCTTCTCGTTCAGACCAACGTTCAGGAGCAATGCCGCGCCTTCCTCAGTATCGTATCGCACGCCCATACCGAAAACATGAGGTTTGGCAGGCTTCACGTTGACACTTAAGTCGTAGACATCAGAAAGTTGATTGTTCCAATGTATGGAGTCACTTTCCTTGACCTGATAGGTAATTTCATCGAAGCAACCTGTGCCACGGAAGACCTTCATGGCTTGCTCAATATCGTCTTTATCATAGCGGTTACCTACCTTAAGTCGGCCTTTGCGAATAATCCAACGGCTGTCATGATCATTCACATTGCTGATGGTGATGGATCGGATGAGGACAGGCTCATTGGCCAAATTCTTGGCATGAGGGGCACGAAGCATCTTGCTGACAGGATGTCCTGCCGAGGCATCCACTGCTTTTTTGATGGCCAAAAGCTGATCGTGGAATTCGCCGGCACGTTTATAACCCCTTCCCACCAAAGTGTCGATGGCATCAGGGGTGAAGCTGAGCATACCGAAGCCGCTGATGTCGGGAATAATATGGACGTCACACAAGTCACGGTTTTCCTTTCTTTTGTTACTCGTGCTGGTGATGAGCAAACGTGCAAATACCTGCGGCAATGATTTCAAATCATTCTCCGTGACATCTTTTGTAGAAGTCACTTCAACACCGATGATGATGTCGGCACCCATTTCCTTCAGTACGTCGGCTGGAAAGTTGTTGACTAAGCCGCCGTCAGCAAGCACCATGTCGCCAATCGTGACGGGCGAGAACACGCCCGGGATGGCCATGCTGGCTCGCATCGCAGTAGGCACACTGCCACTACGCAACACCACTTCCTTGCCGGTAATCATGTCAGTAGCCACACAGGCAAAAGGAATGGGCAAGTCGTTGAAATCCATCTCTTCCTGATAGCCAACGCACAGGTCGTTGAACAGGTTGATGAGCGAACTGTTGTTGACGTATGCACTCGGCAACTGACTGATAAACTTTGAGTTAGGATCATGATCCAAGAGGCTTTCATGACTGAAGGGCACTTGAAGCAGCAAAGTGCTGTTGCGTTGCCTCATCTCCTCCGACATCATGGGACGGTCGATTTTGTTGCCAATGTATTCAGACCAGTTCATATCTGCAATGAGTTGTGTGAGTTCTTCTGGCGAATACCCCAAGGCATATAATCCACCAATAATGGAGCCCATGCTCGTACCGGCAACATAGTCAACAGGAATGCCCATGTCTTCGATGTATTTCAGCACGCCAATATGGGAGGCTCCTTTGGCACCGCCACCACCTAGCACCACACCCACTTTGAGGCGGGGAGGACGAATAGTATCGTTTTGGGCTTGAAGCAGGATGGATGCCGTAAGAATAGCAATGAGAAAACAGACTTTCTTCATTTATTCTTTTACCTTTTTATCTAATTCAATGAGGTTGAAGGAAATGTTGCCATAAACAGCATGGGCGGTGCAAACACCACCGATCTCAAGCCAGCTAATAGGCTTTACAGAAAGGCCAGCACCGTAGTTGAAGTGGTGGTACCTTTCATCAACCTCATAGTCGTGATAGATGGAGCTGCTTTCTGTATCAACACCGATGGAGTTGCCAATGGTCCTTCCAAATGTCTCGTTGCTATAGCCAATCATTGGCGTGAAATTGAGCCATGAGGTAACGGGAATTTTGTAGCCCATGTTGATGGTGAGGGCAGTTTGGTCGGGATACTCGGCCTCTGTGATCTTACGGTCCCAACGGTGATCGGGCGATTGGTAGATGAAGTCGATGTAGACACCCAGCAGTGAGACGCTGACACCGCCGCCAAAATTAGCGATGTTCTTTACGACTTGTCCGTGTTCAAAATCGTAACCCACAACTCCGAGATTGAAACCGAAGGTGACATCGTTGAGATTGTTTCTAAAATCGAACAATTGTGCTTTGGCGCTGATAGTCATCATTGAGAATAGCACCGCAATTAATGCAATTTTTTTCATGAATAAATGATTTTTAAATTAGAATCCAACACGTTCTGTTAACATAATATAGCCCACACGGCGTTTCATGCCGTTGAAGCCAGGATAGTCTTCGTTGAGGAAATTGTGTAGGGGCAGCATGAAGGAGAGTTGGCCCTCACTTTTACCGCTTCTGTGTGATAAGGCAAAGTTCAGTCCGAGGCCATTGCTGAACATGGCTTTTTCGACACCAGGATAACTGCCGCCAGCTCCAACCACCATATCATAGTAAACACCAGCCTCAACGGCATTTTTCTTGCCTACGATGACACCAGCCCTGGGCTGGAAGTAGAAGCTGCGCAGGTTGTCGTCATTGGCTCTGAAACAGATTTCTTGGCTCTTATAGAAGGCTCCAGCATAGAAGCCTAATAAACCAGGGCTCCATGAGGCATCCAAACCGATACCGAAGTCACCAGGTTTGGTGAAGGGATTCTTGAAGGCACGGTGGTAGGGACCGAAAATATCATTGGGTTCGAATCCTTCCTTCTGAATGCCAACGGGGAAGACAAGATCGGCTCTGGGGATGATGCGCGAATAGGTCAAACGATTGGTCGAGTCTGAAATGAGATACTCGACGACACCATCGGCGATGTCATAGATAAGGGTGGTCAAGTAATTGGTTGACCAAGCACGGGTATTCAGCGTGAAAGTGCTTTGTGCCGTGGCATTCAACGAGAGCATGGCTCCCATTGCAAAAATTAATAAAGCTTTTTTCATTGAAGTGTGATTTGTAGGTTTTTCTTTGATTTGCTATTTAAACCTTATATTAAATAAATCCGCCCCGAAATATCGAGGCGGATTCTGTTTTTTAGAAGTTCGAATCACATCATCAGGAACGACATCATCACACCAGCTGCGACTGCCGAGCCGATAACGCCGGAGACATTCGGAGCCATGGCATGCATGAGCAGGTGGTTCGATGGGTCGTACTTCTGACCTTCCACTTCGACGACACGGGCGCTATCGGGCACGGCCGACACACCAGCGGCACCGATCATTGGGTTGATCTTCTCCTTCAGGAAGAGGTTCATCAACTTGGCACCCAACAGACCACCGGCAGTGGCCACGCAGAACGAGGCAGCACCGAGGACGAAGATCTTGATGGAGCTTGAAGTCAGGAACACAGAGGCCTGTGTGGAGGCACCCACGGTAAGGCCGAGGACGATGGTCACGATGTCAATCAAAGGATTGGAGGCGGTGTTCTGCAAGCGCTTCACCACGCCCGACTCCTTGATGATGTTACCGAAGAATAGCATACCCAGCAGCGGCAGGGCCGTGGGGCTGATGAAGGTGGTCAGGATGAGGCCGACGATGGGGAACATGATCTTTTCGGTCTTGTTGACCATACGCGGGGCACCCATCTTGATGAGACGTTCTTCCTTGGTGGTCAGCAGACGGATGATGGGCGGCTGAATCACAGGCACCAAAGCCATGTAGGAATAAGCTGCAATAGCGATGGGACCGATGAGGTTGCGCGTTCCGTTCATGCCGTTGGCCAAACGTGAAGACAGGAAGATGGCGGTAGGACCGTCTGCACCACCGATGATACCGATAGCGCCAGCCTCACGCAGGTTGAAGCCGAGATACAAGGCACCGATGAAGGTGATGAACACACCCAATTGAGCAGCAGCACCGAGGATCATCAGCTTGGGGTTGGCGATGAGCGATGAGAAATCGGTCATGGCACCGATGCCCAAGAAAATCAAAGGCGGATACACACCCGAGGTCACACCGAAGTACAGGTAGTTCAACACACTGCCCTTCTGGTAAAGACCCGTCTGGAGGTTCAGCTCACCGCTTTGGAACACACTCGTCATCAGGCCTTTCACTCCTTCGATGTCGTTGTTAACCAAGCCGTAGTCGGCCATATTGAGATGTTCGACCTGCTTGATGGCTTCACTCAATACCATGTGCTTGTCGCCTGGGTTGTCGCCAAAGACAGCCACTAACAAGGCCTTAGCCGTGTCTAAGTCGAAATTGAGCGTCGCTGGATCCAACGCCTGTAGGTTAGCCATTGCATCAGCAAAGCTAACGCCGAAGCCTTGGAAGAACGGGATGTTACCGACGATGATACCTGTGCCGATCGGGATGAGCAACATAGGCTCGAACTCGAAGCGGATAGCCAAGAAAATGAAGAGGATACCAACCAAAATCATGATGATGTTGCCGAGCTTGCAATTTCTGAAGCCTGTGAGCAGCCAGAAGTTGCGCAGACCTTCGCTCAGACGGTCTTTCGTCGACATCTCCTTGACTTCTTCTTTGGCGGCCACATGTGCCTTGGCGTTCTTGTTTTCCAGTGTGGTCACGCGTTGGTTGAGGTTCTCGATCTGTTGACCCAGTTCAGCCGACTTTTGCTGTTCCGCGACAATTGCGTCAGCCATCTCAGCTAGCTGGGCGTTGCTTTCCTCGGGGGTCATTGCACTGACCTGTTCGGTCTTTTTGCCCAAGTCGGCGACCCTTGTTGCGAACATCGGGTTGTTGACCACCACGAGGTTGAGCAGCATCAAGAGCACCAACGAGCCGAGGATGACCGCAGGCCTTCTGTAAATACTTTTCTTTCCTAACATGGCCTTATCCGATTACGATTAAAGTATCACCTTGCAGCACATTATCGCCCTGGCGGCAGTTGATGGCGGTGATGGTACCGTCAGCTTCGGCCAGCAGGTTGTTTTCCATCTTCATGGCTTCGTACATGAGCAGCTTGTCGCCCTTCTTCACGGCGTCGCCTTGCTTGACGAAGATCTGCATGATGGTTCCAGGAAGCGGAGCGGCCATCTTGTGACCAGCACCACCTGCGGCGGCAGCCGGTTTCGGGGCGGCAGGAGCCGAGCTCGAAGCGGCGGGCTTGGCGGCCGGACGAGCCACGGGAGCGATCACCGGAGCGGCTTGCTCTTCCATCTCCACTTGATATTCAGTGCCATTCACATTGACGGTGGCGATATTGCCCTCAATGCTCTGGACTTCTACTTCGTATGGTTTTCCACTAATGGTGAATTTGAATTTTTTCATGATTGTTCGATTTAACGTTTCCAGTGTCTAACTCCGTAATTTTTGTCGTTCCATGACGTCACCCTTCTATCGATGGTGATGACGTTGGGCTCCTCGTCGTGAAGGTTGGTCGAGAGGTACAGGGCCATACCGATGGCAGCTTGCACCTCGGGGGCAATCTCACCTTCTGCCAGCTTCACCGTAGGTTTCACCGCCGCAGGCTTAATCTCCTTCACCTCGTTCTTCTTGGCATCCTGCTTGATGAAATAGGCAGCCACGCCGCGGAAGATGGACGAGAGGAGAAAGAGAGCGATGATGACGATGAGGAAACCGGCGATGGTGACGATCCAGCCTTTGGTGTAGACCCAATCTTCGTGAGCCAACAGTAATGATATTTGTAACAGTTTCATCGTTTCAAAGATTTACGGTTACAGCGGGATGTTCGAATGTTTCTTCTCGGGGTTGGCGAGGCGCTTCGTCTCAAGGGTGCGCAGGGCACGGATGACACGGAAACGGGTGTTGCGCGGCTCGATCACATCGTCGATGTAACCGAACTTGGCAGCCTCGTACGGGTTGGCGAACTTCTTGGTATATTCATCCACCTTCTTGGCAACGAACTCGGCGCGCTCTTCGGGATTCTCGATTTCGGCAATCTTCTTGCCATCAAGCACCTCAACGGCACCGCTGGCACCCATGACGGCGATTTCAGCCGACGGCCAAGCGTAGTTGACGTCGTTGCGTAGCTGCTTGCAGCCCATCACGAGGTGGGAACCACCATAGGACTTACGCAGGGTGACGGTCACCTTCGGTACGGTGGATTCGCCGTAAGCATAGAGCAACTTGGCGCCGTGGACGATGATGCCGTTGTACTCTTGACCTGTGCCAGGCAGGAAGCCAGGAACGTCGACCAAGGTCACGATCGGGATATTGAAGGCGTCGCAGAAGCGGACGAAACGGGCACCCTTACGGGAGGCGTCGCAGTCTAACACGCCAGCGAAGAAGGCCGGGTTGTTGGCCACGATACCGACCGACATGCCGTCGAAACGGGCGAAGCCGACGATGATGTTCTTGGCGTAGTTCTTATGGATCTCGAGGAAGTCACCATTGTCAACGATGGCGGTGATGATGTCACCGACATTGTAAGGCTTGTTCGGGTTGTCGGGGATGATCTGGTTCAAGGCATCTTCCATACGATCGATGGGGTCGTTGCATTCCACGAGCGGAGCGTTCTCCATGTTGTTCTGCGGGATGAAGGAGATGAGTCTGCGGATGATGGCAAGACCTTCCTCCTCGGTCTCGGCAGCGAAGTGAGCCACGCCCGACTTCTGGCTGTGGATGCGGGCACCACCGAGGTCGTCGGTGCTGACATCCTCGCCGATGACGGTCTTCACGACTTTCGGACCCGTGAGGAACATGTAGCTACCCACATTGGTCATGATGATGAAGTCGGTGAGGGCGGGAGAATACACGGCACCGCCGGCGCAGGGGCCGAAAATGGCCGAAATCTGCGGGATGACACCCGAAGCGTTGATGTTGCGCTGGAAGATCTCAGCGTAACCGGCGAGGGAGCGTGAGCCCTCCTGAATACGGGCACCGCCCGAGTCGCAGATGCCGATGACGGGAGCGCCAACCTTCATGGCTTGGTCCATCACCTTACAAATCTTCAGCGACATGGTCTCACTCAAGGCACCGCCAAACACGGTGAAGTCTTGGGCGTAGACGTAGACGACGCGGCCGTCGATGGTACCGTGACCGGTGACGACGCCGTCGCCGAGGTACTGTTGCTTGTCGAGACCGAAATCGACGGTACGATGGGTCACGAACATGTCAGTCTCTTCGAAGCTGCCTTCGTCGAGCAGGATGGCGATGCGCTCGCGGGCCGTCATCTTGCCTTTGGCATGCTGGGAATCGATGCGCTTCTGGCCGCCACCGAGACGAGCCTCACCGCGCTTTTCCAGCAATTCCTGGATTTTCTGTTCAATTAACATGATATATGATTTTTATTTGTTCTTGTTCTCGCAAAGTTCGGTCAGCACGCCAAAGGTGGACTTGGGATGCAGGAAGGCGATGCTCAGGCCTTCGGCACCGCCGCGCGGGGCTTGGTCGATGAGACGAATGCCGGCTTCCTTGGCTTCTTCGAGGTGGCCTTCAAGGTCTTCGACTGCGAAAGCGATGTGGTGCATGCCGCCACGGCCGTTGTTCTTCTCGATGAAAGCAGCGATGGTGCTTTCGGGGCAGGTGGGTTCCAGCAGTTCGATTTTGGTCTGGCCGCAGCGCAAGAAAGCGGTCTTCACCTTTTGGTCGGCGACTTCTTCGATGGCATAGCACTTGGTGCCAAGCAGTTTTTCAAAGAAAGGAATGGACTCGTCCAAGCTCGTGACGGCGATTCCAATGTGTTCAATGTGAGAGGGTTGCATAATTTATTCGAATAAATGATTGTTAAAAAATACGTATTTTGATAATCGGTGCAAAGGTATAACAATTATTTGGGGTTTGCAAAAGGATAACAATAAAAATCTCGGGGACACCTAATTATTTTAGGCATCCCCGAGAAAGTGAAAAACTCAGTCTGCTTATCCCAGTCTCTTAAACTGACAAGTGAAGTGGCGCATCAGCTCGGCTTCCCAAGTGATTTCAAGACCGCGCTTGATAGTGTCGCGACGGTCGTACACGTTCTTCAATGCGGCAGCAATCACGTCCATGTGGTTGTTGGTGTACACACGGCGCGGGATGCAAAGGCGCACGAAGTCGTTGCCACCAAAACGGTTTTCGCGGGTGACCGGGTCGCGGTCGGCGAGAACGTAACCGATTTCGCAGGCACGGATGCCTGCTTCGAGATAGAGCTCGCAGGTCAGCGTCTGAGCGGGGAACTCTTCCTTCGGGATGTTGGTCAACACCTTGTCGGCGTCAACGAAGATGGCGTGGCCACCGGCGGGACGCTGGTAAGGAATGCCATACTCGTCGAGCTTGGCAGCGAGGTAGTGGACCTGCTTGATGCGGGTCTCGACCATTTCAAACTCAAGGTTCTCTTTCAGACCGACGGCCAGGCAGTCCATGTCGCGACCGTTCATACCGCCGTAGGTCAGGAAGCCCTCGAAGGGGATGCAGAACATCTTGGCACCTTCGTACCAGTCCTTCTTGTTGGTGGCGATGAAGCCGCCCATGTTGACGAGACCGTCCTTCTTGGCTGACATCGTCATGCAGTCGGCATAGCTGAACATCTCAAGGGCGATTTCCTTCAGGGTCTTGTTCTCGTAGCCTTTCTCGCGGGTCTTGATGAAGTAGCAGTTCTCGATGAAACGGGCGCTGTCGATGTTGACCGGCACGCCGTATTTGTGGCAAAGGGCGCAGGTCTCGCGGATGTTCTGCATGCTCACGGGCTGACCGCCGACGGTGTTATTGGTGACGGTGAGGACCATGAATGGCACATTGCCTTTGTTATCCTGCAGAATTTTCTCCAGTTTCTCCAGGTCGACATTGCCTTTGAAAGGAACTTCAAGCTGCGTGTCGTATGCCTCCTTGACGGTGACGTCGATGGCGAAGGCTTTACGGCTCTCGATGTGACCCTTGGTGGTGTCGAAATGGGCGTTGCCAGGAACGATCATTCCGGGCTTCACCAGATAGCTGAACAGCACATTCTCAGCTGCACGGCCCTGGTGTGTGGGGATGACATACTCAAAACCGGTAATCTCGGTGATGGTGTCCTTCATGTGGAAGAACGAGCGGGCGCCGCCGTAGCTCTCGTCGCCCATCATCATAGCGGCCCACTGGCGGTCGCTCAGGGCACCTGTACCTGAGTCGGTCAACAGGTCAATGTAAACATAGTCGCTCTTCAGCATGAAGACATTCTGGTGGGCTTCATTGAGCCACTTCTCGCGTTGTTCGCGGGTGGATTTCTTAATGGGTTCAACCATCTTGATTTTCCACGCTTCTGCAAATGGTAATTCCATGATGTTTATTGTTTAATTGTTGTATGTTTAATTGTTGAATTGTTGTTTTTTGACAGGAAAGTGCATAGAATGCCAAATCAGAAACGGTCACGTTCCTTGACATTCAAGTATACCATATTACTAAAGATGTGAGGCATATCAATAATAAGGTGCTTTCAAAAAACGCTTCAAAGATACGGATTTTTTGGGTAATGCAAGCGGTTGGGACAGGATTTTTCCTATTTTTGCTCCAAATTTATAACAGATGAAAAAACTCGTCTTCACCCTACTCATTTGTCTCACGACAATATATGCTTTCGCCGACACCGTTCTCATCGAAGGCTTCGAATACGCCAACCACGACCTTGAAAAGCCTGTCGGCTGGATCAGCGACGATTCATGGCTCTGCGGCTACCTAGAAAAAGACCACAACCGCATCCCGCATACAGGCAATTGGTATGCCTTCACCAACAGTGACGAGGCATGGATGTTCATGCCACTCTACCTGATCCCAAGCATGCAATACCGTTTCAGCATCTGGGCCATCACCGACGGCCAATACACCCTCTCATTTTGTGCAGGTTCAGCCCCTGATTTTGAGTCAATGACGCCATTCCACTCCGAAGCCATCCTCAACCACGAATACACGAAAGTCTCCGTCTATGTCGACGAGATTCCCGAAGGCTGTGAATACATCGGCATCTGCGCCCACAAAACACAAGGCGATTGCTACCTCACCATCGACGATATCGAAATCGACATGGTGGAACAATACGCCTTTGAAGCTCAAGCCATCACGGGCGACACAGCCATGTATCCCGGTACCCAGGCCATCTTCCATTTCCAAATCCACAACACGGGCTACGACCCCGTCGACGTTACGGTGCACCCGTCCAACGAGTATTTCACTGACTTCAGCTTCTACTCGAACGGCACCACGGGCATGACCTTCCCCACCCAGCCCGACGAGACCATCGAAGTGACCGCCCATGCCACCCTGCGTCCTGAGATAGAGCCCGGCACGGTGGCCTGGTTAGACATCTTGATGACCATCCCCTGTGGCTGCAACACAGCCATGGTCACTTTCTGGGTGACTCCACTCGACCCTACACTTGTAGCAGAAAACCATCAGGACATCAGCGTTTTTCCCAACCCTGCCACCGACTTCGTGACCATCGAGGCCGAAGGCCTGCAACAAGTGACGTTGTTCGACATGACAGGCAGGATGCTCAAGCGCATCCCCGTGCAGGGCAACAGGCAACAACTGGATATGAGAGAACTTACGGCAGGAACCTATTTCATTATGCTCTACACCGAAGATGGTCTGCAAAAGCAAACTGTAATCAAAAGATAATCAATAAAATAATCATTCATTATGTTTAAACTCAAATCATTACTCTTAACAGTCTTACTGTTTTGGGGCCTCAACGTTGTAGCCCAAGACGAAAACGAACGCCTCGTCGGTGCCAACTGCACCAGCATCATGGTGGGTAAAAACGCCTCCGCCGACGGCTCCGTCATCACCTCCCACACCTGCGATGGCCGCTACCGCACCTGGATGCGCTGGGAGCCCGCTGCCGACCACGAGAAAGGCGAGATGCACAAGGTCTACAAAGGCACCATGCACACCGAAGACCCCTTCGACAACCGCAACGTGGAACTAGTCGGTGAGATTCCGCAGGTGGCGCACACCTACGCTTACCTCAACACAGCCTACCCCTGCCTCAACGAAAAACAACTGGCCATCGGCGAGACCACTTTCTCGGGTCCCGACACTTTGGTGAACCACAAAGGTATGTTCATGATTGAAGAACTTGAACGAGTCGCCTTGATGCGCTGCGACAACGCCCGCGACGCCATCCAACTCATAGGCAAATTAGTGAAGGAATACGGTTACGGTGACGGTGGCGAGTGCATCACCATCGCCGACAAGAACGAAGTATGGCAGATGGAAATCCTCGGCGAAGGCCCCGACAAGATCGGCGGCGTGTGGGCGGCCAAGCGCATCCCCGACAACGAGGTGGGCGTCTCGGCCAATATTGCTCGCATCGGCAAACTGGAGCGCAAGAGCAAGGACTTCTACTGCTCCGACAACTGCGAAGCCGTGGCGAAGAAATACGGCCTCTGGGACGGCAAGGACGACTTCGTCTTCTGGAAGGCCTTCCGTGCCTCCTACGGCGGCGGCAAGAACTATAGCGACCGCGAGTTCTTCATCCTCAGCCAACTGGCACCCTCTTTGAACCTCAACCGTGACATGCCTGAACTACCCTTCTCGGTGAAACCCGATGAGGATGTCGACGTCCGTAAGGTGATGGAACTCTTCCGCAGCACCTATGAAGGCACCGACATGGACATGACCCGCAACGTGAAGATGGTCAGCAAGAAACGCACCGATGACGGTGTGGTCAACGACACCATCATCAGCCCCGTGGCCAATCCTTGGGTCGGCTCAGCCATGATGAACACCATTAATTATCTGGCTCCCGGCACCATCAACTTCCAACGCACTGTGGCCGTGGCTTGGAGTAGCTACCACCACATCATCCAATGCCGCAACTGGGTGCCCGACGAGATCGGCGCCATCTGCTGGATGGCTTGTGACAACCCGGGACAAAGCCCGCGCATCCCCATCTTCTCAGGCTCCACCACCCTGCCAGAAGGCTTCGACAAGTGCGGTCAGCTGCGCTACCGTGAAGAGGCTTGGATTTGGCACTACCGCAAGGCCAACAAATTGGCCACTGTGCAATGGGGCCGCACCAAAAAGACCTTGATGGACAATGCTAACCGCTTCGAAGAAAAAGCCTTGAATGAAATCCCCGCCTTAGAGGAAAGAGCCCAAGCCCTCATCGACAAAGGCCAAAACAAAGACGTAGCCAAACTGCTCAACCAATACACTTCCGACTTCGCCGCTTCCACACGACAAGCCTGGAAGGAGATGGAGAACACCTTCTGGTATTGGTTTAGCATGGGATTCTAAACTGAAGAATGAAAAAATGGCGAGCAATTGCTCGCCATTTTTTTATTGATGTTGATCCACCGTGATGATGACCTCAGTCCCTGTCGAACCTGTTATTTTGACTCGACCTGTTCGAGGCTGAATGATTGACATGGCATCGACCGTAATGGTGAATTCGCCATTGTTGTAGCCGCTGTCAGGTGTGCAATGCAGCCAATCGGCATTAGTAGTCACAACCCACGACTGGTTGGCTGTCACCTGAATGACATATTCTCCGCCTTCGGGACGTGCCTCTATTTCGGTGGGACTCGCCTCCAAAACACTGACATAACCCTCCTGAACCACGGTCACCGTGCCTAACACTTGTCCGTTATGCATGGCATTCACAAAACCTATTCGCTCTCCATTCCCGTTGATGTCGATGATGATGTCGAACGAGGCATCACCTTGTCCAGAGGGATTCAAAATGGTGATCCAATCACTAGTCACAAGTTGCCAAGTCGTGTTTGAAGTCAATTCCAAATGCTTCAGACCACCAGTATATGGGGCATACAAGGTGTCAGGCTCAAAATCAACAAAAAGGGGCACCTCGCCAGCGTCCTGATTGACCACCATCTCTGCGACCAAATCGCCCGACTTGACCATGACATAAGCCGTCCTGGGTTCCAACAGCGTGTTTGGAGCTGCCGTCAACGTGACGGTGGCATTACCCGAACCCGCCGGCGATGAAACCGTCAGCCATTCATCAGACACGTCAACAATCCAATCCGTGTCACATCCTATGGTGAAGTCCTGCTCGCCGCCATCCTTGCCAAACTGCAGCGAAAGCGGCATGACCTCCAAAAAGTGTGGGTCGGGCGTAGCATCCTGTCGGATACCGAGTATGGCCATCATACCACCAGCCGTGGTGAAAAGAACCGTGGTCTGACGCTGGGCGTATTCTGGATTCTCTCCAATCGTCACATTAATTTCGGTTTGGCCTTCCCCTTCGGTTTGGCTCAACACGACCCAATCCTCTTCGACAGCGGCTGTCCAACTGTCGTCGGTCACCACAGTGACACTCTTGGTCTCACCTGTACAGACAAAATCGAGGTTTTTCGGAGTCAGGTCTATCGTCATCACGGGAGTGACCTCCTGAACGACAATGACTCTGGCCGAAGCAGTGTTAAGGCTTCCGATGAAAACCTCAGCCTCGCGTGATGCGGCCACATCGCCCTCAATCGGGCTGACGGTTAGGGTAAGGGTTGCGTCGTTGGATCCACTCATCATCGAACTGCTCACCCACTCGGGCGTAATGACTTCCCATTCGATATTGGAGGACACCTCTACGGTAAACTCACCTCCTTCTTCGTCACAGTAAATGCCTAGCGGTGAAACATTGACATAATATAGAACCGCTTCCTGTGTCACAGTTATCACGGCCGCGTTGTCTTTGGTGGAGGCTGTGATTTTGGTCGAACGGTTCTCCCCTGTCATATTGGCCTGGGCGGTAAACGTCAAAGTGGCATCGCCGGTGCCCGACATGGGCGAAACGGTAAGCCATTCCACTGTAGGTTCGATGGTCCACTCGCCGTTCGACTTCAGCGCGACTTCGACAGAGCCTCCCTCGGCTGCCATCTCTTGCTCCGCATTGGCAAACGAAACTTCAACAGGTTTACGGCAACCTACAACGGCAGACGCCAAGGTTACAACAAACAATAAGTACTTTAGTGTTTTCATTGAAATGATTTATTTGAAAAAAATGATACAATTCTACATATTGGACAACGTGAAAACAGTTAGGTTAGTATGCCTGAAGCAAAAAAAGTGCGTCGGCTTTTCACCGACGCACCCCAACTCAAATGAAAACAAATTCCAAAACTATACTCAAACGCTACAATTAGAAGATTTCAGTCCTGTTGTCCTTAATCTTGGCCTGATTCCTAATGGCGTTGTAGACGGCGCCACCGCCCACCTTGTTTGTGAACTGGCTGGTCTTTTCCCTGACGATGTCAGAATAATTTTCGGTTTCGGCAGGCACCGTGAATTTCACGTTCTTGATGATGAAGGCACTGCTATTGCCAGCAATAGGACCAATCTCTTCACCTTCCTTCATGCCGAGGAGTCTACCGACTATATCGGCTTCAACACCGAAGTTGCCCAACACACGCGAGTCGATAGTGATATCAGAGACCGTGGTGGATTCGGCACCCAGTTCATTAATCATTCTGTCGATGTCGCTGCCGCAAGCTTTCATCTTCTCAACGGCAATCTCACCCTTCTTCTTGTTAAGGATCTGGTATTTGGCCTGGTCGATGATAGCCTCCAAAGGTGCATAACCTTCATGGACCACACCCGTCAGCGCGGCCACGACAAGCATGTTGTCAAGTTCAAAAATCTTCTCGGAGACATCGCCCTTCTTGGTCTTTTCGTCGAAAGCCCAGCGGACAATCTCGCGCGGGTTGTCGATACCGGCAATCTGATAGGTCGACTTGTTCATTCTCGGCATGGTACGCTTGGTGAGACCTTGCTCCTCAATAGCCTGGTTGAATTGGTCGTAAGTTCTGTTTTCGGTGACGAACTTGTTGGCCTGAGCATAGATGTTCTGGTAGGTCTTTGTGCTCGAAGTGATATCGTGCGTCAGATAAGCCAGACGGGCCTTAGGCTGCAACTCAGTCTTACCCGTGACCTTCACGACATGGTAACCGAAAGGAGTTTCCACAACGCCGAGGGTGCCCACAGGATTGTTCATGACAAACTCATTGAATTCGGGAACCATCTGTCCGTCGAGGAACCAGTCGAGGTCACCACCTTTGTCCTTGGTGGCATCGGTGTTGTACTCGGAGGCCAACTCGGCAAACAACTCGTCGTTGTTCTTGGTGGCCTTGAGTTGAGCCAGCAGTTCATTGGCTTTAGCTTCGGCTTGTTCCTTGGTAGTGATGGTATCTTGGCTGCCATAAGCGCCCTTGTAACCAATCAGGATGTGGCTGGCCTTCAAGGAGTCGGGACGGCTCTGCATGTCGACGATGCGGACGAGGTTGAAAGCATTTTCGTTTTCGAAAGGACCATAGACGTAACCCACGCCGTTGCCGTTGTCGAAGACAGCCTTTTCCACTTGCTCGGGAACGTCTTTACGACCCACCCACGTGCTGTCATAACGCTTGTCGGAATTGGCGTTCACAAAGCTAGCCACATTCTCGGTAGCGGTGAAGTCATCCTTCATGTCCTGCACGAACTTGAGGGCTTCCTGACGGTCTTCCAACGAAGGCTGGATCTCGAAAACCACATACTCAATGTCGCGTCTCTCGTCCGTCTCATAACGGTACTTATTCTCTTCATAGAAAGCCTTGTTGTCGGCATCCGTGACCACCACGGTCGAATCCGGGATGGTGGTATAACGCAAAGCGATGACGTCGGCTGAAGCCTTCATGTTCTTGTTCTCATAGTATTTCTTCGCCAAAGCCGTGGGGAGGAAGTAGGAAGCCTTCACCAGGTTGTCGAACTTGGTCTCCAAACGATTCTGCTTCAAGGCTTTCTCGAAATCAATCCAGCGGTTGTAATAGTCGGCCGGAAGATCGCCAAGGTTTTGGAGATATTGGGTCACGCGCTGCGGGTCAAAGCCGTTGGCATCGCTGAAGCTCTGCTTGATCCATTCATGCGGGTTCTCGCCCGTCATCTGGTCCATGAGCTCCTCGGAGGTGATGCCGATACCCGAAGCCTCGTACTCTTTGGTCATGAGGTTGTTCTTGATCATCTCTTCCAGTGTGCTGTTGTAAACACTGTAGGTCTCAGCGGAAGAGAGGTTGTTGTTGTTCGTGGAAGACTTTCTGTTTTCAAGATTCTTTTCCTTGAGTACTTCATAGTCTCTAATGGAAATCTTGTCGCCATCGACGACGGCCACCGACGGGCCCGTGCTTCTTCCCTGACTCTGGAAAAGGTCTTGTAAGACAAACGCTAACAATGCGATACCGATGATTGCAATCAACAATCCGGAGCGTCTTCTGATTTTTTCAATTGCTGCCATAATACTATTTTCTATTTGCTTTTAAACTTCAATTTTGAGCGTGCAAATTTAGTAAAGATTTCAACTCGCAGGGACAATTGAACGATTTTTATTTTTCAACCGCCCTGGTTTTTGGTTTTTTCTTTTGTAAGAAACTAAAATTCAGCTACTTATTCTGAATTTGCAACTCCACTTCGTCCAATTTCATGTGCGAAGCTTTCAAGATTTTGACCCGATAATTGCCGATTTCGAGCACCTGACCCTGCTCAGGAATGCTCTCACAATAATGCAAAATCATGCCGGCCAAGGTCTCATAGTCATCCGAAACAGGCAGGTCGAGCTTGTAGGTGTCGTTGAGATAGTCGATTTCGAGGCGGGCCGAGAAGACAAAGGTGTTGTCGCCGACCACCTTCTCGACTTCTTCTTCCACATCGTATTCGTCGTCAATCTCGCCGAAGATCTCCTCCACCACGTCTTCCATGGTGACGATGCCGGCCGTACCGCCAAACTCATCGACGACAGCGGCCACCCCCTGCCGCTTCTGGATGAAATGTTTCAACAAACGGTCGGCGGTATAGGTCTCGGGGAAGAAATCGATACGACGCACCAAATCCGACATAGCCACATCCTTGTGACCCGCAATTGCCCGCACCACATCGTTGAGATGCACATAACCCACGATGTCGTCGATGCCCTCGCCGACCACGATGAGCTTGGAGTGTTTAGTCTCCTCGAAACGTGCTTTCACTGCCTCTATGCTGTCGGTCAGTTTCACGGACTCAATCTCGTTGCGTGGCCCCATGCACTCGCGGAGTTTCACCGAACGGAACTCCATCACGTTTTGGAACAGCTGTATCTCCTGCTGCATGTCCTCATCGGCTTCCTCTGGGTCGGCATATTCGGCAATGAAATCGTTCAAATCGACCGTACTGAACTTGTACTCCTCACTGTCCACCTTCTGTCGCAGCACACGGCGGATGATGAATTCCGAAATGGCGGTGTAAAGCAGGGTCAAAGGATAAAACAGACAGTAGCAGACAAAGGTTGGCAAGGCGAAAAACGAAAGGATGCCATTGGGATTAATGCGGAACAGCATCTTGGGCAAAAACTCACCGACCAACAGCACGAGCAAGGTAGCCAAGATGGTCTTCACCAGCAACACCATGAAATCATTGTCGAAGGCGATGTATTGCAGCCATTGGTTGACGGGGGCGTCAAGTAGCTGCGCCATGCTCATGCCATAGATGATGAGTGCGATATTGTTGCCCAAGAGCAACGAGGTGATGAACCTCGACTGGTCCTTAAAAAACAAGCTGATGATCTTGGCCGAGAAGGAGTTTTTGGTCAACTCCACTTCAAGCTGAAGCCGATTAATGCTGTTGAAGGCAATCTCCAAACCCGAACAGAGGGCGGAGAAAAACAAAGTGACCGCAACGACAATCCAACTGCCCATGGCTCAGTCCTCCTCGTCAATATCGAGCTCGGCACTGCCCGAATACATGGTGTATTCCGAAAAGTCCTCACGTGCCACCAAGCTGTCGGCTTCGATCTGCTTATCGGGCGTGACGATTTTCACATGCGAGCGGGTATGGATCATCTTCAGGTCACGATACCAATACAGCAAGTCGGAAAACATGGTCTCGCTGCTGCCAAAATTCTGCACGATGACGTTGCCTCGGGCTTCAATCAAGCCTTTCTTTCCATAGTTTTTTCCGTAGTCGGCGTGAAGTTCCGTGGTCTTTTCCCGATTATTGTACATATAGACATCGAATCCTAAAGGGAACTCCATGATATCTTCATCGCTCTCCATGCGCACCATGCGCGGGGTACGGAGCTCAAGATTGACCACGCCAGAGTCGCTGCGAAAGAAAACCACGCTATCGGCGATGATGCCCGACAGCGTGTCGTCCGACCCCATGGCCTGCACGATGGCATCGGGGTTTGAACACGAAAACAACATCACAGCCACGAAGGCTGTGATGTTGAGTAGGATTCCTATTGACAGGATGCGTTTCAATTACTTCTTTGCTCTGATGGTGGTCGTTTCACCGATCCAGCCACCCACATTGTAGGACTGTCCCTCGTTGTAGTCGTTGAAGAAGATGGTCTCCATCGACGGGAAGGCTGCCGAGTAGGAGCGGATCAAGCTGTTGGCTCTGTCATTGATGGACGGGTCGATGGATTTGGCCTTGATGCACTTGTCGACTGCAGCCCAGTACACAGCCTTGCTGTCGATGTCACCGCTGAACTGCTTGGCGCTTTCGGCGTAAAGCATGGCGATGAGGAGGTAAGGCTCACCGTTGGTCGGGTCAACCTGAGCGGCTCTTCTGAAGATGTCACGAGCGCGAGAGAGGCTACCCATGTTCTGGTAGCACATGCCCAAGTTACGGTAGGCACGATACTTACGGTCGTTGTTCTCGGTCTTCGTGGCCTGGTCGAAGAAAGTGGCGGCATCGCTATACTTTCTGTCCTTGAAGAACTTGACGCCCAAGCTGTAGGAAGCCTCCGGGCTGGGTTCCAGTTCGTTGAGTTTGACAGCGGCATCCAAGAAGAGCTTCGAATCGGTGCAGTCCTTCTTATCAAGGATGGTGGTGATGCGCTTGAGCAGCGTTACGTCGTTGGGCGTCTCAGCCATCTTGGCACTGAACACCTTAATCAGGTCTTCGCAAGAGGCGAAGGGCTGGAAGAGGTTGTCGAGGTTGTTCTTCACACCCTTGTTGATGTTGATGTTCTTCTCGTTCTTCTCTATCTGCTTGTCGAAACCGGCCACAGCATCGGCATCGCCCGAGGTCTCAGCCTCTTCCTTGGCAGTCTGCAGTTCCGTCTCAGTCTCAGCCAGGGCACCGATGTTGTTGTCGAGCACCTCGGAGAGTTCCTGGTAGACATTGATGATGGTCATCTTCTCAGCCTTGTTGTTGTTCACCATGTCGATGGTGGCCTTGAAGTAAGCGTCGATGTAGGCACCTTGCAGCTGCGAGGGGTCGAGGGCGACGGCATCACGCAGCACGTTGTAGGCCTCTTCGTAACGGTTCTTGTTATAGGTGTAGATGAGCAAACCCTTACGGCCCATGATGTTGGCCACCTGCGAGGCACCTGTCTTCGGGTCGGTCGGGAAATACTGGGCTCTCGTGTCCATCAACAGGCAGAGCGTGTCGATATAGGCGTCTTTGTCCTTCGGGTTGGTGCGGATGAAGTATTCCATGATCTTCTCACCGTTGGTGTAGACGAACTGGCTCGCACGCGGGCAGTTAAGGAACACTGCTCTCCATGCATTGACCATCTCCATGCTGATGGATTCGGGCGCATACTTGGCCGCTTCCCATTGCTTGAAGTACTCGCGGTACATCGAGAGGTTGGTCACGCAGGCCACGCTGTCTTCACCGTGACCATACTTCGAATCCGATGCCACTTGAGCCGAAACGCTCATTGCCATTCCAATCATGACGGCAATCATCAAAAATCTTTTCGTTTTCATCTTGTTGTATTTTTAATGTTTAACTTGTTTGTCGCTTGCTTTCTCAAATATCATTCCAAAATTTTCGGGCTGATGTCGCTTATTTGTACTTGCGCTTCATGAACCAGCGTTCGAACACCGAAACACCCACATTCACCTTGGCATAGTGCTCCTGTATCAACCCGCCTTCACGGGTGCCGTATTGTCCGACTTCCAAAGCCAAGTTGACCTTCGAAAACGTCCTGGGCAAAGGCAATGACAGGCCAGCGGTCACGCCCACCTTATTAATATTATGGTTCTGACCGTCGTTACCCTCAAGATTAATGTAACCATGCTCGTAGAAACCGCCAACACGGTAGGTGACGCGCGAGAAATAACCCGAAATGGTGGTGTGCCTCGGGGTGAACTCGGCACCAGCCGACACCGACCAGGCATCCTGTAGCACATCGTTGACGCCTTCGCGGGCAAACTTCGACCATTGCATCCAATTGAAATCGGCACCCACAGCCCATTGGTCGCCCTTCTGCAGGGCCAGACCGAAACCAAGACCTTGCGGCATGGTGGTTTTGGTTGTGCCTATTGAACTAAATACGGTGTCTATGATATATTCCACTTGGGTATCCATATCCTCCTCAAAGGAACGGATGAACAAGGTCTGAGTGCCTTTCAGATTGACTTTCTGAGCATAGGTGAGGCCAAGGCTCAAGCGCATATCCTTGCCCAAGTCGGTGTTGAAAAGCATGCCATAGTCAAACATGAAGGAGCGGACCATCACATCGACGCTGCGCCTTGAGCCAATATAATAAGTCGAGTCGGGAAAATAAAGCGAGGTCTCGGATACTGTGTTGCCAAACACATAATAGGCGTTGGCACCCACGGCGAAATGCTTGCCGATCTTAAAAGCATTACCCCAGAAAGCCTGGTTGAGTCCGCCTTTGCCCTTGAAACGCGTGGTGGTGGCACCGGTTTCAGCATCCGTCCGGTTGACCAGCATAGTATAGCCCGCAGTGCTGTAAGGCTGCACGCCTAGTGCCGTCTTCCACCACGGGGTCAGGCCAAAGGCCATCGACACATAATCGAAGGAGGCATTGCTGGATTTCTCGGAGAGGCTTGATGTACTGAAGGTCGAGGTCTTGAAATAGAAACCGGCATCAAAGAGGAAGGCCAAGGAGTCGATTTTTGCGTATGAGGCAGGATTCGCGGCATTAATCATCCCACCACCATACATGGCGTTGGCTATGCCACCCATGCCTTTTAACTTGACGTTCATCGCCTTGTCTCTCACCTGCCCCACCCCAAACATGGAATAAGGCGAATCCACATCGGCCTGGGCAACGGCCTCGAAACCGAGAAACGCCACCAAACCAATGATCATCATGTATCTCATTAATGATGTTCTCATAAACAATCTCATCTTTTGCACGCTCTAACCACTGCCCCTTATCTTCCCCCCTGCTAGGGGGGACCGAAGGGGGTTAGGGGCAGTGGTTAGAGCGTGCAAATATCCGATTTTTTAACTCGAAGCGCAAGTTTTTATTGCGATAATTATCATCGTAATTTGTTATCTAACTGAATTTCAACTAGAAATGTTTTGAAAAATAAAAAATTCTCTTTTTTTGAAGAATTTTTCTTGCCGATAACGAAATTTGTCGTATTTTTGCAGCCACAAAAGGAGGTACCGTAGCTCAGTTGGTAGAGCAGAGGA
>JAGCCO010000126.1 GCA_017651645.1 Bacteroidales bacterium
ACCCTTAGAATTCTCGCATAGTCCATCAGTCTTGATATGTTTCTTTCCGGACGCTCGAGATAGTTGTTGATTATTTCAGAACACACATCCATACCGACTTTGTTCCTAAACTTCACAGCATCGCATACGCATCTCTCCACGTCATAAACATTGACTGAAAAACCGTCAATAGTCATCTGTGATACGCCGACATTCAGGACCTTGTCGGTGTAATAATGAATCTCCATTTGCGGAAAAGCAGGAACAGTTATCTTTTTATTTCTTCTGACAGCGACATGAAAGGCTTGGGGCATAGATGTGGTCAGCCTGTGAATACTCCAGGCAGACCATAGACACAGGATGCCGTCCGGAATGATGGAATTGATGTCTATCATATTACCGCTCAGTTGCTCAGATGTGGCATAGACTCCACGGCGGACTTGAATAAGCTCGCCTTGTCTTGCCTTCTCAAGCATCTTGTAGTACTCCGTTCTTCCGTGTTTTTTTACGGAAGATGAAGAAATGAACTGTCCAGTATCGCTCATCTCGCCCTCTTATTTCTGTACAAATATACCACAAAAATTATAATTTGTATCCAGTTTGTACAAATAATTGGAAATTAACCTGTCCGGAACCCTTCACCTCCATCTCGACTGCAACCGTGTCGATATGGACAACTGCCTGAACAGCGACCACCTTATCGGCATCCGGGCCAAGACTGCTGCCGAGGAAGTCAACCGCCTGCGGAACTGGACACGCACGAAGGAAAGGTTCGAGGAGAACAAGGCCCGCATCAAAAAGGATTGCCTCGCGGTTCTGTCAGGAATGTCGGCCTTCTCCTGGGAGAAGTATACCGCTGCTCTGGAAGCCAAAGGATATACCGTCAAGTTGAAGATGGACGCCTCGGTGACAGTCCGTGGCTACTCGATCCAGAGCGGCAACTCTGTTTATAAGTCTTCCGTTATCAGCCGCGACCTGACGCCCTCCCGGATCCAGGAGACTTGGGAGAAGATGCGTCCGGAGAACAGATACGGACAGATGACTCCATCGGAGCGCGTCGCATTTGCGCTATCCGATGAAGGGAAGAATTACCTTTTCCCCTGGGGATTCACTGTGGATGGGAAGCGCTATGAGAAGATGGTTCCCGGAAGAATCGCACGGGTTTTCGATGAAGAGAGCAGATTGACAGAGCAATCCTATTCGCGGGAGGAGTGTAGCAGCATCTTTAGGACCGCCTTTCTTCTCTTCGCCGGTTATGTCGATGCCGCCACTACCTTCGCACAAAACTGCGGAGGGGGCGGATCCGCCCCCGACCAGAACTGGGGCCGCGACAAAAACGAGGACGACATCCTCTGGGCCCGTCGCTGCTTCCGCAAGGCGCGGGAGATGGTCACTACGCCGGTGATAAGGTGGGGGAGAAGGAGATAACCCCAAAAAACGTTGAACTGCCGAGGATTCCTTGGCAGTTCAATTATCTTTCGTAGTGGGTATTTCCAAAATGGAAATACCCACATTCAATAAAATACTGCACGAATAACAGACGGATAGGAATGAAAAAAACGTATCTTTGGATATTGCTTTCTTTCAGTATGAACGAGAATCTTGCCAATATCCAGTACTCGCCAATTTGGGACTACAAATATGCCAAGTGGTTCCAAGAGATTCAGTACAATGGTAAAACCCTCTCGAATGAAGAGCGGAAGAAGTTCGTTGTAGTGATAGATGAAACAATAGAACAGTATTCCGAAGGGCTCCCGCTCATG
>JAGCCO010000127.1 GCA_017651645.1 Bacteroidales bacterium
CACCCGCGACGACGAGGTCCTGAAGAACGCCATCAACCTGTTCCAGATTGTGGAATCCCGTTTCAAGGACCCGGAGAACGGTGGCTATGTCGAAGCGCTTGCGCGCGACTTCACCCCGCTCGAGGACATGTCCCTCAGCGCCCACGACATCAACGCCGACAAGACGATGAACTCGCACCTGCACCTGCTCGAGGCCTATGCGAACCTCTACCAGGTCTGGCCGGACAAGGCCCTGCGGGAGGCGGTCAAGGATCTCCTGGCCATTGTCTGCGATAAGGTTATGGGCCCGGACGGGCACCTGCAGCTGTATTTCACCCGTGACTGGACCGTCATCCCCGGCGCGGTGTCCTACGGGCACGATATCGAGACGTCGTGGCTCGCCCTCGAGTGCGCGACGGCTATCCACGACATCGACACCGCGAACCGCGTGCGGCCGGCGGCCGCCCTCATGGGCAAGGCCGGCAACGAAGGCCTCCGCAGCGACGGCTCGATGATCTACGAGAAACTGGAAGACGGCACCCTGGACCTTTCCCGCCAGTGGTGGGTCCTCGCCGAATCCGTCGTCGGCAACCTCTGGCTGTGGAAGTACCATGGCGACCTCGCGGCACCGGACCGCGCCCTCTCCACCTGGGCCTACATCCGCGACAACCTCGTGGACTTCGACAACGGCGAATGGTTCTGGGCAGTCCATCCCGACGGCACCCCCGACAAGGACTCCCCCAAGGCCGGCTTCTGGAAATGCCCCTACCACAACACGCGGATGTGTCTCCAGGTGCTGGAACTGGTATAGGACGAAACACCGTGCACGCCTTGCATTTAAGAATCTGATGACTCTTTATCGTGATCACCAATCACCATCTCCGGTGCACAATAAGGTCCATTCTTTATTGCCCAAGTATGGCGTCAGTTTGTTGAATGAAAAACTGTATTTATCCCTTTCTTCTGTCAACATTTTGATTTGAATACTCCCGCTCAACGTCCCTCCTTCCGGGACACCGTACTCTCCGGGTTCAAATGTCAACGCTCCTCCGTCTAATCTCGCATCGCAATCAATCAGCAATTTACAAGGGAAACTATCGCTTAGCTCCCCCAAAAAAGGGCCATTTAATGCTTTCTCTTTAGGAAAAACAAGGCATTCTCCCGCAGTGACGAAATGGTGGAAAGAAATCACGCCTTCTTCATTGATGGGGAAAGAATGATCCCCTTGCAATCTGATTTGAACATAATATTGGTCCGAAGCAATCAGAAAGTTTAGTCGATACCTATCTTTGAGAGCTTCATACCACGATGGAAATGCCCCAATATAGAGGCCACAACCATCATGTGAATATTCCTTTGCATTATTCTCTCCCAAGAAGACGTTCTCCTCCACGGTTGACCAATCAACCTCATCCATATTCAAAGACGACCGGTCCATAAGACCATCGTTACATGACACGGCCAAAACGATGAGCCCAGCCGCCAAGATAATTGATAAGTATCTCATAATAAAACTCTTAGATTGACGACAAGAACAATTATAGGCCAATATAATTTGTAATGTAGTTTGATAAACTATCGGAGGGGAATAATAATGTTTCTCATATTTTCCTAATCTTAATAATGAACATGTTGTTAGGAGAAATGCTACCTCTGAATCATCACGGCTAAACTATTTCTTTACAAACATAATACATAATACTGATTTGTCAAAGAACTATGATTGTTAATTTGCATACAGTGTCTCTAAAAAGTCCTATTGTACGATAATGGACCGTCTCGCTATGAATGAAATAGAGGGGCTCTTGAAAAAACAGTCTTTGGTGTCCGGCCATGTGGCGGTCGATAACACTCGGAATGCTTGTACAAGCCCATTATCACGATACTAGCTTTTCCAGTTTTCCGCACTTTTCCGCTTTTCCCACGAATCACATCGGGATTGGTCATTCTATATCATCTAAAAAAATGAATCAAACAACCCGAACACCCCTCCCACCTTCTCTGAAAAAAGGAGCCGACTCACTTTTGAGTCAACTCCTTACGTCCTCCCCTGACGGACGGGGTTCTACTTGGGGTATTCGCGGTTTTTCTTCCGCAACCTCGCGCACCAGGTACTCGGAGACTCCTGCATCACGGCCTTGAAGGCCTGGTTGAAGGTGGTGCCCGAGTGGAAGCCGGCGAGCGCGCCGAGTTCCGACACCGTGAGCGATTTGTTCTTCCGGAACAACTCCATCGCGTACATCACCCGATAGTAGTTGATATAACTGCGGAAGTTTTTCCCGGAATAGTAGTTGATGGTCTTGGAGAGATACACCTTGTTGGTAAACAGCACGTTCGCAAGGTCACCCAGGGAGAAGGACTCCACCAGGAACGGCTTGCGGTCCGCCATGTACCGGCAACACCTGTCGTAAAGAAACTGATCGACCACAGAAGGCCCGTCTGCCTGTGGTTCGGTGTTGCCTCCCTGCTTAGCGAGGGAAGACTGCCGCTGCGCGGTCTC
>JAGCCO010000128.1 GCA_017651645.1 Bacteroidales bacterium
GATTTTTGCCGTATCTTTGCAGTCCCGTTCCACGAGAACGAGTCTTTGAAATACTGCGGAAATAGCTCAGTTGGTAGAGCACGACCTTGCCAAGGTCGGGGTCGCGAGTTCGAGTCTCGTTTTCCGCTCCAAACGCCTCGCGGCAATGCGGGGCGTTTTTGTTTATGCCTGGCGCCCGGGCCGGCAGCACGCCGGGAGTGACAAAAACGGCCCAAAACGTTCTCTCCGCCGTGCTGGAGCACGCCGCGGAGAACAAAAACCGCTATTTTTGTTCTCTCCGAGAGACTCGAGTGTGCCGGCGGGGACGCACTCGCTCGACTTGAAGTATTCCTCCTGGATATCCTCGGGGTAGTCAAACAATGGTCCAATTAGGAAACCTCGCAACGGCAAAGGTACTCCGAAACACGAGCAACCGGGTTGCAAAAACAGGATATCGACGCGTGGGCGCCTTTTTGGATTATTGCCGGGATGTGCGTACTTTTGTAAGACATCGCAGCATTGACGCCCTCCTGCGGACGCTGTTCAAGTAGCCGGACAAACCTTCGTATTAAATCTGACGAAACTATGAAAGGAAACTCAGTCTTATTCCGGATGAAGTCCTGGAAGTGGTTGTTGCTGCTGGTTGGCAGCGAGTTCAGCGTCCTGCTTCTGTACGGGGTGGCCGGATTTATCCCGGAATTGGTGAAGAATGTGTACGCCTCGGCCATTCTGACCCTGGCTGTGTGCGCCGCCGCGCTGGGCATTTATGCAGTGCTTTGCCGGATGGTCGAAAAGCGGCCGGTAACCGAACTGAACCTGCGCCGGCTCGCGCCGGATTTGGCGGTCGGATGTGTCATCGGCACGGTTTGCATCGCGGTTTCCATCCTTGGGATGTGGTTGGCGGGCGTATATCATGGCCGTGTCGTCTCCCCGAATTGGGAAGCGATTGTCCGCGACCTCTTCCTCTTCCTCTTCGCCGCCATCGGGGAAGAATTGATCTGCCGCGCGATCCTGCTGCGCATGATCGAGGAACGATGGGGAACGATCATCGCCCTGGTCGTCTCCTGCCTGGTTTTCGGATTCTTCCATTATGCCAACGACGGAGCCTCGGTATGGAGCTGCATCGCCATCACCGTCACGGCGGTAGAGGCAGCCTCTTTCCTCTATGCTAGGACCTTATGGATGCCCATCGGGTCGCATCTGGCCTGGAATTTCGTTCAAGGGAACGTTTTCGGCATCGCCGTCTCGGGGAACACGATGGGCGGCTCTTTCCTCCAGGCCGACTTGACCGGTCCCGAAATCCTGACCGGCGGCGCCTTCGGCATGGAAGTCTCCATCATCACGGTCGTCCTGACTACCGCCATCGCTTCCGGACTCATCTGGCTCGCCATCCGGAAGGGCAACTACATCCCTTTCCGCAATCCCTGGCGTCGAGGCATAATCAACCCTTAGGAACCGAGCGGCGTCGCGAACACGCTTCCTAGATCGGGCCGGCGGCTATTTCCGGGGAAAACGGGGCACCCGGGCCAGCGGAATTTCCAGGACACCCAAGACGAACACTGCCGGCGGAATGGACTGGCAGGCAAAACGACTTGAAGGAAAAGTCTTCACCGTGCGCTTCATAGACTCCGCCGGACAGATTCACCTGGAAGAGACCGGTATCGCACTGATTCCCGGTGTCGATGAATATGAGATTGTGAAGTAAAGAAGAACCCGCGCCGTCACGTCGGCGCGGGTTCTGTTTTTTTATTCTGCATAAACGGGACGGACTGAGTACCCGCTGCAACGGCTATGGCTCCATGATCCCACATAGAGAGAATCAAAATTCAAAAAGTACGCACAGTCCGGGTTGTCCAGATAAACGGAGGAAGACCAATAGCGGCCGTTAGTGCCAACCTCGGGGAGATGGTTTTCATTATCGCTTTGGCTGCCAGCGGCGGGAAGGAAGATGGAACGATTGTTGACTAAATACACCACCAGCCACCCATTGTGACCATTAAGGGACTTCCACTCCCACTGATAGTTTGCATTATCCTGTGTCATTATGAGTTCGAGTACCTCAAGGTCTGTGGGCATACGCCATTTACCGCCCAATTTCACATGTGCGACATCATCTGCGGCTTCAAGCCCTTTTAAATTGTCAACTGCGCCATATATATTTGGCAAATAGTCATCGGTGCCATATAATCCGATATTGTATTTGGTGATGGAATAGTTGGATCCGTTGCACCATTTATAGGTCTCCCAGCCATATTTCTCTTTGGTCTCCGTCTCGCCCCAGGCGTAATAATCGCCGTAATCCTCCGGGCTGGAGGCCCCCAGGTTGGAGGATGCCCACTTTACATTCAGGCCCAGGTCAACAGCTTCCATTTTCGTGTCGTTGACGACCGGGGCCGCGATGTCATCCGGATTGTCTTTCTGGCAAGAGAAGAGTACTCCGCCCAAACCAAGCAAAAGAAATAAAACCAAGCGTTTCATATTGACAATCAATGAGATGATAAAGACTGCTGCACAAATATAGGGAAATTCTGAGACACCTCCTATCTTTTGAACCGCAAATCGTCTCTATTAAGCCGTATTTGAACCGATTCGCCTAGGGAACGACGGGCTTTTGAAGTCCCTAGAAGACGTCTGTTTCCCTGTATGATGGCCGTTCAAGTCGCTTTCGAATACGTCTCAAATCGCCACGAAAGTTTCACCTATGTTTCACCTGATGTCTTTTTGTATTCTCGTAATATATTGATTATCAATATATTATAAGCAATAGTTCGAGTCTCGTTTTCCGCTCCCCGTTTTGAAAATATGCCTTACAGCTCGCTGTAGGGCATATTTTTTTTACAATAACCCCCAAATGGGCCTTTCGTCGCATATATTACTCCTATTTTACACCTGAAAAGTTCGAGTCTGACAAGACCTTAACTCAATAGAAAGGGAATTCAAGGGTAAGTTGCGAGTTGATTGCATGACACGATTTTTGCAGGGAAGCCCTTGAAGCCACGCGCGCAAATTATCAAATGGTAGATTCGATTCATATCAAAGGCCCATTGGGAAACCTTTCTGCCGAAATGCTGTTTCCCAAAGGGTTTGACCAGGAAAATGGCCGCTGCGAGCTGGTCATACTCATGCATGGTTTTCTGGGCTCAAAGAAAGCGGCGCC
>JAGCCO010000129.1 GCA_017651645.1 Bacteroidales bacterium
ACGACTCCATCACCGTGAGCGGAGAAGGCTTCTCCTACACCTTCACACCCGACGGCCAACTCTTCAGCATCCGACAGGGCGGACAGGAACTGCTCAAGTCGCCAATGCAGTTGAACGTCTGGCGTGCACCGTTGGCACTTGAAGTTGACGGCTGGGATCAATGGAACATCACCTACAACAACCGCAAGCCCTGGAACGGCGGGCAGATAGCCAACGAGTTCTACAGCAACAACCTGGATGCCATCACCCGCATCCCCATCTCTTGTCAGGCCTTCGAAGCCAACGGTCAGGTGTATATCAACGTACGCTGTTTCTCACAATTCGGGGCACCCGTCAACACATCGCTCGATGCCTATATCACCGGCCTGCGCTATTCAGGCTTCTCTGAGGTCTATGAATACCGCATCAACGGCGACGGAACCATCGCCCTGCATCACATCCTTGAGCCCGAAGGCCCGATGCCTGCTCTCCTGCCCCGCATCGGACTGACCATGACGCTCATCGACCCGTTGCAACAGGTGAAGTGGTACGGCCGTGGACCTGAGGAGAACTATCCAGACCGCAAGACCGGCTATGCCATCGGCATCTATGAGAACAATGTGGACGATATGTTCGAACCCTACCTCATTCCACAGGACTGCGGCCTGCGGTGCGACAACCGCTGGCTTGCCATGAGCAATAAATCTGGACTGGGACTGCGCTTTGCGATGGATGAGCCGTTCAACTTCAACGCCTACCACTACAGCACCGACAACCTGACGAAGGCGGTATATACCTACCAATTGCAAAAGCAGGACGGCATCACCCTGAACCTGGACTACAACACCACAGGCGTAGGCTGTACGGCCTGCTATGTGCTGCCCGGCTATCAGGTCAAGCCCGCCCGCTACGAGCGACATCTGACAATAAAACCAATATCTCAGTGACTTACCGACATTAAAGCGAAAAATCTGCTAAATCCGTAAAATGGGTTGATATATCATGTAAACAAATAAAGAATAGCATGACAGTACAAGAAGCCATTCAAGCCCGGCACAGTGTAAGGGCATACAAGGAATTGCCTTTGGCTGATGAAGCAGTCAGAGTGCTCGTTGACAAGATTACGGAGTTGAACCAGAAAGGAAGGCTACATATGCAGCTTATCCTGAACGAACCAAAGGCGTTTCAAGGAACGCTTGCCAAATACGGCAAATTCCGTCATGTCAACAACTATATTGTCATGGCTGGAACCAAGGCTGCGAGTCAGCGAGAGGAGAGCAAAACTAGTTTAGACTCTCCCGAGCGTGAGCAGGCTCGAACAAAGTTCAAGGCCGATGATCTTGATGAACGTGTGGGTTACTATGGTGAACAACTTGTACTGCTTGCCCAGACTCTCGGACTGAACACCTGTTGGGTGGGGCTCTCCTACTCCAAGGTGCCAGGGACCTATGTGCTTGACGAAGGTGAAAAGATTGCCTGCTACATTGCCATCGGCTATGGTGAGACACAAGGTGTCGGCCATAAGATCAAGACCGTCGAGCAAGTAAGTAATATCAGCGACATCACACC
>JAGCCO010000058.1 GCA_017651645.1 Bacteroidales bacterium
AATGGATAGAATTTCTTCATATTCCATCAGTATCTCGTTACTTACGCATAAACAAAACTTGCCTTCAAGAAAATCTGTCCATATTTTGTGATATAGACTTCTTGAAGGTAGAATCTGAACGAGGCAATTAGTGTCAAGTACAACGTAACGCATCAGTTCAAAGTGTCATTGTAAGGGGTACGCAGATGTTTCCCACGAAGTTCGTCCAACTTGGCTTGGTCGAACTTTCCTTCATCCCACAGTTTGTCGACAGCTCTTTGCGCCAATTCAGCAAAGAAGAGCGACAAAGTCAGTTTCAGTGCGTCCAAATCTTCCTTTGTAGTGACATTGGCAGCCGCATTCATCAGTTCCAATTGTGCCATTTCCGAGTAACTCATAATCAAGTCCTTTCCATTTATCGATGGCAAAGATAAGCATTTTTTCACAAAACAGTAGAAATAGGAACAAAATAATCCGCAACCCAAGCTCTCGCCCAGATTGCGGATTTGTTGTTTGATTTGGTCTCTTATTTGATCATTCGTATCACCTTGGCAGGAACACCGCCCACGATGGTGTTGTCGGGGACATCCTTTCCCACCACGGCGCCAGCGGCCACAATAGCGTTCTCGCCGATGGTGACACCCGCCAATATCGTGGCGTTGGCACCAATCCAAGCGTTTTTCTTGATGACGATGGGCTTGGTGAGCAAGGAGTGTCTTGTTTCCGGGTCTTCGGGATGGTATTCTGAGGCCAAAACCACATGAGGCGCAATGAAGACGCCTTCCTCAATCGTGATGCCACCAAGTGCCAGGAAAGTGCAGCCGAAGTTGACGAAACTGCCCTTGCCGAAGGTGGTTTTCTTGCCGTAGTTGATGTTGAACGCTGGAAACACACGCACGGTGTCGTCGATGTCGGAGCCTGTTATTTGTCGTAGGTACGCGCGCACCTCGGCCTCGGTGTGGTAGCCAGTGTTCATTTCGGCAACCAGTTTCATGCAACGCTGCACATCGGCATAAAGCTCATCGCTGCCGACGTAGGTTTTTCCTGTGTGTTGTTCGTTCATTTTGTATTATTTCAGGTTTTCAGTGAAAAACTCCGCCAACTTATCCCACGGGATGTAATTGCCCTCACCACCGTCGTAAAGGTCGCAGTGGGTGGCACCGGGGATGATGAGCAGTTGCTTGTTCTCAGGGTTGGGATTGGGTTTGCCAATGAAGTTGTAGCCTTCTGCCTGGCCTTCTACCATGTATTTGTATGCAGCCTCACCGAAATAGCGGGAGTGGGCTTCCGAGCCATGCATCACGAGGACGGCAGAACGGATCTCGTTGATATAGTAAAGGAAACGGCTGTTGGCGTAGGCCTGCGTTCCGATGACGCGCCAGCCGTCGTTCGAGTTGCCAGAGCGAGCATGATAACCGCGTGAGGTCTTGTAATAAGCATGGTAATCCTTTACGAATTGCGGAGCATCCTCGGGAAGAGGATCAACGACACCGCCTGCCATCGCCAGAGGGTCGGCAAGACGCTGTTTGACGAAGGCTTCACGGGCAGCATGGCGGTCGGCCTCGTTGTCGTTGGACTCGTAATAGCCGTTTCCGCTGATGCGGGTCATGTCGTACATCGTGCTGGCCACGGTGGCCTTGATTCGGGTGTCGGCGGCGGCAGCGTTGAGGGCGATGCCACCCCAGCCACAGATACCGATGATGCCGATACGCTCGGCATCTACGTTGTCCAGTTTCGACAGGAAATCAACTGCCGCCATGAAGTCTTCCGTGTTGATGTCGGGCGAAGCCGTATGACGAGGCTCACCGCTGCTTTCGCCAGTATAGGACGGGTCGAAGGCCAGTGCTACGAAGCCGCGCTCTGCCATCCGCATGGCATAGAGGCCGCTCGATTGCTCCTTGACAGCGCCAAAAGGCCCGCTCACGGCAATAGCCGCCAATTTGCCTTCGACATCCTTAGGCGTATAAAGGTCAGCGGCCAATGTCAGGCCGTATTGTGTTTCAAACGTCACCTTGCGGTGGTGTACTTTCTCGCTCAGCGGGAACACCTTGTCCCACTCCTGCGTGAGGTTCAATTCTTGCTTCATTTCTTCTTTTTTAGTTTTTGTTGCTTCTGTTGTTTGCGGTTGATTGTTGCAAGCGGTCATAAGTGCTACCACTGCTGCAAAGATGAGAATCTGTTTCATTTATGTCTAATTCTGATTTCGTTGGCAAAAGTACATCTGTTATTTAATAGAAATATTACACAAATTGGCTGTATAAATACCAATTTCGCAGAAAATGTATGATTATTATGAAAAATAGCACCATTTTTACCTTGTTTTTGCATATTCTTCCTACCTTTGCATCGCAATGAAGAAGATTCTGAAAATAGACAACCCCAACGATTATGCCCGATTTGTGGATGCTCCTGAGCTGCACCCATTAGTCAGTATTATCCACTATGACGAATTGGCTCCATTCCGCCATAGCTTGAACAACTACGGGGTCTATGGGCTCTTTATCCAACGCCAGTTTCCCAAGGATCTCTCGTATGGCATGAAGACCCTGCAGGTGAGCGACGCCTCGATTATTGCTGTAGAGCCTGGACAGATTGGTGGCTTGGAGGACAATGGGGAGCGCATCTCGCTGAGCGGATGGGTGCTCTTGTGGTCGCCCGAGCTGCTGCACGGCTCTGAACTTGAACGTCAGATTAGCCGTTACCAGTATTTCTCTTATTTCTTCACCGGCTCGCTACGGATGGAGCCTGATGAATGGCTCAGCATCACACAACTGCTCTCCCAGATGCGGCAAGAGTTGATAACTCACGAGGATTCGCCCTCGCTCAGAAGCATCTTGTTGGGCTATCTGCACCTGATACTGGAATACTGCAACCGGATCTATCAGCGGCAACTCTCCGAGGAAGACAATGGCGGCAGCGACCTCTTGAAGCGCTTTCACGACCTGCTGCAGCAGTACTTCCGCGAGAATCGGCAGTTGTCACAAGGCCTGCCCACGGTCGCCTATTGCGCCTCAGAGCTGGCTTATTCGCC
>JAGCCO010000007.1 GCA_017651645.1 Bacteroidales bacterium
TGCCTCCCCAAAGCTGTGCGGTAAAGCAGACAGGCAGGGTGCTCGTCCTCGTTCCTGCGGGCGAACACTCTGCCTGTCTGCAACACCGCCCAGCGCCGCGCGACGGCCTGCCACTACTTCTAAATCGCCCTGGGCAAGAGTCTCGCGGTCGAGGGCATCATCATTTTTCTTTTGGCCCTTGCTCCGCTGAGACACTTGCCCAGGTCGGCCTCATCGGGCTTGTAGGCGGCTCGCCTGCATGAAAGTCTACTGAAAGGCCGTCGCGCCTTACCCACAGCTGAAGCTTTATGATGGGCAAAAACCCCGCCAGCGGCTGTCTCAACTGCTATCTTAAAGCTTCTACGGACTTAAAGCCATCCATCCAACCCCTCATTGCGGACTCGATCCGCAACCTCAAACCGTCGTAAGTACGATAGCAAGAAAGTACAAAAAACGAAAACTATTCTCTCACCACCTCTCTCACCACATATTTTTTCCCTTCAGCATCCGTTATCCGAAGCAAATAAACCCCTTGTGGTAAGCCCGAAACGCCGATTGCATTCATGCTTCGCACAGTTTTCACCAACTGTCCCAAAACATTGTAAACTTTCACGTCAACTGCATCAATTCCACTAATGTGAACAATGTCCGTTGTAGGATTAGGAAAAACCACAATGTTGACGTTTTCACATTGGTCTTCAACACTGGTCAAGTCATAATTTGCGAAAATGGGTAATCCGTGATTGAAGCCTGTGGTATCTGCACACCAATGGAGATAGTCCTCGCTGTTGGGCTGGTTATCAATCCAAAGGTTCAGCACCTCGACCAAATCATTTGTTGTTGTACCTCCTATGGCGATTGGATTCATAAGTTGCCAATCGTCGTTTTCAATGTCAAATTCCGACACATCTTGAAACGTTCCGCCATAGCCAGGACTATCATCGAATTGCCATACTTGCGGCATCTTGTTGTAATAACAATTTTCAGCAACACCATCTTCATTATCGGCTGCCACACCATTACGAGGAGCAATGGAGGAATAAAACGGAAATGCGACCAACTCTCCCCAAAAGGAATAGCAATTCTTAATTGACGCATCATTTATACTGGCTATACCTGAGGCCTCGTACCAATATGGCCATTGCAGTGTGTCAATAATGGATGCACAATTCATAATCACACCCTGATTGATGTCACAAATTCCGCACCCATAATCCGTTTCATACTTGAAATCATAATGAACCATACAGTTTGTCACCGATGAACCTGATAAAACCTCAACAAACAGACCACCGACATTAGTTCTGAAATCCAAGCAATGAACATAACAATCGTTTGCTTTAGAACTTTCATCCAACATATAAGCGAGCAATCCACATCTGCCATATCCTGCTGTCTCATAATAAAAATCAAGTCTGCAATTATCAATGACAACATTGCGAATTTCTCCACTTATGATATTACCGAACAACCCAACATATGAAATATCAAAGTCTTTTGAAAGTATCATATTGTTAATCAGGTGTTGTTTTCCGTCAAAGACTCCTTTGAAATAATGATTATCCTCATAAACACCGTTCCATATATATGTTGCAATGGGAGTCCAAGCATGTCCTGTCAAATCAATGTTTTCCTCCAAATAGACTGTCCGATTCTCAAACTCCTCCGCATCCTGACCGTGGAGGCCGTTACTCAGCACCGAAAGCCATGCTAAACCCTCGGCGGTGTAGATATGCACATTGCCTTCGAAGTCTGTTACATAACCTTCAGGCTGCGCGTTCACAACATCAGTCCACAAGTCTGAAGGCCAATCTTTACTTTGTGCATGTGTCATTACCACTCCAGTAATCAATAGCACATACAAAACACTAAACCTGATAATCTTCATCACATAAGTCTTTAATCGCTACAAAAATACAACTTTTCCCAATTTGAACAAACAACTTGCTTCTCCAACCGCACAACCCACCCAATAAAAACCGAGGGGGAAATCGGTGTTCCCTGCGTCGCCGCTTCTTGCGCCTGCCTTGGTGTGTGCAAGGCTATAACGAGCGCTGATGAAAACAAAATGCTGAGCTCCGCAAGCTCCGTGCGCTTTTGCTTTCATCGGCGGCCTTGCGCAACACCGCCGCTTCCTTCGTCTGTCCCGCGACACTCGCTCCGCAAGCTCCGCTGGCGCGGCTTCAGACGAGCGTCTTCGGCTCCAAGGCCAGCCGCTTTCGTGGCTCCTTGCTCGCTCGGGGCTTTCTTGGCCGCCCCCGTGACCCCCTAAGCGGAGCGTCCTGAAGGCCGCATCTTTTTGTCGGGTGCAGCCGCGCCCCTTTAGTTTTGCGCCCCTGCTTGGTCGCCCGCCCGGCGGTTCCCTTGTCGGTGCGCTAAAGCGCATCGTGTTTCGCGCCCTCATCGTTGCCACCTCTTCCCGCAAGGCTTCCGCTGGTGCCTGCCTCTTCGGGACGCGCCGCCGCAAAAGGCACGCCCGCCGCCGCTTCGGATTGTAACCGTGCGCGGACACCTGTCGGGCGGGTCGGGCTCCCTGGCGCGAACGGGGCGCAGTCGTTCTCATCGCAGTCGTAGTTCTTAGGCGCAGTGTTTGTCGTTCTGCTGAAACTCCCGCGTAAGTAGGCCGCAGGCGCTTTTCCCCCTCGGTTTTTCCTACCCACAGGCCGTGCCACCGTCACCCCCGACCAACCACCCCGAAGTTCAGGTCAGGTCGGTCGCTCAGCAAGCTTCGCTCCCTGTACCACCTCGTCCCCAACCGCCGCCCTAAAATTTGGAAAGGGGTTTGTCGTTAAGGCTTAATGTCTCATTCAATGGGTAACGGTGCTTAAAAAATGCCAAGTCCCTAAATAAACTCCGCCCCGCTATCGCGGGTCTCCGTTTGCCGTTAGGGAACTTGCTTTTTTAACCACCTCGTTGTCAGCATTTCGCGCAATCGTCTCATTCCTTCAGAGTGAAGAAACAGAAAAGCCCTCCACCGTTATGGCGAGGACTTTCCCAAAAAAAATGAAAAAAATGTATGTTCTTTGATGACTTTCTTTGTGGTCCGGTAGGCAGTCCCGAAGTCCCGCAGTCTCGTGTCCCGCGTCATCGAAGCTCGAAGTGGCACTTGTCGACGAACGTCTTCCAGTGGCCACCCCAGACGATTTCGGTGTCCTGGTCTCTGGCCACCTGAAACATCAGGTCGGCCAACTCTTCAAACCTGGACCAGTCCACCTGTTTCCGATTCATCGTCAGAGGGTACAGGTCGACCGCTTTCCCTGTGAGGTGCTTGCTGTTCATCGTCCGCGATTTGCCCTGCCTCACATACTCGCGCTGCTGCTCCTTCGTTCGCAGCCCTTCCGACACGTTGAAGGGGTACGAACACCGCGCAGCGCACTCAATCACGATGGCCTTCAGGCGCTCATCCACGCCCTCTAGCCTCTCTAATGACAACTTGCTTAATTCCATAACTTGTTCTCCTTTCTTTTGTTCCGTCCTTTTTCCCCTTTTGAAATCGAAGATTCGACGTAGTCAAAGGGGGTGGCCGCAGGCCGGGGAATTCATTCCTCATTCAGCATTCCTCATTCAGCATTAACGATATGCATCCCGTTCATACTTGCTCATCCTTCGCCATTCCCAAGGGGGAACGGCTCTGTCATCGCACCAAAGACCAAGTCCGGCCAGCTTCGCCTCAGCTTCCAGCTGAGCGTATAAGGGATTGCCGTCGACTTCCTTATAATGCCAGGCTAAACCCTCCTTCAGCATTTCCGCGCCGATGTCCGCGCCGTCCTGATAGGCCGTCGCTATCCATCGCCCGTACATGTCACGCTGCTTCAGCTTCAGGCCTACGGCCTTCCCGCTGATGAGCCACTGCAGGTGCAGTGTGGCCACGTCCCCATAGAACTGCCCACGCTCAGGCGCGTCGATGCCGTTGATGCGGACCACAATCTTGGTCAGCTGCACCATCCACGGATTGACACCGGGGTTGTAGGCTGTCTTAGGGTTCTGAATCACATGTCCTTCAAAGGTGTCGCCGTCGATGACGCGCTCCACCTTCAGCATGACACCGACAGTGTCGCTTCCTGAAAGGCACTTTGTCACGTTCGCCGCTACGCGGCTCCCGCCCGCAGGCGGTCTGCTTTCTCTCACTTCGTTCTGGCAACTGCAAGAAAGCATAAGAAGCGCAACTGCCAGCACCATTAGTCTTTTCATAATCTAATTGTTTTAGTACCAGCGCAAAAGTATTACAAATAATCCCCACAGAATCCTATCAAAATCGGTCAAAATCAATCAAAAACAATCAAGAAACCACCCTTCCGCCGCAATCCGCTTATTTTTGCCCTGCCGCCGCCAAATAACAGGCTGAGCCGCAGAGGAAAAACAATATAAAGATTATGATCTGCCGCGCTGCCCATGATGGTGATGGCCAGTAATTAACTTATTCACTAACCCCTAAAAACTTACAAATCATGGGTAAAATCAAGCAAGGAATCCTCGGTGGGTTCAAAGGAAAAGTCGGTACCGTCATCGGTGCCAGCTGGAACGGCATCTCTTACATGCGCGGCATAGCGCAATCCGTGAGAAACGCCAACACTCCGGCGCAACAGAAGCAACGCGCCTTCTTCAAAGAGGTCATGGACTTGGTCGGCCAGCTCTCTGACGAGCAGATGGCCTTCCTGGTCCCGTCCGCGCCCAAGGGCATGACCCGTCGCAATCTGCTCGCGCAGCAAATCGCTGCCGTGGCAGTTGACAACGGCGACACCAAGAGCGTCGACCTGGGCAACATCAACTCCCTCGGCAATGCGGCTACCGCCGACATGCCGGATGTCACCATCGCCGCAGCTGGTGAGAACCTGACCGTCTCTTGGAACGGCGACAGCGACTTCCGCGCTGAGCACGGGGAGGAGTACCCGACCGTCTTCGTGGTCAATGTCACGAAAAAGAAGGTCTATCTGGTCAACTCCACCGCTGCCCTCGGCAACACGGGTGCCCAGTCGTTCAATGTCGGCCTGGCCGCCTACGGCGAAGCCACCGACACCTTCAGCGGCTTCATGATGGCCACGGGCTCCAAGATTGCCCTCGTCGGCTTCGGTACCATGAGCGTGACCAAACGCCCTGCCCGTCCGAAGAAGAACTAAACTCTTCCAGGACACGTCCCAAAAAGCCGCCCTTCGGGACGGCTTTTTTAAGGGCTTCTTCGGTACGCGTCTGGTAGGGACCAAGTTCGTACCAACCTCGTACCAACTTCGCAAAATCAAAGTCGAGTAAAAAACACCTAAAACTGAAAATCATGGGAAAAATCAAACAGGGAATCTTGGGCGGTTTCAAAGGCAAGGTCGGCACCGTCATCGGTGCCAGCTGGAACGGTATCGCCTATATGAAAGGACTCCCGCAATCGCAGAAAGACCCGAAGACCGCTGCACAGTTGGCGCAGCGCAACTTCTTCAGGGAAGTCCAGGATCTCGTCGGACAACTGACCGCCGAGCAACTGGCCTTCCTGTTCCCGTCATCCCCTTCGGGCATGACCCGACGCAACGCCATCGTCCAGCAGCTTTGCGCCAACCCTCTCATCGAGGCCGACGGCAAGCATGTGGACTTGGCCAACATCAACTCCCTCGGCAATGCGCCGACCGCCGACATGCCGGATGTCTCGGTTGCCGCCGATGGCGACAGCCTCGCCGTCTCTTGGGACGGTGACAGTGACTTCCGCACCGAACACGCCGACGAATACCCCACGGTATTCGTGGCCAATGTCACCAAGAAGAAGATCTTCCTGGTCAATTCCACCGCCGTCATCGGCAGCACGGGTGCCCAGTCCTTCAGTGTCGGCCTGGCCGCCTACGGCGAAGCCACCGACACCTTCAGCGGCTTCATGATGGCCACGGGTTCAAAAATCGTCCTCGTCGGCTTCGGCACATTAGCTGTGGCCAAGCGTCCAGCCCGTCAGGGTCGCAACCCTCGCACGGGTCATTAAACACAATGTCTAACCTCTAAAACAGTAAGATTATGGGAAAAATCAAGCAAGGGATCCTCGGAGGTTTCCGTGGTACCGTCGGAACCGTTGTAGGTTCCTCATGGAATGGCATTGCCTATATGAAGGGCAAGCCCCAGTCAGTCAAAAACCCGCGTTCTGACGCACAGGTGCAGCAGCGCACCTTCTTCAAGGAAGTCCAGGCACTCGTCACGCAGCTCACGGATGAGCAGCTTGCCTCGCTCTTTCCGTCCGTCACACGTGGCATGACCCGCCGCAACATGCTCACCCGTCAGATTTCGGCCTGCGCCGACTACACCGACGACGTGAAGACATTCGACCTCGCACTTCTGGAGGGCATCGGCAACGGTGAGCGCATCGACTCGCCAATGTTGGAAAGCCTCGTTTCGGACATCGATGGCTCACTGGCCCTCTACGCCGAAGCTGCCGCAGCCGAGGCCATCGGCAAGCCTGCCGAGGCCAACATCATCGTGGTGGCCTACAACCTCACCCAAAAGAAGGTCGCCGTCTTCAACACCGATGTCACCGACACGAGTGATGGCGTGACCATCCCCGTCGGCAGCTGGGCAGAGGAGGGCGACAGCATCCGTTTCTATCTCACCTACGCAACGAGTGGCCAAAATGTCTACCTGCGTGGCTTCGGCTCGTTCATCATCAAGACGAGGCCCGAGAAGGTTGGCCGCAAAATCGGCAAGTAAAAACGTATGGCCATGAGCATCTTTGAATGGACTTCGTTGCTGCTTGCACCTCTGACGGGTGTGGCCTCATGGCTCGCCGCTACGCGGCTGCGTCAGAACCGCACCATCCGCGAGATGCAGCAGACCATCTTCAACCTGGTCGAGGAAAACAAGCGCGTCTATTCCGAGCTTACCGAGGCCCGACGGGAAATCGTCGGGCTCTCGGCTCAGGTCGCACAGCTCACGCTGGAGAACGCCGAACTGAAGCAGATGATCGAAAACCTGTAAGCCATGAAGACACGACTTTTCATCCTCTTCCTCGTGTTGTCGGTGTCGTTGGTACTATGCGCCTGCGACGCGAAGCGCCGCGCTCAGCGTCGCATCCGTCGCATCACGGAGCAATGCCCCGAGCTGCTGAGCGTCCAGGCGCATCCCATCGACACCTTCATCGAATTGCCTCCTTTGGCCGATACCGCCGTGATTCCCCTTGCTCCGCTGCTTGACGGCCAAGCCGTCAAGATTCAGACGGAGCAGGGCACCTTCACGGCGTCGGCCACCGATGACAGCCTCACAGTCACCTACGAGGCAGAGCCGGAACCCGTACATTTCTCCGACACGCTGCACTATCAGCAAGTCGTCATCGAGGCGGCTCCTGAGAAGAAGAAACCGCCCGCCTTCATGTGGTTCCTCCTCGGTATGGTGATAGTGTTGCTGGCTGTCATCGTCATCGTGATAGTAATTGTGATCAAAATGGTGAAGACTTCCTAATCGGGGGTCTTCTCCTTTTTTATGTCACTTCGTCCGGCTTGGGAAGTGGTTTTAATTAATCCTCAGTCGGCCAAAGGTTGCGGAGGAAGCTGGCGCATCTTTTAGGAAGCTGGCTGGCCGCAACCTTTGTCCGCCTTCGGCTAATAGTGGTTTTGCGTTTTCCCGCTCTCGTTTCTCATCCTCGGTCGGTCATCCGCAAATCCGCTCCAGCAATTTAATCGATTCGGAGGGCTGCCTGTCTGCCAAAGGCTGCGGGGTCAGCTTTGTCCCCAGCGGTGAAGCTTTGGTCCCGCAGCCTTCGTCAGCCAGTCAGGCTCCAGCGGGGAACACGCTTGAAGGGATAGCGGCGCAATGTTCGGCGATGGCCGTGATGCCCGCCTTCACAGTGCGCGAAAAAAACCATCCCGCTCGTTATGCGTGTTCCAGAAAATATCTATCTTTGCAGTCGCTCCATAATACAAAATTTGGAGTTCGTTATTTTGGGAAGCCGATAGCCCAATAACTCGGCTTCCTCTTTTTTTGTCCAAGGAGAAGGGACGGCCGCTGAAGTGACCGTCCCTTCTTCCCATCATAGTGATTCAATCATTTTCTGTTTCGTCTCATCACTCACCTTGCGGTATCGAGAAATCGCCTTGCTCCCTTCCGCGTGTCCACTCATCGAGGCGATGTCCGCATCCCTAAAGCCTGCATCATACAGGTTGCCGCAGAAGTTCCGCCGCCCCATGTGGCTACTGGCCACCTCTGAAAGCTTCACCTGCTTTTCCAATCGTGTCACTGGGTCCAGGATGGTCACGGTGTGGTCAATCTCTGGAACCGCCTTAAACATTTCCTTAATTCTCTGGTTATACTTTTGGTCAGCAACAAACGGAAGAAGACGGTCATCGTCCGTGTCCTTATACCGTTCAAGTATGATCTTTGCTTTGGGATGCAAAGGAACCATCACAATCTTCCCGCTCTCGTTCCGAGTCTTTCCGGCAACATACTGAAGATATTTCCCATCCACGATGTTCGACTTCTTCAACCTACGCAAGTCACCGATACGGCATCCCACCAAGGACTGGAAAACAAAGATATCCCTTTGCACAGCCAATTCCGGCCTGTCGCTGAAATCCGCTTCAAAAAGTTTGTCCCTATCCTCGTTAGAGAAGAAATAAGGTGTGCCGTAAACGGATTGATCCATATTGAACCCTTCGAAAATATCGTCCACTTTCACTTTCTGGACCTTGTCCAGCCAATGCCAAAAAGCCTTCAAATACTTGAATTCGATGACCACATAATTCAGGCTACGTCTTTTCACGCCCCTTTCAAGAATGGAGTCGTACCCTTCATAAATGGCCTGATAACGCTTCTTCGGAACAGGCTTTTCCACCGTCTTTTGCCACTTCTTATAAGTTCCTACAGTCACTTGTTCGGTCTCCCACAAGTCACATTCATTGATGATGAAACTCCGAAACTCATATAAATCGGCAGTAGTCAAGTCTTTAATCCGAAACCGTTTCCCCAGGTATCTCTCCATTCTTTCCCAAATACCCGCACAAGTGGAATAAGTCTTCCATCTCGTTTCCACGATGACCCCATTCTTCAGTTGCTCATCGATGAATAATCTGAAGACATCGAGAAAATAGCGGTTATCCGCTTTCGCCATCTCTTTTTTCCTTTTCGTTTCCGCCTCATTCATTTGGGTCTTACTGCCAAGGCCCCATCTATTGACAACCGTTTTCTTGCCGCCAATATAAGTCTCTTCTTCAGAAGAATTCCACACAATGTCTTTCATCCATTGCGTCAACGAATCCGGTTTCAATTCTTTCGGGTCGGTTTGTTCCCAGCAGCGCATAAGAAACGATGTCAGTTGATTCAGTCGATCTCTGACTTCCTCGCAGTCGTCGCCGTACTTGTTTTGTTTCTTGCCCTTGGGCATCCCCTTTTCAGCGTCCCAATTTCCCGCCGTTATGAAGATGCCAGTGGCCACTCTTTTCACGAAATTCCTGTTGCCGCAGAAGCGCATCTGGATTTCGCCTCTTTCGTCATCTTTCTTGATGTACCTTGAAAGGTAATAATTGATAGTTGCCATAATACTAAAATGTTAGATTGTTCGTTATTTGTCTGAATTAAGGGGTAGCCCTCCCCTTCAAAAGACAATGCAAATATACGAAAAATTTCCGAATCCGTGTCAACGCCGTGTCAACCAAACTCAAAAAATCTGCTCATTCGTGATAATTTATTATCAGTCTAAATAATCCGATTATCATACAAAACAAAGAAAATCAACACATTATAAAGACATAAACCAAATGAACCCCACCAACGAAAATAAATCAACATTCAATATTGTTGCCCAGGTCGGGCAACTCACGCAGGGTGAGGTTGGTCTTACCGTACTCAGCTATGATCTTCTCGTAGCCAGGCAGATTCTGTGAGGCGATGACCTGAAGATCCTTGGAGCCGTTCAACAACAAGGCGGGACAAGTGGTCTTCACGATGGCCTCAGTGGGGTCGTATCTCAAGAAATAATACATCCAAGGCGAAGCGAGTTGACCTACGGTCTGCTCGGTCAGCTCCTCGTTGTAGCCCCAGCCTTTCACCAGATTCCGCAAGAGACTGTCGGCCTCTTCCCTATTCTCTGAATCGGCGATGATGCCATACAACTGGTCGTTCACCGCACTGCTCATGGCGACGGCTTCCTCAGGCAGACCTTGGGCGCGATAGATGGCTTCTCCCTGCGCCTTGAGGACTTCTATGCCGTTCACCGAAGGACCTGCCAACGAAACCAGAAACGCCACCTCAGGACGGCGTGCCGACACCATGAAGTTAATGATACCGCCCTCGCTGTGACCCAAAATGCCCACACGCGAAGCATCGATGTGCTTTTGTTTATGCAAAAAGTCAAAGGCTGCCTCGGCATCGTAGGAGAAATCCAATGAGGTTGCATTCTCCACCTCGCCTGTCGAGCCACCCATGCCACGGTCATCGTAACGCAGCACGGCGACGCCATGACGAGCGCAGTAATCCGCGATGACCCAGAACGGACGGTGGTTCATCAGCTCCTCGTCGCGGTTCTGCTGACCGCTGCCCGAGACAAGCACCATGGCCGGGAATGGGCCTTTGCCTTTTGGGATGGTCAAGGTACCTGTCAGGGTATTGCCTTCTTTTTCATTGGTAAAGCTCACCTCTTCAATGCGATAATCAAACGGTGGCTGAGGGTCTTGCGGACGCGCTTGTTGCTGCTCCTTCTTCTCTGTCTTGGCGAGGTTGAGTGGAAAAGTCATGCCGTGTTGCGTGAAACTGCCTTCGATAGCCGAGTCCTTCAGTATTCCGGAATAAGAGGCCCCCATAGCTTTCATTTTCAGTTGCAATTGACCTTCCTGAAAAGTAATCTCATCTACAGGGATGTCGAACGCGCCTTGTACCGGCACATCCAAAGTGGCGGAAAAGCCGTTTTCTGCAGCCTTGATGTCGAAAGCCATCTCCAGTTTCTGAGCACCAAGGTCGATTTGGCCTTCCCAATAGCCCTCTATCTGAGCTTTGGCTGACATAGCCATAAAGGCCAATAAAATCGATAATAAAATGGTTCTTAAATTATTCATTTTCGTTACTGTTTAAATACACTTTTTCTCAAAAGGACGTACACTTGAGTCAACCCGACTCTAAATTATCAATTATCAATTATCAACTCTAAATTATCAATTATCAACTCTAAACTCTAAACTCTAAACTCTAAACTACTTCTTCTTCCTCCCGCTCTTCTTCAAAGCCTCAGCGATGATCCACTGCAGTTGGCCGTTGACGGAGCGAAATTCGTCGTTAGCCCATTTCTCCACCGCTTCCATGGTTTCCGCATCGACGCGGAGCAGGAAGGTCTTGTTGTTGCTTGTATTGTCTTTCTCTTTGGCCATCATTCACCTCCTCTTTGATTTCACCTGCGCGATCATCTCAAGCGTTTCCTCCTCCGTAGCGCAGTTGAGATAATACAATCCGCCATCCGAGGTGCGTACTTCCAAAACGGGGCCTCCATCGTCACAAAGGAACAACATGCAGCTCTCCCCACTTTTCAGCCGGAAATGCCCAATGCTGACATTGTCCGTCGAGAGGCCATTGGTGCGAATAGAGATGGAAGGCCAATCCGTCAAGACCGTAGAGGCAGTGATGTCGGACATAGGAATCGTAGCGCTGTAACCGCCTCCCTTTGCCGTGATGTAATCATCAGATACATCTATCGTTGCAGGTTTGGAGCCTTTGAAGAAGAAGAATAGCATAACTGCCATAGATACGAAAGTGATGATAATGGCAATCCAGCTATTCCGACGATCCTTTTTGCCTTCCTCGCCTTGCATGCCAGCATCGTATCTTCTGCTGATCTTCATACAGGCAACAATCATCGCACAAGTCACCACGGCAAGCACAACCATGTGAACACCCATTGGAATATGCACAAGTGTTGACAAGCCACCCATAAGCAGCATCACCGTACCACTGATAAGTAGCACATTACGGAAACCGGTCTTCAGGCCTTCCAAATCTACTTTGGCCAGTCGTTTCTTTGACATGGTGTTTACACCCGAGATCATCATCGGGAAACGATAGACCAACAAGCCCGTGAGCATAAGTGTTATGCCTATTATTAAATCTGTCCAAAACATAGTTATTTAGTTTACAATTAGATAAGTTACAATAATCACAAGCCCCACCGCGAAAGTAACAAGACCCGCCTTGCTGAATTCTCCAGTTAAACGCCATTTGGCAATGACCAATACCAAGCAAAGAAGGCAAGCGGGAATCAGCATGGAAAGAAATGACTCCATGTGAAAGACGAGATCGAGCAACGCTGCCAGTGCCCAAGCGAGTCCAGAAGACAAGTAATTGACCATAAGGAACTTCTGCATTCCCGACTCGTATTCAGCACCTCGCTGCTCCGCCATTACCTTTTTCATACCACGGTCTTTCTCAGGATGCCGTATTACACGAATGGCGAACCACACAGGGATGGAAACCATGAGAAGCAAAAATGCTATCAAGAAAATTAAAATAGCCGTTTTCATCGCTTTTCAATTTTATCATTCAATTCCTCAAGTAGCAACTCGGTCTCTTCTGCCGTTTTCCGGTTGACAAGAATCAAGCCGTTACGGGTGTACAGCATCAAGTATGGTGCCCCTTTCCCTAATAGGTAGAACTTGGCATCCGAACCGTCTTTTAGGCGAAACTCGCCTTTCTTGCCACTGCCAAAGCTGTAGCCTGCCTTACAATACTTTGTTTCAGGCAGTTCGTTGATAACCTTAATAGAATCAATAGCTTGGTAAGGCATCTCCATGCCATAGTCGCCTTCAATGTTGAAAGTTTCGGGGAGCACTTCCACCTTGCTTGCCTTGTACGACATGGACCATGCTATCACCACGCCAAAAACCACCACAGCGAAAAGCACCCATTTCCAAGCCTCAATTCTTCCAGTGACTCTTTGCTTGGCATACAGGAACATGACTCCTGAAACTATGGTTGCAAACAGCATGAAATAAGCAACGTTGATGCCGAAAGCCAATCCCATCAGTCCGGGAAGGATGAACAACACACCCGTCACGAGATAGTTGATGAAGTAAAGCCGCTGAAGTTCAGGATTATCGGCCAATTCAACATAGTATTTTGACTTCCATCCTTTAGCAGAAAACGGTTCCCTATTCCAAAGCGAGACAAGCCGAAAAGGTTTCCTAATGCGCGCCCTTTCGGGTATGTACCTGATGCGGAATGCATTAAGTATCAAAACAACACCTATTACTATGCTGAGGAGATTGGTCATTTTTCCATTATTTTAATGCTACACACCAATAATAAACGCCTAATGCCACCAAAGCCAACGATATGAGTGAGATGGCTACAAAGGCGATTCTGCAAAATCTTTCATTGTGTCTCAGCACCATCCACCAAAGTCCAAACAACATCACAATCGTCAATACCAAAGCTATGGAGATGCCAATTGCACTATAATAATCTTGCCATTGGGGAAAACATGATACCACAGCTATCAACATAACCATAATGCCGAAAAGCACGAGATAGAAAAACATAAATCTTTGACTTTCTGGCTTTAACACTTCCCCTTTCATATTACGAAAGATAATATCAGGGCGAAACTTTCCGAAAACTGCCACACCGATAGCTAAAACGCCCATGAGCAGAATGATTATCATATCCTTATCCATTTTTCTATTTTTTTATTATTATTAACGTTGTCTTTTGCCGCGCTTTGCGGCAGTCCGTATTAATATAGGCTACCTGTATTGACCACTGGTTGTGCCGACTCGTCGGCGCAGAGCACCACCATAAGGTTGCTCACCATGGCGGCCTTGCGTTCCTCGTCAAGTTCGACCACGCCTTCGTCCTTCAGCTTGTCCAAGGCCATCTTGACCATGGAGACAGCGCCTTCCACGATCTTCTCGCGAGCCGAGATGATGGCGGCAGCCTGCTGGCGACGCAGCATGACGGCGGCAATCTCAGGCGAATAGGCCAGGTAGTTGATGCGAGCCTCAAGCACTTCGAGACCCGACATGGCCAGACGCTCGTTCAGCTTGGCCAGCAGCACGTCGTTGATTTCCTTGCCACTGGCACGGAGGGTCAGCTCATCGGCTTCAGCCTCATTTTCGTCGTAGGCATACATTCCTGCCACCTCACGCAAGGCGGCATCGCTCTGCACCTTGATGAAGCTCTCGAAAGCCTTCATGCGGTTGCTGACCGTCACGGGAGCCGTACCCGAGCCTCCACCCGCCATGGTCTGCGAGTCGATCTCGAACATGGCCTTGTAAGTGTCTTTCAGTTTCCAGACGAGGATTTGACCAATCATAATCGGGTTACCCGTCTTGTCGTTCACCTTGATGTTGTCAGGGTTGAGGTTGCGGGCGCGGAGCGAGACCTTCTTGGAGGTCATCAGGAAGTTGACCCAGTAAAAGCCGGTTCTAGTGAAGGTGCCTTTGTACTTACCAAAGAACAGCATCACCATAGCCTCGTTAGGCTCCAGCTTGCGGAAGCCGATGGGAAGGATGCAGGCCAGCAAGAGGCCGATGACAGACAGAATTGGGGTATTCAGTTGTCCGTTGGCGAAAGCAACGAAGCCCCAGATGCTCAAGGCGATGATAGCGATTTCAATGAACAATGCGACGAATCCGTTCATCGCGAAACCTTTGAATTCAAATTCTTTTGTTTCCATAGTTTTATAGTTTTATGATATTATTTTGATATTATTTTGATGCTGCAAAAATACATTAATTTTTGAACATGCAAGAAAAAAATGCATTTTTTTGAAAAAAATTTCTTTTTATGCACTATTTTTGCGGTGACAATCGATTAAATCATTCAAAACTCTATCAATATGAAGAAGTTAGCATTACTTTGTGCAGTTGTCATTTCTTTGGCAAGCTGCAGCTCATTGAAAATTGTAGATCCCAATGCGGCGGTGAATGCCGGTGCGGCTGCCGTGCAAGCCTTGACCATCAGCGATGCACAGATCAAGGAGCTCTGTAGTCAGTACATGGTGGAGTCAGACGGACAGAACACCATCTTGCCTGCCGGCAACGACTACACGCAACGTCTTGACCGTATCATGGCGCGATTCAAGAACATCAAGGATTTGGACCTGAATTACAAGGTCTATCAGTCCAACACGGTCAACGCTTTTGCCAGTGGCGATGGTAGTGTGCGTGTCTACACTGGACTGATGGACGCCATGAACGACGACGAAGTCTTTGCCGTCATCGGCCATGAGCTGGGACACCTAATTAATAAGGATGTCCGCGATGCCTACCGTGCCGCCTATCTTGTCGTAGCCGCCCGCTATGGCATCGCAGCTGTCAACACTACTGCGGGAGCCCTTTCCACTGGCTTCCTTGGCGACCTCGGCCAACAGTTGGCCAGCAACGCCTATTCGCGCCGTCAGGAAACACAAGCTGACGAGACCGCATTCCAGTTCTGCATCCAAAACGGTGTGGATCCCTATGCCATGTATCATGCGCTGAATGTGCTCATCCAACTCAGCGGAGAAAGCAGCCAACAGAGCAAGTTGGCCGAGCTGCTCTCCACCCACCCCGACACCCACAAGCGCGCCACCCACATCAAAGAAATGTGCGAGGCCGCGGGGTACAAGATGACCACGCCGAATACAACAGGCTCAAAGCCTTCCAATAACGGCACGAACATAAAACCCAAGAAAAGCCCTAAGATCAAGAAAGGCTAAGACCTTTGGAATCAACGAAAAAGCCGAGTCAAATGAACTCGGCTTTTTTGTATCATTTCTTCCGTTTGAAGATTTTCGTTCGTAACATGAATATCGTCAACGCCGCCCAGAAAACGACCAGGATGCCCAAAGTAATCCAAGTGGCATTGAGGTTCTGCGGCGCGTAGCCCATCAACAGCAGGACTGGGAAGCCTAGCACGATGGCCGAAAGGGTCTGCAGCACAAGGTTGTTGGCGGCAGGGGTCTCAAACTTCGGGTCGATTTCACGGAGCAGGATCATACCGTTGCTCGCCGTACCCGTCAGCATCCCGAACATCGAGAAGAAGCCCTCGTATTTATAATCGGGATACAAATGCTTGGAAATCCACAGCACATAGATGAAGGTGACGGCCGCACCCAAAGTGCAAATGATGATGAAAGGCAACAGGAACTTACCAAACTCCTCAAAGTTGATGGCTGCCGTGCCTGCCACAATCATGATGTCGAAGCAGAAGCCGCTGATACGATTGAGCATATAGTTATTGATGTACTCACGACTCATCAGCTTGGCCTTCTTGAAACGGCCCAACAACCACTTGAAGAGGATGCCGAACAGCGTGCCAATCAAGAAGTTGAAGCCCCAAAGCATAGGTTTCAACGTGTTGGTACCGAAGTTGCCCAACTCCATGTTTTGGATCCAGTTGGTGAACAGATACACAAGGAAATAGACGAACAGCACCATGCAGATCTGCACCGAGAGCTTGTCGATGGACTCGGCATCGGGAATCTCGCCCTTGCCTTCGTAATCTTCCAATTTGTTCACCTGAGCCAGAGCAATCTTTTTTCTTGAGAGGATGCCTTTACGGCGCAGAATGTTCATGTAAACGACGCCCACGACACTGCCAACGATGAAACCCGTGGCCGCGATGGAAAGGCCGAAGTCGGCACCATGGAAGTCGATGCCTTGCTGCGTGGCCCAGCCCGTGAAAATCTTGCCGAAATTCAAGGCCTGTCCTGGTCCTTGGCCGTAACCCATCGGCAGCAGCAAACCAGCGGCATAGAACAACCGCTTGCCGAAATAGAAGAACAGGATGGAGACGATGAGACCCACGATGCCTTGGATGACGTAGGTGGAGGCCGTCAAGGCACCCGTCTCAATCACCTTCATCGGTGTGGACTTCGATTCTATCTTGTTATTCTTCAAAGCCAAGGCAACAAATCCCAAGCCCAAAGCATGATAGGTCACGATTTCCATCATCGGTTTGTTGATGATTTCGCGGCAGTTGGGGAATTGTTTAAAGATAATCAAAAGCAAGCCGCCCAACAATGCTGAGGGAAGCAGGCTCTTGTTCAGAAACGGGATTTTAGTTCTCAGCACGTTACCCAGCAAAAGGGCCGTCGCCAAAATACAGAATTGAATCAACCATTGCCAAGCTTCAGGCCGGTCAAAGGTCATTACGGAAACATCAAGAAGTGTCATTTCTAATCCTTTTTTATAAACAATTTTGTCTTTGGTATTTCATCTTAATCTCACGGCAGTACCTGAAGCTGAGACCATCATCATACCTCCTCCCTCGCCCAGTACCTCATAATCAAGATCAATGCCTACCACAGCATCTGCATTCAATTGTCTAGCACGTTCTTCCAATTCTTTTAAAGCTTGTGAACGAGCATTTATCAGTTCAGACTCGTAGGACCTTGACCGTCCACCAATAACGTCACGAATACTGGCTTTTATATCTTTGATGAAATTCACTCCAGTAATCACTTCACCAAATACAACACCTTTGTACTCAATTATTGTTCGGCCTTCAATGGTTGGTGTAGTTGTAAGTATCATAACGAAACATGTTATATTATTACTCTAAAGTTTTCTGCCTGCAAAAATAACGTATTTTTCAATCAATGAACAAAAACCAGTATTTTTGCAGCATGAAAAAACCGTTTGAACTGTTCCTCAGCTTCTTTAAAATCGGTGCCTTCACCCTGGGCGGCGGCTATGCCATGCTCTCAATGGTGGAGAAGGCCGTCGTCGACCAGAAGAAATGGATTCCCAACGATGAGTTCTGGGACATGATCGCTGTGGTTCAGTCGCTTCCGGGTGTCTTCGCCGTCAACACGGCCTTGTATGTCGGGCACCGCGTGGCAGGTACGAAAGGCGCCATTGCCGCCATGCTGGGCGCCATCATCCCGTCCATCACCATCATCTTGCTCTTGGCCACAGTCTTCCGTGAATATCGTGACCAGCCTGTGGTGGAGCGCATCTTCAAAGGCATCCGTCCCTGTGTGGTGGCCCTTATCCTCGCCCCTTCCCTGCGTATGATCAAGTCGGCCAAGGTGACGTGGAAGACCGCCATCATCCCTATCGTTACTGTTTTTCTCATCTGGTGGTGCAAAATTTCGCCTGCCTATGTCATCCTCGCCGCCATCGCAGGTAGCCTCATCTACGCGCTAATTATCAATAAGAAAACCAAAGAAAAGGAGATCAAGCCATGATATACCTGCAACTGCTTTGGGTCTTTGTGAAAATCGGCGTTCTGGGCTTCGGTGGTGGCTATGCCATGCTCTCGCTCATCCAGCACGAGGTGGTGGAACACTATGCTTGGATGACCACGACCGACTTTGCTGATATGGTGGCCATCTCTCAAATGACCCCGGGACCCATCTCTATCAACTTAGCGACATACGTTGGTTACACCACTGCAGGTTTTGGCGGCTCGTTGTTGGCTTCATTCGCGCTCTGTCTGCCCTCCATCATCATGGTATATCTCATCTTAAAGCTCTTCATGAGCAAGAGAAACAACGCATTGATGGACAACACCTTAAAAGGTTTGAAACCAGCCATAGCCGGACTTATCTTCGCCGCTGGTCTCTCCATGATGAACCTGCAGAACTTCCCCGACTTTGGTCGCGGACAATACAACATCAGCGTCATCATCTGCGTGCTGGCGTTCGTGGCCTCGTATTTCTTTAAAGCCAATCCAATATTGCTGATTGTGCTGTCGGGAATTGTTGGATTTATCGTGTATTAGCCAACATCATCTCATCCAAGGTAACCATCGCTGCCATGGCTTCCACAAGCACCAAAGCCCTTGGCAAAGCACACACATCATGGCGCCCACCGATAGCGATTTCGCAGCACTCCCCTGCCCGATTCACGGTCTGCTGAGGCTGGGTGATGCTCGGTATGGGTTTGAAAGCCACACGGAAAACGATGTCGTTGCCATTGCTGATGCCGCCTTGTATGCCGCCTGAATGGTTGGTCGAAGTGGTGATTTTGCCCTTTATATTAATAAAGGTGTCGTTGGCCTCGGAGCCCTTCATCTTTGCCATAGCAAAACCATCGCCGATTTCAAAGCCTTTCACGGCAGGTAGGCTGAACATGGCATGGGCCAACTCAGCCGAGAACTTGCCGAACATGGGCACACCCCAACCCGCTGGAACGCCTGTGATGCAACATTCCACGATGCCACCCACGGTGTCGCCCTCCCTTCGAGCTTGCTCTGCATCACCCATCGAGGTCACTTCTGCCAAGACTTGGATGCCGTGAGCTTTCAAAATCTGCTTGGCTATGGCTCCCGCCACCACGATGGGCAAGGTGGTCCGTGCCGAAGCCCTGCCACCACCCCGCCAGTCATGGATGCCGTATTTCTGCTCGTAGGTAAAATCAGCATGAGAGGGGCGGTAAACGTCTTTCAAAGCCTCGTAATCCTCTGGTTTACAGTCCTCGTTACGCACCATAAAGGCAATCGGCGTGCCCAGAGTCTCATCATCAAGCAGGCCTGAGAGCCATTCGATAGCGTCGGATTCTTTGCGTTGAGAAGCAGTTGGAGATTGTGCCGTCTTACGTCTTTGCAGCTCTTGTTCAATGAAATCGAAATCGAGTTTCAACTGTGACGGGCAGCCATCGATGACGCCGCCGATAGTTGTGCCGTGAGACTCGCCGAAAGTGGTGAGTTTGAAAAGATGACCTGTGGTATTCATGGGGCAAAATTACAAATAATCGGCAAGATTTTTGTACTTTTGCAGCCGCAATGGATAAAAAGAGCACAAATAACAACATCAAGATAAAGAACAAGCGCGCCACGTTCGAGTATTTCCTCGTGGAGACGCTGACGGCAGGCATCGTGCTGACTGGGACGGAAATCAAGTCCATCCGTGGCGGCAAGGCCAGTCTGGCGGATTCGTATTGCAGTTTCAAAGGCAACGAGCTGTTTGTTATCGGGATGCACATCGCCGAATACGCCCAGGGCACTTACAACAACCACGACCCCAAGCGCGACCGTAAACTGCTCCTCAACGCCCGCGAGTTGCGTAAGCTGAAGAACAAAGTGCAGGAGAAAGGCTTCACCATCGTGCCTGTCATGTTGTTCATCAACGAAAACGGCTTGGCCAAGTTGGACATTGCCTTAGCCCGAGGCAAACACTACTATGACAAACGTGAGAGCCTGAAAACCAAGGACTCGAAGCGCGAGTTGGAACGTATGGAAAGGTATTAAAACATGAAAAGAACACTAATCATCGCCTTATTTGCCATGATGAGCATGACTGCCGTGGCACAAGAAAAGATTCAATGGATGAGCTTCGAGGAGGCCGTGGAGCGCTGCGCCCAAGAGCCGAAGATGGTCTTCATCGACGTCTACACCGACTGGTGCGGCTGGTGCAAGCGCATGGACGCCACCACCTTTGCCAATCCCGTGATTGCCCAATACATGAACGAGCATTTCTATGCCGTGAAGTTCGATGCCGAGCGTCAGGATACCATCACATTCCAAGGGCATCAGTTCATGGGTGCCATGCGTCCCGACGGGCGCAAGGGCTCACACCAATTGGCACACGCCCTGCTGAAAGGCAAGATGTCGTATCCTTCGTATGTCATCATGAACGAGGAGATGAAAATCATCCAGGTCATCGGCGGCTACCAGGAAGCCAAACAGTTTGAGCCCATGATCCATTATTTCGGCGACGAGGCTTACAAAGCCATGAATGGCGAGGAGTTTTTGAAGGAATTCAAGTCAGAACTAGAGGGAATTGAGAATTGACAATTGAGAATTGAGAATTGAGAATTGATAGTTGATAATTGAGAATTCTGCATTCCGCATTCTGCATTCAAGTATCTTTTCAATCCTCGTTTTAGTATCTTTCTGAACGGCTTTCGATGCGAGTTTTTCTTCAATTTGAGAGTGTTTCCAGTGTGGGCGTGTGTTTCTTTCAAACTGAGTATCTTTCTATCGTTTGAGTATGTTTACTATTGCACTTTAAGTATCTTTTCAATTCTCGTTTGAGTATCTTTCTGTA
>JAGCCO010000130.1 GCA_017651645.1 Bacteroidales bacterium
ATGGAAGCATTCCAACTCTGGTGGAAGTGACCATAAAACCAGTGGGTGAGAGGCTGTCCTGCCTCGAACAATGAGTCAAAGATCCGATCCAGGATTGCTCTTTCTCGCTCACAATCCTCTAGCAAAATCTCGTCCCTCTTGGCCCAGCCCATAAGCCCATCTTTCGTGAGCAGTTCGCAGAATGAAGGGGAGGTGTGAGTTACGACAGTATCTACCTTGAATTGGGCATTGATTGCAGATAACACTTCTTCGTCATAATACGGCATCTCATCCGCCCAGTAACAAGCCGTCTGGGCGGAATGAGGCCGTGAATCAACAGCGAGGCGATAGGTCCGGTCAATGCTGATGGCACCGCCAATGCAGAGGATGGTATGGCCGCAAGCTGTGACAATGCTATAATCCGGGATACAGCGGAATCGCTCGTGGCGGATCCGCTGCTCCTGGAAATATGCAGGATCATCATGATTCCCGCGGATCAGCACGACCCAGTTGTTCGCCTTGGCCAGCCGCCGCGAGATCTTTGTGAAGACTTGATCATAGTAACCGGGCTTTTCAAATCCAAAACCGCAGTCACCGGCTACGATAAGCAGCGTGTCGGTCATCCCGTACTGGACGCATAGTTTGAACACCATCTCCTCAAAAGCACCGTGGATGTCTCCGCACACCACAACGCTTTTCGCTTCACGATAGTTGAATGCCAATATCTCTCTATTCATAAGGCCACGGTTCATACTGTTTGTGCCATTTTGTGCTTTTGATGATCTTCCAGTATACCTCCTTGGTCACTTCGCCAATATTTGGGAGCCAATACTGGTTTGTAACCCCATTGCGGTTCATATACTTGTCGGGGTGGGGTCGGAATCCGACCATATCTTCCTGACGAAGAATCTTCAGGATAGAGTCTATCTCATCCACCTCAAGAGTTATGCCTTGATTATGCAAAGCGATGGCGATCTCAGCCACCTCGTCATAAAAGCCATAGACACCAAAATTAAGGTGGAAACGGTAAGGTTCTGAATCTTTTTCTCTCCAAGGTGACAGATGAATTCGCGCATATGATACATCCATGCAATGAAATGCACGATTCTCTTTACGCCACCTATCATATGCTTCCTGAGTATCCAGATCCATCCCCTCAATTTCTTGTCCTTTGCTGTCATATCTCATGAACAACTCGATATCGCTCATAGTTTTCGAGTCGTTAAGTACTTTACGTTCGTATTTATCTTCTCGTCCTTCAAATCTAATCCGGGCAAGTGTGCGATAGGCTGCAGACCATACTGTGATATATGTCCTAAGTGTTATCGAGTCAAACTCCAAGGGTTCGGCCACTTTGACTTCTTCCAACCCTCTGATAAGCCTCTCATCATCCTTGCTGTCATGCCATTCCGGATCAATGCTGTAAAGTACTTTCCGCGGAATATCACCACTTCGTTTATCGTAGGGAAGATATCTCTCTACGTAGGCATGATACTCTTCCGGTGCTTCGCATATCCAATCCACGACAGCATTTACGTGGGCCTCAAGCGCCAGAAGATACTCCTTCATGTCTTCCCGATACTTTTCTTTATTGCTGGTTGTACTCTCCGCATTCTGGAGTACAGCCATCTTGGATCTATTGTCGCTAAGAATCAGATAATGGAAATCATTGTAATGTGCCGTCAGGACCTGCAGCCATTCTCGCTCTCGCTTATTCACCTGCGCCCATATCCAGAAGAAACGGCGGTCATCATCGCCCATGACCTTGAGCTTGCTCATAGATGCCTCAATACGCAACATCACTTCTTCACTACCGGCATCGATCACGAG
>JAGCCO010000131.1 GCA_017651645.1 Bacteroidales bacterium
AGTGGCAGGCCGTCGCGCGGCGCTGGGCGGTGTTGCAGACAGGCAGAGTGTTCGCCCGCAGGAACGAGGACGAGCACCCTGCCTGTCTGCTTTACCGCACAGCTTTGGGGAGGCAAGGTTAAAGCCCAAGCCTTGCAAAAACCGTGACAGCGGCGGCTTGGTCGGTAGAGGTTGTAAGGTTATAACTTATTGGCGGCAAGAAACTATTCTTTAACTTTGCAGCCAACAAAAAGTATTGGCCATGTTTTCAATAGATGGGTTTTCGGGATTGATCATCTTTATTGTGGTGGTGGCTTTTGTCCTTATCGTTGTTGGTAAAGATGACAAACCAAAGAAGAAGTAGCATCCTTCAATTAGGATGTAATTCAATGGCTTTAAGTCCGTAAAAGCTTAAAGAAAAGCGTGTTGCCAGCCGCTGGCGCGGTTTTTTTGCCCATCATAAGGCTTAAGTCGTGGGTAAGGCGCGACGGCCTTTCAATAGACTTTCATGCAGGCGAGCCGCCTACATGCCGGATGAGGCCGCCCCGGGCATGTGTCGCAGCGGAGCAAGGGCTAAAAGAAAAATAGATGATGCCCGCGACCGCTGCGACTCTTGCCCAGGGCGATATAGATGTAGAGGCAGGCCGTCGCGCGGCGCTGGGCGGTGATGTCGACGAGCAGAGTGGTCTACCGCAGGAACGAGGACAGCCACCCTGCTCGGCGGCTTGACCGCACAGCTTTGGGGAGGCAAGGTAAAAGCCCAAGCCTTGCAAAAACCGTGACAGCGGCGGCTTGGTTCAGTTAGGAGTTGGGAGTTATCAGTTTGGAGTTGCCCGAAGCTGCGCTACGCTTGCATCGGGTTGATGTAGTGTCGCCCCTTCAGGGCTTTGTGTTTCGTTATTTGTGCTAACGTGCTATCGTACTAACGACATGATGGCCTTTCGGCCCTTCGACAGGCTCAGGGACCTCGGAGGCTTCCTTACGGGGTGGGGCTGCTGGTATTGGCCGCGTAGGTGAGCGGAATAGGCGTTTTGTGGGTGAGAGACGGCGCGACCGACTGACGGGGTGACGAGCTTCTTTCAATGTGAGGCCTTCCAGCGATGGTGTTGCTGGTGCGGTTGGGCGACCTGACGACGGACTGTAGCGGAGCGAGCAGACGACAGCGGAGTTTACGGAGCCGTCGTCTGCCCGTCGGAGCGAAAGGTAGTTGTCAGGCCGCGAAGGGCTGGACACTCACGATGAAGCTGAGGGCGCTTCGTTTGCGGAGGTGAAAACGCCCATGGAGCGACCGAAGCGGCGAATGGCAGCAGCTTAGGCTTGTGCGGCTGACGGGATGAACACGATGTGGAGCACCTCGACGAGGCCTGCGGGATTGGGGTAGGCAGCGCGGGCCGCGTTAGTGGAGCGATGGACACAGTGAGGAACGAGCCGTGTCCGTCGCGGAACGGTAGCGGCTGTAGCACTGCCGGACACAAGACAAAGGCTTCGGCGGGGTGCGGAACTCCTTGACGGGGATTGGGATGGTGATGCTTTCGTTTTTTTCGTTCTATCGTTATTTGTACTATCGTGCTAACGACCGTTTTCTTTTGGATGAAGCCAAGAGTGAAGTTCTGTTGCGGAGTAAGGACTTCCCTATTCGTAGGAGCTTTACTGCGGGGAACGCGCAAGGGATTGGAGGGGCTTGGTGGTTTGCGTAATACAGAGAAAGGTCACAATGACGAAGGAGTCGTGAGCTTTCTCTGCATGGAGCAAAGCACGGGAGCGATAGCGTACCCCCGGAAAGCCCGACCCCCGACGGCCTGGGTTAGTTGGGAGTTGGGAGTTAGCAGTTAGGAGTTGACTCCCCTGGCCTTTGGCCACCCCCTTTCAAAGGGGGAAGGACGGCGGGGGATGCGCCCAAATAACAAAAAACTAATTAGAAACGATTCTAAATTACGATGCTTTATGAAAAATGTTGATGCAACCTATTGGCAGTAATAAAAATGTTCGTAATTTTGCAGCCGAGTTCATCTCTCATTTGAGAGAAGGAAATCGAAAAACGCATAACCTTGAAGTTATGCGTTTTTTGCTTTACATGAGAGTGCTCATCCTTCGCTTATACTTCTTGTCCATCTTGTTTCTCGCTGCGTCTTTTCCCTCCATGTAATATGCCGTCAACATGTAATACTCATCTTTGTTGCGCAATGGTTCAAGAATAATCACATATTGTTCGTCCACATCGTAGATGTAGGTCCTTATGCCTTGGGGTTCTTGGACAGAGAACACCTTCATGTTGTCTTTCTTCGATTCCTCAATATGATACTTTATCCAATGGAGTCGTCTTGAACGTTGCATGTCGAACTCCCTCTTGTTGATGCTCTTGTCGGTTATCATGGTAGTGAGGTGACGGAAGAAGCGCTCCATGGTGTCCTCGCCATCGGCGGTAGTGGGATTGATCTTCTTTGTTTTGAATGCGAAATTTGGATTTTCAGCTATATCGCGATTGAAGATGCGTTTCAGGGATTCCGTCCTTTGGGTTTCCGTATAGGCCACCAAATCGAGCAGCTCATTGTAAACTTTAATCAGATTGTGTGGCATGTCACTTCAGTTCTATAAAAAAGAGGTTCAACTTGTCGGAATAATTGGTCTTGCCAAGGTCGGGCAGTTGGGCGTGCCTGCTTATTTTTTCGATGATTTGGACTTTTGCGGGATTTGCCTTTGCCTCGTCGTTTACGTTATAGGAGATGGCACCCATCAGGAAATCGGCGAGCTGCATTAAAAGGCTCTCGTCGGAGCGGATGTTTTGGACATTGCGAAAGACACCGAACTTTACATTAAGGATTTCCTTCAGTCGTCTCACCTTCAAGGCACTCAACGTGTCCTTGATATCGAGATAGACATTGTAATGGCAGAGTGTATCGATGTTGTAATTCAACAACTGGTAGTACATCTTATAGTAGAAATCATCGAATGAGGTGTTGAAATCGTCGCACTTGATCCTTGACTTTTCAATACCTATGGCTCGGAAGCGGAGGTCTGTATCGAAGAAGTAATCTACAAGGTCGAGGTAAAAACGGAGTTTTGACATCGACACGTTGGCCCATTTTATTTCTGCGTAGAAGTTGTGGCTTCGCTTAAGTTCTTCGATGCGCCGACAATGCCGTTTGACTTGAGGATATGCGCTGCTGACCGAGCCGAGGAACATGAATTTCTTGTGGTCGTGCTCCAGATGGCAACTTTCGTCGCAATAGATATTGAATGTCTTACTTTCCATATCAGACAGTTGTTGTTTACTGCCTGCAAAATTAGTTGTTTTTCGTAAAACAGCATAAAAGGTTGGGAAAAAGATTTAGACAATGGCACTTGAATTGTTTTGAATGGGTTTTTGATTGAGTTTGATGGATTTTGACTAATTTTGCGGGCATGAAAATAAGACTTTGGCATATCATTGTTTTGATGGTGCTTGTGGTTGGGTGTAAGCCTCACACGACCTCACCCCGGCCCTCTCCTGGAGGAGAGGGAGTTGCCTCACAGACGCTGGAAAACATCGATAGCCTGATGTGGCAACAAGCGGATAGTGCGCTGAAGGTGATGTTGGAGTTTGCGGGGAGCCCAGAGGCCGACAGCCTCAACGAGTTTGAGGGGCATTATTGCCAGGTGCTGGTGGCGGAGCTGCTTTATAAGAATGACTATGGACAAAGCAACCGCGAAGAGGTGCTGAAGGCGGTTCGATATTTTGATTCGATTGTGGGGATGGATGGAGCGGACACACGCGGTGTGTCCGTACAAAGGGATGCGTTTTTGGCGGCGCGGGTGCATTATATTAATGGTGTGGGATTCTATGAACGGGATAGCGTGGTGGCGGCTTGCGGGGAGTATCTGAAGGCGTTGGAGATTGTGGAGACGCATTTCCCGAATTTGGAGACGCAAGATTTTGCGTCTCTACATGTTGAACATCTGCCTCGGTTTATGGCGTTGACATACGGCCGCCTCGGTGATTTGTTTTCGAAACAATATATGCAGGAACCCGCCATCATTTGCTACAAGAAAACCCTCATTTTCAACAGTATAGAGCCAACCTCTCCCAATGGCACGGCCAAAACGTGGAGTCTCCTTACAAAACAATACTACAAAATAAACCAATTGGATAGTGCCAAGTATTGTTTCAACGAGTCATTGAAGCAGTTGCACGATACAAACAATATGATTTACAGGGATTTGATTTCGTTATCAGCCGTTGTTTATTTTGATGAAAACAGAAGCGGCGAAGAACCTGTAAATGATTTGAAACGTATGGCGGTTCAATCACCTACTGAAGACGAAAAGTTGACGCGATATAATACCATTGCAAACATTTATTATTTAACCAATCAATATGATTCTGCATTGGTCTACTTTACTCAAGTATTTGAAAACA
>JAGCCO010000132.1 GCA_017651645.1 Bacteroidales bacterium
GAAGTTGACAGGCATCTCACCCATGTTCTCGGCATAGACCACAGCATAGTCGGCGTTGTCCATCGGGAAGTAGATCTTGGTGTTCTCGGGGTTGATCATGTATTTGGTGAGGCCGTGGCCCTGACCGAAACGGATGCGGGCGAGGTCGCCTCTACCGTTGTTGTCGCTCACGCGGAGGTTCAGCTTACCGGTCCAACCACCACCACCACCAGGATTTTGGCCACTACCGGTTACGCCTTCAGTGTCGGGTTCGAAGACAACGGTTTGTTCAGCTTCTTCAGCCTCAACGAAGAAACCTTCCATTGCATTGACATAAGGATAGTCTCCTCTCTCGGCAAGCCCAAGCTCACCGTCCTCCATGACCAGGTAGTCTTCCCAGTCGATAATGGCATTCACGGCGTAGGGGTTGCCCAAGAGGTTGAGGCCAGGAAGATTGGCAGTGGCGTCGTAGTCTAATTCGACTTCGACGGATTCCACTTCTTCAGGATCAATGGCTATGCCAGTGAAGGTAAGGGTGACATCCTCGCTGTTGGCATAAAGGTAACCCTTATTTTGCTCGAGTTGTGTGAAGCCGGGTTCTTCGTCTTCTCCTTGGTTGTAGTTGATCCATTCGAGGAAGTCGTAGGTGTCGTCACCTTCACCGCTCTGGTCGAAGTAGTAGAGGTCAAAGTCGTTCTCTAATAAGTTGTCCACATTTGCAACATCTATAGTTCCAACGGGAGAAGCAATCAGGCAATAATTGCCCGTGCCTGTGCCGTAGCCAGTGATGTCCTTGGTAAGCGTGACAAAGCCGCAGTCCACGTTGTAGGTGAAGAAAACACCTGCATCGGGAGCTGTTGAATTTGTAGTTTTTTCGAGGATAGTATCGCCATTGTGAGTGAATACATATCCACATTCTCTAGGATAGTTTCCGCTCACCCAAACGAATTGGATCTCGCGACCATCGCAGACATTGAAAGAGCCTTCGTAAGGTCCTGTGACACTAGGCATGGTCAGCTCGTAAAGCAATTTTTCTGTTGTTGCATCCACAATATTAATATATGCACCGTTCCAGCTGTCATCGTATTGGTCGGTGAAGCTATAGCTGATTGCGCACATGTATTCAGGCAAGCAGAGGTCGGTGGTGAAGCTGACAGGATTGCTCCATTCGCTGGTGCCGTCTTCGCCACAGTTGGCCTGCACTTCCACGCTGTAGGTAGTGGCTAGTTCAAGTCCGGTCAATGTGTAAGGATTGGTGATGGTGCCTTCGACATCAACGCCGTTCACGCGCATGTTCCAAGCCTCGGCATCGCTGGTCCAGCTGATGGTGGCTTCAGTGCCGCCAGTGTAGTTGATGGCAAGGTCAGTAGGAATCAGGCAGGAAGGAGCCTCAAGCACACGGAGGGTGTAGTCGTTGGCGTGCCTATAGGAACCGCTGGAGCACGGATCGTGGCTAGCATCCCAATTGGTGTTGCCATTGTTATAGAAACTGTTGAAATAAGAGTCGGCTCCATAGATACGCATACGATAATCACCCAAGGCTTGGTCAGCAGGAACGGTGATTTTGGCTTCATGAGTGCCAGCGCCCGAGGAGGCCTTGCCAATATAAACAATCTCGCTGTCCTCAAACGACAGGCTGTTGTCAAAGTCAACCCAGATGACGAAGGTATAAGGATAGCTACCAGTGGCAGTGGTGATTGCGATGGTTGACTCAACACCAGCTTGTACTGCACCAATCATATCTGAATAATCACCATAGTAAGGAGATGTGGCAGGAATACTGATGCCTTCACCTCCGTTCTCAACAACATAGTCGCCCATACCGAAAGTAACTCCGGTTATACCACTCCCGTCATGTGAAGTGGGATTAGGCACGCAGTAACCGATATGCACGCTGACGGGACCGGCCCATTGGCTGTAGCCGTCTACGTCGCCGCAGTTGGCGCGCACCCAGAAATAATAGTCGCCAAGTTCAAGGTTAATAGTGTAAGTGGCTTCGTTTACAGTACCGACAATGTTCTCAGCAGGAACGGCAGTAGCATCGGTTGCGTAGGCCACTTCCCATTCGCCGGCATTGCTTACCCAAGAGAAGGTGGCGCTCAAGCCGTTGGGGGCCACCACAAGAGAGGTGGGAGCGGGGCAAGCGATGGTGGTGGTGAAGCTCACGGCTGTGGTCCATTCGCTGTAAGTGCCGCTACAGTTGGCACGTACCTTGGCGGTGTAAGTCGTTTCAGGATCGAGGTTTTCGAAGGTGTAGGTGGTTTCTTCCACGTCAATGGGGTCTTCATCGTCCAGTTGAACCTGCCAAGCGGTAGCGTCGGAGGTCCAGGTGATGGTGGCTTCATGGGCGGTCACGTCGGAAGCGGCCACGCCAGTAGGCTTGGCGCAAGAAGGAATGTAGTCGATACTCACATTATCGATGTGCAGGTTGTTGTCACTGCCGGTTTCGGATACGGTGGATTCACCATAGAACGCCACGGCGATGTTCTGTCCAGCGTATTCGCTCAAGTCGATGGCCACGGCTTGGCCAATGGCGGAGCAGACGATGTCATTGTACACATATTCAGATCCAGTGTTGTTCCATTCGCGCAGGATTTCCCAAGTGGTACCGCCGTCGGTGGTAATCAGCACGACAAACCTGTCGTCTTGTCCCAAAGTTTTATCAATCTCTTGCAATGTACCTGAATACTTGGTCAGTGCCATGTCGAAGGTGAGTTGCACGTTGTCTTCCATGGGGAGGGCCGGGGTAACCAACCAATATTTGCAGCTGCTGCCATAAATGTTAACCTTGGCATGGTTGTCAAACACGCCATTGCCAGTGTTAAAGTTCCAACCGCCATTGTATGAAGTCAAAGCGGTGGTGCCGTTTAAGACATCATTGGTCAACAAGGTGTTGTAGCGCGTCCAGCCGGTAGGAATAGTTGTGGTGGCAAATGCTTCAGTCAACGGGATGCTTGCAGCTGTAGTGAAGTTGCCCGAAACATAGTTTTCGCAGTTATAGACCTGCACGTTGTAGGTGGTGAGGCCGTCAAGGTTGCTAAGGACAAGAGTGGGAGTGCCGTTAACGGTTTCTTGAGCTGCATTATCCCAAGCCTCAGAGGACTTCTTGTATTTTACCGTCCAAGTGGTCTCTTGGTAACCAGGAGTCCAAGTCAGTGTTGCCGAAGACTCAGTAACGTTCGTGATCTGCAGGTTAGTGGGAACGGCGCAAGCATTGGCCGTGGTGAAACTCGTTGATTTAAAGAAACTGGTAGAGCCAGTGCAAACAGTTTGCACGCCCACATTATAGGTGGTGTTGCCAGCGAGGGTGCCTTCAAAGGTGTAGGTCTGAGCGGTCAGGTTCTCCACCAAAGTATATTCTTCATCGGTGGAAGCCTTGTAGCGAAGATTCCATTTGTTGCCTTCGCCTTCCCATGTCACAGTGGCTCCATCAGTAGTGATATCGCTTACAGCGATGGCAGTGGGCATGTCGCAACCAGTGGAAGCGGGCACATAGGTGAAGGTGGTCTTGGGGAGGAAGTTGGCTACCGTTGGGGAATAGCTTTGACCGCTGCGGCCATAAACCGCTGCACCGGTCACAGATTCACCTTTCCAAGAAACAGAGGCATAAGCACCGCCAGTGGTATAATAGTATCCCACCAGCAAATTACCGCCACCATAGGTGTAAGGTGTTGAGAGTTCAATGGTCATCACACCACTAACAAGACTGATAGGACCATCGTAAACGATGGTGGCACCGTCAGTACCAGTGAAATCTGAAATTGTAGTCTCAGAAACTTCTTTCATGAAAATCTGGCAAGTGCCGTTCCAGCAGCCACTAGTACCCGTTGAAGGGATGTTGTTCGTGCCATTGCTGAAAACATTGAGGATGGAAATTGTACCTCCATTCATATCCTCAAGTTCCGTGGCAGGATACACCATTTCGGATTGCAGACTATTGTCTGCCCATAATCCCCAAATGGGAACATTACCGTTTGTAGTCGTTCCGTCATGCACAGTCAAAGTTTCCTGTGCCATAGCTGCCCAAGGCATAAACAATGCCATTAGCAGCAAGAAAAGTAATGACTTTCTTTTCATTTTGATTGTAATTTTAGTGAATAATTAAGTGAATTGTTGATTATCTATTTGTTTATCAATATTTTAACAAAATTTCTAATTGCATATACAGGTGCACTATACACCTATAGATGGTTGCAAAAATAGTATTTTTTCCATTCGGTTTTTAAAATAAAAGTAAAAAAATGTAGATTTGTTTTCCAAAAGGAAGAAGGGCGGAAAATGGGTTACACCTTATTTTAGTATTGATATAAACCCTTTTCGGCTTCGGTGGGAGAACTAAGCAACAGCGCCTCAAAAAAAGCAAACAACGTGGCACCGGCCTGGGTCTCCAAGGTGTCCTCGGGAAACATCGAGAGCAGTATGATGCAGAGGAACACCATATATAAATAGGTGTGGTTTTTTCGCGACGAGAACCAAGGATAGAACAGCACAAACAGGAAAAACGCCAAGCCCACCCAACCGAAAGCCACCGCGATGGCCAGATACTGGTTGTGCGCACGAAAACGAAATTCCTCCTTCAGCGGGGAACGGAGCTCGTCGTAAGCCTGGGCAAAGGCCTGCGGCACGTCACCCGTGCCCACGCCGAACCATGGATGCTGCCCGATGAGGTGGAAGGAAGCCCTTGTGTATTCGATGCGTTGTGCTAGCGATCCGCCATTCGGATTGTTGAAGCGACGGTAAAGATTGTATTCAAACAGGGTCGAAGAGAGTCTTGCCCGAAGGCCGGGATGACACCAGTTGTTGTAGTTGGCCACACCCTGCTCGATGTTGCGGATGTCCTCATCTGTCAAGGCCATCACGCCTTGGGCATCTTTGCGCAGGCCCTTGGAGGTGAGGTAACGCGCCAGCGTGGCCTCGAGGTTCTCACCGTTGGCAGTCGTGCCGTCCAAGGGCAGGGCACTGCGCTGAGGCCATGCCTCCTGCAACTCCTTTCGGCAGTAGTACAACCCCACGTATTTCCCGTCTTCCACAGGATTGTACACTGTGTCGTGCCAATAGGCGTTACCCTGAGCGGTTTTCTGCTCCAACGTGCTGAAATCCACAGGCTCCACCTTCAACATCGGCTTCACGAGATGCACGATAGCCACGATGCCGATGAGAAGGACAGCCATGGCTGCCACCCCTATCGCGATACGCCATCCCCTACCCTTTTTCCAACGCAGGAAGGCATAGACGGCTGAAGCAACAACAACCGCCGCAAGGATGACATAGCCCGAGAGGGATTCGAAGATGAAGATCTGGTAAGCGAACCATAATATTAATATTACCTGAATGGCTTTGCTCCTCCACGAGGACTTGAGGGTGAGGTAATATCCAACTATCGCCATACTGAAGACGATATTCAGGCAGAAGCGGATGTGGCTGATGAAATGCGAGATTTCGCGGATGTCCTCGTAGTCGTGCCGCCAGTAGGACACGCTGCTGAACAAGGTGGCAATGAAGACTGACAGCACATAGACGAGCATGACGAAGTCGAAACGCTTGCGGTCCAGAGGCTCAATACTCGACAACACGAAGGGCATGACCAGAATGGGCAGCTTGACGCGGAGGTCTTTCATAGCATACTGGAAGTCGGAAGTCCAAAGTAGACCTACGACGTGCATGAGGTAGAAAGCGACGAGGAGGACGGCGGCCTTGTTGTGCCAGAAACGGGTGAGTTTGTTGTTGATGGACTTTGTACAAAGTCCATCAACAAGCCACACGAGGACAAGCCAGAACTGCGACATGCCCATGAGGAAGGGCGAGAGGGTGAGGCCTACGGCCACCATCAGCAGACCCAAGAGATAGGCCTGGTTGAGATAGGGTCGTATGGAAGCCTGCGCTGTCATCACTTGCCGCTCAAGATGCTGTGGTATTCGTCCTTACCGTTGGTGTTGAGCAGGATCTCGAAGGCACGTTTCAAGTCGGGATCGTCGTTCAGCGAGGCGACGATACGGCCTTTCTGGTAGTAGTAACGGCCCACAATCTCGGAACGCAGCAGCTCCTCGATGTCCTTGCGGTTGCTGAGCAGGTCGTTGGCCTTCTCGGCGGCGAGGTTCTTCTCCAACAGTTCGATCTGTGGCTTGATTTTCTCCAGATAGCCTTCTTCCTTGGCCGTCTTCTTCAGCTTCTCGATGGTTTTCTCGCTCTCGGTGGTGTAGCTGAAGTTCTTGTCCTTCACAAACTTCATGAAGTCCTGATAGGTGGCCTCGTCGATCTGGAAGCGGTCGGCGGAGTCAATACTCTTGTGCTCGCTGTAGAACTTGTTGGCATAGTCGAAGATGTAATTCTTGGCATAAAGGAAGGCTGTCACGGTGGCATAGGCATCGCGGTCCACTTTCACATCAGGCGTGATGCCATGACCTTCATAAACGGTGCGACCGCCCATGGTCTTAAAGGCTTTTCCTAAAGTGTCGTTTTTCGTTTGAGTAGTGTCTTTCTTGTGCGAGTAGTCGATCTCCTGGATGCAGCGGCCGCTGGGGATGTAGTAATGCGCCACCGTAACCTTCATCTGAGTGTTGTAGCTCAGCGGTAAGATATTCTGCACCAAGCCTTTGCCAAACGTCCTTTGGCCGATGATGACACCGCGGTCATAGTCCTGGATGGCGCCAGCCACAATTTCACTGGCCGAGGCACTGTTGCCGTCGACAAGGATGGCAAGCGGAATCTCAAGGTCGAGAGGCTCATTGGTGGTGGGATACAGGTTGTTGGCAGTGGCCGCTTTGCCTTTCATGGAGACGACAGGCTTGCCTTTGGGGATGAACATGTTGACGATGTCGACCGCCTCGTTCATCAGGCCGCCACCGTTGCCACGCAGGTCAATGATGAAGCCTTTCAAAGCGTTGTCTTTCCTCATCTCCACGAACTTTTCCTTCAGCTCTTTGGCCGCATCGCGGGTGAAGCCGTTCAACGAGAGATATGCCACGCCGTTGTCGAACACCTTATAATAAGGTATGTTGTCGATTTTCACCTTCTCGCGTTTCAACTTGATTTCCAAAGGCTTCTCCTGACCATAGCGTTTGATCTTCAAGGACACCTCAGTGCCGGGCTGACCCTTGAGCAGGTTGCTGACTTCCTGGGTGTTCTTCTTGACGCAGTCGACGCCGTTCACCTCGATGATGGCGTCACCGGCGATGATGCCGGCTTTCTGGGCAGGCCAGCCATAGTATGGGTCGGAGATGCGGGTGTATTCACCGTCATACTGGATGAGGGCGCCGATGCCGCCATATTCGCCTGTGGTCATGAACTTGGCGTTCTCGATGTCCGACTCGGGGATGAAGACCGTGTAGGGGTCGAGGCCGTCGAGCATGGCCTTGATGGCGGTCTCGTTGAGTTCGCCCGGGTTGATCTCGTCGACATAGTTGAGGTTGAGCTCACGGAGGAGACTGTTGTAGATGTCGAGGCTCTTGGCGATCTCGAAGTTGTTCTGCTTCTCCTGGGCGACGAGGCTCACGGAGAGGATCAGGGTGAGGATTAGGGTGGTTATGTGTTTCATTTTCTATATGGTGTTTTGTCTTTGTTGACAGGGGTTTCGCTGCGCTTCACCTCTTGTTAATATCCAACGTCCCTACGGGACTGGGTCATAGCCGCTGCCACCCCATGGGTTGCAGGAGAGGATGCGCTTGAAGGTGAGCCAGCCGCCTTTGAAGAAGCCGTATTTCTGAATCGCCTCGATGCCGTAGTTGGAGCAGGTGGGCGTGTAACGACAGCTCTTCCCGATGAAAGGCGACAAGGTCACCTGATAGAGCCGGATCAACAGGATCAGGAACTTAGCGGGCAGATTGAGGATGCGCTTCATGGTGGGTGAGCTTAGCCGAATTATATTTCTTTATCAACTCATTGACAGCTTTCTGGGTCTTCGCGAACATCTCCTCGTAGGAGTGGATGACTGTAGCCGTATAGACTAACGCGACGTCGACCGAAATATTATCCCTGCAGCAGATTTCATAGAGGGGTGCCTTGTTTTTGCGCCAAGCTTCGCGTATGAGGCGTTTCACACGGTTGCGCTTGATGGCATGGTGGAAGCGTTTTTTGGACACCGAGACCAAGAGACGGCAGGTGACGGGGCGGCTTTCATCGTGATGGAAGAGGAAGATGACCCGATAAGGATACACAGGAAAACCCACGCCTTTGTCGAAAAGCGTCTGGATGTCGTTTTCCTTACAGATACGTTCATATTTCGGAAGTCCCTCCTTAGCCGTCATGGGATGATACGCTTGGGATGACCGGAGGATTATCTCTTCTTGTTCTTTTTGAATTCGGCGGCGATGTATTCTTCCATGGCCATGGTCATGGAGGGTGCCGTCTGCGTGGGAGCGCGGAAGCTCAGCTCGAAGCCAGCGTCTATGATGGCCTGGCAGGTGGCCGCGCCGAAGCCTCCTATGGCGACCTCTTTCTGCTCGAAGTCGGGGAAGTTCTCCTTGAGGGATTGTATGCCCATGGGGCTGAAAAAGACCAGCATGTCGTAGTCGTTGATTTTCACCACGTCCTTCAGGTCGGCAGGCACCGTGCGGAACATCACGGCCTTGGTGAAATTGAGTTTGGCGGCGCTCAGGAGGTCGGTGGTGGAATCGGAACTGATGTCGGAGCAGCAGTAGAGGTATTTCTCGTCCTTGTGCTTCTTCATGATTTCGATGAGGTCGTTCAATGTCTGGTTACCGTAGAACACCTTACGCTTACGGTACTGCACATAGCGTTGCAGATAGAAGGCCGTCGACTCGTTGATGCAGAAATACTTCAGTGTCTCGGGGACGTTGTAACGCATCTCTTTGGCGACCCTGAAGAAATGGTCGATGGCGTTACGGCTGGTGAGGATAATGGCAGTATATTCCGGAAGTTTGATGTGCTCCTGACGAAGTTCGCTCGCTGTGACGTCATCCAATTTGATGAATTTCTCGAAAGTGAAGTTCACTCCATACTTCTTCGCCATATCAGCGAAAGGCGTCTTCGTTATGTCGGCCGGCTTGGGCTGTGACACCAAAATTGACTTAATCTTCATCTTTTTTCCTAAATTAAGAACGTCCAAATACTCGTTTTTGCACCCAATTTACAAGCGTAACTCACTAAAACACAGACCCGTTACCGAAGTATCGGACACCTGCGACCAACAAGGTTGCAAGGGGTGCGATTTCGAGGGCGCAAAGATACAAAAAAATATAAAATGAAGACATTTTTGTAGCAACTCTTGTTTCAATTATCCCCAAAATCCATCTGAAAACAGCCGCCAAGCCCAATAAACCCATGCCAACCCACACAAAATATTTTGTCGGATTATAGAGCAAAAGCAGGACGAGAGGGATCATCACGATAAGGGTGAAGATGGAAATGGAGAACTGCACCGACATCTGGCGGTCGACGGTGTCGCGGGTCTGGAAAAGCCAGTTGACGATATGCAGCATCAGGTAACGGAGCAGCACCCAAGCCGTCACCATCGCAGCGAGGGTCCAGAATACATCCCAGCCGTTGTATCTCATCACATCGTGGGAGAGCACCACGCAACTTTTCTGCACAAAGAGGGTGATGAGCAGGATGTAGCCCAAGGTGAACGACACGCAGAGGAAACTGCGCAACGGGTTCCACTCGCGCAACAACTGGTTGGTATGGGCCACGCCGCCCGGCACCGAGAGCACCTGACGGAACTGACGGGGATAGAGCTGCTTGTTGAGCACGATGAGGAGTAACATCAGGCCCAGAAGCGCCAGATTCCAGCCCTGCAGTATCTCGTACGACACGCGCAACATGGGCGTCAACGTCCCACGGAAGCCCGAAGTAATGAAGCTGGGCACCACACTGTCGCAAGCAATTGTATCGGCAACTTTCAAAGTGTCAACGGCTTGCGGGGCATCCACAAAGGGATTGGTGTAGAATATGTCGGGATACTGGGGCATGAAAACCGAACTATTAGGCTGCAAAAATAAAGGATTATTTGCAAACCAAGACAAAGTTTTTCTAACTTTGCAGGTCTATTCATTGAAATCAACAATTAAACAATAATCAATCAACAATTAAACATTACAAAATGGATTTAATGCAAGAAATCATTGCCAATGCCCAGGCTAACAAGCAGCGCATTGTGCTCCCCGAGGGCGACGAGCCCCGTACCCTGAAAGCCGCCGATCGTCTTTTGGCTGACGGTGTCGCCGACATCATCCTCATCGGTCCCGCCGAGAAAATCAAGGAGATGACCGCCGAGTTCGGTCTCCAAAACATCGGCAAGGCCCGCATCATCGACCCCAAGAACAACCCTGACAAGAAGAAATATGCCGACCTGCTTTACGAACTCCGTAAGGCCAAGGGCATGACCCCCGAGCAAGCCGACGACCTGGCCCAGAACTTCATGTATCTCGGCATCCTGATGGTCAAGGCTGGTGAGGCCGACGGTCTCGTCAGCGGTGCCCGCAGCACCACAGGCGACATGCTCCGTCCCGCCCTGCAGATCATCAAGACCGTGCCCGGCGTGACCTGCGTCAGCGGCGCCTTCACGATGTTCCTGCCCGAGGGATGCCCCTACGGCACCAATGGCCGCATGGTCTTCGCCGACTGCGCCGTCACGCCCATGCCGACGGCCGAGCAGCTGGCCGAAATCGCCATCTGCACCGCCGACACCGCCAAGGCCATCGCCAAGATCGACCCCATCACCGCCATTTTGAGCTTCTCCACCAAGGGCAGCGCCAAGCATGAGGTGGTCGACAAGGTCATCGAGGCCACGCGTATCGCCAAGGAGCGTCGTCCCGACCTCCTCTTGGACGGTGAGTTGCAGGCTGATGCCGCCATCGTGCCTTCAGTGGGTTCGAGCAAAGCCCCAGGCAGCCCTGTCGCCGGCAAGGCCAACACCCTTGTGTTCCCCTGTCTCGAAGTGGGTAACATCGCTTATAAGCTTGTCCAACGTCTGGCTGGCGCTGAAGCCGTCGGTCCCGTGCTGCAAGGCCTTGCCAAGCCCTGCAACGACCTCAGCCGCGGCTGTTCGATTGACGATGTCTACAAACTGGTGGCTATCACCTGTAATCAGGCTATTGCACAGAAACAAAAATAATAAAACGTTGGTTGTGTAGAGACGCACGGCCGTGCGTCTCTACACAACCAACCAACATAAAAATCAAACAATTACAACCATTCAATATGAAAATCCTCGTTTTAAACTGCGGCAGTTCCTCCATCAAATATCAGCTGCTGGAAATGGAGAACGCCAATTCATCGCGCCTGCTGGCCAAGGGCTTGCTGGAGCGCATCGGCCTCGAAATGGGCGAATTCACCCACAAATACAATGGCGAGAAATATTACGAACAACTCCCCATCCCGAATCACACCGAAGGTATCAAGCTGGTGCTGAAGGCTTTGGTCGACCCGAAGATGGGGGTCATCAAGGACCTGAAGGAAATCAACGCTGTCGGTCACCGCGTGGCCCACGGCGGCGAGAAGTTCTCCCACAGTGTTCTTATTGACGACCATGTCGTTGAAATGATCAAAGACCTCGTCGACCTTGCCCCATTACACAACCCAGGTGCTTTGCAAGGCATCGCAGCCATGAAGGAAGTGCTTCCCGGCATCCCGATGGCCGCTGTGTTCGACACCTCGTTCCACAGCACCATGCCGCCTGAGGCTTACCTCTATGCCGTGCCTTACGAATACTACGAGAAGTACCGTATCCGCCGCTACGGTTTCCACGGCACCAGCCACAAGTACGTGGCCGAGAAGGCTGCTGCTTTCGTTGGCAAGGATTGGAAGAAGTCGAAGATCGTGACCTGCCACCTCGGCAGTGGTGCCTCCATCGCCGCCGTTGAATACGGCAAGTCGGTGGAGACCTCCATGGGATTCACACCTGTTGAGGGTCTCGTCATGGGCAGCCGCGCTGGCGACCTCGATGTGGGCGTCTTCATGTATATCATGGACAAGGAAGGCTACACGACCAAGGAGATGAACACCTTAGTTAACAAGAAGTCCGGTCTCGTGGGCATCACGGGCGGCAAACAGGATATGCGTGACGTGCGCGCCGCTAAGGAAGAAGGCGACGAGCGTTGCACTTATGCCTTCAATATGTTCGCCCACCGCGTGAAGAAATATATCGGTGCTTACATGGCCGTGATGAACGGTGCTGACATCATCGTGATGACGGGCGGCATCGGTGAAAACGCATGGTTCATGCGTGAGGCCATCCTTGAGAACATGGAAGGCCTCGGCATCGAGTTTGACCCAGCGATGAACAAGGAAACCATCGGTGACGCAGGCGTCATCTCTCTGCCTAACTCCAAGGTCACCGTGGTGGTATATCCTACTGACGAAGAATTCGTCATCGCGCAGGATACTTATAATTTGGTGACGAAATAATAAAATGCCGTTGTAGAGACGCGCCATGGCACGTCTCTACAAGCAAATTGACATTGTAGAGACGGTGTACACACCGTCTCTACATGTTTTATCCGCGGTCGTAATGTGGCATGTCTTCGGGCAGGATAATGGAAAATTCCACCAGTCCGCCGACTACCTGTTTGGCGTCGTCCTCGTACCAAGGCGTTTGGTAAATAAGTTTCTTCTTGCCTTTCTTTGAAATTGTGTAGACGTTGGTGGCAGCATCGTCCAAGAGATGGCGGATGATTTGCTGCGAGCGTTCGTTGTGGCATTTCATCAGGTCGCGGCCACGTGCATCACCGTTCACTTCAAGGGAACTGTCGTTCTGATACAGAATCTCGCCGTCCTTGGCACTGATGGTAATGGCTATATTCAAGCCTTTGAAGTAATCAAGTTGGTTCATAGTGCGGGTATTTTTTCTGCAAAGATAGAAATTTTTCTAATTTTGCCGCGTTATTACACCAGTGAAGAAACTTTACCAATATATCACCAAATCGTTTTTAGGTACCTTCGTGCTCACCTTCTTCATCGTGGTGTTCATCTGGGTGATGCAGTTTGTATGGCTTTATGTAGACGATTTGGTAGGCAAAGGATTGGAGCTCAAAATTATAGCCGAGTTACTATTCTATACTTCCATCACTGCCATTCCCATGTCGCTGCCCTTGGCCCTGTTGCTTGCCTTGTTGATGTGCTTTGGCAACCTTGGTGAACACTACGAGTTAGTGGCCATGAAAGCCTCGGGCATCTCCATGTGGCGTGTCATGAGGCCACTATTAGTTTTCTCACTGATGCTCAGTATCTTGGCTTTCTTCATTTCCAACAGCCTCATTCCCATTGCCACCCTCAAATGGCGCACACTGCTAACCGACGTACAACGGCAGAAGTTGGCTTTCAACATCAAGGAAGGCATTTTTTACAAGGACATTGACAACTATGTCATTTATGTGGACAAGAAAGGCAAAGACGGTAGCCACATCTACGGTGTCAAGATTTACGACCATACCGACCATCAAGGCAACACCAAAATCATCTCCGCCGACTCGGGCATGATGGCCATGAGCCCCAACCAACGCAGCATCATCTTCACACTTTACAACGGCCACAACTACACAGATCTCACTACAGGCGACTACAAGGAGACCCGTCCTTTCGAACGAATGTCGTTCAAAGAGGAGCAACTCAAGTTCAGTTTGGCTTCATTCGACATGACCCGTTCAAACGAGGAGATGTACAAGTCCTACCATCAGATGATGAACATACGCCAGCTTTCTACCTCTATGGACTCGTTGAAAATACGTCTTGACAACAAGCAAGAGACTTTCACACAAGGCTTTGAACGACGATGGGCCAACTACAACAGCTACCATACAGACCATCCCATAGAAAACACTGCTGAATCCAGCGCCGACCGCCTCGTTGCCGATACCTGTATTAAGTTAAGTTGGCCGCTTTTGGACCAATATGATGACGAGACTCGTTCCGCCATTGCTAAGATTGCGATGGGCACCGCCCAGAATGCCAAAGACAACGTGGCTTTCAACAAGACAGACCTTAACTACCAAGTCGAGAACATCAACAAACACAGGAAAGAGTGGCACAAGAAGTTCACCTTGAGCATCGCCTGTCTCATCTTCTTCTTCATCGGGGCACCGTTGGGCAGCATCATCCGCAAAGGCGGGTTGGGCTTGCCTGTAGTCATCTCAGTGCTCTTTTTCATTGTCTACCATCTCATCTCCACCATCGCCGAGCGCATGGCGGTGTTTGGCGACCTCAACATGTTCCTCGGCGTGTGGCTCTCGTCGCTTGTGCTGCTTCCTGTCGGGCTGTTCTTCACCTTCAAGGCCACGACCGATGCCGCCCTCTTCGATGGCGACAGCTGGAAGAAGTTTTTTCAGAGACTTTTCAAACGCCATAAATCCCCTGACCTTTCGGTCCCTGAGCCTGTCGAAGGGCCGAAATAAAGAATAAAACCATGAAAATACTCCTACTCTGCAATAAACCTCCCTACCCTGCCTCAGAAGGCGGCCCCATGGCCATGAACAGCATCATCACCGGACTGCTTGAGTCGGGGCATCAGGTCAAGATATTGGCAGTCAACAGCGAGAAGTACAAGGTCAAAGCCTCCGACATCCCCGAGGAGTATAGGCAAAAGACTGGCATCGAGCTCATCAACGTTGATTTAAAGGTAAGACCTTTGAAGGCGTTCCTCAACCTTTTCACCAAGAAGTCGTACCATGTGGAGCGTTTCATCTCGGAGCGTTTCAAAAAAAGGCTGACCGAGGTCCTCAAGAAAGAGCAGTTTGACGTGGTACAGTTGGAGATGCTTTATATGGCACCATACGTGGAGACCATCCGCAAGCACAGCAAGGCCATGGTTGTGCTGCGTGCCCACAACGTGGAACACAAAATCTGGGAACGCATCGCCAAGGAGACGAAGTTCTTCCTCAAACGTTGGTATATCAACCACTTGGCCAAGACCTTGAAGGAGTATGAGCTCAACGCCCTTGAGACCATGGATGGCATCGCAGCCATCACACGCAAAGACGCCGCCTTCTTCCGCAAATACTGCTCCAAGCCCGTCATTGACATCCCGTACGGTGTTTATCCCGAGGAGTTTACGCCAAAATCCGAGTTCGAAGGTAAGCCCAGGTTCTACCACATCGGATCCATGAACTGGATGCCCAACGAGGAAGGCATACGCTGGTTCATCGACGAGGTGCTGCCCAAGACGGTGGAAAAGGTGACCGACTTCGTGTATCATCTGGCAGGCCGCAACATGCCCGAATGGCTTACAACACTTCAGAATCCACACATTGATGTCATCGGGGAAGTGCCTGACGCCAAAGCCTTTGTGGCCCAACATGATGTAGCCATCGTGCCCTTGCTTTCGGGCAGCGGCATCCGCATCAAAATCATCGAATCCATGGCCATGGGCAAGACTGTCATTACCACCCGCGTGGGAGCAGAGGGCATACTTTATGACGAAGATGTCAACATCATCATCGCCGAGAACAAGGCCAAGATGGTGGAAGCCATCCGCGCCATCAACGAGAGCCCCGAAACCGCCATGCGCATCGGTCAGGCCGCAAGGAAACTCGTTGAAGAGAGCTATGACAACCGCAAGATCATCGCCCGTTTGTTGATGTTTTATGAGCAGATTAAGCCGGGGAGTAAGATTAGTTTCCTATAAATTATTATCTTTGTACCCTCAATTTCGAGGTAATGAAGATTTTTATACTCTTGCCCCGCATTCCTTACCCCCTCGAAAAAGGTGATAAGTTGCGGGCATTCAACCAGATAAAGCAACTCGCAAAGCATAACGAAGTCGTCCTTTGCGCGCTTAACGACAACCCAAAGGTCAGCGAACAGGATGCCTTTCATGCCTTGCAGCCTTATTGCCAGTCCATCAACTTTATCAAAATCACCAAGCCTCAGATACTTTTGGGGCTCATCCGCGCCTTTTTCAAAGGGTTGCCTATGCAATGTGGCTATTTTTACAATCGCAAAGCTGCGAGGAAAGTCAACACACTCATTGCCAAACATCAACCCGACATTCTCTATGGACAATTGCTTCGTGTGGCGGAATACCTACGCAAAAAGAACACCCCGAAAGCCCTTGATTATCAAGATATTTTCTCCTATGGCATGAAACGCCGCGCCGACATCGCCTCTACTCTGAAGCGACCTATATATAATATGGAGTACCGCCGACTGAAACGCTACGAGGCTGCGATCTTTGAGGATTTCAACGTGCGCACCATCATCAGCGAGCCCGACAGAGCTTTGTTCCCACATGAGCACCGCGATGAGATTCTCGTCATCCCCAACGGTGTCGACCACGACTACTTCAAGCCGCAGGAACGTGAGAAACAATACGACCTTGTCTTCACGGGAAACATGAGCTATCCGCCCAATGTGAATGCTGTGGATTATTTGGCCAATGAAATCATGCCCATTGTTTGGAAGACCCTGCCTGAAACAAAGCTTTACATCGCTGGTGCCACTCCCGACTTGAAAGTGAAGAAAGCGGCCTGTGACCGTATCATCGTCAGCGGCTGGCTCGACGACATCCGCGACGCATACGCCCAAAGCCGCGTTTTCATCGCCCCAATGCGCATCGGGACAGGCTTGCAAAACAAGCTGCTGGAAGCCATGTCGATGCGCCTGCCCGCCATCACCTCACCCTTGGCTAACGCCTCTTTGGGGGCAAAGCCAGAAGAAGAGATTTTGGTCGGCAACAACGCTGATGAAATGGCACGACACATCATCACCCTATTAACAGACAAAGAAAGAGCCGAGCACCTCGCACAAGCGGGATTTGATTTCACGAACCGTGTGTATGATTGGGGGAAGGCAACGGAAATCCTAGAAAAAGCAATGAGCCAAGCCCTGTAAGGGCGACGGACATTAAGCAGGGAATTCATTCCCTGCGCCCAAACAAAACGAACAGTAAAAGAACAAAATATGGCACAACCCGACGACAAAAAAATCATCTTCTCAATGGTAGGCGTGAGCAAGATCATCCCGCCTTCAAGACAAATCCTGAAAGACATCTACCTCTCCTTCTTCTATGGCGCCAAAATCGGCATCATCGGCCTGAACGGAGCGGGTAAGTCGACCTTGCTGCGCATCATCGCAGGCAAGGAGAAATCCTATAATGGTGAGGTGGTCTTCTCGCCCGGCTATTCGGTCGGCATGCTCGACCAGGAGCCACAACTTGACGACAACAAGACCGTCCGCCAAGTGGTAGAGGAAGGCGTGCAGGAAATCGTCGACATCCTCAAGGAATATGAGGAAATCAACAACAAATTCGCCGAGCCCGACGCCGACTTTGACAAGCTGATTGCCCGTCAAGGCGAGCTGACCGAGCTTATCGAGCAACACGACGCCTGGGAACTCGACAGCAAGCTGGAACGCGCCATGGACGCCCTCAACTGTCCCGACGGCGACACGCCTGTGCGCAACCTCTCGGGAGGCGAGCGCCGCCGCGTGGCCCTCTGTCGCCTGCTACTGCAAGAGCCCGACATCCTGCTCCTCGACGAGCCCACCAACCACCTTGATGCCGAGAGCATCCAATGGTTGGAGAGCCACTTACAACAATACAAGGGCACTGTCATTGCTGTCACCCACGACCGTTACTTCCTCGACCATGTGGCTGGCTGGATCCTCGAACTCGACCGCGGCGAAGGCATTCCGTGGAAGGGCAACTACTCCTCGTGGCTCGACCAGAAGACCGCCCGCCTCGCCATGGAAGAAAAGACCGAGAGCAAACGTCGCAAGACCCTCGAGCGTGAGCTGGAGTGGGTGCGCATGGCCCCGAAGGCTCGTCACGCCAAGGGCAAGGCCCGTCTGGAGTCGTACGAGAAGATGCTCAACGAGGACGTGAAGGAAAAAGAAGAAAAACTCGAAATCTATATCCCTAACGGTGACCGCCTTGGAACCAAAGTCATCGAGGCTCACGACGTCACCAAGGCCTACGGTGACAAACTCTTGTTCGAGAACCTCAACTTCAGTCTGCCCCAGGGCGGCATTGTTGGCGTCATCGGACCTAACGGCGCAGGCAAGACCACCTTGTTCCGCCTCATCATGGGCTTGGAAAAGCCTGACTCGGGCACCTTTGAGGTCGGCGAGACGGTGAAAATAGGTTATGTCGACCAGCAACATGCCGAAATCGACCCTGAGAAGACCGTTTGGGAAGTCATCAGCGGTGGCAACGAGCTGATTCAGTTGGGCAAGCGTAGCATGAACTCGCGTGCCTACGTCTCCCGCTTCAATTTCGGTGGCAACGACCAGCAAAAGAAGGCCGGCGTGCTCTCCGGCGGTGAGCGTAACCGAATGCATTTGGCTCTCACACTAAAGCAAGAAGCCAACGTGCTCCTTTTGGACGAGCCCACCAACGACATCGACGTGAACACCCTCCGCGCCTTGGAGGAAGGTCTGGAGAACTTCGCGGGCTGCGCCGTCATCATCAGCCACGACCGCTGGTTCCTCGACCGTGTAGCCACCCACATCCTCGCCTTCGAGGGCAACTCACAAGTCTATTTCTTCGAGGGCAGCTACTCGGAATACGAGGAAAACAAGCTGAAGCGCCTCGGCAATGTAGATCCAAAGCGCTTCAGGTATAAGAAACTGAAAGGCGATTAACCACCTAGAAATCAACTATGTAAAATACACAACAATGAAAAAATTCTATCTGACTTTATGCCTCATCGCTGCCATCGGCAGTATGATGGCTGGCCCTGTCGACCAACAGAAGGCCCAAAAACTGGGTGCCAAATTCTTGAGCACCACTGCTATCAGCGAAAGAAACGCTGACATTCAACTCAATCTTGTCAGCGTGGCCGCCAACCGCAATGCCATTGACTACTATGTCTTCAACGTCAGCAATGACGAAGGCTTCGTCATTGTGGCTGGCGACGACCGCGTGAAGCCCATCCTCGCCTACTCCACCAAGGGCAAGTTTGACCCCAACGACGTGGCTGATGGCTTCCAGTTCACCCTCGACGGCTTCCGCGAGGAGATCCAATACGTGCGCGAACACAACCTCAGCGCCACGCCCGACATCACTGCTGAATGGCGTAGGGTGAGCGAGACGGGTAGCCTCAACCGCGATGGCTCGACCCGCACCGTGGTGGAACCGCTTTGCCAAACCATCTGGAACCAGAACTATCCTTTCAACAGCCAATGTCCCGAAGACCCCGATGGTAACGGCGGTCACGTCTACGCCGGATGCGTGGCCACGGCCATGGCACAGGTGATGAAGTTCCACGACTGGCCTGACCATGGCACAGGCTCGCACAGCTATCATCCCCAAGGCTATGCCCAGCAGAACGCCAACTTCGGCGAGACCGAATACCACTTCGAGCTCATGCCCTTGGCTTTGGACTCCACCAGCACCGAAGAGGAAATCTTCTACATCGCACAATTCCAACACCATTGTGGCATTGCCGTCAACATGCAATATAGCCCCGATGGCAGTGGCGCCTATTCCGATGACGTCCCGCCTGCGTTGCGCAACTATTTCCGCTACAACTGCGACAACCATGTAAGCAACTACAACTTCTGGCCAGGCATGGGTTATTCCAACGAAGAATGGGGCAATATGCTGAAGAATGGCGGCTTGGACGAAGGTCTCCCGCTTTATTACAGCGGTTCCGACGACAGCGGCGCTGGCGGTCATGCCTTCGTGTGCGACGGCTACGACGAGAACGACTACTTCCACTTCAACTGGGGCTGGAGCGGTCGCGATGACGCCTGGTGCCCCATCGGCGCATTGAACACCACCAAATATGCCTTCAACATGATGAACGGCTTCACAGGCCACATCATTCCTAAAGAAGACATTTATTTCAGCCGTCCCGACAGTGTAGCCAATATGCAAGCCATTGAAAATGCCAACTTCGACGGTGTGCGTCTCAGCTGGACCAACCCGACCCTCGACCTCAACGGCAATGCGCTGACCTCGCTCGAATCGGTTACCATCCGCCGCAACTTCGAGGTCATCGCCACCTTGGATGATGTTCAACCCGGTGCCGACATGGAATATGAAGACAATGGTCTTGTGCCTGGTCTTTACGAATACGCCATCTTCGCCACCAACGAGGCCGGCATCAGCCGCACCACCTACCGCAAGCTCCTTGTCGGCGAAAAGTGCAACATCGTCTTCCAACTCCACGACGACGGCGGCGATGGTTGGAAAGGCGCCGCCATCAGCGTGACCGACGCCGAGGGCGACCGTATTGCTGTGATCACCATGACACAAGGCTCGGCTTTGGTCGTGGACTTGCCTTTACTGAAAGGCAACCTCAGCTTCATCTGGAACCACGGATGGTATCATAATTCTGAACAATACGACACCGACTACGAATGCTCCTTCACCATCTTCGATTATGATGGCAACGAACTCTATACTTCTGCCGACCTTGAAGATGGTGTCTTCCTGACCTTCGACAACAACTGCGAAGAAGGAGTGTTAACCTGCTATCCTGTGCAGAATCTGCAAGGCGAATACCAGTGGCACGATGACGAAGAATATGGCGTATACCTTACCTGGGAAAAACCCAACGTTACCGCCAACCTTGACCACTTCAACATCTATCGCCATATCCTCGTCGTCAAAGAGGCCGAGCTCATCGCCGAGGTACCTTTCACCGGTGCCAACAGCTATGAGTATTTCGACAATGTCAACGAGCAAGGTGACTACGAGTACGAAATCAGCGCCGTGTTTGTCAGAGGTGACGAACAATGCGAATCGGAAATGGAGGGCGTCGGCAACCTTCTTGTCACCAGTGTCAAAGAAAACGCAGCGAACATCAACATTTATCCCAACCCAACCAACGGCCTGCTCAACATCGAAAGCCAAGGCACGATTCAAATCAGTGTGAGCAACCTCTTGGGGCAGAAATTGCAAGAGACAACCGCAGAAGGCAGCACCACCCTCGACTTGAGCCGCTTTGAATCGGGAATGTATCTTATCCACATCGAGACCGAAAGCGGAGTCACCGTGAAAAAGGTCAATGTTAGATAATAACTCAGAGTACTATCAAAAAAATTGGGCGACCGTTTGGCCGCCCAATTTTTTGTCTTACCATTTCAAGATCTTCCTAAAATCGTAATCTTCAGGATTCGGTAGGTAGGCTTTAGCGTCATCGTAGTCGGCAGGACTGAGGTACTGCAGGCCGTCGTTGAAAATCAATTCGGCCTTCGGGCCATTCAGGTTGACCAGACGCGGCTTGATCTTGCCGTTCTCGTCCTCCACATCCTTCAGATACAGCGGTTCAATCTCTCCCTTCGGGTTGGCGGTGACCATAGCACCACTCACGCCCTTGTCGAAGAGTTTCTTCACACCGTAACCGAGCAACGAGCAATAGGTCAAGTCGTAACCGTTCGGCTCGACACAACGGATGCCGTAGCCGATTTCGACAGGACGGCTCTTCACGTTGATGCCCAAAGCCTTCAGACGCTGTTGCAACAAGAGGTTGAAGATGTGGGCCTTACTGACGTTGCCCAACTCGGGATGGCCATGCTCATCGTAAGTGAACGCCACACCCGACTTCTCGATTTCCTCGTCGCTCATGAAGTGGAACACACCCTCACTGATGATGACCACGCCATAATCGACACCCAACAGCTTACGCTTCACGATGGAGCTGACCACGAGCTTGATGATGGCATCAAAAGTGACATCCGTCTTGTTGAACATCTCTGGGATGACCACCATCGGGCAGTGGCAGGCCGAGGTCATGCCGAAAGCCAAGTGACCGGCCTCTCGGCCCATGGCTGAAACGACAAACCAGTTGCCGCTGGTACGGGCGTCTTCATAGATGGTCTGCACCAGATGCACAGCGGCATCTTTGGCAGAATAATAGCCAAAGGTCGGGCTGCCCTCAGGCAAAGGCAGGTCGTTGTCTATGGTCTTGGGCACGTGGATATTCTGGATAGGGAAACCACTGCTGGCCAAGAACTTGGAGATACGGTTGGCCGTGGAAGCGGTGTCATCACCACCGATGGTAACCAACAGCTTGATGTTATTCTTGACAAAGAACTCAGTATTGAACTCCTCGTTTTTCGGTTTGTAGCGGCTCATCTTCAAGGCCGAACCACCTTGTTTGAGGATGGCATCGGCATAGAGGAAGTCCATCTCGACGACATCGGGATTGGGTTTGAAGAGGTTCTTGTAGCCGTCATTGAGGCCGAGAACGCGATAACCATCCTTGAGGAAGGTCTTCGCCACAGTGCTGATCACCGTGTTGATTCCGGGTGCCGGACCGCCGCCGGCTAAAATCACTATTGATTCTTTCATACCTAATGTTATTTAGTTAGTTTGTTGTCTTTTTTTTCATCGTCATCGCGGTTCCGCATTCACGGAATGAGGTGATCTGCCATGACGTTCAAGGAACAGTGTTGTCGTTCCCAGTCTATTACTCTATCACGAACTCATCACAGAAGATCCAGGCCTTTTCGCCGGCGCCGACATGCCAGTCGGGACAGGTGCCGATGGTCTTGGCCACCATCTTCACGTATCGGGCATCAGTGCGCGTACGCACTTCCATCTCCCGAATCACTGCACCGTCAGCATCCTCTGGCACGTCATTCTTCACCTTGCCCACACTGACAAAGTTCTTACCATCTTCGCTGACGAAGTACTCCACTTCTTTGGGCATCCATATCCATGAGTACACTTCTTGCAAGAAGCTGCCAGCCAGACGGTTGATGCGCTTCGAAACACCCAAGTCGACAGTGGCGATGAGGTCGACACCATAGTAACCTTGCCACGAGCCTGTGCGGAAATTCTCGCCGCCACGCAGATGGTCAATCAAAGCCTTATGGCCTCCCGCTTCGTATTGTTCGTTGTATTTGTTCTCAAGTTTCACGCTAGTTCGGGCATCAATCTTATGGTATTGTGCTTCGATCACAGGGCTCCAACGGCCATCCTGCAACGCCGCAGCCTTTACCTCCGTTTTTTTCTTGAAACAGATGGGTTGCTTATAAAGCAGTGACGTGTCCGAAGGCTCGCTACCATCCAAAGTATAATAGATCTTTGTCCCCTCAACAGGATGTCTCATGCTGACCATGATACTGTCGAAGAAGGTGTCCGACAAGGCGTTGATTGTTGGGGCCATGACTATAGATTCACTCGTGATACGCATTACCGGGCAGTTTTCGGGTTTCGTTGCCCATAAAGAGTTGCGTTGATCAGTCATGGTAAATTCCAAAGTACCGCCATTGAACACCTCATCGAAGGTGACATAACTGCGTTCAAGAGGTTGACCATTCAACTTGACCGATTCTACATAACAGTTCTTTTTGCTGAGCTTCTTGGCGATGACCGTAAACTGCTTACCGTTTTCGAAAGTCAGTCTCGTTCTCTCGAAACGAGGCAATCCCAAGACATAATAGCCCGAAGCGGGTGTGGCCGGATAGAAGCCCATGGCCGAGAACACGCCCCAAGCCGACATCTGACCGCAGTCTTCGTTACCGGCATAGCCATCGCGACGGTCGGTGTAAAAGTCGTCCATGACCTTCTTCACATAATACTGCGTCTTAGTGGGCTGTCCCACGAAGTTGTACATATACACGGTATTGTGGCTCGGCTCGTTGCCATGGGCATACTGGCCGATGAGGCCCGTGATGTCGGGTTGCTCGCGTCCCGTCAGGTTGGAGGGTGCGTTGAAGAGGGCGTCGAGTTTAGCTTCGTAGGCATTCCAGCCACCCATCAAGTTGATATGGCCGTTGATGTCCTGCGGCACGAAGAAACCGTACTGGTAGGAGTTGGCCTCGGTCAGCGTGAAGTTAACTTGTGCGGGGTCGAAGGGACGCATCCAGCCTCCGTTGCGGCGACCTTGGAAGAACTGGTTCTCAGGGTTGTAGATATTCTTGTAGTACTGGGCACGTGCATAAAACTCCTTGGCGATGTCAGTCTTGCCCATGTCCTCGGCCATGCGGGCTACACACCAATCGTCGTAGGCATATTCCAAAGTCTTGGAGACGGCCTCACCTTCAACCTCAATCGGGATGTAACCGTATTGCATATAGGCGTCCATGCCGCGGAAGTCGTCTTTAGAACTTGCCACCATGGCTTTCAAAGCCTTCTCTGTGTCGAAGTCGCGGATACCGGCAAAGTAAGCGTCGGCGATGACGGGGATGGCGTGGTTGCCGATCATGCAGTAGGTCTCGTTGGCGGCAAGCTCCCAGATGGGTAGCATGTGGTGCGGGTTGGTCTCATATTTATTAATAAAGGTGTTGATGAAATCGAGGGTGCGCTCGCGTTGCATAAGGCTGAAGAGCGGGTGTAAGCTGCGGAAGGTGTCCCACAAGGAAAACACGGTGTAGACAGGTCTTTCCGATTTGTAGACCTTCAGGTCATGGGCACGATAGCGACCATCGGCATCGCTAAAAAGGTTGGGAGCCACCATGGTATGATACAAGGCCGTATAGAACACCGTCTTATTCGATTTGCTGGGATCGCTCACCTCATAGCGTTTCAGTTCCTTGTTCCATTTATCGTAGGCTTTCTGCTTTAAGGCATCGAAGCCGAAGTCGTTTTCACCCAATTCGGCTTTCAGGTTGTTTTTTGCGCCTTCCACGTCAACGGCAGAGAGGGCGATGCGCATGACAATCTGTTCGCCTTCTTCGGTATCGAAATCAAAATAGGCTTTGATGCCGTCTCCTTCTATTCTATTGGCTTTCACGCTATCGGCCTCGACTTTCAAGGAATCTGTCAGATTAACGAAGGTGTAGTCCTTAAACGGCTTGGAGAACTCTGCGTAGAAATACAGGTATTGCTCCCGGGCCCAGTCTCTGGTGCGACGGAAACCGCTGATGGCGTTGGGTGCTTCCAACTGCAAATTGGACTCATACACAAACTCATCGTTGACGCCTTCCACCATATCCAGGAACATGTGTGCGTTATCGCTCTTGGGGAAGGTGCAACGCATCATCCCCACACGGTCACCTGTGGTCAATTCCACTTTAACCTTGTAATCATCGAGCAGCACGGAATAATAGCCTGCCTTGGCATCTTCGTTCTCATGTTGGAATGCCGAGCGGTAGCCCGAAGCCGGGTTTTCCTCATCGCCTTTATCGAGTTTCACTCTACCCACAATGGGCATGAAGCGGAAATCGCCATAGTCGGAGCATCCTGTGCCGCTGAGGTGGGTGGTACTGAAACCGAGAATGGTGTTGTCGGAGGTGTGGTAGCCCGAGCAGCCGTCCCAGTCATTCATACGGGTGTCGGGGCTGAACTGCACCATGCCGAAGGGCACCGTGGCGCCCGGGAAGGTGTGGCCATGGCCGCCCGTCCCGATGAAGGGATCGACATATTTGGCCGCGTCAGTGACATAGTCGGCCTTGGGTTGCTGCGTGCAGGCTGCAAGGCAGAGCAGCAGTAAGGGTAGGAATAGTCTTTTCATATTTATAGCTTTAATAATTTGTTATCTTCTTTGACGCCGTAAAATTAGGAATAATACCTTTTTGTTTTACAATCGGGGTGGAATTTTTCTTGGCATAAATTTTGCGATAAGTTCAAAAATGCATAAAAATTTGCCAATTCATGCACCGAAATCATCAAAATGATTATATTTGCAGCCCAAATTAGAAACTAATTATCATCAATTACTAATTAAAAACACAACATCATGAAGAAAGTTTTATTCATGTCACTCGCAATGGCCGTCGCCATGACGGGCTTTGCACAGAGAGTTGCCGTGAGCAATGACGTCAAGAACGCCAGCGCGACAGCCCAGAAACCCGCCGCCGTCCGCCAAATTGACGGCAGCGCTGTCGAAGGCATCCAATTCAGCATGCCTCAGAACATGGTCAACGCCAACAGAAGCCTCGATGACTTCGATGAGTATCAGGCCATGACCACCAACTACGACCTGCAGTCCAACAGTGCCATCGGCAACCGTATCGCCGTGTGGCCCGACGGCTGCGCCTCCTTCGTAGCCACATGGGATCATTCGGGTCAAACCAGTTTCCCGGATCGTGGTGCCGGTTACAACTTCTACAATCCCGAAACCGGCATGGGTGAAGAGCCCGAAGTGCGTCAGGAACCTGTGAAGTCAGGCTGGCCGAGCATCGCCGCCTGCGGTGATGGCGAACTCCTCGCCTCACATGCCACGGGCGTCAACCTCTACTATCGTCCCACCAAGGGCGAAGGTGACTGGGAGCTCATCTACAACTGGGGTGCTGACTACGGCAGCCCCACCTGGCCGAGAGTGGTCGTGAGCGGTCCTAACAATGAGTATGTCCACCTCGTCATGTGCAAGCAAATCAGCCTGCCCGACGGTTCACTGGACAACCACGTCTACTATGTCCGCCTCAAGCACCAAGGCGATACTTGGGAGATTCCGGAAGAACTCAACGACTTCCCTGGCATTGACAACGATGCTGACGGTGAATACCGCAACCAGCTGAGTGCTGACGACTACGTGATGGCTGCCAACGGCAACAACGTCGCCTGCATGTTCAGCTCCTACACCACTGAGGTGTTCTACATGATTTCGCACGACAACGGCGAAACCTGGGAACGCCAAATCATTGCTCCTTTCCCGATCCTCGGAACTGACGGCAATCCTGTCCACGCCATTGCTTTCGAAGACTATCCGGAAGGCATGACCGACTCCATCCACACCTCCGACAACTCGCACAGCATCACTATTGCTGATGACGGTACCGTACATGCCACCTTCGGTTTGTTCCATTGGAAAGTGGCTGACGCCGATTCTTACACCTATTGGCCTGCTTATGGCTATGGCATCTGCTATTGGAACTCCAACTACACCAACGAACAAGGCACGCACGAAATCCCGATTTTCGGCACTTTCAGCGGCGATGCTGCACATACCGAATGGATGGCTAATGGCGTCGGTTACACTTTGATTCCTGAACGTCTTGAAGAACTTGCAGCTGCTGGCGGCAACGAAAACAATCTCTGTGTCTTCGGCTATGTCGATGAGAACGGCAACGGCCAAATGGACTATGAAAATGTGACTGGCGCCACTTGGCATTACCGTTCACTCGGCTTGGCCACCATGCCCAGCGTCTCTGTCGACAACCTCGGCGACATCTGCATCGTCTACAGCGTTTGGTCTGAAACCAGAATCAGCGCTGTTACCGGATTCAGCTACAGAAGCGTTTATGTTGCTTACAAAGACTACGCTGGCGAATGGAAAGTCGATGAAAACGGCATCAACCTTGCCGAAGACTTCATGCACGAACTGGACGAGCAATATCCTTGCGTGGCTGCCACGAAGGGCTACAACGGCCAATTCTGGGTCATGTATTCCGCTGACGAGAACCAAGGCCTCTACCTTGACATCAGCGACACCTACCCGAACAGCAACGGCGGCATCCTCACCGAGAACTACCAGTATGCCTGCCTGATCAGACCCGAAAGCTTGAGCATCAACGAACAGGAAGTCGTCAACCCGATCAACACCACCCGTGTGTATCCTAACCCCGCCACCGACATGCTCAACATCGAAGTGAACGCCGCACAGGCTTCCGAGATGAGCATCAGCGTCTACAACATCATGGGCCAGAACGTGATGAACCAGAATGTGAACATCACCACTGGTATGAACCTCAGACCCATCAACGTCAGCGAACTGAACAGCGGTATCTACTTCGTGACCGTCAAGGCCAACGGCTTTGAGAACACCATGAAGTTCATCGTGAAGTAAGTTTTGCTTACATCATACGACAAAAAAGGAGGCTGCGGCCTCCTTTTTTGTGTCGAAATAAAAAGTAAAAGAAAAACACTTGCACTTAAAGAAAAATCACTATCTTTGCACCCAAATAACCTAATTAGAAAACACAATTAACCAATTTAATTATTCATCAAACACATTCAAAATGAAAAAGTTATTTACTTTAGCATTAGCCTTGTTGGTGGCCGTTGCCGGCTACTCACAAGTGAGAACAATGTCGAAAAACGACGCTAAGAACAAAGTCGCTACCATGCAGGTTACCAGAGGCATGGAGAGCTTCGAGTACGTGCAGAGCGAGCCTAACATGACCCGTTCCGATGGCGAGCTCGACTACACGACCTACGACTGGCAGTCGAATGCCGGTCCCCGTACCTGGACCATCGTTTGGCCCGACGGCAAGATCAACTTCGCTTACACCATGGCTACCGAAAACAGCTTCGGTGACCGCGGTACCGGCATCGGCACCTACGATGCCGTGAACGATGAGTGGATTCCGCTTGGTGGCCGTGTCGAAAACGAAAAGACCGGTTTCGGCTCCATCGCCCGTTACAAGGAAAACGGTATCGTCGTCGCTGCTCATACTGCCACCCAATGCGGCGTCTACATCATTGAAGACAAGGACAACATGGCTCCCAACAGCGTGCCGATTGTCAGCTATTTCAACCCCACCTATGACCCTTGCTGGCCGGCTGTCATGACCTCAGGTGCCAACCGTGACATCATCCACGTGGTCGTCACTGCCTACGCCGCTGACGGTGCTTCCCTCAGTGTCCCTGGCGCTGAAGGTGTCAACAACCCCATCATTTACTTCCGTTCGACCGACGGTGGTCTGACTTGGGACAAGGAAAACGTCATCCTCCCCTACATGGGCACTGAAGGCGGCCTCGACTGGGGCAGCAACGTGTGCTACTGGATGGAGACCACTGAAGACAACTGCCTGGCTCTCGTCGTGAACAACGCTTGGAGCGACTGCTTCGTCCTCTGCAGCTACGACGATGGTGAGACTTGGACAAAGAAGACCTTCTGGCATCACCCTGGCATAACCGCCACTATCCCGGATGACGCTTGGAGCCTGTATCCTCGTTGGACTTCCGCCCAGTGGGGTATCGATGGCGAACTCTGCCTGGCTTATGCTTTCAACGGCACGAGAGGCGAACCCGGCTCAGGTACCTATTTCCCTGGCGTCGGCGGTGTCGCTTTCTGGAGCGAAAACCTGCCTTACCACGGCGAGACCCTGCCTCAATATGGTGTTGACCCCACCAACCCCATGCCTCCTACCCCCGGCCAACCCTTCATCATGGATACGTCCTA
>JAGCCO010000133.1 GCA_017651645.1 Bacteroidales bacterium
ACAACAGTGATTTCATCTGTCCCAACCGTGCCATCCGCATTGATTTTCAAGACAAAAATGTCAAGGCGATTGTCAACATTGAAATTGTAACGAGTGCCTGTCACGATAAATCCGCCATCTGTTGTGGCTGATGAGGTAAATGCACCATAAGCACTTCCGTCACGCAAATACCTTTTTTGCCAAACCACATTCATATCCATGTCCGTCTTTGTGATAATCAAATGCAAACCGCTTTTATACAAAGAATTGGGATATATGACATTGCCGTTGCTGCATTGATACAAATATCCGTCCTCAGTGAAAGCCACCGACTTGAAAGGTGCCGGGATTTCTATGCTGTCATTGAAATGTTCTATGATTACACTATCGTGCAACATCTCAAAATCCTCATCAACCTTGGCAAGAATGACAGACCTGTCTTCTTGAATCAAAGTTCCATTGGGGAGTATTTCTTTTTCCCAGAGCTTTGACGACAACACATAATTGCCTTCAGGCACAGGAATCATCATACATTCATCGGCATTTACGTATGACCACAAAACATGTCCGCTTGCAAAAGCTTCCCATCGAGGGAAAAACACGCTTCTTTCATGCATGAGCAAACTATCAAAAACAAGCACTCCACTTCTCGCTTGACTTGAATTACTTGTCAAGGCAAACATACCTATTTTGTCTTGCTCTCCATGGACAGGGAACAAATTTGCCACAAACAATAATGAATCGGTATCACATTCTTCATATCTGATGATCTCTCCATCACTGGAAAGACAGGCTAAGAAAATATCTTTTCCAGAATCCCCATCAAATATCAGAGCGGCAACTACGCCATCTTCTTTGCCCATGAAACGTGAAGCATAGATTGGATGGTCCGTGAATTCAATCGATTCTATCATTCTTCGAGAGACATTCAACTCGTTGTCAATCCATACCGTGATGATTGCAGCACGACCTCCTTCAACTGGGCTACATGTGCCAACAGCTTTGTATAGTTCACCATTATGGAGGTCTTCCCGAGTTGGATACATGTTGAATAATTTCAAGGTTGTGTCTTGTGCGGCGATGACAACTTCTCTCACCAAAGCGCCACCAGCATCCAACTTTAGAATCTTCGTCTTTGTTCCTCCATCTTCATTCGCTATGATCAAATATGTGCCATCCAATGTTTCAACGATATCATTAGGCTTCAGAGAGATGCCATGAACATCTTCCAATATGGAAAGAAAGCCATTCTCTTGCCCTTGCATCGTCACCCTGCCCGCCAACAGAAGAATCGCAAGCAGAATGTATGTTCTCACTGCTTTCATAATATCATTGTTTTATCCATTTCCCCGTTTCCGCTTCCCTGCCATCAGCCACCACCCTCCAAACATAACTTCCCGCAGGCCAAGCACTCGTATTTATAGCAGTAATGTTGTCGGTGATTTCTCGCCCATAAACCATCCTCCCACTCATATCATACACCTCCACCCGCGCATCCTTCAATCCCGTCCTGATGTTCAGCACATCCTTTCCCGGATTAGGATAGGCCACCGCCACAGCAAAACCAGCATCATGGGCTTCGTCGATACCGACAATAGTTTCTTTTGATACTTTTATCAGGCAGTTCCCGGCTTCATTAGTGGCTTCATGGATTTTATGGCAACTCACAAGACATCCACCTTCGGGACAAGCGGCCATCGATTTCACCATATAAACGTAGTCATCCACATGGTAAATTTCGCCCAATTTGTTCAGGTTCTCGTCCAAACAGGCGATGTACAGGTTGCGGTTCAGAAACTCGTTAGCCATAACATTATCCATCTGGCCAACCATATACACATTGTTGTCATTGTCAAAACCAATCGATTGACGTATTCC
>JAGCCO010000059.1 GCA_017651645.1 Bacteroidales bacterium
CGATTGTCATCAAGTGCGCCGCCCATCCCCAGACTGCACTGCGTTTAGTCTGGGGTTATTGAGATTTTGTCCCTCCGGGACTGCTTAAGGAAGATTATTATCAATTATTCTACCAAGCTCTTGCCCCTGTCGGGGCAGCTCAAGGAAAATGATTACCTCTATTGTCCCGGAGGGACATCCTCTCAATAACCCCACATAAGCGACGAAGGAGCGCAATGTGGGGATGGATGACGGTACCGACACCCTCTCGCGGCGCGGGAGTCGGCATCCAAGATGCATAAAACCTGCTCGCCGCGAAAGGGAGGCATTGGATAAAAAGCGTTGTTTGGAGAACTGCCCATGCCAGCCTTGTGCCATTAGGTATATAATTCCAAAAAATTTTCCGCCCTATTGATTTTGTCAAAATAATTTTGTTACTTTGCGGCGTAAAGTACTTTTTGAAATTATGAAAGACAACGAAGCTTTTGAAGTCTTGGGAGAAATTAAACGGATGATGGAAAAATCATCTCGTTTTCAGGCTATTAGCGGCATTTCCATAATCATTGTCGGCATCTATGCCTGCATCGTTTCTGTGGTGGCGGGCTACCTTCTCGGTTTGACAGATTGGCTCACATTTCTTCCGGAATCCGAAGGATTTCGCCTGAACACACCTCTCCGCATCCGTTGGGCCATGCTGTTGGCGATTGCGCTGTTCCTGCTCTCATTCCTCACGGTCACCCTGATGGCCTATCTCAAGTCGCGGCGCCATAATCTGCGCTTTGTGGTGGACAAGCGCATGATGCAGATGGCCTTTAACTTCATGCTGCCGTTGGGCATCGGGGCCTTGCTCTGCATCGCACTCATCCATCAGGGGCACTACGGCCTCACTTCGTCCATCATGTTGCTGTTCTACGGACTGGCTCTCGTCAACTGCCAGCATTATACCTATCCCGCATTGCGCTTCCTTGGCTACGGTGAGATTGTCCTCGGCCTCATCGACTGCTTTTCGGTGCATCACGCCCTCCTGTTCTGGTTTTTAGGGTTCGGTGTCTTGCATATCATCTTTGGTGTTCTATACTCCATTAAATACGACAGAATAAAGTGATTACAGAACTGAATGGTTTCAACAAGGCCTTTGAGAGCAAGGCGCGTCTCGGCATCATGTCCATCCTGATGGCCAATGAGTTGGCGGACTTCAATACCCTGAAGTCACTGCTTGAGCTGACCGACGGCAATTTGGCCGGCCATACGCGCAACTTGGAGGAGTTGGGCTACATCCGGTCTGAAAAGAGATTCATAGGCCGCAAGCCGAACACCTCTTTCACCGTGACCGAGATGGGCAGAAGCGCCTTTATGGCGCACGTGGCCGCCCTTGAATCTTTTCTCAAGAACAACACCTGATTATTTTTTTGACCACATACTTTATAATACAAAGTACTTTTTTGAAATAAAAACATTCATTTCACGTTTAATAAAACCTTATAAAAATTCAAATTATGGAAGAAAATCTGAAATCCGTCATTCATCGCGACGGTACACGTCTCAGCATCAAGCTTTTGCTTATTGCAATCATCAGTCTATTGTTGCTCATCCCGCAGATGCTCATCATGAATTTAGTGGATGAGAGGCAGAGCACCCGCAACGAGGCCAAGAGCGAGTTGGCCAAGAGTTGGGGCATGGAGCAGCATATCAGCGGTCCGGCCATCATTATACCGATGGGCAAGGACAAGGCGGACATCTGCCTGTTCCCCGAGAACATCAGCATTACGGGAAACCTGCAGTCGCAGGTGCTCAAGCGGGGCATTTATGACTTCAGCGTCTATAATGCGCCCGTCAAGTTGGTGGGCGAGTTTGATTGTCCCAAGGAGCTGTTGAAGTATTCGTTGGCCGACTCAAGCAAAAAAAGGGCGTTTTTGTTCTTGGGCATAAAGGATCTTCGAGGCTTGTCCAGCAATGTCAAGGTTGTATGGGATGGAAGCACGTGTGAGGCGGAGCCGGCTTCGATTGTGGCGGAGTCACCCTCCAACAACGGGCTGGTTTGTACCATAGATTTCAACACTCTTTTGGAAAAGGGGAAGATCCAGTTTGAGATCACGCTTCCGCTCCGGGGCATCGATGGCCTCTATTTTGCCCCGGTGGGCAACACTTCCACGGTGACACTCACTTCCGACTGGGGCGACCCGAGCTTCCAGGGCAATTTCCTGCCCATGCATCGCGAGGTGTCCGAAGATGGCTTCAAGGCTGAGTGGAAGGTGCTCTCCCTCAACCGTGAATATGGTCAGGTGGCCACGAGCAGCACCTCCTGGCACTCCATGATGTCTGATTCCGAATTGGGTGTGGACCTGTGCATTCCCATCGACCAATACCAGCAGACCACCCGCACAGTGAAGTATGCCTTGCTGATCATCGTGCTCACCTTCGCCGTGGTCTTCTTCGTGGAGGTGCGGCGCAAAACGAATGTCCATATCGTGCAATATATCCTCATCGGCATTGCTTTGATGCTGTTCTACACCCTGTTGCTCTCCTTTTCCGAGCATATCCCGTTCTCCTTCTCGTATCTCATCTCGGCAGCCATGACCATAGGGCTTATCACGACATTCATGGGTGCCATCCTCAAGGATTGGAAGACGGCGTTGATGGTCGGCGGCCTGCTCTCGCTGCTATATGTGTTTATCTATGTGTTGCTGCAATTGGAAAGCTACGCGCTCTTGGCCGGCAGTCTCGGCCTCTTCGCAATTCTCGCCGTGGCCATGTACGCGACGGTGAAGTTGCGGAAGGAGCAGGGAAGTGATCAGTGAAGAGTGATCAGTGAACAGTGATGAGTGAACAGTGATGAGTGAACAGTGATCAGTGAATAGAGAATAGTGATTAGGGGGTTAGTGTGAGAACTAACCCCCTTGATTTTTGGCGAGGATAGCGTTGTTTTACCGGCCTTGTGCCATCAGGTATAGCAATGATATAGATATTGACCTGCAGTTGGTTTACTATTCTTGTTGATGAACAGATGCACATATTTTCTTTGTCCGCACATGTGCGGACACCCCATGACTCCCCTTCTATTTAGATTTGACGAATGAACGAGTGCAGAGACAAAGCTTTCTTTGACTATGCCGAGTGAAGAGGAAAAGGAGGCGTAGCCTCAACGGGTGGCCGTAGGCCGGGGTAGTAACATGAAGAATCATAATACTTTATAAAAGTTGGTAGCATCTCTCCGAGATGCCGGGTGGCATACAGGCGCTCCATCACCACACTGCGTATGGTGTTAATTGCACTCCGTGCGTGCCGCCTCTCCGAGGCTGTATAAGTGGTCGCAAACCGTACCACTCAAATTATTGTCCCGGAGGGACACAATCTTATTAACCCCATATAAGCGACTGAAAGGAGCGCAATA
>JAGCCO010000134.1 GCA_017651645.1 Bacteroidales bacterium
AAACCAGAACCATAGTGTGTTCAAAAAACGATAACACCCGGGCGCCCGACGGTCATTCTATATCTAACTGAATACCAAGCAGATACACCTTTCTAAAATCGTCAAAACTGGTTCGATAATTGTCCCATTGCCCGTACGAAACCCTGCCCGGCCTCGATGGCCGGGCGGTTTCGTGCACGGGCGGGGGGACTCCGTCGGTCCACATTACCCCTTCCCTAAATCCCTCCCCTCGGGGGAGGGACTCGGCGGCAGAAGCCGCCGTTCGCCTGCAGGCGAAGTCGCTTCGCTCCGAAAGGTGCTTCGATTCAGAGTATGTGCAGTGCTGAGGCCGTGTTATGTTTGATTTTCACAGGGCCCTGCGGATAAAGGCTTTGTAATTCACTGATTGATTGCATATTGCGTTTCTCAATCCGCAGACCTCCCTTCTTTTTGGTGGGTCTGCTGATGTGTGTTTTTGAAACATATGGCTATCAACCTGTTACAATACTACTTTCCGCAGACCCGGGTCAACCAATTTCAGGACGATACCGGAGGTTGGGAACCGAACCAATCGCAAATATCTGTCAATCAATTTATTATTAAATGCATCGTTCCGAACCTTTCATTTAAACGGCAGGTTTGGAACCGATGGTTTCATAATCGGCTAATAATCAGCACCCTGGAACATAGTTGGTTCCCAACCTCACCCTCTACGCAAGCAAAACCCCGGCAATCTTCCAAGACTGTCGGGGTTTGTGTAATGCCGAAAAAAGAATCTACCAGCCTATTCCCTTCAGCCATTTCTCTACCTTGGCCTTGCCAGAGCGGACTTCGTGGCCATAGATGGCAAAACCGTCTTTTACAGTTGCTTTCGGCCAGGCTTTCTTTACATCCCTGACGGTGGAGGCAAGGCCGCTGCCTTCATGGGTGGTAAAAGGAATTACGATCTTGCCCGAGAGGTCGTGATCCTTGAAGAAGGTGAACATCACCTGCGGATAGGTGCCCCACCAGATGGGACCGCCGATAAAGATGACATCGTAAGGCGTCAAGTCCACATCACCCTTATAGGCGGGCAGCTCGCCGGCTTTGGCTTCGTCCTGGGCGACCTTGATGAGGTCCATATAGGGCATGTCGTAGTTTTTCTCGGCAACGATTTCAAACTGGTCGGCTCCGGTGATTTCGGAGATATAGTCGGCCACGATCTTGGTGTTGCCCACTTCGACATGACCCACGGAGTAGTTTTCTCCGGCGTGTGAGAAGAAGATGACGATGGATTGTAAAAGCATAACAGTCAGTTTCATATTGCGAAGATAGTCAATTAGTCCCAGAGTTCGTAACCGCCCATCCAGGCCTTGATCTGCTCGTAGGACATGTTGAAGTAGCGTTTTTCCTTGTTCAGGGCGGCGATCTGCTTCATCTCTTCGTCGGAAAGCGTAAAGCTGAAGGATTCGATGTTCTCCCGGATATGGGCCGGATTGGAAGAGCCGGGGACCACACAGAAGCCTTTCTGCAGATGCCAGCGGATGATGACCTGGGCCGCTGACTTGCCGTGCGCCTTGGCGATGGCGTTGATGACCGGGTCGCGAAGAATCTCACCGTGGCTGTCGCGGCCGCCGAGCGGGAACCAGCTTTCAATCCGGATGTTGTACTTGGCCGCCATTTCCTGCCAATGCTCGCGCTGGGCGTAAGGATGGCACTCGATCTGGAACATCTGGGGCTTGACTTTGGCGGGAACCACGATGGACTCGAAGAGTTCGTCATTGAAATCGAAGTCGCTGATGCCGATGGCGCGGACCTTACCCATTTCAAGGGCTTTCTCAAGTTCCTTCCAAGCACCGTTATAGTCACCTAGCGGCTGGTGCAGGTAAACAAGGTCAAGGTATTCGAGCCCAAGGCGTGCGAGCATCTTGTCCAGTTGCTTGAGCGTTACGCCTTCGCCGTATTCATTGGGCCAGAGTTTGGAGGTGATCCAAATCTCCTCGCGGGGGATGCCGCTGTCCTTGACGGCCTGCCCAACGCTGCGCTCGTTCTGGTAAGCGTGCGCAGTATCAATGTGCCGATATCCGGCTTTGAGAGCGGCAAGAACGCTGTTGTAAGTAGTCTCGCCTGCGGGAATGGAATAAACGCCGAGTCCGAACTGGGGGATGACGACGCCGTTGTTGAGGGTAATGGTTGTCTGGTTCATGGGAAGGGTTGTGTTTTGATTGATTTCAGGAGTCTTTGTGTTCTGTGCGGAGCATCCAGCAGTCAGGATGAGCGCAATGGCAATGAGGGTTTTCATATTACGTGGATTTATACATTCTTGATAAATTTGGCAGGATTGCCGCCCACGATAGTGCCGGGTGCTACGTCTTTGGTTACAACCGCACCTGCGGCTACTACAGCATTCTCGCCGACGGTCACTCCGGGAAGGATGGTAGCTCCTGCGCCTATCCAGGCGTTCCGGCATATATGCACCGGCTTGCAAAGGAGGATGGTCCTGTCTTGAAGGTCGTGGTTGTTGGCGATGAGCTGCACGTTGGCTGCGATCATCGCGCCGTCTTCGATGGTGATACCTCCGCGGGACATCATCAGGCAGTTGTTCATAATCATCACGTTGCGGCCAATGTGGACTTTGTCGAAGCATACGCCGGTGAGTCCGGACATCACAGTCGCACCTTCACCAAGGTTCTCGCCGAACAGTTCACGAACCAGTGCATAATACTCATCCGTAAAGGGCATTGTGTGGTTGAGTTTGAAAAGGACCTGGGCCTGACGTACACCTTCGGCGTGCTCTTCGGCGGTCGTTTGCTTGGGATCTACTCTGAATGCTTCCATATCTTTGGTCGTTTTTGTTTCTGGTGCAAAGGTAAGGGGCTTTTTTCTGCGCATCGTTACC
>JAGCCO010000008.1 GCA_017651645.1 Bacteroidales bacterium
ACCTTCGCTGAACATCCTCATCAAGCTGATGAGCATGGTAAGCATCGTGATGGCCGGTTTGACCGTTACTTGTCACTTGCTGTAATGGCTTGAACTTTGGAATGAAAAAATCCTCCGAGAGTTTTTCCTTGGAGGATTTTTTTTTTGGTACAGTTTTTGAGTACTTCGAAAAATTGTTTGAAAAATTGGAAGTTTTGAACAACGAACAATAATAATTACTAATTTTGCAACAATTTTAAATCAATAAGCAATGAAGAAAGTGATCTATCTGCTTGGTATCATGCTCCTTATGGCTGGAGTGGCCAAGGCTCAAGACAACAAGGCTGTCCCGATGGGACCAGAGATTGAATTTGAGAAAGTCGTTCATGACTACGGTGATGTGCCTTACAACGGCAACGGCGAATGCGAGTTCCGCTTTACCAACACGGGTACCGAACCTTTGCTGGTGCAGAAGCCCAAGTCAAGCTGCGGTTGCACTATCCCTTCTTGGCCCAAGGAGCCCATCCTTCCTGGTGAGTCAGATGTCATCAAGGTGACCTATCGTACCAACCGTGCAGGCAACATCAACAAGACCGTTACGGTGACTTCGAATGCCGTCAAGAACTCCACTGTGGTGCTGCGCATCAAGGGTCGCGTGCTCGACCAACCTACTGAAGCACTGCCGGAAAAGAAGAATGAAATGAACGGTTCGCCCGTCAACAACAATTAATTCGACTTTACAGAGTAGTTATTATAAAAGCCGTCTAATGTAGCCGTTAGATGGCTTTTTGTTCAAAATCAAATATTTATGCCACAAATATCCAAAAAAGGTATGGAATTGCCACAGTCGGCAATCCGTAAACTTGTCCCGTTTGCCGATGCTGCCAAAGAGCGCGGCATTCATGTGTATCACCTCAACATCGGCCAGCCCGACATCGAGACGCCCAAAGGTGCCCTCGCTGCCTTGGCTGATACCGCCCGTGAACTTCCGGCAACCAAAGGCGTGCTGGAGTACAGCCATTCCGCTGGTATCCCTTCCTACCGTCGTGCGCTTTGCAACTATTATCACCGCCATGGCATCGATGTGACGCCTAACCAAATCATTGTCACCACTGGTGGTAGTGAAGCCTTGCAGATGGCTTTCAACGTGTGCCTCAACCCTGGCGACGAAATCATCATCCCAGAGCCTTATTACACCAACTATAACACCTTCGCCAAGCTGTGTGATGCCAAGATTGTCACCATCCCGAGCGACATCAAAACGGGCTTTGCCCTGCCGCCTATCGAGGACTTTGAGAAGGCTATCACCCCACGCACCAGAGCCATCATGATTTGTAACCCCAACAATCCTACGGGTTATCTCTATACTCATGAGGAACTGTTGAAGGTGGCTGGTTTGGTAAAGAAGTACGACTTGTATCTCTTTGCTGATGAGGTGTATCGTGAGTTCTGCTACGATGGCCATAAGCACTTCAGCGTCATGCAGCTTGAAGGTTTGGAGCGCAACACTATCCTGTTCGACTCCGTCTCGAAGCGTTACAGCGCTTGCGGTGCCCGTGTGGGCTGCATGGTGACCCGTAACAGCGAGGTCTATGCTACGGCGATGCGTCTGGCTCAGGCCCGTTTGTCGCCGCCGAGCTTCGGTCAGATTTTCGCTGAGGCCGCAGTTGATACGCCGCAGGAGTATTTCGACAAGGTGCAAGCCGAATATGTCGCCCGCCGCAATGTCATCGTTGAGGGCGTCAACAAGATTCCAGGCTGCTATTGTCCGATGCCTAAGGGTGCCTTCTATACAGTCATCGACCTGCCTGTTGACGACAGCGATAAGTTCTGCCAATGGCTGCTCACCGACTTCAGCTACAACAAGGCCACAGTGATGTTGGCTCCTGCCACGGGCTTCTATGTAGACCCGGAAAAAGGCCGCCATCAGGCCCGTATCACCTATTGCCTCTGCATCGAAGACTTAAAGGCCGCCATGAAGTGTTTAGAGGAAGCCTTGAAAGTGTATCCAGGAAGATTGAGATAATCAATACAACAAGTATTTTGTCCTAACGGCCTTGAAAGCTTCAAGGTCACTTTTCCATGAAGCGCGGATTTCGTCCGCGCTTTTTCCGTTTTCTATGTCGCGTTGTAGCTGATTGTCGCCCGAGAGCAGTCGAAAATAGTCCTTGAAAAAGCCTTTGTCTTTCAGTTGTTGGTAGGCATCGATGATCCATTCTAGATGGAGTTGGTTGTCGTTGTGAGCGTAATCATGGGCAAACTCCACAAGGTTCTCGCCACGACAGCGTTGGCCTTCCAACAAAGGTTTGGATGCGCCGCTGGTGCTTTTAGGCGTAAAGGTATAGCTGCCCCGCATATCGGGATGACCGTAGATTTGGAAAGGCGTCTCCGTGCCACGACCCACACTGACGTTTGTGCCTTCAAAGAAGCAGAGGGTAGGATAGAGGTATACCGACTCCCAGTTGGGCAGGTTGGGCGAAGGCTTCACTGGCAGCTCATAGATGGCGTTGCGATGATAATCTTTTACTGATATTACGGTGAGGTCGCATTTGATTCCATCTTTCAACCATCCTTCATCGTTCACCATCCAGGCGTATTCTCCGATGGTCATTCCATAAACCACGGGCACTTGATGCATCCCGACAAAAGACTTGTTCTCAGCTTTCAACACGGGGCCGTCCACATAAAAACCATTTGGGTTGGGTCGGTCGAGCACGATGACAGGGATGTTGTTTTCTGCAGCGGCCTCCATTACGTAGCTCATGGTGGAGATATAAGTGTAAAACCGCATACCGACATCCTGCAAATCAAAGAGGATAACATCAATATCTTGAAGCATTTCTGGGGTGGGCTTCTTGCTCTTGCCATAGAGCGATATAATGGGAATCCCTGTCTTTTCGTCTTTGCCGCTGTTCACCTTGGCACCGGCGTCGGCTTTACCACGGAAACCATGTTCGGGTGTATATATCTTGCAGACATCAATGCCTAAGGAAAGCAGCGTATCCACCAAATGCGTTTTGCCGACGATGCTCGTCTGGTTGCCCACCATGCCGACGCGTTTGCTTTCAATAAACGGCAGGTATTCCTCGAGTTGCAGGGCGGCGCTGACATAGTGGTCTTTATCGACAAACGCGAGAGAGGTATTGTCTTCTTCAATCATAGTCTGGGGCTCTTCCGAGTCCATCTTCCTGATTTGGGCATGGCATTGTGGTAGCAAGGTGCAAAAGAGCAAGGCGATGGCAAAGAATTGTCGTTTCATTTCGGTTTTATTTTTACTTTTGCAAAATTATTGAAAATCCTGCAAATGTCAGGCCCAAAATTCATAGCAGACCGTATTTTTTCGCTTTCGAAGGAAAATCTTTCATCGACGGTAATGCGACTGGCCGTCACAAGTGTGGCTTTGGCCATCATCGTGATGCTTGTTGCCTGGGCTGTCGTGGTGGGTTTCAAGAACCAGATTCGCGACAAGGTGATTGGTTTTGTGGCTCCGATTCATGTGCAGGCTTTGGATAAGAACGAGTCGGTGGAGGAGACGCCGTTTGTGTTGGATTCGCTGCTTATCAGCCGGTTGAATTCCGTGGAAGGCATCAGTCATTATCAGCAGGTGGCCGACAAGGCTGGCATGATTAAGACCGATGACGAGATCCAAGGTGTGGTGCTGAAAGGCGTGGACGAGAATTATGACTGGAGCTATTTCAACAACTGTCTTTTGGAGGGAAAAACGCCTGAATATCATGCTGACGAGCGCTCCACGGAAGTGCTTGTCTCCAAGGTGATTGCCGACAAGATGCTACTGAATGTGGGGGATGACGTGCGTGTGTGGTTCATCGACAAGGACCAGCAGGCGCGAGGCAGGAAGTTCACGGTGAAGGGCATCTTTGAGACGGGACTCTATGAGTTTGACGAGCGTTATGTCTTTGCCGACCTCAACCAAATCCGTAAACTGAACGGCTGGGAAGACGATGAGGCTGGACTCTTGGAAATCGCATTGAACGACAGAGCCGATGTGAATCAAGTCAATGAAAAGCTATATTATGTCTTGCCTTCCGAATTGGCTTCCTATACCGCACGTCAAAGCAACCCTCAGATCTTCGACTGGCTTGACCTTTTGGATACCAACGTCTGGCTCATCATGGCCTTGATGCTGCTTGTGGCAGGTATCACGGTCATCAGCATGTTGTTGATTATCATTATTGAAAGAACCTCCACCATAGGGTTGCTGAAAGCCCTGGGAGCGAGCAACAAATTTGTCCGTGAGGTGTTTCTGCGCCGCTCGTTGCGCATCCTGCTCCTGGGTATGCTCATTGGCAATGTCATCGGATTGGGCTTCTGTTTCTTTCAGCAATACACGGGCTTCATCAAACTGGATGCCGCCACTTATTATCTCTCCGCCGTTCCTATTGAATTACATCTCAGCACGGTGGTTTTCATCAATTTGGGCACCTTCCTGCTTTGGGTCTTGATGCTGCTCATCCCGACTTCGGTCATCAACCGCATCAGCCCTACTAAGTCGATTCGCTTTGAATAAGCGAAAAAAACACGTTTTTTGACCGTCATTCCAATAAAATCCCTATCTTAGCCGCCCAATCAACATATCTATGATGAAAGACTTTACCATTCAACCGTTGAAAGGCTACGGTGAGATACCTTTCGGAATGACCCTTGACGAGACGGTCAAGCTGCTGAACATGCCCGACTTTTATGAGGAGTTGAGCGATATGGAGGAGACGGGCAACCGCTCCATCTATTACGAATATGACGCCATCCAGACGAACATCTATTTCGAAGGTATCACCAAGTCGGTGGTGGCCTGCTTCGAGACGGAGAACGAGGAGGCTACACTGTACGGAAAGAAAGTGTTCGACCTCAAGAAGGCGGATGTCATCAAGCTGATGAAAGACAACGGCTACAAGGAAGTGGAGGAGGAAACCGAGGATGGCGAGCTGCGTGTATCTTTCGAGGAAGCCATGATCGACTTCTTCTATGAAGGTGACAAGATGACGGCCGTCAGCTGGGGCGTCCTTGTGGATGAACAGGGAGACATAATATAAGAACAAAACTCTCAAAACAAGGCAAAACTTGTTTATGCAAGCGGCTAGGCAACCGCCTCGCCGCAGGAAAGCCGCCAGTTGGCGTGCGTTCCGCAACAATGGAAAAGTATTGGAAGTTTTGCGGGTTTTGTGAAGAAAAAGAAAATGAAAACTAAGATTCAACAGAAATACGATGCGTTTGTAGCCCATTTCGAGGAGTACATGCCGGTGGCTGAGACGGAGTTGGAGTACACTGACCCGTACCAACTGTTGGTGGCGGTGATTCTCTCGGCACAATGCACCGACAAGCGCGTCAACATGACCACACCAGCCTTGTTTCAGCGTTTCCCGACAGCAAAGGACATGGCGGATTCTTCTGTTGAGGAAATCTATACCTACATCAAGAGCATTTCATATCCCAACAACAAAGCAAAGAATCTATTGGGCATGGCGCAGACCTTGGTGCAATATTTCAATGGCATCGTTCCAGATAATCTGGATGACTTGCAGAAGTTGCCTGGCGTAGGGCGCAAGACCGCCAATGTGATGATGGCCGTGGCCTTCGACCAACCCGCCATGCCGGTGGATACACATGTTTTCCGCGTCTCCAACCGCATTGGTTTGACCAAAAACTCGAAAAATGTATTGGAAACAGAGAAGACCTTGGTAGCGCATCTGCCCCAAGCGGTGATTTCGAAGGCGCACCATTGGCTCATCTTGCATGGACGATATGTCTGCCTTGCCCGTAAGCCGAAGTGCGAAGAATGTGGCATTACAGAGATTTGTGATTATTACCTAAAGAAACAGAAAAAAGAACAATAATTATGGAAGACTATTCAGAAGAAACCAGAAACCCTAAGAAAAAGAGAGTAGGTTGTAGAATATTTGCCGTATTGGGCACCATCATCCTGTTGGCAGCTGCTGCCTTTGTCTTTTATAAGTTTTACTTTGTTTTCGGTAGCGGTGTGAAGGCCGGCGAATTGAACCTGTTTGTCTACAAAGGCTATGTCTTCAAGACCTACGAAGGCAGGCTTATCCAGGCGGGCTACAACTCCAAGAACAGCAATAACACCATCCAGTCGAACGAGTTCAACTTCTCCGTTAAAGATGAGAACGTGGCAAAGCAGTTGGAGCGCAGTGCAGGCAAGTTTGTGGAACTGCACTATAAGGAATACCTCGGCACGTTGCCCTGGCGTGGCATGAGCAAGTATGTGGTCGATAGTGTGTTGTCGATCAGTACGGTAAATGAACCAGTAGAGTTGCCGGTGGCGGTACCGACGGAGGTGCTATAGCCTTAATTGCTCCTTGAAACCTCTAGTTTCCCAATCTCCACCTCGTTGTTCTCAGAGATGATCTCAATCCAAGTGTTGTCTTCGCTGAACCACTTGTATTGTGAGCCGATGCGGAAGATGAAGGTCTTTTCCTCTTCTGTGGCGGCAATAGGCAACACGAAACCACCGTTCTTGCCGCCAGCACCACCGAAGGAGACGATCATCGGGAAGGTCTTCTCGGGATGCGGGTTGCGCACCTTGATGATGATGTAGTTGGAGCGGCGTACGGCCACGTCAATCTTGTTGAACTCGAAACGCTTGGCTTCACCAGCAGCCAGCAACAAAGGCTCGCTATTCAGCTCATACAACTTGTTCTGTTCGATGATCTCGCTGATGCGGGCAATCATTTCCGTGGGGTAGGTCTCCAAACCAAGCTCTTCGGCCTTGGTGTAGGCTTCGATGGCCTTGTCGAAGGTGTTGGTCTTGAAGTTGGCGTCCCCCTCTTTGATGAATTTGTCGTATTGATTGCGCAGAGCGGCGACACGGTCATTCTCCGCCTTCGAGGCGATGGCAATCTGTGCCAATGCGGTTGGGTCCTCAGGCTTGTAAAGCAACGCTTTCTGGTATTGCGTGATAGCGTCAAAGAACTTCTCGGCGCTCATGGCTTGGTTGCCTTCGTTCATGGCCTGGTTGTAGTTGGCCTCCAATTCGGCTGCCAACTGTGCGAGGATGCCGTCGATTTCTTGAATCTTGGCGGTGGCAATGGCATTGCCTTCATCGAAAGCAACGACTTCTTGGTATTTCGCTCTTGCTTTGGGGTAATCTTCCTGGTTGAACAAAGCATCCGCTGCATCCAGCATGCTCTTGATGGTGGCTTGACGTTCAGCCTCGGCAGCGGCGAGTGCCGCTTGACGGGCAGCTTCCTCTTCAGCTGCTATGCGAGCGGCCTCGGCTTCGGCAGCCAAACGGGCGGCTTCTTCTTCAGCGGCAATCCTTGCAGCCTCTTCAGCAGCCAATCGTGCAGCTTCTTGCTCTGCTGCAATCCTGGCAGCCTCAGCTTCGGCGGCTAATCTAGCGGCTTCTGCTTCCGCGGCCAACCTGGCAGCCTCTGCTTCTGCAGCGAGACGAGCGGCTTCCTGCTCTGCGGCTATGCGTGCAGCCTCTTCGGCATCTTGCTCGGCGATGAGCGGGTCGAGGCGGGCAATCATGTCAGTGGCATAAGCGTCACCTTTCACTACAGCCAAGGCACTTTGGTATTGGGCTTTGGCCTCCTTATAGGCTTTGTTCTCGTAGAGTTGGTCTGCGGTAGCGATGATGCCGTTGTACTGGTCTGCAATGCCTTTGGCTGTTTGGAACTCATTACGTTTTGCATTGGCTTCCATGTCGTTGGGGAAGAGTTCCAAGGCCTGGTCGAGCTTGCCAAGGGCTGCCTCGTAGTTTTTGCGCAGTCCGAACTGACGAGCTTCTTCCATGAGTTTGTCGAAACGGGTGACCTTTTCGGTGTAGAGCTGTTTCTTCTGCTTGGCTTCAGCCAGCTTTTCCTTAGGGAGTTTGTCGTTAGGGAAGATCTCCTTGGCAGTTTCAAACTGCATGATGGCCGCGTCGAAGTTCTCCTCAGCCAACAGGCTCTCGCCTTGACTCATGGCCAAGTCGTAGGCATCTTGTTTGTCTTGGCGTTCTTTCAGGATGGCACGTACGGCATTGGCCTGACCACCCACATATTTGTCCTCGGGAAACACCTTCAAGGCCGCTTCATATTCGGTCAGCGCTTCCTCGTATTTTTGTTGTCCATAGTATTGGTCACCGGCATCCAAATGGGCATAGAAGACCTCTTGCCGGGCACCGTCTTCCTGAATCTTCTTTACGGTCTCGTCCAGCTTTTTCCTGGCGGTCGGGTCGTTGGCCTTTTGCTTCAATGCCATCTCGTAGTAGGTCTTGGCGCTGATGAAGTCCTTGGCGGAATACTTGTCATTGCCTTTCTTCATCAATGATTCGTATGACTCAGCGTCTTGTGCCTGGACAACATTGGCGCCCAATAGGAGAGCCGCACCAAACAATATTGTGAATAAGTATTTTTTTAGCATAGAACTCGATTTTATCATTTCTTAACGCACAACTAGTATTAATATTGTGTCTTCTTGTCTCGAATAAACTCTCAACTCTAAACTCTCAACTCTAAACTAAATCCTCCCATCCTTAATAGTAACCGTCCTATCCGACATGGCAGCCAGTGCAGGGTTGTGGGTGACGATGACAAAGGTCTGGTTCATCTCGTCGCGGAGGCGGAAGAAGAGTTTGTGCAGCTCTTGCGCTGACTTGGAGTCGAGGTTGCCTGAAGGCTCATCGGCCAGCACCACAGCAGGCTGGTTGACGAGGGCACGGGCCACGGCCACACGCTGTTGCTCACCGCCTGAGAGTTGTGAAGGCTTATGGTCTTTTCTGTCACTTAGATTCAGGTATTCAAGCAGCTTTTCGGCTCTTTCTGTCGCCTCTATCTTACCCATGCCACCAATGTAGGCAGGAATACAAATGTTTTCAAGGGCGGTGAACTCAGGCAGGAGGTGGTGGAACTGGAACACGAAGCCGATTTTCTGGTTACGGAAGGCGGCCAATTCCGTATCATTCAGCTTGTTGATCTGGGTGCCATCAATGATAAGCTGTCCACGGTCGGCTTTGTCCAAGGTGCCGATGATGTGGAGTAGGGTAGACTTGCCTGCGCCCGAAGCCCCGACGATACTTACAATCTCGCGCTTAGCAATGTGGAGGTCGATGCCTTTGAGCACCTCAAGGCTGCCGTAGGATTTATGGATGCTTGTCGCTTGAATCATATTCAGAATATTAGTTTGTGTATACAAAAACACTCCTGCAATCAGGAAAAACCAAAAAAGGACTTCCGAAGAAGTCCTTTGAACGTGACCCGGTTGGGATTCGAACCCAAGACCCACAGCTTAGAAGGCTGTTGCTCTATCCAGCTGAGCTACCAGGCCATCATTTTGCGGGTGCAAAGGTACGACTTTTTTTCAACTAGACGTCGCCTTTTGCGAAAATTTTTGAAATGCTATCTTATTGTCCTTCCGTTTTGGGCAGATAAGGATGATGCGGACGTTTCGGTTTGGCAGGCTTTTCCGGCTTGGGTGCGGCTGAGGCCTGTGGGCGCGACTTCTTGACTTGCAGCTCGTTGCCCATAAATACGGTCTCGTCAGTCTCCACGATGGCCTTATAAGCCTCCTCATCGTTGGGCATTTCCACAAAACCGTAGCACTTTGAGCGGCCTGTCTCGTGATCCATGATGACCTTGCAGGATTCCACTGTGCCGAATTGTTCAAATAAAGCTCTCAAATCTTCTGTTGTGGTCTTGAAAGCTAGTTTGGCGACAAAGATTTTCATATAATGCAAAATTTATAGTGCAAAGATATACAAATATTTTCACGCAGTAAGAAAAAACGCGCTTTTTGAAAAAAAAAACAATTTCAACAGGCAGAGGCAATAAAAAAAGCGAAGACTTTGCTTCGCTTGCTAGGGTGGGGGAAGGTGGACTCGAACCACCGAACGGATTCCCGGACAGATTTACAGTCTGTTGCAATTGCCACTATGCGACTCCCCCAAAACAATAAAGAACCCTTGTCGGCTTTGACGATGCAAAAGTACATCTTTTTTCCATATCCCCTGCAAAAACCGCGAAATTTTTCGCAACTTTGCGGCATCAAATTGAATCATGCATGAAATACGATTTCGACAAGATCATCAACCGCGCTGATACTAACTGCGTTAAATACGATTTGAGGAAACAGGTGTTCGGTAACCCCGATGTGCTGCCTATGTGGGTGGCAGATATGGACTTTGAGACCCCCGACTTTGTCCGTAAGGCCGTCATTGAGCGCGCCGAGCATCCCGTTTATGGCTACCACTTCAAGGACAAGTCCTATTTCGATGCCATTGCAGGATGGCTGAAACGTCGCCATCAATGGGAGGTGAAGCAGGAATGGATGTCGTTCACGCCAGGTGTGGTCTGTGGCTTCAACCTTGCGGTGATGGCCTTCACCCAACCAGGGGATGAGGTCATCATCCAGCCACCGGTCTATCCGCCCTTCCACCATGCCGTGAGCAGCCATGGACGCAAACTGGTCTACAACACCTTAATTAATAAAGGTGCGGGTTATGAGATCAATTTTGACCAACTGGCCGAGCAAGCCAAGACCGCCAAGATGCTGATCCTCTGCAATCCCCATAACCCTGTGGGACGTTGCTGGACACGCGATGAGCTGCTGCTCTTGGGCGAGATCTGCATGAAAAACGATGTGCTGGTGATTTCAGACGAAATCCACTGTGACTTGGTGCTGCCTGGCTTCAAACACACGCCTTTTGCCACGCTCAGCGAGGCGTTTGCCCAACACAGCATCACCTTCCATGCGGCATCCAAGACCTTTAACTTGGCGGGTCTGGCCACCTCCACGGCCATCGTTCCCAATGAAGGCCTACGCAAGACCTATGTCGCCTACGTCGAGGATATGGAGGCACATCTCGGCAATATCTTCGGCAAAGTCTCCACCCAAGCTGCCATGACCTACGGTGACGAGTGGCTCGGCCAACTCCTTGAATATGTCCAGGGCAACGTCGACTATGTCTCCGGTTTCCTGACCACGAACCTGCCCAAGGTGAAGTTCCACAAGCCGCAGGCCACCTACATGATGTGGCTCGACTTCAATGGCTACGGTCTTACGGAAGAGGAACTGTGGCACAAGATGACACAGGAAGCGCAACTGGGTTTCAATCGTGGTAAGGACTTCGGCGAAGCAGGCAGCGGATTCTTCCGCATCAACTTGGCTTGTCCGAGGGCGACGGTGGAGGAGGCGATGAGAAGGCTGAAGGAGGTCTTCTAAAACAACAAGCCCGTTTCTTCCGTTTCACGTTTTACGCCAATCATGGCGTCAAACTCTGCTTCTGTAATGATGGGAACGCCCAAGGCTTCGGCTTTCTTGCGTTTCTCGGGCCCCATTTTGTCGCCGGCCAAGACATAGTCGGTCTTGGAGGAGATGCTGCTTACGTTCTTGCCTCCGTAGGCTTCTATGGTCTCCTTGATGCCGTCGCGGGAGTAGTTGGCAAACACGCCACTGACCACAAAGGACTTGCCTGCCAACACCTGTTCCTTGTCGGATTTGGGTGTCTCGGCCTTGGCAAACTGCAAACCTGCCGCACGTAGGCGTTGTACGATATCCAGATTCACAGGATTCTCAAAGAATGCTTTTACCGAGAGGGCAATGACTTCGCCAACGGTGTTGATGGCGCTCAGCTCTTCGACGGAGGCATGGATGATAGTGTCGATGTCGTGATACTCGGCCACGATGGTCTTGGCCACCACTTCGCCCACGTTGCGGATGCCCAATGCGAACAGCACCCGCTCGAAGGGCACGGATTTCGACTTCTCCAGAGCATCGATGATATTCTTGGCGGTCTTCTCCTTGAAGCTGACCTTGTCGTTGGACAAGCCGTAGAGTTTGCTGAAGGTAAGGCTATAGAGGTCGGCCACATCCTTGATCAAACCGGCATCATAGAGGAACTCCACCTTACCTTCTCCCAGGCTCTCGATGTTCATGGCCTTGCGGCTGATGAAATGCTCGATGCGGCCTTTCACCTGAGGAGGACAGCTTTGTGCGTTGGGGCAGTACCAGGCGGCTTCGTCTTTGTTCTTTACCAACTCGGTGCCGCATACCGGACAAACCTTGGTGAAAGTCACGGGCTGTGCTCCCGCCTGACGTTTGTCGAAGTTCACGCCTATGATTTTCGGTATGATTTCGCCGCCTTTCACCACGGTGACGGTGTCGCCGTAGTGCAGGTCGAACTGGCGGATGAAGTCTTCATTGTTTAAAGTGGCGCGTTTCACAGTGGTACCAGCCAATTGCACGGGGGCGAGGTTGGCCACTGGCGTTATCGTTCCATGTCTTCCCACTTGGAAGTCGACGCTTTGCAGCTCGGTCTCCACCTCCTCGGCCTTGAACTTGTAGGCGATGGCCCATTTCGGCGACTTGGCCGTGTAACCCAAGGCCTGCTGCTGTGCGTAGCTGTTGACTTTCAACACTATGCCGTCGATAGCAAAGGGCAGTTGGTGTCGGGCTTCGTCCCAATAGTCGATGAACTCAAAGATCTCGTCGATGGACTTGCATAGCGCCATGAAGTTGGAGATGTTGAAGCCCCATTTGCGGGCGGCTTGCAAGCTTTGGTAATGGGTCTGGTAGCGGCTTTCGAGGCCGTCCATCATCATGTAGTAGCAGTAGTTGTCCAGACGGCGGCGTGCCACTTCCTTGCTGTCTTGTAGTTTCAGCGTTCCAGCGGCGGCGTTGCGCGGGTTAGCGAAGAGGTCGTCACCAGCTTCGGCGCGGGCTTCGTTGAGGCGGTTGAAGCTCTCGAAGGGCATCACGATTTCGCCGCGCATCTCGAAGAAAGGAGGAAAATCGCCATGCAGCTTCAGCGGCACGGTGCGTATGGTCTTCACGTTGGTGGTGACGTCGTCGCCATGGGTGCCGTCGCCACGAGTCACGGCGCGGACGAGCAGGCCGTTTTCATATTGCAGGCTGATGCTCAGCCCGTCAAACTTCAGTTCGCAGCAGAACTCCACATCCTCCTCGATGGTCTTCTTGATGCGGCTGATGAAGTCTGCAATCTCCTCGCGGCTGTAGGAGTTGGCCAACGAGAGCATTGGATAGCGGTGCTGCACGCTTTGGAACTCCTTGGTCACGCCGCCACCCACACGCTGGGTAGGTGAGGAAGGCGACAAGAACTCGGGAAATTCTTTCTCCAAGCGTGCCAGCTCCTCGAGTTTCATGTCGAACTCATAGTCGCTGATGGTAGGCTTGGCGAGGATGTAATAGTTATAGTTGTGCTGCTCCAGTTCGTCGCTCAGGGCAGCAATGCGCTGACGGGCTTCCTCTTTGGTCATAATCTAATGTAATTCACTGGATTGACGTTGAGGATAATAAGCAAAAGCCAGATGAAAGCGATGGAGAGAATCATTCCAACGAAGGTCATCAAAGCGCCTTTGAAATTGCGTTTTATGCAGAGAATCAATAAGATGCAGAGAACGACGAATGCGCTTTCGTACCACACACAGATGCCGAAACCGAGCATGAGACCGGCAATCAGGAAGGAAGTACGGTGTACGTTCTCCTTTAGGTTGTTCTGACGCAGCACTTCTTGTCGCAACACCACATTGGCGCCATAGAGCATCAGAGGAAGTCCGAGGAAAGCGCTGGCATTCTCGATGATGCCGAATGAAGGCATGACTATGCAGATGGCTGGAATGAGTGCCAACAGCCAGGCGTTTTGCTTGTTGGAGGTCAGGTCGCAGATGCGGTAGACCATCGACACGGAGAAAAGCGACACCGTGGCGTACAAGGCACGACTCAGAAACATAAGCCCTTGCTTCGAAGAGTCTCCGATGCCGAACACGGATTTCATCTTTTCGAGAAAGCCGATGAAAAGGGTGGTATGTTGTAATTCTCGGTTGGAACCGAAACCTGGAACGAAAATCACGACAAGGATACGCACCGCAATCGCAATCAGCATCAAAGCGGTGAAAGGATGACGCTCCTTGAATTGTTTGAGTCTTTGTAACATGATATTTTCAGTTGAGAAGGCAAAAGTACGAAAGTTTTTGTAATTTTGCTGCGTTTTAGTTCAAACGGAAAAAATAACCTTTAATTATCAAAAAGATGAAAAAACTCGTTAAATTATTCACATTGGCCGTCGTGATGTTAATGTGCGGTCAAGCAATGGCACAGACTCGTGGCGTCATGTCACTTGGAGCGTCTTTCCCAATGAAAGATTTTGCTGAATTTGATGGAATTAGTGATTTTGCATTGGTGACGCATGGAGCAGAAGATGGTGGTGCTGGTCTAGGTTTTAATCTAGGTTTCAAATGGTATTACAATGTTGGTGTGAAGGGACTTGGAGTAATGCTCTCCATTGATGGATTGTATAACGGTCCGTGTGCGGATTTGAAAACATTTTATCGTAATGCGGAGAGTGAAATGAGCAACCAGTTTTTCTCTGGAGGCTTTTCCTACACTGCCACTCCGAAATACATCAATGTTCCCGCCATGTTGGGTCTGAACTACATCTATCATTTCAATCCCAATTTAGGTATCTTTGTTGAGGCTGGCGCTGGTGGCAATCTCCGTTTCATCACCAATATGACCACTGTGGGTAAACAACAAGTGCTGGGTATTGAATCAAAGACCACGACCACAAATCATTATGACAAGGCTTTTAGCTTCGCTTATCAAGCAGGCATTGGTTTTGAGGTGGCAAAGAATCTTGTCATCGGTTGCAACTTCTATGATTTGGGTAACGCAACGGTCAATATGACTGAGACCACTAAAATAACAGTTGCCAATGGGAATCCTACCGAGACAAAGGATTATAAGACATTAGGAACGGTTCATCCTGTTATGGTTTTGGCTCGCATTGGATTCAGATTCTAATACCTTATTGTCGATCACAGAAAAGCGAGGTGTCGGGGTAACCGATGCTTCGCTTTTTTTCTTGACAATGAAAAAAATGTCTATTTTTGCTGAAAATTACTGAATGATGAAAAGAGGATTTGGAAGTGACAACCATTCAGGCGTTTGTCCTGAGGTTATGGAAGCCATCGCTCGCGTGAATCATGACCACGCCTTGGCGTATGGCGATGATGAATACTGTGCCGCTACCGAGGGGCTGTTCCGTCAACAGTTTGGCGAACAGGCACGTGTGTTTTTCGCCTTCAACGGAACGGGATGCAACACCTTATGCATCGATGCCATGACGCATTCGCATGAAGCCGTGGTCTGTGCCGAGACAGCCCATATCAATGTGGACGAATGCGGCGCGCCGCAGCGCATCGTGGGCTGTCGTCTGTTGACCGTGGAGACGCCCGATGGAAAACTGACTCCCGAGTTAGTGAAGACACGTCTGCATGGCTTCGGTTTTGAACACCATTCGCAGCCCAAAGTGATTTCCATCACACAGCCAACCGAACTGGGCACTTTGTACACTTTAGAGGAAATCAAGGTTTTGGTGGCTTTAGCACGTGAATACAATATGTATGTCCATATTGATGGAGCCAGATTGGGCAATGCGGCTGTGGCATTGGGATGTACCTTCAAGGAGATGACCACCGACCTTGGTGTGGATGCCATTTCGTTTGGCGGTACCAAGAATGGGCTGATGATGGGTGAGGCTGTGGTGCTTCTGAATCCGGAGTTGTGTCCCGACTTCAAATACCGTCGCAAGCAGGCCATGCAACTCTGTTCGAAGATGCGTTTTATCGCTGCCCAGTTTGATGCCTATTTCGAGAACGATTTGTGGAAACGCAATGCTGAACATAGCAACCGCATGGCGCAACTCCTTTATAAATCCGTGAAAGATATTCCAGGTGTGAAGGTGGTCTATCCTGTGCAGGCCAATGGCGTCTTTGCCCAGTTACCCCGAAAAGTGTGGAAAGAGTTGCAACAGCATTGTTTCTTCTACGATTGGGATGAGGATGCCGATGTGGTACGTTGGATGTGTGCCTTCGACACGACAGAAGATGACATCTTCAATTTCACGAAGTTGCTGAAAGCGTTGATGGAAGAGAAAGGATAAAAAATGGCGCTAAAGATGGCATTTGGTCCGAAAATTGTTATCTTTGCAGCGTTATAACACTAATATGCTATGAAAAAAGTAGTTAGAACAGTTTGGATTGGCACCTTGTCGGGACTGGCTTTCTTGGCCGCCTGCTGCTCGGCAAAAGGTCTTTCAAAAGCCGAACGGAAGCAACTCATCAAGGAACGCGATTCCATTCAAGAAATTTTGACCCGTCGTGAGGGTGCGGCAGTGTACGGCTCACCGGAAATCATCGCCAGATATGGGCTGGAGACCTATCGCCTTAGAAGTCAGCTCGATTCCATCAATGCCAAATTGGGCGAGGATGTGGATTTGGAGAAGAGTGCACGTCGTGTGGCCTTGCAGGAGCGCATCGCCGATCTTCAAGAGGCCATTCAGTATCGTGAGAGTGCCTGCGTCTACGGCTCGCCGGAAATTATTGAAGAATACGGACGCGAAACCCAGCGCATGATAGACGAGGTTAAGGCTATCCGCAAGGAAATGAAAGAGCTTGACAATCCGGATTCAAAGATTAACAACGGCAAGGTGGAAGCCCTCTACGGAGCTCCAATACCTGAATGAACCAGTTTTACTGAAACCATGAGTGACCGTCTCGGTTTCCACAAAACAATGATGCTTGAAATCAATCGTGCTGTTTTGAAACAGCGCATTGATGAGCATGAATTGCACCAGCTTTTTTGGGAATGCACCTTGCGTTGCAACCTCAACTGCCGCCACTGCGGCTCCGATTGTCGTATGCTTTCGGAGAAGGACGACATGCCTTTTGCCGATTTTGCCAAGGTGCTTGACGAGGTGCGTGCTCATCAAGACCCGGGTAAGGTGATGGTCATCACCACGGGAGGTGAGCCTACCATGCGCAACGATTTGGCACAATGTGGTGCCGAAATCACCAAGCGCGGTTTCGTGTGGGGCATGGTTTGCAACGGGATGCTTCTTTCGCCCGAAAAGCTTAACGAGTTTGTGGCGGCTGGATTGAAGTCATTGGCTGTTAGTTTCGACGGTTTTGAAGAAGACCACAACTGGATGCGTGGCAACCTCATGAGTTACAAAAATGTGTTGCGCGCCGTGGAAGCCATGAAACAACATCCAAGCCTCACGTGGGACGTCATCACCTGTGTCAACCAGCGCACCATCAAATACTTGCCTCAGTTCCGCGACTTCCTCATCTCGTTGGGTATCAAGCGGTGGAGACTGTTCACGGTGTTTCCTTCTGGCCGCGCCGCCAACGACCCCGATTTGAGACTTTCCAACGAGCAATTTGTGGAAATGATGGAGTTCATCAAGACGACACGACAACTGGGTAAGATTCGTGCCGACTATGGCTGCGACGGTTTCCTTGGCAAATATGAAGGCGAGGTGCGCAACCATTACTATTCCTGTAGTGCAGGCATCAACATCGCGTCGGTGTTGGCTGACGGATCCATCTCGGGATGTCTCAGTATCCGCAGTGACTACCATCAAGGTAACATTTACAAGGATAGTTTTTGGGAGGTTTGGCAGAACAAGTTCCAGGTCTACCGCAACAGGAAATGGATGAAAACCGACCAATGTGCGCATTGCAAGATGTGGCGCTATTGTCAGGGCAATGGGATGCATCTTCGTGACGGTGAGGGGAAACTGCAGTTGTGTCAATACAATATGATTAATGCTGAATGCAGAATGCTGAATGAGGAATGCTGAATATTGAATGCAGAATCTTTGAATTTTGAATTTTGAATCTTTGAATCTTGAATTTTGAATCGAATCTACATCGTCGGTTATATGGGTGCGGGCAAAACTACAGCAGCACGCCGTCTCGCCCAACGTATGGGTTGGGAAGTGGTCGACACCGATGCCTTGTTTGAGGAGAAGTACAAGATTTCCGTTTGCGATTTCTTCAACAAATACGACGAACCTCTATACCGGAAATTGGAATCTGAGGTGCTGAAGGAAACAGAGAACCTCGAGCATGTTGTGATTTCGACGGGTGGCGGCACGGCCTGCTATTTCGACAATATGGAGTGGATGAACCAACATGGGCTGACAGTGTTTCTTCGCATCAGTCCCAAGGCAGTGATTGACCGGTTGCTTCATGCCAAACGGAAACGACCCTTGGCCGAAGGGAAAACCGAAACCGAATTGACCGAATTTGTGAACCAGCATTACACATCAAGAATGCCTTTTTATGAACAAGCTAAAATTGCTGTGAAAGCCGAAGACCTGGACTTGGAAGAGCTGGTCAGACTGATTGAAATCGAATAATCAGACTTTCATTTATCCTTTTAATTCCAATAGGCATACATTTTCAACATGTTGTGTGTGCGGAAACATGTCGACAGGCTGAACTGCCATAACCTTATATGCAGAATCGAGAAGTTGTAAATCGCGTGCTTGCGTGGCAGGGTTGCAGCTGACGTACACGATTTTCTTCGCGCGGATTTTCAGCAGTTGTTCCACCACCTTTTCGGCCATGCCTGCGCGTGGCGGGTCGGTGACGATGAGGTCGGGTTGACCATGGGTGGCGATGAAGTCGTCAGTGAAGACCTTGGCCATGTCGCCGGCATAGAACAAGCAGTTTTTGATGCCGTTGATTTCAGCATTTACTTTGGCGTCAGCAATCGCTGCTTCCACATACTCGATGCCGACCACTTTCTTCACGAAACGCGAGAAATACTGGGCGATGGTGCCAGTTCCCGTATAGAGGTCGTACATCAGTTCGTCCCCCTGCACCTCGGCAAGTTCGAAGGCGGTTTTGTAAAGCTTTTCAGCTTGATAGACGTTAGTTTGGAAAAACGATACTGGCCCTATTCGGAACTTCAGGTCATCGTGGCCTGGGCGGGGCGAGGCCATAGTCTCGATGAGGTAAGGCTCTCCCTTGAGACATTCGAAGGGCAGGTCGTTGATGATGTCGTTCAGTTTCGGGTTGATGACCAACAATAAGGAGACGATTTGCGGGAAGGCCATCTCAAGGGCAGGAATCAGTTCGTGGCGCACGATGGCATTTTCCTCGCTGATGACGAGGATGACCATGAACTCGCCCTTTGAGTTGCAGCGGATGACGAGGTTGCGCATCAGTCCTTCGTGGGCACGGAAGTTATAGTAGGGCAGGTGGCGCTCCAACGTAAACCGTCTGACGAACAGACGGATGTCGTTCGATGGGTCGGCTTGGAGGTGACACTTTTCGATGTCGACTACACGGTCGAAGAGTTGGGGTAGGTGGAAACCGAGACCTTTGCAGTATTCCTCATCGTGGGTGCCAATGGGCGCGCCATCGGTGAGCCATTTGCGGTTCGAGAAGGTGTATTCCAGCTTGTTGCGGTAGGCAAATTGCTTCTCGCAGCCCAAAATCGGACGGATTTCAGGGTATTCGATCTTACCTATGCGGTCGAAGTTGTCTTTCACCTGCTTCTGCTTGTAGAAGGTTTGCCAAGTGTAATCCATGTGTTGCCACTTGCAGCCGCCACAGAGACCAAAATGCTGACAGACAGGCTCCACACGTTTGTCCGACATCTTCTTGAAGTTCAGGATCTTGCCTTCGAAGAAGTTCTTCTTGCGTTTGTAGACCTCGATGTCAACCACGTCGCCGGGCACGCCAAAAGGAATGAAGACCACACGCCCTTCGGGCTTGGCTACCGACATACCTTCTGAGCCTGCATCGATGATTTCGACGTTTTCCAAGTATTCGGGCTCCCGTTTTATTTTGCTTCTCGTCATATTCTCTTGTTTTACTATGGCTTATGGCTGATGACTATGGCCACTTTTACGTACTGTGAAGTTGGCCATAGTCATAGGCCATCGGCCATAGTCCATTAACTATTAAAAATCTCCCATGTCTGTTTTGCCTGTTCCTCAAACATCTGCAAGCCACCATAGACCTTTGCCCCCCAAGTCTTGCCCAGTTCCATGAAAGCAGTCTCTTTTGGGTTGTAAATCAAGTCGATGAGGATGTGTTTTTTGCTCAAACCTTGATAGTGCAGGTCGGGGAAGTCGTCAATTTGAGGGAACATGCCCAAGGGCGTAGTATTGATGATCAATTGGCAGCTTTTCAAGGTCTCATCGCTTAGCGTGTCGTAGGTGTAATCGCCTTTTTCGGCACTACGGCTGACGGTGGAATAGGGGATGTCTTTCCGTTTCAGCACATATTGCACCGCTTTGGAGGCACCGCCTGTACCCAAGACCAAGGCATGGCTGGTTTCCTTGCCGTTGATGGCACGATTCAGCAACTGTTCGAAGCCATAGACATCGGTGTTGTAACCTTTCAATTTGCCGTTGTCGATTTTAACCACATTGACTGCTCCGACTTCTTTTGCAATAGGGTCAATCTCGTCCAATAGCGGTATGATGGCTTCCTTGTAGGGTATCGTCACGTTGAATCCGCATAGGTCGGGATATTTGTCCATCACCTCATGGATTTCCTCTACTGTCTTGAGGTCGAAATGTTGATAAACGCAATCCAGTCCTTCGTATTCGAATTTCTTGTTGAAGTAGAACCTCGATTGCGAGTGCTTCAAAGGATGTCCGATGAGTCCGTAACGTTTCATATATGCTTGCAGAGACGCGATTAATCGCGTCTCAAAAACAGATCATTAGATACCAAAAATCGCCCCAAATCCCAAGGTACAAACCACACCGACAATAATGCTGGCCAGCACCACGCCACCAATGACGGCGAGTACGCTTTTCTTGAAATCCATGTCCAAGAAACTGGCTGCGAGGGTGCCTGTCCAAGCTCCTGTGCCGGGTAATGGGATACCGACGAAAAGCAGTAATGCCCAATAGAGTCCGCGACCAGCTTTGGCTTGCAGCTTCTCACCGCCTTTCTCGCCTTTCTCGAGGCACCAGTTGCAGAACCTGCTGAACCAGCGAACTTTGACATCCTTACCCCATTCCAGGACCTTGCGTGCAAAGAAATAGATGAAAGGCACGGGAAGCATATTGCCGATGGCGATGATGATGTAGCTCCAAAACAGGCTAAAGTCAGGATTGGCGGTATGAATGCCGTAGGCCACAGGGAGGGCGCCACGCAGCTCGATGAGCGGCACCATGGCGATGAGAAAGATGTAGATGTAATTCTTCATTCAGGGTTATTGTTTTGGGTTCGGGTTGGTGGCTTGGTTCTTTTTGTGTTGTTCGATCAGCGCAAGGATGTCCGGGTCGTTGGCCAGCAATTCGTGGTCGTATTCGATGAAGTCGGGCCACGTCTCGAAGTCAGCGGTGAGCGCTTGGTCCAAGGCCTCCAAGCCTGCGTTGCGGTTGCCTTTGATGAAATAAGCGTAGGCAAGAAGATAGAGGAGTGACGGGTCGTTGTCGGTCTGTAGCAAGCCGAACTTGATGGTGTTGATGGCCTCGTCGATTTTGTCCTGTTGTCCATAGAGGTCGGCGATGTAGTAATAGGCATCGGCGTCGTTCGGCGTCTGCTCTTGGATCTTGCGCAGATATTCCATGGCCTTGTCGTATTCCTTGAGTTTCATGTAGTCGGTGGCGATGGAGTAGAGGTGGTCGGTCTCCCAAGGCTCGTATTCCAAGGCTTTCTCAAAGTATTTGATGGCTTTTCGGCTTTGGCCGCGGTCACTGAACACATAGCCGAGACCTGCATAACCAGATCCTATCATTGGGTTGATTTCCAATGCCTTGCTAAAATGCTCCTCGGCGGTTTGCAGGTCGTTGAGGCGGTAGTAGCAGTCTCCAATAGTGGTGTGTATCATCGAGGTCTCCACGCCGTTGCGCAGGGCTTCCTCAAGGGTGTCGATGGCTTCTCTATAACGGCCCAAGTCATAATATATATCGGCCAGATGCATGTTGGTCCAGAGGTCTTCCGGATCGATGCTGAGGGCATATTCGTAGGGGTCGATGGACTCTTCGTATTGTCCCATCATACGGTAGACGTCGCCGATGTTGGTCCAGGCCTTGCTGTTATATGGGTCTTTGTCGACCAGTTGTTGGAAGAAAGCGATAGCGTCTTCTTTGCGGCCTGCGCTGAGGAAACAGCAGCGGATCTCATGGTAGATGGTGTCTTTGTCGTCGGCAAGTGCCAAGGCTTTTTGGTAGAAGTCAAGGGCGAGGTCGAATTTATGCATGTGTTGGTATTCGTATGCGATGGCGTTGTAGAGCTCGAACTTCTCGTCCTCATCGAAGTATGGAAGAGCGCTGAAGTAGTTCTCCAAAGCCTCTTCCGACTTGCCCAAGACGGCCAGGCAGGAGCCGAGGGTCAGGAAATAGTCGGGGTCTTCTTCGTCGTCGATGCGTTCCACATGCTGCATGATGTCGAAGGCACGTTGTGCATCGTTTTCGAGCAGATACTGTCGTGCATATTTGATTTTCAGCATGTTGCTTTCGGGATGCTGGGCCATGGCAATTTCCACGGCCTCTCTTGAGCGTTTCAGCTGGTTGTGTTTGGTGTAATGGTCGATGATGTATTCAAACTCCTCACTGTCAAAGTAAACCGAGTCGTGATCCTTTAGCATGGATTCATACCTCTCGATGGCTTTTTCCATCTCTGCTTCGTGCTCAAAATAGTAATCTTCGTCCTCAAACATATTGTGACTTGACTGAAATTTGGTGCAAAAATAATAAAAAATAGGAATATGGTGAGGTTTTGTATTTCTGTGTTCCTAACAATAGTCAAAAATAACCGTTTAGGTATAATTATTTTTTCTAACTTTGCATTCGGAAACCAATTGAAAGTTTCGGGTTAATACATATTTTATATGAATAGACTAAGTAAAAAATGGTTGTCCTCTGACCGTGGGTTTACACAGGTCATGGGGGCGATGATATTGAAGGGGCGCTGGGTTCTAACCTTGCTGCTGTTGTTGATGATTGCTTTGTCGTTATTGTCGCTATTTGATTGGCAGAACGCCGCGTTTTTGAGTGCCTCGAGTTGTTTGGCTTCTGTTTATGGTTTCATTTCGAATGCACTCGGAAGTTCCTGGTTTTGGCTGCTGTTTCTGACGCTCCTCATGATCCTGGTCATCGGCGTGTGCAACACCATGACAAACCTCTATAGCCTGCGCAAGAATGAAACGGGCATCACGTGGTGCCAGATTCTGATTCTGATTGTCGTCGGGATATGGTTGATCGGGTTGTTGTGCATTATCAAAATCCAGAAGGAATCCGGCTATTTCATCATTTTTGGTGTCATTGGTACTTTGATGACCTGGATTTTCCAAGACACGATTAAAGGTGTTGTGGCTTTCATTCACTTGAGGCTCAACCATCTGCTGTATATCGATGACTGGATTCAGGTGCCCAAGCTCAATGTCGATGGTGAAGTGAAGCGCATCACGCTGACGACGGTGACCATTTACAATTGGGACACGACCACTTCTTCCATACCCACCAGCGTGTTGCACAACGACCATTTCATCAACCTCCAGAGAATGACTTCTGGAAAGACCTATGGCCGACAGATGCTGAAGACCTTTATCCTCGACACAGGATGGTTCCATCCGCTTTCCGCTGAGGAAATTGAATCATTGAAGGAGAGGGAGTCGGTCAGAGCATATTTGTTGGACGAGGATTTCAAAGTAGGAGAACTTAATGCTCACTTGTTCCGATTGTATTTGTTCCATTGGCTGATGAACCATCCCTATGTCTCACAGGAGCCGCGATTGGTGGTGAGATGGTTGGAACAAAAAGAAGCAGGCTTGCCGCTGCAGGTGTATGGCTTCATCATGGAGGGCGGCGTTGTGGCATTCGAATGGCAGCAGTCACAGATCATCGAGCATATCATAAAGGCCTTGGATTGGTTCGGTCTTCAGCTTTATCAGAGTCCTTCGAGCTATGATGTCAGTAATATCAATAACTATTTGACGGAGAAAGAGCTAACAAGTGGAAAGGAGGAAGCATTATGAGCAAACACGTTGAAAAGGAGAGACCTTTTGAATACTTGAGGCATAAGAATGGTGACAGTTACTCGGCTGAGACGATAAGCGACTGGTATGTGGCTCGTGCATACGTCCTCGACAAGTTGAAGGATGTGGCTATCGGGCCTACCTCAAACGAGTATTTACATGTGGTGGTAACGAGCGATAGCCCTTTGATGTTGTCCGCCGTCCGTGAAGTGGCCTTGTTGGCTCACTTTGCCAATTTTGACGAAACGAGTGGAAGCAACCGTTCAGTCATCACCATAGTCAGTAATAACGATACTATCGTTGAAGACTTGAGAAAAGAGGAATACCTGTGTAATCTGTTGGACTATTGCAAGTATTCGGTCTATGGCTCTGCGCCAATCCATGCCGACTCCTATCTTGATGTTGAATTGGAGATGGTCAGAACCTTGTCGGCTGCTGACAAAAGCGGTGTTGTCGTTGAAATGTCGGATAATGATGCCGATGAATTCCTGAAGACTTGCAACTTGGATGACATCAAGAGCATTGACACCCGTAAGGCAGTGTATGTGGGAAGGATCTACGAATTGGGGGTATTGATTGACAACTTGCCTGCCGAGGACATTCACTCTCCCAGACGTTACAAAATGGCGTTGGACGCGTTTGAGCATAACTATTTGCAAAAGCCAATGACGCCGCTTATCAACCCACAAAAATGGAGTGCCAATTTGATCCAAGCCAAGAATGGCGTTTCGAGTATCTGCTGCGCCGACTGTTTCGAGTTGAGGGCAAGAGGGATGGAACAGTGTGGTAAAAATTCAACTAAAGCCTGGGAGGACCATATTGAAGCGTTATCGATCAGCGAGCATGCCCGTTGGGTGACTGAGAGGTTGATCATGGGCGTGCGTTACTTCAACAAAGAAGAACGCATCCGTGACGAGCGCTCGTTTGGTGGCACCAAAAAGCAATTCCGCAACCGCTTGAAAAAGAATGCCTCGGATCCCGTCAGTGTCGACATTTGCTCGTTTGCGGAGTTGCGCAGAATCAATCCTGGAGACATGAAATACGACAGTTTCTTGATGCTGGCCATTCCAAAGATTTTGGAAAGGATCAGGGAAGAGGACAAAAGCTGAATATTCTATTCTTAACCAAAGAAAAGCCATGAAGAGAACGTTACTATTACTTTTTACGTTGTGTGTCGGCTTTACGACATTTGCCCAAACGGCATGGACGGTGGGCACGGTGCCCAACACCCGATTGAAAAGCAACGACATCCATGTCTCCGACCCAGACGGATTTCTTTCCGACAGTACCGAGATGACCATCAACACAGCGCTTTGTGCTATCCGTGACAAGGCTGATGTCTTTTTGGTGACCTTGGCTTCGATCGGTGACGCCGAATCGAAATCTTTTGCCACGGAGTTGTTCAACTATTGGGGCATTGGTGATGCTGAGACCAACAATGGTGTGCTTCTGCTCTTTGTGGAAGACCAGCATGCCATGGAGTTTGAGACGGGTTATGGTGCTGAGGCAACCCTCACGGATGCCAAGTGTCAGCGGATATTCACCAATACCATCGTGCCATTTTTCCGTGCCGGTGACTATGAGGGCGGTCTTTGCGCAGGCGTGGCCGATATCGTTGAGGTATATGGCGGTGAAATCCCAATGGGATTGAAGACCACCTTGCCGAGCGGCGACTATGAAGGCGAAGGAAAGATGACTGAAGACTTTAGCTTCATATTTGGTCTGTTTGCCTTATTAATGCTTGCGATGCCTATAGTCGGTATTGTCTTCTGGGCACGCAATCGTAAAGACAAAAAGCGCGTTGTTTCAGATACCTATCATGCGTTCAATGAGAACGGAGTCACCTATATCGAAGGCTCCACGACCCATTGGTCGGGCTCGCCTTGGGAAGGCAAGGGCTGTCTCGGCGGCTTGATGATTGGTTTTTCCATCTTTGTCTTCTTGTTTTTGGCTATAGCTTTTGTGACCTCCCGTTTTCCCGATTTAGAGCAAAAGAAGGCGTACAGTTTGATTTCCGTCATCGCTTTGGTTTTGTATCTCACCTGGGTTTGTTTCCGTCAGAACCAACGTGCGTTGAAGACGGCCAAGAAGATGGCCAAGCAGTCCATCAATCCGGGGGCGGTCTATCAGGCAGCTTTCAAGAATTCGGGTAACCGAATAGCGACTTGGGCGGCACCTTGGTTGGGTTGGGTATACCACCTTGTTTATAAAAACAAGATGGAGCATGGCGGAGAATGCAACTGTCCGCAATGTAGCGGCGCGATGAAAAATTACGACAGTTTCGAGTTGCCGGAGATTCATGCGGCTGAGGAAAGTGTGGGCGCCTTGAAGTTCAGGCCCTATCATTGCAGCAACGGCCATGTGGTCGTGGTGAAGGAGCATGGCAAGCAGTATTCCAAGTATAAAACATGCTCAAAATGCGGTGCTTACACATTGCTTATGACCGAATCGAAAACCCTTGTCAATGCGGATTATTCGCATGACGGCAAGAAAGAGGAGACCTACGTCTGTCAGCATTGCGGTGACACCATCACGAAGACGGTGGTGATTCCCATGTTGGTGCGTTATAGTAGCAGCAGTTATTCCTCCAGCTCGTCCAAACGAAGCCATTCGAGCCATTCTTCAAGCCATCATTCATCGGGAGGATCGTTTGGCGGAGGACATAGCGGCGGTGGCGGCTATTCGGGGAAATGGTAGAATTCGGTTGCTTCGTTTTGATTATTGTGTTATCTTTGCAAACAGAAATCAATAAAACATAAAACCATGACACTCAATAAAGAAGAATTCAAGACCTTGGTGATGCTCTATGCCGCCAATATCGATGGAAACATCCAATCGGAAGAAGTGAAAATCATGCTTGAAAAGAGCGATTTCGACACCGTGGAAAAGATGGAGAAGCTGTTCGGCAAGATGAACGATGCCGAAGTCCTCGACTGCATCCGCGAGAACAAGGCCCAGTATGCCGCCTCTGAAGCCGATCGCCTCGACCTCATCCACGACCTCTGTGCCATCATCGAAGCAGACGAGAAAACCACGGTGATGGAGGAGCAGATGGTCAGGGAGATGCGTAGGGTGTTGGAGTAATCTCACAGACAGGGTACCTTATTTTTTCAAAATACTTATAATATGACTGTCAACGAATTAGAAAGAATCGCCTCGCAGGTGCGCCGCGACATCATACGTATGGTGCATGGCTGCCAGTCGGGTCACCCGGGCGGTTCGTTGGGCGCGACCGACGTTGTCACGGCCCTGTATTTCGACCAAATGCAAATCGACCCCGCCAACTTCCGCATGGACGGCAATGGCGAGGACATGTTCTTCCTCTCCAATGGCCACACCAGCCCGATGTTTTACAGTATCTTGGCGCGCCGTGGCTATTTCCCTGTCAGCGAGCTGGCTACTTTCCGCCGTCTTGGCACACGTTTGCAAGGCCATCCCACCACGGCTGAAGGTCTGCCTGGTGTCCGCATCGCCTCGGGCTCGTTAGGGCAGGGGCTTTCGGTGGCTGTTGGCGCTGCACAGGCCAAGAAACTGAATGGTGACCAACATATCGTCTACGTCCTCATGGGCGATGGCGAGCAGGAGGAAGGCCAGATCTGGGAGGCCGCCATGTATGCGCCTGCCAAAGGTGTCGACAACCTCATCGCCATCATCGACTACAACAAGAAACAAATCGACGGTCCCACCGATGAGGTGCTTAGTCTCGGCGACCTTCGTGCCAAATACGAGTCCTTCGGTTGGTATGTCCTTGAGGTGAGCGGTAACAACATGCAGGCCGTCGTGAATATCCTAAAACTCGCTCGCGAGAACACCCACCAAGGCAGGCCGCAGCTCATCCTCGCACACACCGAGATGGGCTTTGGCGTCGACTTTATGATGGGCACGCACAAATGGCATGGCACTGCACCCAACGACGAGCAGGCCGCTAACGCACTCTCACAATTAACCGAAACTTTAGGAGATTATTAAAGACTATGGCTGATGACAATGGCCTATGGCAGCTTTAACGAAAAGATGAAATCAATCCTTGATATTAAGCTGCCATAGTCATAGGCCATAAGCCATCAGCCGATAAAATCTTTAAATCTTGAATTTTGAATTTTAAATCACAGAATACTATGGATTTCACGATACAAAACAACAAAGATACAAGATCGGGTTTCGGTGAAGGCCTGCTCGAGGCGGGTCGCCGCAATCCTAAGGTGGTGGCTTTCTGCGCCGACCTTACACCCTCGCTCAAGATGGGCGACTTCGCCAAGGAGTTCCCCAACCGTTTCTTCCAGACGGGCATCGCCGAGGCCAATATGATTAATATGGCGGCAGGCATGGCTTTGAGCGGCTTCGTGCCGTTCACGGGCACCTTCGCGGCTTTTGCTACAGGTCGCGTCTATGACCAGATCCGTCAGAGCGTGGCTTATTCCAATAAGAACGTGAAGATCGCAGCCTCCCACGCGGGCGTCACCTTGGGTGAAGACGGTGCCACACACCAGATTCTTGAGGACATCGGCATGATGAAGATGTTGCCCAACATGACCGTCATCGTGCCTTGTGACTTCAATCAGACCAAGAACGCTACCATCGCCGCTGCAGAATACGATGGCCCGGTTTACTTGCGTTTTGGTCGCCCGAAAGTGCCGAACTTCACTCCCGTGGATGAAAAATTCGTCATCGGCAAGGCACAGATGCTGCAAGAGGGCACCGATGTGACCATCTTTGCCTGCGGTCATCTCGTTTGGAAAGCCGTTTTGGCTCTGCCCATCCTGAAACTGATGGGTATCAACGCAGAACTAATCAACATCCACACTATCAAGCCTCTGGATGTGGAAGCCGTGCTGAATTCGGTGCGCAAGACCCGCTGTGTGGTCACCGCTGAGGAACATCAGCGTAACGGTGGCTTGGGCGACAGCATCGCTCAAGTCTTGGCTTTGAATTTGCCTTGCCCGATGGAGATGGTGGCCGTCAACGACGAGTTCGGACAAAGCGGCACGCCCGACGAGCTGATGAAAGCCTATCATCTCGACACGCCCGACATCGTGGAGGCGGTGAAAAAAGTTGTTGGGAGGAAGCAATAAAATCTTGAAATCATAATTAATGTTTATATGAAAAGACTAACTATCCTATCCCTAATCGCCCTCGTCATGTTGGGCATGTTGACCGCTTGTGGCAACAAGAAAGAAGAACCTCAAGAACCCGCTAAAGCCATGAATGTTATCTATATGATTGGTGACGGCATGGCCTTGCCGCAAGTGTATGCGGCCATGTTGGCCACAGGCGAGGAGATGACTTTTTCTCAATTCCCCTATATTGGTGTGGTCGACACCCATTCGGCCAGCAACGACATCACCGACTCGGCTGCGGGTGGTACGGCTCTTGCCAGCGACCACAAAACCAAAAATGCTATGGTAGGTATGAATCCCGATACCATTCCAGTGATGACGGTGCTTGAGGCCTTGAAGGAACAAGGCAAAGAGACGGGCATCGTGGTTTCGTGCTATGTCACCCATGCCACGCCTGCCACATTTTATGCCAAGGTGCCGCATCGTCGTCAGTATGAGGATATCGCCATGCAACTGGCAGAATCAGAAAATATTAACTTGATTATAGGTGGCGGCATGAAGCATTTCAACCAGCGCAAGGATAGCATCAATCTGGTCAAGCGTATGGAGAACGAACTGGGCTGGAAGGTGTATGATACCCTTGCCGACATTGATGTGACCTGCAAGAAATACGCGGTCATGGCGAATGCCGACCACATGCCGAAGGCGGCCGAGCGTGGCGACTTCCTGCCTCGTGCCGTGAAGACTGCTTTGAAGACTCTTGACGGTGCCGAAAACGGATTCTTCCTCATGGTGGAAGGCTCGCAGATTGACTTCGCCTGCCATGCCGCCGACTCTACTTGGATGTTGGACGAGATGATGGACTTCGACTATGCCGTCAAGGTGGCTCTTGACTATGCCAAGGAGAAGGGCAACACGCTTGTCGTAGTTACCGCTGACCACGAGACGGGCGGTCTGACCATGATCGACAAATTGGGAAAATACACCAATGTAAGTTTGAATTATTCGACAGGGAGCCACACTTGTCTGCCTGTGTTGGTATATGCTTACGGACCTGGTGCAGAGCGTTTTACTGGCTGGATGCAGAACAGAGACCTCAAGGGTAAGATCCTGAATGCCTGTGGCTATGAAAACATCGGAGACAGTATCCCTGAATATGACGGTCCCAAAATCAAGGCCATCAAAGTCAATCTGGATAGTAAGCCTGAATAGTAGAGGAAAAAATAATTATAAACAAAGTGAAAAATGAATGGCTATCAGCTCTCAGCCGTCAGCTTTCAGCAATAGTGTTGCTAAGCTGATAGCTTACGGCTGATAGCTTAAAGCTGAAAAAATGAAACTGTCTGTCGTCATCGTCAACTACAACGTCGAGTATTTCCTCGAACAATGCCTTTACTCGGTGCGCCGAGCCATGCAGGGCATCGAGGGTGAGGTGTTTGTCGTCGACAACAACTCGGTCGACGGCTCGTTGAAGATGCTGGCGCAGAAGTTTCCTGAGGTAAAAGTCATCGCCAACAAGGAGAATGTCGGCTTTGCCAAGGCCAATAACCAAGCTATTCGTATCTCGACAGGCGAGTATGTCCTCCTCCTCAATCCCGATACGGTGGTAGAGGACGACACCTTCTCGAAATGCCTCGCTTTCATGGATAGCCATCCCGATGCGGGCGGTCTTGGCGTGAAGATGGTGGACGGCAAGGGACAGTTCCTGCCTGAGTCGAAGCGTGGGCTCCCCACGGCCAAGACGGCGTTCTACAAGATGTTTGGCTTGGCCAAACTCTTTCCGCATTCCAAACGTTTTGCCCGTTATTACATGGGGCATCTTTCCAATGACGAGACCAACGAGGTTGAGATTCTGGCGGGTGCCTTTATGCTGATGCGCAAAGAGACCTTGGACAAAGTCGGCCTGCTGGATGAGACTTTCTTCATGTATGGCGAGGACATCGACCTGTCGTACCGCATCACGCAAGGCGGCTACAAGAACTACTATTTCCCCGAGACGCGCATCATCCACTACAAGGGCGAAAGCACCAAGAAGACCAGCGTCAACTATGTGTTCGTCTTCTACCGTGCCATGGAGATCTTTGCCAAGAAGCATTTCGGTAACTCCTGGGCTAAGTCATTCTCATTCCTTATTAATTTGGCCATCTACATCAAGGCTTTTTTTGCCTTGGTGTCGCAGTTTTTCCACAAGGCGGCCATCCCGTTCTTGGATGCGGTGTTGGGCTATGGTGGTTTGGCTGCTATCAGTTATTTCTGGGGTCACAGCAATATCTATGGCGGCGTAGGCACGTATCCTACGGTGCTTTTTGCCGTGGTTCTGCCCATCTATATCTTGATTTGGCTTCTTTCGACGTATTTCACAGGAGGTTACGACAAACCATACAACATTGGAAGAGCCGTGTTGGGTGTGGCCTTCGGTAGTGCTGTGATTTTGGTGCTGTATGCCTTGTTGCCCGAGAGTCTGCGTTTTTCGCGCGCTCTGATTCTCTTCGGTATGCTGTGGTTGGCGTTAGAGATGAGTCTCACGCGTTTCATTGGTGTTCTGATGGGTAATGAGAATTTCCAGTCGAAGAAGACGGAGAAGAAACGCTTTTTGGTCATAGGTAGCCCCGAGGAAACGCAGCGAGTCAATTCCATTTTGGAGAGCACCTCCATCAAGCCGGATTTCATCGGTCTGGTGAGTTCGGAGACGCAGGGTGAGGCTCCTGAGGGCTTTATCGGTAACCTTTCCCAAGTGCCTGACATCATCGAGATTTATAAGATTACGGAGGTTATCTTCTGCTCCAAAGACGTGCCACATCAGGTCATCATCGACAAGATGGTGGATTGGCATGCTACTAATGTCGATTACAAGATTGCGCCTGAGGATAGCCTTTCCATCATCGGTAGCAACAGCATCAATACCCGAGGCGACCTCTATACCGTCGACATAAAGGCCATTGATACCAAACCAAACCGCCGCAACAAACGCCTCTTCGATGTGGTGACAAGCATGTTCAGCATTGTCTTCTGGCTGCCTTTGGCCTTGGTGGTGAAGCAACCAGTGCAGTTCCTTAAGAACGCCATTCTTGTGTTGTTCGGTCGCAGAACCTGGGTGGGCTATTGCTCGCCTGCCGACGAGACGCAGAAACTGCCCAAGATTCGCAGGGGTGTCTACAACCCCGCGTCGTATATGGAAAAGGACATCGAGACGGATGTCCTTAACCAGATGAACCTGCTTTATGCTCGTGACTACACGGTGTGGAAAGACGCGGAGGTCTTCTTCCGATCAGTCACGATGAAATAAACGAAAAGCCTCTGTGAAGGAGGCTTTTTCGTTTAATGTTGGATGGTCATTAACCGAATGTATTTGAGCAGGGTGCTGCTCCAGTTGGCATCGCCAGGCAGTTGGTAGCGGGCGTTGCCGTTGGGGTCGGGCGTGAAGATGGTCTCGCCCGTAGGGGTGAGGGTGATCCAACCGCGTTTCGAGATTTGGTAGATGGCCTTGTCGCCCTCCACCGCGTTGATGACGGCCAGCGGGTCCCACATTTTCTGGAACTTGTCCTCGACTAAAAACTCATAGATCCACTTGATGGGGTGCTTGTCGGTCCAGCTGAGGTCGGAGATGATTTGGGTCGCTGAATAGTAGAGCGGGTCGCCCACCTCGCCGGGTGAGAAGACGATGTCGATATCCTTGGGCATCAGTTCGAAGAACTTGAGTGAGTAGTCGATGGCCGCGGTGAAGTTGAAGTCGTGCTCAAACGAGTCGCCGAACACGCCACCCATGGCATAGACGTCCTTCACCTTGCGTTGCACCAGCTCCAAGCCACTCAAAGGCGAGAACTCATCGGGTCCCGATTGTAGTAGCTGCGAGAGGCAGGTGACGAAGCCCACCGAGACGATGGTCACCGACTTGTCGGGTTGTCCAGCGAGCAGCTTGCGGTAGAGTTTGTAGCCGTCCATGTACTCGCCGTCGTCGCCCACGGTGCGTTTGAACAGAGGTCTGCCTTCGATGTCGCGGGCATAGGCCATATTGTGGTAGGGGATGAAGACACGCGGTGCCTTCACGCCCGACCGCTCCAGGCCGATGGGGATGTCGGGATAGCCGTAGTAGTTGTTCATCACGTCCACCGCGTCGGCGTTGGCGCGGTTCATGCGGTCGACGACCACGCCGAGCAGCGTGCAGCGTTGCATGTCCATGTAACGGTAGAGCATCATCAGGGCAAAGAGGTCGTCGGTAGAGCTGCCCATGTCGCAGTCGTAGATGATGCGAATGTCTTTTTGCTCGTAGTTCGACTTCACATTGATGCCCATGGCCGTGGAGTAGACGGTGTGCTGTCCGTTCTCGCGGGCGAAGGCCAAGGCAGCGGCGAGGCTGTCCTCGGGGAACGAACGGTTGCTGTCGAAATAATAGTCGCCCTTCTCGTGATCATACCAGCCGCCCACCAGGTTTTGGTGCTTTTTTGCGTGCTTGATGACTTTCTTGATGTCCTTGATGCCGAAACTGTTTTGTGTCTCCTTAAAAGAAACCATGAGTCCTTGCGTGGGTTGGCGCATAGTGCTTAGGTCCAAAGTGAAGCCTTCTGGATACATCTGGCCCATGACGTAGATGACATTAGCCAAGTCCTTGTCGGAAAGACGATAATTGTCACTGCTTTGCGCGAACCCCATCGGGACCGCCATGCAGGCAACGAAAACGAATAATAACAAGCGTTTCATAATCTCTAAACTCTCAACTAATCAATGCTGAATAGCCATCAGCCTAATATACTTAAGCACCATGTCGCACCAAACGGCATCACCGGGATATTGGTAGCGTGCATTGCCCTTGGGATCGGGGGTGAAGAGCGTCTCACCGTTAGGCGTGAGGGTCACCCAACCGCGTTCGGAGAGTTTATAGAACTCGTCGCCTTCCACGGCGTTGATGACGGCCTGCGGGTCCCACATCTTTTGGCCGGTGTCGCAGTTAAGGAACTGGTAGATCCACTTGATGGGGTGAATATCGGTCCAGTTCATGTCGGCGATGACGGTCTCGGGACGATAGTCGAGCGGGTCGCCCACTTCGCCAGGCGAGAAGACAACGTCGACTTCCTTAGGCAGCAGCTCAAAGAACTTCAGGGAGAAGTCGATGGCGGCCTTGAAGTTGTAGTCAGGCTCGACGGCTTTGCCGAACACACCGCCCATGGCATAGATGTCTTTGACTTTGGCTCTGACCAGCTCCACGCCGTTGAGGGGCGAGAACTCGTCGGGTCCCGATTCCAGGAGGCGTGACAAGGAGGTCACGAAGCCGATGGAGGCGATGGTTACCGAGTGGTCGGGTTGCTCGCTGAGGAGCTTGCGGTAGAGTTTGTAGCCTTCCATGTAGGTGCCGTCGTCGCCGACGCTGCGTTTGAACATGGGCTCGGCCTCGGTGGTGCGGGCGTAGGGCGCGTTGTGGTAGGTGATGAACACATGCGGGGTCTCCACACCTTTGGTCTCAAGGCCGATGGGAATGTCAGGATAGCCGTAGAAGTTGTTCATCATGTCGACAATGTCGGCGTTGGCCTTGCCCATGCGGTCGACGACGACGCCAATCAGGTTGCAGCGTTTCATGTCCATATAACGGTAGAGCATCATCAGGGCGAAGAGGTCGTCGGTCGAGCTGCCCATGTCGCAGTCCAGGATCACGCGGATGTCCTTCTGCTCGTAGTTCGTCCAGATGTTGATGTCTTTGGAGGCGATGTAAACGGTGTGTTGTTCGTTCTCGCGGGCAAATTCCACGGCCGCTGCCAGGCTGTCCTCAGGGAAGGATCGGTTGCTATCGAAGTAGTATTTGTCTTCCTCGGGGTTGTACCAGCCGCCCACCAGGTTGTTGTGGGCGCGGGCATGCTTGATGACGGCCGGGATGCTCTTGCGGTCGAAGCTGTTTTGCGTCGCTTTGTAGGAAACGATGAGTCCCTCAGTGGGCTGGCGCATGGTGTTGAGGTCCAAGGTGAAGCCATCGGGATACATCTGTCCCATGGCGTAGATGACATTGACCAGCTCCTTGTCCGTCAGTTTCTCTTGGGAGAAGCCGAACGAGGCAAAGGCGAGGAATGTCACAATGAGGAGTGTTGCTTTTTTCATGGTCAATTTATTCAGCGTGCTTATATCCCTTCACCTTGTCCCAATCACCACGTGTGAAATCGGGCATCTGTACGGGCATGCCACCATTGGCGATGGAGGCAGCGGTCAGCTCGCCGAGGCAGGACCATTCGGCGGCGTCGTAGACGTCTTGGTCGAGCGGCAGACCATGTTGTAGACAGTAGATGAGGCGATAGTCCATGACGAAGTCCATGCCGCCGTGGCCGCCCACTTCCTTGGCCTTTTCCTCAATGGCCACAGCGATGGGGTGGAGGTATTCCTTCATAATCTTGTCGCGCACCTCAGCCGGCACGAAGCCATGGGGGTTGAGTTTCATGCCCTCAGGCAGGAAGCCAGCGGGGAATTTGTCATCCAACACCGTGAAGCCTTCCACGGGGTATTTGTTGGCAAAGCCTTCTGTTCCTGTAAGTTGATAGAGGCGGTTGTAAGGTCTATAGGTGTAGACATCATGCTCGATGAGTAAGGTCTTGCCTTTCTCGGTTTGGATCATCGTGGTGGTCATGTCGCCATTGGCGAATTCTTCGGTGTTCATCATCTCCTTAGCTACTTTCTTGCCTTTGTAGGATGGCGTGCTCATACTGACCAAGGTCTTCATACGGTCGCCGCGGTGGATGTTAAACGCCTGGCAGAGGGGTCCGAGGCCGTGGGTGGGGTAGACGTCACCCGAGTGGCTTTGGTTGAAGTCGAGGCGCCAGTTTTCATAATACTCGTGCCAATAGGGTTCGAGGTTGTGGATGTAGGCACCTTCACCATGGATGAGTTCGCCGAACATGCCTTTCTGGGCCATGTTGAGGGCAGTCAGCTCAAAGAAGTCGTAGCAGCAGTTCTCAAGCATCATGCAGTGACGTTGGGTTTGTTCAGCCACGTCGACCAGCTGCCAGCATTCTTCGATGGAGGTGGCGGCAGGCACTTCAACGGCCACGTGCTTGCCCTGTTGCATGGCATAGACGGCCATCGGGACATGGGTTTGCCAGTTGGTGCAGATGTAGACGAGGTCGATGTCGTCGCGCTCGCAGAGCTCTTTCCATGCTTCGCGACCTGTGTAGGCTTCGGCACGAGACAGCCCTCTGCTTTCAAGGATGTTGGTCTCTACGGCTTCGACGCGATCGGGCTCGATGTCGCACAAAGCCACGACGGTTACGCCGTCAATGTAGGTGATGCGATCCACGGCATCATAGCCACGCATACCGAGGCCGATAAAGCCGATGCGCACGTTTTCGATGGGGTCGACGGTGAATTGTAGGACGCTCTTCTGTCCTTCAATGCGTTGCGGCTCGTCAAAGACGATGGTGTTGTCAACGATGCGGTAGTTGCCTTTGCGGACTTCCGTTTCGGCGGTTTTCTTTTCGCCACAGGCGGTGGCCATCGCAATTAGGACGAGGCCAAGGATGAGGTGTAAAAACTTGTTTTTCATAGGTTAAGAATTAATTTGAGGGCAAAGTTAGTAATTAATAGCTCAAAAATTCCTATTTTCGCGAAAAAATTCCACAATATGAACGAACTTTTCACCATTGCGGGCCATTTCGTCGACCCGAAAACTATCGAAGACATTGCGCCTTTGGGCAACGGACTCATCAACGACACCTATAAAATCATCGTCAATGGCCAGCCAAGATATGTGCTGCAACGCATCAACAATGCCGTCTTTACCGATGTCGACATGTTGCAAAACAACATCGAAGCTGTGACGAATCATATTCGGCAAAAATATGTAGCACAAGGCATTAAGGACGTCAACCGCCGTGTGTTGCATTTCCTGAAGGCCGACACGGGAAAGACCTATATCTTTGAAAATGAGAAATATTGGCGTGTGATGGACTTCATCGCCGACAGCTACACTTATGAGGCCGTCACGCCAGAATATGCCTATTTTGCAGGTCGTTCCTTCGGCGATTTCGAGTCATTGCTGTGCGATTTGGAGACACCGATAGGGGAGATCATTCCTGATTTCCATAACATTGAATTCCGTTTGAAGCAATTGGAAGACGCTGTTGCCGAAGACCGTGTAGGTCAGATGCGCGAGGTTGAGGTCCAGAAATTCGTGGAGAAAATCAGGGAGGCTGCCGATAGGATGTGTTTGGGTGAGCGGCTCTATCGCGAGGGCAAGTTGCCGAAACGCATCTGCCATTGTGATACAAAGGTGAACAATATGCTCTTCGACAAGGACGGCAACGTGCTCTGTGTCATCGATTTGGATACCGTCATGCCGAGTTTCGTCTTCTCTGATTTCGGCGACTTCCTGCGTTCGGCCGCCAACACGGGTGCCGAGGATGACCCCGATTTGGACAACATCCATTTCAACATGGAGGTTTTCAAGGCCTTTGCGAAGGGTTATCTGGAAGGCACCAAATCTTTCCTGTTACCAATTGAGAAGGAGAACCTGCCCTACGCGGTCACCTTGTTCCCCTACATGCAGGCCGTGCGTTTCCTGACGGATTACATCAACGGCAACACCTATTATAAAATAAGGTATGCTACCCACAATCTGGTGCGCACACGTGCGCAATGGAGGTTGTTTGAGGAGGCGGAAAAATGTCTGCCAGAAATGAAACAAATGTTGGGTGTGTGATATTGTAGAGACGCACGGCCGTGCGTCTCTACAATCACAACACCAATGGTATTTGTTTCGCCCGGATTTTTTTTGCAATGATGCGTTTGTCGCTGTCGAGGACATAGATCAGCGGCGTGGTTTCGATGTCGTAGAGGTCATACAATTCATCCACACCAATATCGTTGGTATTCATGTCGATGGCCAGTAACATGATTTCGGGATGAATCGTGCACACCGAATCCAAATCCTGCCTTTCCTGTTGGCACACATCACAGTCATGGTCGTAGAAGAATAAGACGGTAAATTTGCTTGCAATCGATTGTAAATCAACAGAATCGTTCAATTGGATTTTAGGTGCTGTGTTAAACAAAGCCAATCGCCTCAGTCGTTCAGCCTTTTCCCGAATTAATGCCAAATTGATTTCATTCAAGTCCTTGATTTCCAGTTGGGAGTAGTATTGGTCATAAAGATAGACGAACACCTGGTCCTGGCTCATGTATTCCGGGTGGCGGTATTTCTCCAAGAGATGCCAAAGGATGAAATCGCGAAGGTTGGTATTGTAGTTGGTCCTGCCAATCAGTCGGTCGATTTCCATAGTGATGGAATCGGGTAGGGGAGCAATCAGTTTGTCGAAGTAGAAATCGAGTTGTGCGGCAAGCACAGGGTTGTCATCTGTGGGGCCATCGAAGGCTTCGATGCCGTCCCAGAAATGGGCGTTTTGGGTGAAGCCCAGGCTTGAGACAAGCAACAATAACAGGATGAGCAATTTCGATTTCATGGCGCAAAAATAGAAACAATTTCTTACATTTGCAGCGGAAACAGAAGTGTGGTTATGGATATTTATCACAAAACCTTCAAAACACGCAAAACTTCTTTGCGAGAAGTGGCGGCTACACAACCGTGTCGCCGCCGGAAAGCCGCCGGTTGGCAGCTTTCCTGCACTATTTTTGTTTTGTTAGGTTTTGTATGTTTTGTTCCAATAAAAACTGTTAGGGCCCAAGATCCCATCCGCGTCGCCTTCTGGAACATGGAGAATTTCTTCGATCCCTTTGTGGACAGCACTAAGATCTACAACGCTTTCACTGAGGATGGCATGCAGCATTGGACCAAAACTCGTTTCTACCGCAAACGCAACAACATGTACAAGGCGATTCTGGCTATGTCGGAGAACCGACCTTTGGGCATCTTAGGCATGTGCGAGGTGGAAAACGAGTATGTACTGAGCGCTCTTTTTGAGCAGACACCTTTGAAGAAGCATAACTACCGCTGGGTGCATTACGAAGGCCCCGACAAGCGCGGCATCGACCCGGCTATTGTGTATTCCATCGACCATTTCCAGCTGGTGGAGAGCGCCGTGTTTCCGTATTACAACCCTGAGGATACGGCCTATCATTCAAGGGATATCTTGTATGCCAAGTTTGTTGACAAACAAAATGATACATTACACATCTTCGTCAACCACTGGCCCAGCCGTTACAGCGGCGAGCTGGAAACGGTGGGCTCGCGCTCATGTTCGGCAGCGATTCTGCGTGCCAAGGTGGATTCCATCGTGGCTTCAGCCCCCGAAGGCTACCAGCCCAAAGTCATCATGATGGGCGATTTGAACGACAGTCCCACTGATCCAAGTGTCTACGACGTGCTTCGGGCGCGGCATCCCAGCGAGTGGGAAGAGGGTTGCCTCATCAACTTGTTTGGCAAAAACGATGGTTTGTGTTTTGAAGGCACGCTGAAACACCAAGCCGACTGGCAGATTTTCGACCAAATCATCGTCACGTCTGGTGTGATGGGCGATAGGGAAGGGCTTCATTACCAAGAAGGTAGTGCCCGCATCTTCCATGCCGACTTCATGTTGGAGGACGACGAAACCTATCACGGCAAGAAATTGTTCCGCACCTACGTCGGCCCTAAGTATTTCGGCGGCTTCAGCGACCATCTTCCAGTATACATTGATTTAATTAGGAATGCTGAATGAGGAATGCTGAATGATCCTTAACGCCAATTTCTCATTCAGCATTAACTTCGTTGAATCTTCGATTTCATAATACAGCATTCAGCATTCAAAATAATTCCCTACTTTTGCGGCTCCAAAATAATACACACCATGTGGGTAACCCTATCATTAATTTCAGCCTTCCTGTTGGGCTTCTACGACATCTTCAAGAAACAGACTGTCGTCGGCAATGCCATCATCCCCGTGTTGTTTTACAGCACATTGATCAGTGGCTTGATGTTTCTTCCTTTTGTCTTGCTTTCTCAATTCAAACCTTACATTTTTGAGGGGGAGTTTATGCAGAAGCTCTATATCGAACCGTTGACTTCGCGCCAACATCTGCTCATCTTGGGCAAGACGGCCCTCATCCTCTGTTCATGGATGTTCAGTTACTCGGCCATGAAGCACTTGCCCATCACTGTGGTGGGACCTGTCAACCAGTTGCGTCCAGCCATCACGGTCATCCTGATGTTTTGCGTTTTTCATGAGAGTCTGACCTGGCTGCAAGGGACGGGCGTGGTTCTGGCCATCATATCGTTCTACTTTATGAACCGTTCGGGTAAGTTGGAGGGTATCAATTTCAAGTCGGACAAATGGGTGTATATGTTGCTCGGCTCGGCGGTTTTGGTGGCTTTGAGCGGCGTTTACGACAAGTTCCTGCTCAGCAAGGAAAACATCTCGCCTTCCACCATCCAGGCCTGGTACACCATATACGACTTCCTCATGATGGCCTTGCTATTCCTTTTTATTTGGCTTCCTAAGCGTAAGGCTAATCCATTCGAATGGCGTTGGGGCATCGTGGCCATGGCCGTTTTCGTTACCGTGGCCGATGTCATTTACCTCACAGGATTGAAGCAGGAGGCCGCCGTGGTGGTAATCATACCTCTTATATTATATGGCGTACGTCTTATCGTTTCGTTCGTCTACGGCATCTTCGGCTTCAAGGAGCAGAACATCCGCAGCAAGATCATCCCGCTTTTGATGGTTTTGGCGGCTTTGGTATGCCTTTGCATTTAATTGAAAATACTTTTTGAAAAAACTTTCTTTTCTATCAAAAGTCGGGCGGATATGAAAAATTCCTATATTTGTGCCCAAGTTTGGAATTGAAAACGATTTGAATATGGAAATAAAAAGAGTTTTTGACCTTCTTCAGAATTATGTGGAGAAGTACCCTAACCAGCAGGTGGCCCTCGCTGGGAAAAAGAATGGGCAATGGGTGAATTACAGTTCACAATCATATAAGGAACACGCTGATGCATTGAGTTATGCCCTCATCGAGTTAGGCATAGAGAAAGGCGACAAAGTCGCCATGATTCTCACCAACCGTCCCGAGTGGAACATGCTCGACATGGCCATCAGCCAGGTGGGCGCCATCAACGTGCCTGTTTATCCTACCATCAGCGAGGAGGACTACCGATACATCCTTCACGACTGCGATGCCAAAATGGTCATCATCGACGGCCTCAGCGTGATGAACAAAGTGACCAACATCCTTCCTGACGCACCCAATGTCAAGATGGTGTATACCATGGTTGACCGTGAGAAATATCCCTATTTCGACCAGATGCTCCAACTGGGTAGGGAACATTCTCATGCGGAAGAGCTTGAACAACGCAAGGCTGCCGTCGACGAGATGGACTGCGCCACCATCATCTACACTTCGGGCACCACAGGTACACCTAAGGGCGTGATGCTCTCGCACCATAACCTGATGAACCAGTTCCCGAACTTCCATTACACCATCAGCGACACGTCTAACAAGGCCTTCAGCTTCCTGCCTGTGTGCCATGCCTACGAACGTGCGTTGAACTATTGCTACCAGTATCGCGGCATGTCAATCTACTATGCCGAGAGTTTGGGTACCATCGCCAGCGATATGCGCGAGATTCATCCGACGATGATGTGCGCCGTGCCGCGTGTGCTTGAGCGTTTCTACGACGCCATCTACCAATCGGGTAAGAAGCAGAAGGGCATCGCCAGGGCTATCTTCTTCTGGGCCTTGCACCTAGGCGAACGCTATAAGATTGATGCCACTAATCGCAACTGGTTCTATGACAAGAAACTGGCCATTGCCGACAAGTTGGTCTACAGCAAGATCAGAGCCAACATCGGCGCTGAGAACTTCGACATCATCGTGTCGGGTGCCGCCGCCATCTCGCAGAAGATCGCGGGCTTCTTCTCAGCCATCAAGATGCCGGTCTTCGAAGGCTATGGCCTCACCGAGACCTCTCCCGTCATCGCCGTCAGCAACCGCAACCCGCACGGCCGCGAAGTGGGCTATGTGGGTCAGCCGCTGCCTGGCACCGAGGTGAAGATTGCAGATAGTGGCGAGATTCTCTGCCGTGGCCACAATGTGATGATGGGCTACTATAAACATCCTGAACTGACCAAGGAAGTCATCGACGAGGAGGGTTGGTTCCACACGGGCGACATGGGTGAGTTCAACCAATATAACCAGCTGAAGATCACGGGCCGCATCAAGAGCCTCTTCAAGACCTCGGGTGGCAAGTACATCAACCCCGATGTCATTGAAGCCAAGTTCTGTTCCTCCAAGCTGATTGAACAAATCTTGGTGGTGGGCGAGAACCAGAAGTTCGCCGGTGCCCTCATCATCCCGAGCTTCACCGACTTGAAGGCCTGGTGCCTCGAGGAGAAGATCCCTTATACAACCAACGCCGAGATGATTCAAAATCCTGAGGTGCTGAAACGTTTTGCCAAGGAAGTCAATGAGCTGAACAAGGGCTTGGGTGAGACCGAGAAGATCAAGAAGCACGTGTTGCTCGCCGACGAATGGAGTATCGCCAACGGCCTGCTTACCCCGACGTTGAAAGCCAAACGTAAGGTCATCACTGCCAAGTACAAGGACGTCATCGATAAGATGTTTGCCTGATTTTGCTTACCTTTGCAGCCTCATTCATAGGATATGCGGTTTCTCTATCCCAATATGCTATGGGGCCTGTTCGCCCTGCTGATTCCCATTATTATCCACCTGTTCAACTTCAGGCGGCATAAGTTGGTGTATTTCAGTAATACGGCAGTACTACGTTCCATCCAGCAGGAGAATGCCAAGACTCGTAAGTTGAAATATCTCGTCACGCTATTGCTGCGTTGCCTGTTCATCGCCGCTTTGGTGATGGCGTTTGCTTTTCCATATCATCCTGAAAAACAGTTGAATGTCAACACGGAGAATAATCTCGTTGGCATCTACATCGACAATTCAATGAGCATGAAAGGGCAGTCGCAGCGCACTACTTTGATTGAGGATGCTCGGCAATCGGCGCGTGATCTGGTGCACAAGCTCAATCCCTCCAACCGTTACCTGCTGATGACCAACAGCTTCGAGGTCCAAAACGAGTATCCAATGAATCAGGAGGAGATGCTTGACCAGCTTGACCGCATGAATCTCGACGGCGCACCTGTGCCGATGGGTGAGGTGATAGACCGCTTCGGGATGTTGGCCAAACAACATAGCTTTGCCACCACGACCTTGTTTGCCTATTCCGATTTCCAAAGAAATACCTTCGATCTCACTGCGGCTAAAGCCGACACCGCCATGCAAGTGGTGGTGGTGCCCATGACACCCGAATTCAAGACCAACCTTTACATCGATTCTGTATGGCTAGCTTCGCCTGTGGTGCAGCCTGGTCTTACTAACGACCTCAATGTACGTGTCGTCAATCAAGGCGATAAGGAGGTGAAGGGCCTGCCCGTCACATTCACGATGAACGGTACGATGGCGGCTTCCACGACGGTCGACTTGGAGAAAAACGGCACACAGGAGGTCGTCATGCAATTTGTGGTGGACGGCACGGGCGACCAACGCTGTAGCGTGTCGCTGAATGACCATCCCATCACCTTTGACGACACTTACGACTTCGTTTTGGGCGTGAGACCGAGCCTCTCCGTGGTGGAGTTGGGCAATGAGGCAACTAGTTGTGCTTTGCTCTTCGAAGACGATGAACAGTTCCGCTACACGCTGATGGAGCCTTCACGCTTCGACCTGGACCAGCTTGCCAAAGCCCAGTTCATCATCGTCAACGAGACGGCCAAACTCAACGAGACCTTGCAGCAGACCCTATTGAATTGTGTCAGTGATGGTGCCGCGATGCTGGTGTTCCCATCAAAGAACGACCCAAAGAACAATGCCTTTCTATTGAACAAGCTGGGGCTTTCGGTAATGGAACTCGATACCAATGCCACGGTGGCTCAGGATTTGGCCTTGCGACATGAGTTCTTCAGCGATATCATCCTCGACATGCCTCAACATGCTGACCTGCCTAAGGTGAAGCAACATCTGCGCATGAGAAGCAATGGCATCCCGAACACCTTGCTTATCCTTCAGAACGGTGACCCGATGCTGTATTCCGAGACTGTGGGGCAGGGACAGGCCTTCATTATGGGCACTACTCTCGACCCGAAATGGAGCGACCTTGCCGACCATTCGCTCTTTGTACCGATGATGGTCAAGATGGCGCTGCTTGGTGGACAACTGAGCAGGCTTTCCTACACGATTGGTCAGGATAAGATGTTGGTCTTGAACGACATGAGTCTTGAAGGCGACCATCGTTTCCTGTTCGCTGATGCCAACCGCAGCTTTGAGCAGATGCCGGCCTCGGAAGTACGTAATGGTAAGGTCTATCTTTACCTGAACGACAATCTGCCCTCTGCGGGCTTCTATGACCTTTTGGTCAACGACAGCGTGAACCGCGTGACGGCTTGGAACGAAAGCCGTGTGGAGTCGCGCATGGACTTCGTGGACCGTGAAGAGGTGAGTAAGGCTTTTAGCAAAGCCGGTTTCGATGTGGCCGCTGTCTTAGACACTTCCGATTTCGCCAACGCCGACTTGGTGGAAGCTATGGCGCACCAATCCTCGCAGTGGAAGCTCTTTGCTTTGATTGCCTTGCTGGCTTTGCTGGGCGAGATAGCAGTGCTGCGTTTTTGGAAATAAGGGAAGGATTACCTTTCTCTCCGTTTGATAACTTCTTTCAGTTTGTAACGGTCGCCAGTGGTTTTTCCGATGGCATCAATGAATTGTTGGTCGTACCCTGGGGTATTATGGCCCCAACGGGCAAACTCGCCATTTTCGTCGGTGCGACGCTCTATTTGGTCGTTGTACTTCACAATCAAATATTTAGCCAACTTGTCCCAGCGTTGCATCATGCGGTCGGCATAAGCGATGCTCTTGCGGTTGAGGTAGCTCTGACGGTCGGCAGGCTTCATGTCCTTGATGGCGACGAGCACGCTGTCTTGGTCAGCGAAATAATAGTCTTCCAACTCGTTTTGTGCCTTGCGGAGGTCACCTATCATCATGGAATAGCGTGGATAGACCATGTTGGCCACCCAGTTGTTCATCCAGAAAGCCGACTTGTCACTGAACTCGGTGCGTGGGTTGTTCTCCTGACGGAAGCAGTCGGGCACCTGTGTGATGCAGCAATAGAGCGGCACGTAAGCCACCATATTGGCATCGTCGCAGTTGAACCAGGTGACGCCGCCCACATCGTTGGGTAGCCACGAGCGCATCTGGCAGGTCATGGTGAAGCCCGATTGCTGGCAAGCGATGGGACGCTCGCGGAAGTATGCAATGCTGTCACTGTCCTTGAAGTGCATGGGCAGGGGACGGATGGGCATACCCCAAGGACCAGCAGTCATGTCGGAGGTCATATCGAGAGGCGTGCCTTCAAAATGGTCGCGCATGTCGTTCTGCAAGTCGCGCAATGACAAAGGTTTGTCGGGTTTGATCCACAAAGGCAGATGGTCGCAAACATTGAACTCACCGTTGATGTAGGGCAGGTATTTGTCCATCTCCTCGTGGCTGTAGTGGTGGCGGAAGAAGCTCCACACGCGAGCATCGGCGTAGCGCACATTCTCGAAGTCGATGGGGCAGTAGGCATCACGGAAGGAGAAGTCATCGTCCTTACCATTGAAATAGCCCCATTCCTTGGCGAAGCTGATGACATCGGCTGCATAGACGCATTCCACCTCGGGGTTGTTGATTTTCTTGAGGTTCTTGCTGCTGATGCTGTTTTTGGAACGCTTCTCCAGCGGGAACTGACGGATACGGCTTAGGTTGGCGTGGGCGCAGATGCAGTCATCAGGGACGCGCAAGGCCACCCAAACGGCTCCCTTATGACCAGGTCCTTTGCCAACGATTTCCATGATCCAAGCTTCGTTGGGGTCACAGATGGTGAGAGTCTCGCCACTGCTGTTGTAGCCGTATTCCTCGACCAATTCCACCATGCAACGGATGGCTTCGCGGGCGGTGGATGAACGCTGTAATGCCAAGCGCATCAAGGAGAAATAGTCCAACAATCCTTCTCGGTTGACGAGCTCCAAACGCCCATCGAAGGTGGTCTCCACGATGGTGACTTGTTTTTCGTTCATCAGGCCGACGATATTATAGGTGTATTCCACCTGTTTCACATACTGTCCCTTGTGTGAAGGTCCCCAGCCGTGGATTTCAATCAGTTCGCCAGGCTCGTGCCTTCCCGAAGGACTGTAAGACAGCGAGCCGGAGAAGCCGAAGCCATCGCAGTTGTAGGTGCACATCACGCTGCCGTCGGTGGAGGCTTTTTTGCCGACAATCAAGTTGGTGCAGGCCAAGGTGGCTTCTACACCAACGACCAATAATAAGAATAATACAAACAGTCTTTTCATCGTGCGTTTTTTCTTTTTTAAGTAAGAGTTTTAACCTCTGCAAAAATACTTTTTTTTACTTTTGCAAACTAATTTTTCTAAGATGAAGAAATCTTTTTCCTTGAGAGCCGTGTTCTCTCTGCTTTTGGTTCTTTTGACGGTATTGTGTATGGCTCAACCTCCAGGCGGTAATGGAGGCCCTCCCGGTGGCCGTCCTCCGGGCGGTCGTCCCCCAGGAGGCCGTCCGCCTTTCGGTGGTGACCGTCAGTGGGGACAAGAGAATATGCCAAAGGTCAAGCCGAAGAAGAAAGTCCGCGAAGGCGACACCTTCCAAGTGGTCGGTGTGTTGCGCGATGCCAAGACGGGAGAGTACATGCCCTACGTCAACGTGGCTGTGCTCGATTCCATCGACAACGAGTTTGTCAAAGGCGGCATCAGCAACATGGATGGCGTTTTTGAGATCGATGGCGTGCCTCAAGGTTCTTTCGTGCTCCGTGTGTCGGCTATCGGTTATGAGAGCTATATGCATCCTTTCAAGGTGACCAACAACACCAACCTTGGCGTTTTGCGCATCAATCCGGGTGTGACATCCATTGGAGAGGTCACCGTGGCAGCGGAAAGACCGTTGTATGCCATGGAAGGTGAGAAGATGATTTACAATGTCAGCGAAGACCCGTCCATCCAGACTGGCACCACCGAGGATGCTTTGCAGAATGCACCTGGCGTGGAGGTCGACGTGGAAGGCAACATCACGCTGCGAGGTGTTTCGAGCGTGGAGATTTGGGTCAACGACAAGCCCTCGAAACTCACCGAGGAGAACCTGAAGACCTACCTCCAGACCTTGCCCGCCAATGCTATCGCACGCATCGAGACCATCACCAACCCCTCGGCCAAATACGCTACTGATGCTGAGGCGGTCATCAATATTGTCACTTCGGCGCACATCAAGAGCAACCAATTCGTGAGCTTCGGCGTGAACGGCTCCAACCAGCCTTTTGTCTCCCCATGGATCAGTTACATGTGGAAGAAGGAGAGACTGAGCATTAACCTCTTTGCCTCGGGGCGTTTCAGTGACCGCCATAATACTACCGACGAGTGGTCGCAACGTCGCCGTGATGCTGCCGTTCCTGGCGAATACGAAGTCACATGGGCAGATACTATCTCCCAGACGGATGACAGCCGTAGCATGAGTGGTAACGTGTTTATGAATATCGACTATGAGATTGACTCCACCAGCGACATTTCCTTCGATGCAGGCGGCTTCTATAACGACAACCGCAACAACATGGCCCGTTTGCAACGGCAGACCTATTATTATCTAGACTCTATGCCTGCCTTTTCGCAACTCTATGCAGACAACACCCGCGATAATAGCGACAGTAGGATGCTGTTCGGTCATGCTGGTGCCGACTACACCAAGAAGTTCGACAACGAGGGTCACAACCTCCGAATTGGGTTGAACACACGTCTCAATCACAACAACACAGAGGAGTTTTACAACCGTTTCTATGATGTCTACACCGATCTTGATGAGCATCGTTATATGCTTTCCAATACCTCTGGCTATGGTGTCAGCCTTGATGCCCGTTATAATCGTCCCTATAGTCAGGATGGTGAGCTGAGCTATGGCCTTCGCGTCGACCATCAGCAAGACAACAATACCTACGATCGTTACAACGACACGATAGGGGTGTTGATCGACACCTTGCGCACCTATCAATTCAAAGGTGCCGAGTCGAGCGTCAACGCTGATGTCAACTGGACGCACCGTTGGGGCGGCTTCACCCTCAGTACAGGTTTGGGCGTTGAAACCGAACGCACAGGTTATGCTTATTTCAGTGAAATGCCTTTTGCTGACGACAGTACGTATACGCACCTGCATTACCGCCCATCCATCCACTTGACCTACCGCACCGAAAGCATGCACAACTGGAAACTCAACTATTCGATGCGTATGTCACATCCTCGGGAAAGCCAAGTCAGCACCTTCCGCCGTTATGGCGAGAACAGCTATTCCGTTGGTAACCCCAACGGACTGAAAGACGGCTTCACCCACAATGTGGAGGCAGGCTGGCAGAAATTCTTCGAGCGTTTCGGCAACATCGGATGGGAAGCCTACGGTCGCTGGAGCACCAACGAAATCAGCTCACTCACCGATGCTGAGTACGACAACTATCTGGAGCGTATTGTCAGTTATTCGATGCCTTACAACATGGGTACATCGTGGCGTTATGGCACCTCACTCAACATGACCTATCGCCCGAGCGGATTCTTCAACGTGCGTCTTTTTGCCAACCTTTACAATTACGGCTATCGCATGGAGTACGACCGCGTCGATGAGTTCGGTAACATCGAGCACCAGATCAACGAAAACGAAAAGTGGTCGTGGAGCGTGCGCGTCAACACTTGGGCAAAGCTGTTTGACCGTTTGCAGGTCACAGCTTCGGCCAACTACAACTCACCGACCATCAGCTTGATGAGTGAGCGCAAGGCGCGTTATTTCCTCAACATGGGTCTGCGCAGCGACTTCTTCAAACGTCGTTTGTCGGTGTTCGTCAATGTGCAGGACATCTTCAACTGGGGCGCCAAGATCGGTTCGGGCTCGAGCAACACCAACCCGTACTATCTTAGCGACAGCACGCGTAAGATGCTCAACAGCCGTTATATCTCGGCTGGCTTCACGTTGCGTTTCGGTAAGATGGAACTCGAACAAAAAGCCAAGGAAGGCGAGAGCGAGTCGGGCGACAGTCTGGAGTAAGCTTACTTCACGAACTTCCCGATGTGTCGGAGACCTGCATGGTCAACGCCTTCAACAAAGTACAATCCCGAAGGGAACACTGAAATGTCAATGTCGGTCTGTGGCTTTCCATCGACCGACATTGTTTTTATCAGCTGTCCGGTAGCGGCATAGACATGGAGTGTCATTATCTCAGCAGTCTCGACAGTAATCGTTGTCGAGGCGGGAACGGGATAAATCACCAACGCTTCCTTTGCCATTTGGAACTCGGCTACTGTTGTCGGGTCGAAGGTGTCGTTGCCGTCGGTGAGCCATTCGAGACTGAAGTTGTAGAACACGGTGGAATAGCCGGAGGCGCCTGCATAGGCTTCCTCGACATAGAGTCCGATAGTGCCATCGGGAAGGATGCAAAGTGAGGAATAGGCGGAGCTGTAGGGCACGATGCACTTACGGACAGGCCAAGTCTCACCTTCATCATAGCTGACATACACCGACACATCAGTGCGGGAGTTTCCGTAAGGCACCGAATGTAGCAGACGGTTTCTGTCGTGGCCTTGGTTCTCGGAAGTGAAACGGATCATGTCGCCGTTGCAGGCAGGTGCGGTGATGTCGTTCCATGTGGAAGTGGTGGGCTGCCAAGTCTCGCCGCCGTCTTCCGAAATGTTGTACCAGCGTTTACCTGAATGGCGGATGCTCATCAAGATGCGACCGTCGGCGAGTTCGGTCACTTTGGCTTCGTCGCCACCCACCGAGGCGCGACCCGACACTTGCCATGTCACACCGTTGTCATCGGAATAAACCGCATAGTTGTTCAGTGATTGTGCCGTTGTCTCGCGAATGGCAGCAACAAACATGATACGTCCTGTGGAGGTACGCAGACCGTTGCCTGAGCCGAAGAACGAGGCACGCCAAGTCTGGTGTTCGGGCACGACGCAGTTGTCGCCGAAGATGAAGTGGGTGATGTCTTCGGGCTCGGTCCAGGTCTGACCGTTGTCATAACTCTTTGAGATATAGGAACGGATGGGATTCGATGGGGTTGAACTCCATAGCCCGGGACCGCCCACGAAGCCAGCGATGAGACCGTTTTCGTCGTTGCTCCAAGCCAAGGCGCAGTCGCCGAAGCCGTGGTTGACACCCGTGCCTTGTGCGATGGTGACTGGCTCGCTCCAACTATGACCTTCGTCGGTGCTGCGGTTGCAGACGATATCGATATCCTCGGGAAGGTCGCCTTCGTTGTATTTGCGTTTGTCAGTGACCGCTACAATGGAGCCATCTTTAGCCGTGATGACGGCAGGGATGCGGTAGTTGGCTGAGTTGTAATCACCAGGCTGGTAAATCAAGGTGTGGGCAAGGATGATCTCACGGCTGCCCGCAGGCGATGGATTGGTGAGATCGTAAGTCTCATCTGTAGTCGTGATGGACTTCAGCGATGCATCGATGAGATGGCCTTCGGTGGCTTGTTCCGAGACTTGTGCCGTGATCCAGAGATAGTTGGTGCCTGAGACAAGGGTGCCTTGCAAGTTACAAGTCATGTCACCCGAAACGGGGTCGACACTGCCAATCAAGGTCGCGCCTTGTAGTGTGCGCCAATCGAAAGCATTGACGGTACCAGTGGAATAAACCTTAATCTGTTCAACGTCAGAAATCTCAGTTGTTCCTTCCAAGTTCAATGACATGAACTGCAAGTCAACCATGGCATTGTCTCCGCCATAACTGACTGCCGCCTTGAGCAACACATCGTTGGGATTGCCACGACCGGTCTTGCGGGTGTCTTGGGTCAAGGTGACATTCAGAATCTCGGCACCGCCGAAACTGAAATTGACCATGGTACCGTTATGTCCGTGACCAGAAAGGTCGGCGAGTTGGTTGCCGTTGATGTTTTCAGTTGAGAAATCATAAGCCGCCAGAAGGTGTTCCTGCATGGACGGTAAAAGGTTGTTTAAATCACTATTATTCAAATCGATGCCCATCTCATCCGCATCTAATGCCATGTCGTAGAAACGCACATTGCCGAAAGAGCCGTTGCAGTAATAGGCAGGAGCGCCGCCGTTGTTACCAGCGCCGATAAAGACGTCATGCGTGTTGGTGACCGCCCAGTCGTTCACCGCAGCCGCCCAACTGCTGTTGGTCGCGCCGTTATGGTAAATCCGGATTTCGTTGTTGGTGCGGTCCACCACCAAGGCAAAGTGCATCCACTCGCCGGCAGGCACGGTGACGCCAGTATAGATGGAAAGGGCGTGACCTGTGGTCGCAGTAGGTGTGTTGAGACCTAAGGATTGCCCTGCGTTGCCAGTACCGAAGAATTCATATCCAGTGCGTTCGCTGCCCGCATTTTGCACTGCCATGTCACGTTTGCAGACGTAGCGCGGACTGTTGGTGTAGGTCTCGTTGCGCACCCAGCCGGTCATAGTGAAACTTGCATCGGCTGCGATGTTGAAATCCTCATGGTGAGGGATGAACATATATTGGTCGGTACCGTTAAAGGTGATGTAATGATTCGGTTGTGCGATGGCCGTCATCGCGACCGTCGCAAAGAGTAGCGTGAGAAGCTTTTTCATAGGTGTGAGTTTTATGTTTTGCAAAGGGTTGAGTTCGTTGTCTTCAGGTGCTAATTGTCCTCAAAGTTCTTCGGGAAACGGTTCCACATCTCGTATGGGTTGCCCATGTGGTCGACGAAGGTCTGCCACATCTTCTCAGGCGGTGTGTTGAGGTATTGCTCGGCCGTAATGTCGCTGATGAGCCAAGTGTTGCGCACCAATTCTGAGACCAGCTGTCCGGCTTCCCAGCCTGAATAACCCAGATAGAAACGCACATTTTCTTCGTTGGCTATACCCGTGTGGATCAGTTTGGCCAGCGTCTCATGGTCGCCACCCCAATACAAGCCGTCGGTGATGGGGAAGGATTCAGGAATCAAATCGCCTAAGGTGTGGATGAAGAAGAGCTGGTCGTCGGCCACGGGACCACCTAGGTACACGGGCGCTTCGAAGTCGGGGAACTCGTCGACGATATGGTTGACATACACCTCCAACTTCTTGTTGATGATGATGCCGAAGCTGCCTTCCGATTCCTCGTGGTCGATAAGCAGTATCACCGATCTCCCGAAATGGAAGTCGTTCATTAAAGGCTCGGAAATCAGGATTTTACCCTGCTTCGGCTCCAATGAGTTGCTCCGTATGATGAACTTTTCTCCTAAATCCATACCGCAAAAATAGAATTTTTGACCGATATTCATACGATAATTCGTAATTTTGTGGCATAAAAACGAAAAGTTGTGAAACGTTCCGACAACCAAGCCAAGTTCGATGCACTCAGACAAGAATTCTCCACTTTCAGCTTTGAAAGTCAGACGGTGACCCAGGTTGAAGGTAAGCTATCGATAGTCTTTGAGTTCAATCTTGATGGCCGTTATACCTTTTGCCCGACCTTGGAGATTCCAGCCCGAGCTTTCTTTGATTGGGACGACATCCCCGAAGAGCAGTTGCAGGCTTTGGCCTTCCAAATCGGCATGACGGAGTTGGTGAGCTATTGGAAAATCGCTTGTCCCAAAAGGGTAGTGGTGAAGCCATTTGCCTTGACTGAGTCGCAGAAAGCGTTTTGGAAGAAGTTGTATTACAATGGCTTGGGTGAGTTTTTGTATTTGAACAGCATCAAGGTTTCGGAAGCGGAGTTGATGGAAATAATATCGCTGCCCATAGATTCCAAGCCCTCGCACATCCAACGAGGGAATGACATGGGCAGCTGGTTTGAAGAGAAGACATTGGTTCCCGTGGGCGGTGGTAAAGACTCTGTGGTCACACTGGAATGCCTGCGCAACGAGATGCCTGTCATTCCTTTGATTGTCAATCCCCGTGGTGCCACTTTGAATTGTGTGAAAACGGCGGGCTACAAAGACGATGAGTTCATCGTCATCAACCGCACGCTCGACCCGACGATGTTGCAGCTCAATGCGGAAGGCTATCTGAATGGACATACGCCATTCTCTGCGTTACTGGCGTTTATCAGTGTATTGGTGGCTTTTGGCAGCCATTCAAGGTATATCGCCCTGTCGAATGAGAACAGTGCCAATGAGTCGACGGTTCCTGGGACCAACATCAACCATCAATACAGCAAATCCATCGAGTTTGAGAGTGATTTCAGAAGCTATGTAGCTGAGAACTTGAACAAAGACGTGCAGTATTTCAGTTTCTTGCGTCCATTGAGCGAACTGCAGATTGCGAAGCTGTTCTCCCAATGTGAGGCTTATCACCCTGTGTTCCGCAGCTGCAATGCGGGTAGCAAGACCGACTCTTGGTGTGGAAAATGCCCAAAGTGTCTGTTTACATGGATTATCTTGTCGCCGTTCCTTTCGAAAGAGATGCTGATTGCCATCTTTGGCAAGGACCTGATGGCAGACAAGAGTCTGCGTCCCATATATGAAGAATTGAACGGCACGGCTGCAGTGAAACCTTTCGAGTGTGTCGGCACGGTGGAGGAGGTGCGGGCTTGTGAGGAAGCCATTAATGGGAATGGACGAAAGGTTGATGAAATTCTTCATCGCTTCAACACCCAGCATTTCCTGTCTCCACAATTCGAACGAATCTTAAAAAAAGCTTTACGAAATGGACTGCCCATAGATTCCCTCCAACACACATGCCTACCCAGGAATGACATGGGCAGTAGGTTTGAATTGATACTGAATAGATTACGTGGCAAACGCATCCTCATTCTCGGCTTCGGGCGCGAGGGCAGGTCGACGTTGCGTTTTCTGAACAAACACCTACCTGATGCCGTCGTTGCCGTGGCCGACAAAAACGCGATGGAAGGTGTGACTCATTCGGGGGAAAAGTATCTTGAGGCCATGTATGATTACGACATCGTCATTAAGACCCCTGGGATTTCACTCAAGGATTTTGATGTGAAAGAGGTAGAGATAACCTCACAGACCGACTTGTTTCTCAGTCAGTTCCATGCACAGACCATAGGCATTACAGGCACTAAGGGCAAGAGCACCACTACAAGTCTCATTTATCATCTGCTGAAATCCTCGGGCCGCGATGCCATCCTCACAGGCAATATCGGCATCCCTTGTTTTGACATCATGGAGGACATCAAGCCGGAGAGTATCGTGGTGTATGAACTGTCGGCACATCAGTTGGAATTTGTGCACAACAGTCCCCGTGTGGGTGTGCTGCTCAATATCTTTGAGGAACACCTCGACCATTTCGGCACGATGCAACGCTATGCGGAGGCCAAACTGAATATCATGCGCTATATGGGCGAGGACGATACCGCCGTCATCCATGAGAGCTTGATGGAGGAGGCTTGGCGGCTGTTCGTCAACAACATCGTGTTTTCCTTATTTGACGTCGATGATTTGGTCGACCGCATGGCTTTGCCGCTGAAAGGCGAGCATAACCTGTTGAATGTCAAGGCTGCTTTGTTGGCTTGTTATGCCTACGGCGTGGATATTAGGGAGCTGATACCTTATTTATATACCTTCAAACCTCTGGGGCACCGTTTGGAGCCTGTCGGTACCTTCGACGGGGTTACTTTTGTCAACGACAGCATCTCCACCATCCCGCAGGCTGCCGTTTCGGCGTGTCAGGCTTTGGGACGTGTCGATTTCTTGCTTTTGGGTGGCTTCGACCGTGGCATTGACTACCAGCCTTTGGCGAACTATCTGAAAGTGCATCCTGTGCCGCACCTGTTATTTACTGGCAAGGCAGGTGAGAGGATGATGCAACTAATTAAGGACTCTGAGCCTACAGTCTCTGAGGCCAATAGAAAGGTCGAAGGGTCGTCCATATTCTATTATTCTACCATGGAAGAGGCCTTCGCCTACCTCGCTGCCCATGCCCAACCAGGCGATGTCTGCCTGTTGTCGCCCGCGGCCTCCAGCTACGACCAATACAAGAACTTCGAGGAGCGTGGGCGGAAGTTCAAGCTTTTGGCGGAGCAATTCAAAAGAAAAGGTTGAACCAATGGTGATAGGGTATAAAAAAAAGCTCCGATTGCTCGGAGCTTCTTTTGTTGTAAATGAAGGAATCACTTCTTGAGTTCCTTGATCTTGGCTTTCTTGCCGCGCAGACCACGGAGGTAGTAAATGCGTGACTTGCGGACTGCACCCTGCTTGTTGAGCTCGATGTTCTCAATCATGGGGGAAGCAATCGGGAAGCATCTTTCAACACCGATGTTGTTCGAAATCTTACGGATGGTGAAAGTGCCGGTCTTGCCATGACCGCTACGCTTCAGGACGATGCCCTGGAAACGCTGCAGACGCTCTTTTTGTCCTTCAACAATCTTGTAGGTCACCGTGATGGTGTCGCCTGTCTTGAACTTCGGAAAATCTTTTACAACAATTTGATCTTCAACGAATTGGATTAACGCTTGTTTGCTCATTTTATATGATTTTTGTATATTTTTCTCCAAAAAGTGGGTGCAAAAATACAAAAAAAATCAATATGTAGCGCAGTTTCTCAGCTTTTTTTGAAATTTTCGTACATCTCAGGACGACGTTCTTTGGTGCGCTGAATGGCCTGTTCAAGCTTCCATTCGTTGATTTTAAGGTCGTTTCCCGACAGAAGGATCTCTGGGACTTCCCAGCCTTTGTAGTTTCTCGGCCGGGTGTAGACCGGAGGCGACACCAAACCGTCCTGGAAGGAGTCGGAGAGGGCTGAGGTTTCGTCGCCCAAAGCCCCTGGGATGAGGCGCACCAGACTGTCGACGAGCACGGCAGCACCGAGTTCTCCGCCTGAAAGAACATAGTTGCCGATGGATATTTCCTTGGTAATCAGGTGTTCACGGATGCGCTCATCGATGCCTTTGTAATGGCCGCAAAGAATGATGATGTTCTCCTTCATGGAGAGTTGGTTGCACAAAGGTTGGTCTAACAGCTCACCGTCGGGACTCATATAGATGACTTCGTCATAGTCGCGTTGACTTTTCAGGTGGCTGATGCAGTTGTCAACAGGTTCAATCATCATCACCATGCCGGCGCCAGCAGCGAAGCTGTAGTCGTCCACCTTGTGGTGCTTGTCGGTGCTATAGTCGCGGAGGTTGTGTAGCCCAATCTCCACAATGCCCTTGTTTACAGCGCGTTTGATGATGGATTCCGTAAAGGGCCCTTCAAACATTTCAGGAAAAACGGCGATGATGTCGATGCGCATGGGTCTGGGTTTTTCAAATTTTTTGCAAAAGTAGGGAATTATTTTGAATGCTGAATACTGTATTATGAAATCGAAGATTCAACGAAGTTAATGCTGAATGAGGAATGCTGAATGTGGAATGTTGAATGAGGAATGCTGAATGCAGAATGTAGAATTATTGGAATTTACATTGCACTTGTGAAAAAAACATTATTTTTGCGCGGTTTTATACACCTAATACCAACGTAAATATTCAAATTTCTAATAGCTATGAAAAAACTATCCTTTTTATTGCTGCTTTTTGTAGCCTCTTTGTTTGCCGAGGCACAAGTCGCGACTAACATCTATTGGGTGCAGTTCAAGGACAAGAACAACTCACCTTATTCCATCGACAATCCGGAAGAATATCTGAGCCCAAGGGCATTGCAACGTCGTGCCAATCAGGGAATTGCCATTGATGATTACGACATCCCCGTCAATCCTCAATATCTTCAGGCAGTGGCCGATTGCGGTGCAGAGATACTCAATCCCTCGAAATGGCTGAACGGCGTTTCGGTCCGTACCACCGATCCTGCCGTGATCGATGCCATCCATGCCCTTGACTGTGTCTCAACGGTGCGCAACTGCCCCAACGACCCCAAGGCCCAAGAGATGAAAGAACGTTGGCTTGCCAACGAGATGAAGCCTGCGTCAGTGAACCGTGCCATGAATGGTTATTACGGTGGCGCCGAAGCTCAGGTGACGCAGCTGAAAGTCAATTTGTTGCATGACATGGGGTTTGATGGCACCGGTGTGGTGATTGCCATCCTCGATGGCGGTTTTGTCGGGACTGAAAACGCATCCTGTTTCGACAACATGCGCGAGGAAGGCCGTTTGTTGGGCACCCGCGATTTTGTCTATGGCTCCAACTCGGTCTATACGCAAAGCTCACACGGCACTTCCTGTTTGAGCACTATGGCTGCCTACGACCCCAACCAAATGGTGGGAACGGCTCCGAAGGCTTCCTATTACTTGTTCCATACCGAAGATGGCGACAGCGAGAACATCATTGAGGAATACAACTGGGTGTCCGGTGCTGAATATGCCGACAGTTTGGGCGTGGATGTGTGTTCCACCTCCTTGGGCTATATTGACTTCGACATAAGCCAGTGGGACCATCCGTTTGAGCATTTCGATGGCCATACCGCACCGATGACGATTGGCGCCGAGATTGCGGCCAGCCGTGGCATGATCTGCATGAATGCCGCTAGCAATGAAGGTGACGGCTTCTGCACCCTGGGTATCCCTGCCGATGCCGAGCATATCCTGACCGTCGGTGCCGTCAATTCCGCTGGCATTCGTGCTTCATTCAGCTCGGTCGGCCCGACCTACGACGGCCGTATCAAGCCCGATGTGATGGCCATGGGCGAAGGCACTTATGTCGCTTCCGGTTATGGCGGCTGGTGGCCTTATTACAATGGCGACGGCACTTCGTTTGCCACGCCTGTGTTGGCTGGCGCTGTGGCATGCTTGCGTCAGGCGCTGCCTTACGCTACGGTGCAGGAGATCTGCGATGGCATCCGTGCTTGCGGTGACCATGCAGAGAACCCCGACAACAAGTATGGCTATGGCATCCCGGATTTCTCCCAGGCTTTGGAGGTGCTTCATGTGGAAGAGGCTCCAGCGCAAAAGAGCGAAATCATCAATGTGTATCCCAATCCTTCGCAAGGCGAGGTGCATGTGGCTTTGAAAGAAGGTGCCAAGGCTGAGGTCACGGTGTACGACTTCATGGGAGTCCAATTGTACACCTACAGCTTTAATGGGCTGAACCATACTACGTTGGAGCGCTATTTGAACGACCTGAACTCGGGCGTGTATTTCATCAAGGTTGCTTCTGAACTGGGCAGCCAGACGGTGAAATTGGTGATGGCAAAGTAAAGTTTCTGTTCATCATATTACAAAGGTGAGTCTCTGTCGGGAGGCTCACCTTTGTTTTTGGCTGCTGTTCCTGAAGCTTATCTCTTGACGAACTTCATTGTGTGCCGTCCGTCGATTCTGATGAGGTAAAGACCCGCAGGGAGCTCGTTGACACTGATTTCGTAGTCGCCTTGCAGGTTCACGGTCTTGACCTTGATGCCCATGTTGTTGTAAATGCTGACCTCGCAGGCGGCATCAAGACCTTCGATACGAATCATGTCGTTGGCGGGGTTAGGATAGAGGTGGATCAAGGTGTTTCCATTCTCATCCACGCCGGTAGGATCGAAGAAGGCTGTCAACACGATGTCGTGGTCGACATAGACTTCTTTGGGATTGTCGGTGGTGTTGTCGCTCCATTTCTTGAAATAGAAGCCGTCGGCAGGAATGGCGGCGATGGTGGCCGTGGCTCCGGCGAGGTAGGTGCCTGCACCTAAGATGAAGCCTTGAGTCTCGTCATAAATCACTGTGACGGTGTAAGTCTCAACGGGATTGGGCGAGAACGATGCGATGTATTCGGCATCGCCTGTCACCACTATGCTACGCGGGTTGTCCACGTTGCCGTCCTGCCAGCCTGAGAAATAGAAGCCCATTGAAGGGATAGCCCCGATGTTGATGACGGTATCGGCAGGGTAGGTGCCACCGCCGTAAACAGAGCCCAGGAAGGGGTTCTCCGACCTCACGGTGATGGTGTAGGTTACAACGGGCGGAATGGCCTTAAACAAGGCGGTGAAGGTCATGTCTTGTGTGACGGTGACGCTACGAGGATTGTCGGTGTTGCCATCGTCCCAGCCGAGGAAGAGCACATTTTCGTAAGGCGTGGCACTGATTTCGATGGTGGAGCCTTCGGGATAGGTGCCACTACCAGTGACGGTACCCATTTCAGGCTCGTTGGCCAACACGGTGATGGTGTAGGTCGGCGTGCCGTTGAGGTGGAACAGGGCTTGGAGGTGGATGTCGTGGGTGACCAGGACGATTCGTGGGTTGGTCACGATGCCATCGCTCCAGCAGATGAACATATAGTTCTCGTTGGGAATCGCCTTCAGCGTTGCGTAGGAGCCGTAGTTGTATGTGCCGGCTCCTGTCACCGTGCCGCCCTCTACGGGATCGCAATCTACGGTAACTTCATATTGCTCGGCTGAAAACACGGCTGTGAAGGTGGAGTCGCTTTCAACGATGATATCGCGCGGATTCTCTGTTTCCCCGTCTTCCCATCGGTCAAAGTTGTAGCCAGTGTAGCCGAAGGCGAACAAACTGACGGTGTCGCCGTAATAGTATGTGCCGCCGCCTTGAACATGCCCTGCGCCTTCGGGGAGGACCATCGTGGCGATATGGTAGTGCATGGCTTCAAAACGGGCGGTATAGGTGTGGTCTCCGGTGACGATGACGGTACGCGGGTTGTCGGTGTTGCCGTCGTTCCAACGGGTGAAGCTGTAGTGGGGGTTAGGTATGGCCTCAATCTGTATGGTGTCGCCATAATAGAAGGTACCGCCACCGCTGACGCTGCCCCATTCGGGATGGTCGGAAACGACTTCGATGGTATAGGAGGTTCTGGCAAACAAGGCGACAAAGGTGCTGTCCTGGGTGACCACGATGCTGCGTGGGCTTTCGGCGTTGCCGTCGTTCCAGCAAAGGAACTCGCAGCCGATGTTCGGAGAGGCAAAAATGTATGCTGTATCTCCCTCGGGATAGGTGCCGCCTCCGCTGACAGTGCCCCATTCGAGGTTGGAGGATTCGACGGTGATGGTGTAATACGATTGGGGAGGAGTAGGCCGCAGGCAAAGGGCATTGACGATGTCGCAATCTTCGGGCTGGTAGAGCACCTCGCCGTCTTTCCACACCGTGCCTGCGTTGTCGGTTCGCCCGGCATAGTAAACACCTGCCTCGTTGACCACCAAAGCCTTGATTTCTGAAAACCCTGTTAGTGGATGGGCAAACAGCACTTCGCCGTCGCGCCAAACATACATTGAATCATCCACATAACCAGCCAAATAGATGCTCCCCTCATCAATTGCGATGGCATCGAAACCGGATTCAATGTCTAAGCCAGTGATTTGGAAAACGATGGAGTCGTTTTGCCAAAGGGTGGCGTAGATTTGGTCATCCAAATACATGATTCCAGCGGAATAAAGGTCGGAACCATCGAAGGCGATGGCATTGATGGTTGAGGTGGTATCGGCCACCCAAAGGATGGTGTCGTTTTTCCATACGACCGCCCTGCTTTCAGATTCAGCGGTGTTGCCGCCCGTGTAAACATCGCCTGTGAGGGTGTCGAGGGCCAGCGCCCAAATTTGGTTGCTGTGGATGCTGTCGCTATAGGCATATAGTATTTCTCCGTCTTGCCAGACGAGGCCGGTCACGTTCTCCCATTCGTTTTCGCCCACGCCAGCGGCCGTCCATTGGTTGCCATAGAGCTCCAACTTGTTGATGGCGGTGTTTTGGCCTGCATCGAAGACCACGTTGTCGTTCAGCCAAATGCGACCTTCCACGAAGCTGTAGGTCGTGTCGTGGCTATAGCCTGCGGTGTAGATACTGCCGTCAGCAGCGACTTGCAAGGATGACAGGTTGACGAGAGTCGTATCTGAAATGCTCTGAATCAGTTCGTTGTCTTTCCAAACTTTGCCGACGCCATTGCCGTGGCCGGCGAAGTAAACGTCTTGGGGCTGGGGTTGCGGTCCGTCCCATTGGAAATAGGTCTTCACTGTCCAGTCGCCATAGGTCTGATGCGACCATTGGTGACTATCACAACTCCAGTTCCCGTTGCCGCTGGGATCGATGTCGTTGCAAACGCCCATAGGCCAAGAGCTTACCGGTTCATAGCAATCCCAGACCACCCAAATGGTGAGATTTCCCGTAACACTAACCGGAGTGTCGAGGTCATACTCGACCCATTCGTTGAGGCCTTGTGGCACATCCACTGAAATGGTGGAAACCAAGACTCCTTCATCAGGTGTTTCACCACCTAGAAAAAGAGAACAACTGTAGTTGCCGCCCACGGCGTTGTATAGTGTGTCGCTGAAAATGGCCACTTTGGTGATCATCGTACCCGCATATTTGCTCGCTATATCAGGGGTGTAACAAGTCGCGGCGGTGAAAGGAGGTGTGCCAAGGTCACCCACGGCATTGTTGAAATCGCTGCCGCAGTAGGTGTGCCAGCCGTGCAGGGGGAGTTCCAAATGGCGGTAGAAGGTGATGCTGTCGACGTAAAAGCAGTCGTCGAAGGAATCACCGCTTTCGTCTTTCGCATATTCCCATCTGAAGATATGCTCGCCAGCCGTGACGTCAAACACCTTTCTTCCCCAGCTGCTTGGATTCAAGTTCTGGTTGATATAAGAGTTTTTCAATTCTCCGTCGATATAAAAACGGCCATAGTCTATGCCTGAGATCTGGCTATAGAAACTCATGATGCAGTCTTCGGGGATGTCGATGCTGACCTGGATGGAGGAAGTCGTGTTGGCTTGGCCCGCATTGCTGCTCTTCATGCAGTAAAGGCCGTCGTAAGGGTTCAAAGTATCGATCACCCAGGGATAGACGGAGTCGTTTTGCCACTCAAACAGGCTGAAGTCGCCCGTCTCGAAGTCTTCGACAATGGGATCTGGGCTTTGGGCCATGGTCATTCCCGCAAAAGACAGCAGGAGTAAAAGGGAAAAGAGATGCTTTTTCATCGCACTAAAGGTTTAATTGGTGGCAAAAGTAACAAATCTTTAGATTCCGAGGTCTTATTTTCAATTATTTTTGCGGTAATGAAACGGTGTGGATCCCCTACGTGCGACAACGTTCTTTTTCTAGCTGTTCAATCGCCCTTCCTTCGTCCTTCGCATACTGTTGGCATAGTCTAGCAAGCTGTTTGAGTATGCCTACACCTTGCCTACACCTTGCCAACTCCTTGCCAACTCCTTGCCAACACCTTGCCAACTGTACTCATTTTTTTGCGTTTTTTCATTCCGCTATATCAGAATTTACTTTATCTTTGCCGCCGATAAGCGGTGCCGCGAGGCTCAATAGGGAATCGGGTGCAAATCCCGAGCAGTTCCCGCTGCTGTAAGCTCTTCGCGCTGGTCACTATGCCACTGAAAACCATGTCTTTCGGGAAGGCGGCCAGCCCAAGGGAGTAAGCCAGAAGACCTGCCGCCTGTCGCTGAAACGAAGCTTTCGGGACAAGAGCTGGCTTTCCTTATTTTATAAGGTGTGTACCTTTTCCCCTAAGCATTGTAATGTAATGGATTGAATGTCAAACCTAAAATTATATTATTATGCGTAAAAACTTTACCCTTTTATTCCTTATCGGAATCTTTGGTCTGTTTACGACCAACCTGTTTGCACAACAAGACGCTACCATCGACCCCCAGAACATCCGCTACTGGATTGGCGAGGGCGAGAATCAAGTGGTCTTCATCGTCAACTGGGCCGAACCCGACACGGCTTTGGCTTGGGGCTATCGCTTCGATGCAGACTCTATCATTGTTAAAGACATGATGGACGCAATTGCTGAGGTCGATGCCCGTTTCTCCTACACCTTGGGACCTTGGGGCATCGGTGACATCCTCTTTAACAACGGCACGCTCAATATGGGCATCACCGCCGGCGGTTACTGGATGTTTAACGTCGACGGCGAAATGGCTCAGGTGGGCTATGACGTGCAGAAGGTCGCCAATGGCAACTATGTGAAATGGGGCGACACCAACTGCGGCACCATGGTTGACCCCGAAACTTGGGCCTATGTCTGGGAAAAGGAAATCGAAGCTGTCTATACCTATGCCGTAGAAGCCACAATCGATCCTGCCAACATCCGCTATTGGATTGGCGAGGGCGAGAACGAAGTGGTCTTTGCCGTCAACTGGAACGAGCCCGACACCTGCCTGGCTTGGGGCTATCGCTTCAGAGAAGAGACCGTGACCGTGAAACAAATCATGGATGCCATCAAAGCTGCCGACCCGCGTTTCGACTATGTTGACATCGGCTGGGCTGTGGGTGACATTTACTATGTTGAAGGTGCACTTGACCTCTCGCTCTATGGTACGTATTGGCTCTACAACATCAACGGCGAAATGGCCGGACTCGGTTTCGACCAACAACCCGTTGAAAACGGCGACTTCATCAAGTTCGGTGACGAGTCCTGCGGTGTTGAGATTGCTAGCTGGACATTTGTCTGGCCATCGGAAGTGGGTGCCGTGTATCCTTACGCTGAGGAAGCTAAGATCGAGTTCTCCGAGATCCTCTATTGGGTGGGCGAAGGCACCAACGAAGTCGTCTTTGCCGTCAACTGGAACGAACCCAACAGATGCCTGGCCTGGGGCTACCGCTTCAACGGTGAGAGCGTGATCATGAAAGAGGTGATGGATGCCATTGCCGAAGCCGACCGCCGCTTCTCTTACACGGCTGGCTCTTGGGGCGTTGAAGACCTCATCTTCAATGTGGATGCTGAGAATGTGCACTATACCCTCTCTGGCCAATGGTGGCTCTACAACGTGAATGGCATGTCGGGTTGGTACGGCTACGATGCCGAACCTCTCGTCAACGGCGACTTCGTCAAGTGGGGCGATGAGTCATGCGCTACCGAGATTGCCGAATGGACCTACGTCTGGACGCAGGAAGTCGAGCCTGTTTGGATGAACACGGGCATCGATGAAATCCAGAACACCGTGTCGGTCTACCCGAATCCTGCCGTCAACGAGACCTTCGTGACCCTCGAAGATGCTGGCATGACCACGGTTTCGGTGTACGACGTGCAAGGCCGCCTCGTCAGCACGATGAGTGTTGAGGCTGTGTCGGGCGAACAAGTCCGTATCGATACCGAAACGCTGAATAGCGGCGTGTATTTCCTCACCGTGAGCAACGACAGCGCTGTGCGTACTGCTAAACTCGTGGTGAGATGATAAAAAGGATTTTTATCCTGATAATGGCTTTGGTGCCGACGATGCTTTGGGCGCAGTTCGCGCCTGAGGCAGGTGTCGCCGGCACCACGGCCATGCATGCCGACTCTTCGGCCTTTGTGGCTTGGGCTACAGGCTGCACTGTCGACCGCGGTCCTCAACAGATTGACAGCCTCAGCTTAGGACCAGTCAGCTATGGCGCCGATGCCGATGCCCTTGGCAAGGCCGATAATTATGTGGTCAGTCTGGGTGACGGCGGCACGGCGGTGCTGACTTTCGCTTCGCCCATCTGCAATGATGCAGGCCCAGACTTCGCCGTGTTTGAGAACCCCTTCCATAATGTGCCACATTGCTTTCTTGAGCTGGCTTTTGTGGAAGTGAGCTCCGATGGTGAGAACTATTTCCCTTTCCCTGCCATTACCAAGGTGCCTTTCGATGAACAGATGGGCTCTTTCGGCGTCATGGATGCCACGCTCATTCATAACTTCGCTGGAAAATACGAGGTGTTCTACGGCACGCCTTTCGACCTCGACGAGGTGGAAGACAACGTCCTGCTTGACAAGATGAAAATCACACACATCCGCCTCATCGATGTGATCGGCAATATCGACCCGGAGTATGCTACCTACGATTCGGAAGGCCATATCGTCAACGACCCCTGGCCGACACCGTTCTGGTCGAGCGGCTTCGACTTGGATGCTGTCGGAGTGATTCATGATGTGGCGCATTTCGATGTCCCGGAAAACGGGATGGAAACCCTTTCGGTTTATCCCAATCCCGTGAAAGATAGACTGACGGTGAAAGCCGAAAACTTGGAATCGGTCGAAGTCTATAATCTTGTGGGACAGCTGGTCATGACATCTTCTGTGGCCGTCATCGACTTTGGCGACCTGAATCAAGGCATCTATTTCGTGCGCGTGATGGCTGACGGGAAGACCGTCACGAAACGTGTTGTGAAACAATAAAATACGATTAGTAATGAAAAAAATAAACCTATTTTTGTTGGCTTTTGTCGCCGCTTTGTTGTTCGCCTGCAAGCCGAACCAACCCGTTGATCCGAACGCTTATACGGTAGGCTCGGGTGTGTTGGTGCTCAACGAAGGCAATTACCAGTTCTCCAACGCTTCGCTGTCGTTCTACGACCCCTTGGCTGACACTGTGGCCAACAACCTGTTCTATAAGGTGAACGATGCCCCGTTGGGTGATGTGGCCGAGAGCATGGCCTTGGTCGACGGCAAGCTCTATATCGTCGTCAACAACAGCAACCTGATCTATAAGGTGAATGCCAACACCATGGTCTGCGACACCACGAAGCCCTTCAAGCTCGGTGACTTCTACTCGCCGCGTGAGATGTACTTCGTGAGCCCCGAGAAGGCCTACGTCAGCGACTTGATGGGCACAGGCCTGTGGATCATCAACCCGAAGGACATGAGCCATTGTGGCTTTGTCGAGACGGGAAAGTCCACCGAGAAGATGGTGTCCGTGGGCAATGAGCTGTACGTCAGCAACTGGTCGAACTACTACCTTTCCGGGATGGAAAAGAACACCGTTCAGGTCGTCGACATGAACAACGACGTGAAAGTGGCCGAGATCCAGGTGGGGAAGGAGCCCAACACCATGGCAGTTGACAAAAACGGCCACGTGTGGGTGCTCTGCGAAGGTGCGGTTTGGGAAGCCGATGGCGAACATCCCAGCCTTTGGGAAATCAACCCGCAGCTGAAGACTGCCGAGAAACGTTATGAGTTTGACGGCACAGCCATGGTGTTGAGAGCCAACCCTTCGGGCGACCAGCTGTATCTCATTCTCAACAACGAAGTGCGCCGTTTCGACATCGGCACCCTGACTTTGTCGGAGACCTTCTGCATCGTCGCCGAGCCTCAAGGCATGTTCTATAACATGGCCGTGGAGCCCAAGAGTGGCGATATCTATGTGACCGACGCCAAGAACTACCTGATGAACGGCACGGTGTACCGTTTTTCCTTCGACGGTGTGCTGCTCAGCTCGTTCGAGGCAGGTGTCATCCCCAGTGCAATGTTGTTTAAATAATTGATATTCTTTTGCGTGAGGTTTTTGCTTGCAAAAACCTCACGCGCTTTTTTTTGCCTATGAAAAAGACGTGTCCCCGTTGCGGAAAAGAATTTGAATGCGTGCATTCTGTCGACTGCTGGTGCATCAAAGTGCAGCTCACTGACGCCACAAAAGCCTATCTGAGGGAGCATTACAGCGACTGCCTGTGCAAAGACTGTCTTGAGAAATTGAACGCCCAATGAGAAGACTCTGGATTCTATTATTGGTGGCTTTGACGGCATGTAGGTTCAATACCCATGTCAAGGAGGAAAAAGTCGAGGTTGACAATATGATGCGCTATGCGCACAATGTCATTGTCAGCGAAAAAGACTATGGCTACCTCATGGAGGTCATCTGCCCTTGGGACACCACCTTGTCGTTGGGCAAGTTCGCCTTGGTTAAAGACACGACGAAGGTGGTAGGTGAGGGGCTGACCCAAGTCAGGGTGCCGGTGCAGTCAGTGATTTCGTTCTCGGCCACGCAATGGGCGGTGTTCCTGCGTTTGGGTGAGATCGACCGCGTGAAAGGCATCCTTGAAGGCCGTTTTGTGACTGACAGTACCATGCGCTCGCTTTTGGCACAGGAGAAGGTCTACGACATCGGAACGGAGGCCGCCGCCAACATCGAGCGGATGATTCAAATCCAGCCCGACATCTTGTTGTATTCACCTTATTTCGACGGCAACCAAGGCGGCTTGAACATCACGGGCGCTGTCTTGTTTCCCTTTGCGGATTACATGGAGAACACACCCTTGGGTCGTGCAGAGTGGATTCGTGTCATCGGTATGCTGACGGGCTGCGAGGACAAGGCCGACGCCTGGTTCGACGACATCGAGCGGCGCTATCAGGCGCTTTCGACACTTTGTGCCGAGGTGGAGCATCGCCCCACGGTGTTCTCCGACCTGGCCTTCAACGGACAATGGTATGTGGCGGGTGGTCGTAGTTATATGGCCAAACTCTTTGCGGATGCCGGTGCGGACTACATCTGGAAAGACAACCCTTCGACGGCCAGCGTGCCCATGGATGCCGAGAGTATCCTTGCCAAGGCGCAGCATGCCGACTTTTGGCGTGTCATCAACTCCAATCCTTTCCCGATGACCTACGAATCCTTGGCCAAGGAAAGTCCTGTTTATCCGCTTTTCGATGCCTTCAAGAACCACAAAATCATCGTTTGCGACATCCTTTCGACAGGCTATTTCGAGCAGTCGCAGTGCGAACCCGACTTATTGTTAGCGGACTTCATCCATTTCTTCCATCCCGAGCTGCTGACAGGCGAGTGGGAGGGGTATAAGCCGAAGTATTATCATTTGGTTGTGGAATAAACATATCAAAAATTGAGATTTGTTTCACTTTTTTTGTCTTCATTTCGGAAAAATACCTATTTTTGCGATGCCTTAAGGTGTGTAAAAGAGAATTGAATTAGTATAATATATTGATAATCAGAAAACAAAAAGAATTATGCGTAAACATGTTATGAAACAATTGATGACGGCTCTTCTGATGGCTTTGGTTGTGCCGTGCGTGAATGCTCAAGTAAACGTGGGCGATATCCTTTGTGAAGGCAATAAGGTAGTTAGCCTTGCCGATTATGACACTGTAAACTTTAAGGCCGTTGGCGTGGTGTTTTATGTGGATGATTCAGGAAACCATGGTTGGGCCTTGGCTTTAGAGGATGAAGGTTCCTTCGCCTGGGGAGGCAATGGCGAAGACACCAAACTGGACAACTATACGTACAGAGCCTCGGCAGCTGATGATTTAGATGGCTATAACAACACGAAGACTATCTTGGAATTAGATAAAACCTACCCAGCATTTGAAGCCGTTGATTTCGAGAATGGTTGGTACTTGCCCGCTGCTGGTCAGTTGAAGTGCCTCTATAAGAATCTAAAAGATGTAAACGCCAGCCTCGAGAAAGCTGGTGGCTTGATTGTCAAACCCATAGGTGATACTTATTGGTCTTCAACTGAGTATTCAGACATTAATGCGTGGTATTTGATTACCATCGGTGGACTTGAGTATACATCTAACGGTTACAATGACCATAAAGACGGGACACGCCTCGTCCGTAGCGTGAGGGATTTCTAAGTCATTGACGGTTTATCAAAAACAATTAGAATCTAAGTACTCATTGCATCATGGCAATGGGTACTTTTTTATTTGCCTCTCAGCGGACAATTCGTCGTGCAGGAAGCACATTTGTGTGCTTCCTGTTTTGTGCTTTTGTCACAGGAGCATTTGCCTTTGCCCATCCGCAAGGTGCGGATGGCGACCATGACGAGGGCCAAGACAACCAAAAGCACTATGACGGTAGGTAGGTTCATGCGATGACAGCGTTGGCGATGAGATAGGCAAACCAGGCACAAATCCAAGCGACGGTGCATTGGAACAGGATGATGAAGAGCATCCATTTGGCCCCAAGCTCGCGACGGATGGCGGCCATGGCGGCCACACAAGGCGTGTAGAGCAGACAGAAGACCAACATGGAGATGCTGGTAACCGTGGTGAACAAGGGCATGGCATTGAGCACTTCCAATGTGGCCACTACGCTCTCTTTGGCCATGAAGCCGCTGATGAGGGCTGTGACGACCTGCCAGCTGCCTAAACCAAGCGGACGGAACACAGGAGCGATCCAGCCGGCCACGTTAGCCAACATACTGCCTTCACCGTTTTCGACCATGTTGAAGTGGAAGTCAAAGGTCTGTAGGAACCAGATGACTAAAGTGGCCAAAAAGATGACTGTGAAGGCGCGTTGCACGAAGTCCTTGGTCTTGTCCCAAAGCAGGTGAGCGACGTTCTTCGCACTCGGCATACGGTAGTTGGGCAGCTCCATGACGAAAGGCGCCACATCGACTTTCTTTCCAAACCATTTGGTAAACAGTGCGGTAACGATGCCCACGAGGATGCCTAACAGATAGAGGCAGATGAGCACCAAGCCACCGTGACCAGGGAAGAACATGCTGGTGAAGAATCCGTAGATCGGGATTTTCGCCGAGCAGCTCATGAACGGGGTGAGTAGGATGGTACGCCAACGGTCGTGTGTGGAGTGCAAGGTGCGGGTCGACATCACCGCAGGCACGGTACAGCCGAAGCCGATGAGCATGGGCACGATACTGTGTCCGGTGAGACCGAGTTTACGCAAGAAGCTATCGCTGACGAAGGCCACACGCGCCATGTAGCCGCTGTCTTCCAACAGGCTGAGGAAGAAGAACAGCAAGATGATGATAGGTACGAAGCTGAGCACGCTGCCCACGCCACCAAAGATACCGTCGACCACCAACGACTGCACAGCTGGACTGACGTTCCAATTGGCCAAGGCGTTGCCTACGATCTCGGCAAGCCATGTGATGCCTTGGTCGAGCCAATCCTGCAAGGGTGCTCCTAAGGCATCGATGCTGAGCCAAATGATGCTTACCATCACGAGGATGAAGATGGGGATGGCCGTCCATTTGCCGGTCAAGATCTTGTCGATGCGGCGGCTGCGTTGGTATTCTTTGCTTTCCTTAGGTTTGATTACCGTTTTGTTGCAGAGTCGCTTGATGAAGGCGAAACGCATCTCTGCCATGGCAGCGGCGCGGTCGAGGCCGCGTTCTTCTTCCATCTGGACGATAAGGTGTTCCAAGGTCTCCTTTTCGTTTTGTGAGAGTTGTAAGGCTTCCATTACGATGGGGTCGCCTTCCACGAGTTTGGAGGCGGCGAAGCGTACGGGGATGTCGGCACGCTGGGCATGGTCCTCGATGAGGTGCATGATGCTGTGCAGACAGCGGTGCACTGCACCACCGTGGTCGTCCTTGTCGCAGAAGTCTTGCCGCACAGGGGCTTCCTGGTATTTGGCGATGTGGATGGCGTGGTCGACCAGCTCGGAGACGCCTTCGTTTTTCGAGGCTGAGATGGGTACCACAGGCAGACCGAGAATCTGTTCCATCTCGTTGACCAGGATGCTGCCGCCGTTGTTACGCACTTCATCCATCATGTTGAGTGCCAAAACCATAGGCGTTCCCAATTCCATAAGTTGCATGGTAAGATAGAGGTTGCGCTCGATATTGTTGGCATCCACGATGTTGATGATGGCTTTGGGCTTCTCTTTCAAAATGAACTCACGCGACACGATTTCCTCGGAGGTGTAAGGGGAGAGGGAATAGATGCCCGGCAGGTCGGTGACGGAGGTCTCAGGGTGACCTTTGATGGTACCATCCTTGCGGTCGACGGTGACGCCAGGGAAGTTACCCACGTGCTGGTTGGCACCCGTCAGCTGGTTGAAGAGGGTGGTCTTGCCGCAGTTCTGCTGTCCGGCAAGGGCGAAAGTCAGCTTGGTGCCTTTGGGCAATGGTGTCTCATGGGTCTTGTCGTGGTAGATGCCTTCTTCACCCAAGCCCGGGTGGGCGTTATGGTCGGGGAGGGAGGTGATGTAAAGGTGCTCATCGTTCTGAGGGTCTGTGGCTTCGGCTTCTTCGCTGTTGTGGCAAGGTTCCACCTCAATCAGGGCGGCATCGGCCTTGCGCAGGGTAAGCGAATAGCCATGAATCATCACTTCCATCGGGTCGCCCAAGGGCGCATATTTCACGATTTTGATGAAGGCGTCGGGGATGAGGCCCATGTCCAAAAAATGCTGGCGGCGTTGGCCTTCTCCGTTAACGGATTGAATGCGAGCGGATTGTCCTATGTCTAATTTATCGAGTGTGATCATCTGATGCTTTTGTTTGATGGTGCAAAAATACAAAGACATTTCATGCACTCTTATCCTAATTAATAATACTTTTTTTGAGAAACACTCATCATTAGTTGGGAAAGGAATGGTTTTTGTAGTTATAGTATAAAAACACTCACAGCCATGAAAAAAGTATTGATATTAGCTTTGTTTGTACTGCTGTCACTTCCCATGTTGGCACAGTCAAAGGACAAAAAGCCCGGCCTCAACAAGGAGAACTGCACCTTCGTCACCAAGGACGGCAAGACTTTCAATCTCTACGGCAAGGTGAAGATTGTGGAGAGCTTTCCCGACATCAAAGTGCAGATTGTGGAATCGTTCGAGGATTTGGATGTAAAGATTGTGGAAAACTTCCCAGACCAATGCGGGAAAGTGAAGCTTGTGGAGAGTTTCCCTGACGTGAAAGTGCAGATTGTCAACAGCTTTCCTGATATCAAGGTGAAGATTGTGGAGTCGTTTCCTGGGATTAGGAAGTAGTTGATAATTGATAATTGATAATTGATAATTGATAATTGAGAGTTTAGGGTTGAGAGTTGGGGAGTTTTAGGCTTTCTGAGTCGCCTCGGGTGATGAACCTTACGGTCACTTGAGGTGATTTCTTTTGTTCTTCTTTTACTTCGCAAGTGAAGGATACTTCAGATGGGCCTTCATTGAGATAAGCGACCCCTTGTGGCTCTATTTCCAGTATTTTGTTGTAATTCCGATCAGTAATGAAAGCTGTGCCATCAAAGTTGTAGAGAAGGTATTGTCCTGCCTTTATGGTACAAGTGAAGTAAAGGATGCCGTTGGGCGTCCATAAACACAACTTGCTGATGCTGCCTTTGCCTTCCACGGCGATGCGCAGGGCGAAGCGGCTCTTGTAAGGACTGTCCCAGGTCCATTGGTCGTCATTGAGGTTGCAGAAATACCGGCGCGAGATGTGATGTGGATAAATAAGGTATATCGAATCATCTCCTTTCTCGATGTGCCAATTCTCGTACGGGTCTTTGAATGCTTCCTTTTGCTCTTCGCTGAAGGCGTTGGCCAAACGTAGAGTCTCCCATATATTAATGGTGTTCAGCATTTCGTCGGTTAGGCCGTGCTTGCGTAAGGTTGGTGCGCTGCAGTCGAGGCCGAAGCCGGCATCGAAGGCGGCGGCTTTGGAGAGGAACCATTCCAATTCCTCCAAGGTTGTGGCGCTTTTGGTCTTGTCGGTGAGATGGATTTGGAAGTTGCCGATCATCCACGGCATCTGGGTCTTGCGATAGAAGTCCTGCTTCTCAGCCAGCGTCTCCACAATCTTGGTGCGCATCGACTCGTTCCAGAGCTGGTTCTCATTAATGCGGCTCAGGTAATGCCACGAGACAGGGGTGAGCAGGTCGGCTTGCAAGAGCTTGTCCGGGTTGTACTTGTGCATCGTGTCGAGCATACGGCCGATGGCCAAGTCACCTTGATCGTTGTAGGCATAGCTTTTCAAATCATTGAAAACCAGAAGCTGGTAATGGGTCTTGGCCAGTTTTTTGGCTTGGGTTTGAGCCATCTTGTCTTGCGTCTCAAGGTCGGGAAGGAGGGTGCGGTCAGGTGTGTCCCAGAGCTTGTAAACGGTGGCGTTTTTGCCATGGGCGGTATTCCTTGTCCCGAAAGCACCGCGGACGCAGCCGTAGAAAAGATGGATGTTGCCGACAGCCTCGGTACTGCGGTAGGTGACAAGCTCATCGTCGATTTGCAGCACGTTGATGGTGGCTGGTTCGGAGAAGAGCTCGGAATGATACACTGCAAACTCGGTTTGGGTCTCATTGATAGGGAGTTGCAGCTGTAGTGTGCCTTGTTTTAATAGGTGTTTCGAAGGCTTGGGACTGACGAGTTTGCTGTCGGTCGGGATGCGGTTGGCCAGCACTGATAGACCCATGTCCAAACCGGCTTGACGGCATTTTTTCTTCAAAAAGGCAGTATCCTGTGGGTTACCGTCAATTAACAGATAAGACTTTGTGCTTCTAGTGATGTTTGTTGGGAATGAAGGTTCTTGTGCAAAGGAGGAAGTTCCGCACAACAACAGCAAAACGATGGCTAGAATTCTTTTCATCAGTCGATTCCTCTCAGGTCTTTATAGAGTTGTACGGCATAGAGGTCGGTCATGTTGGAGATAAAGTCAATGACGGACTGCAGCTTGGTATAGGTGTCATCGGTCTCCACCTTGAACTGCTCGGGCATGAGCGAGAGCAGCTTCTTGTTATAAGGAGTGCCAGGGTTCATCACGGCATCGGTGAAGTCTTCCAACAAAGTGCCGATGACGTTGAAGCCTGTCAGCTCGATCTTCACCACCGAGGGATGGCGGTAGATGTGTTTCACCGACTCGTCGCGACAGAGGTCAAGGGCGTTCTTCTCGAACTCGGGAAGATGCGCGATAAGGCTCTTCTCGAAACGGCCTTCCATGATGGCGTCGTAGTTTTTGACGAAAATGTCGCTGGCGAGGTTCACCAACTTATTGATGAGCATGGCGCGGAGGAAGGCCATCCTTTCGTTGACGTCGGTCACTTCGCGGTAAACGTCCTCCTTGTGCTTGAAGAAAGCCTTGTCTTTGTTCGGGTCGAAAAACGAGACGAAGCAACTCTCGATGGCCTCCGTGCTGATGATGCCGCGTTTGTGGGCGTCTTCCATGTCGAGGACGAGGTAGCAGATGTCGTCGGAGGCTTCCATCATGTAGGACAGCGGATGTCGGGCGTAGACAAGATGCTCATCATCTAAACGTGGAATACCACATTCTTCGACGACTTCCTTAAAGGCTTCTATTTCAGAGTAAAAGACGTTGTATTTCTTGCGGTTGCCTTTGTTGAAAGAAGGGTAGGGGTATTTCAGCAAAGTGGCCAAAGTGGCGGAGGTCAGCGAGAAGCCTCCTGCCCGACGACCTGTGAACTGGTGCGTCAGTTGGCGGAAGGCGTTGGCATTGCCTTCAAAGGCGATGAGGTCGCTCCATTGCTCGGGTTTTACGAGTTTTTCCAGCTCCTTGCCTTTCCCATCCTTAAAAAAGCTGCTGATGGTGTCCTCGCCCGAGTGACCGAAAGGCGGGTTGCCGAGGTCGTGCGCCAAGCAAGCCGAAGCCACGATGGTCTCGATGTCGGACTGACGTTCTTTCAACTCGTGATGTTTGTTTGCCAGTTTCTCGACGGTGCGACAGGCGATGGAGCGTCCGACGCTGGCCACTTCGAGGCTGTGGGTCAAGCGGTTGTGGACCATCTGTGCGCCAGGTAAAGGAAACACCTGCGTCTTGTTTTGCAGTCTGCGGAAGGGGCTGCTAAAGATGATGCGGTCGTAGTCGCGCTGGAACGAGCTCCGGATGTCGGGGCTCTTGTGCGGCTGCGCGTAGCGTTTGTTGGAGAGTAGGTCGGTCCAGTTCATGGGGATGTATTTGTTGGCGCAAAATTAGGAAATTTAGTTCAACTGGCTCTTTTTTCGATTTTTTCTTTATTTTTGCACCAATAAATTGGATTTCATTATGAATAGTGAAATTATACACAAGTTGCAGGATTGCTTGGCTACTTTGCCTGTGGAGAAGGCGTGGCTTTTTGGCTCCTATTCCCGTGGGGAAGAACGACCAGACAGCGACATCGACTTGCTCGTGCGTTTTGACGAGGATGCCCGCATTTCGCTTTTTAAGTATGCTGGCATTATTCTGACCTTGGAAGCAGCCTTGGGTAGGGATGTTGACCTTGTGCAGGAAGGCAGTTTGCTCCCTTTTGCTGCCAAGACCGCTGAAAAAGACAAAATCTTAATCTATGAGAGAGCGAATTAATGACAGGGGAAGGCTTGAGCATATTTTGTTAGCTATAGGTAATGTTGAAGAGTTTCTTCAAGGTTATAATTATGAGCGTTTTATTGCTGACAAAATCTTGTATTATGCTGTCGTGAAGAACGTGGAGATTGTAGGTGAAGCAGCCTATATGTTAAGTCTTGATTTCAAGGCGGAGCATACTGACACACCATGGGATCAGATTGAGAAGATGCGACATGTGTTGGTGCATGGCTATTACCAAATCCTTCCTGAAGTCTTATGGCTGACAATTCATGATGATTTGCCCCTTTTGAAAACGAAAGTGACGAATTATCTGTCCGAAATGGGCGAATGATATCTTTTCAAAAGAAGTCAAATAAAAAACAAATTGAAATCTTTTTCGGTTGAGATATGGGTCTGAAAAGGTTGAGATATGGGTCTTAACCTTTAGTGCACCTAACCGTTCCAGAAACATTTTTTTATTCTTTTTTTTGCCATAAAGTTTTTTCTATTTTTGTACGTCCAAAATAGGGTTGGAATATTATGTTGAATATAAACAGAAGTAAGGTATGAAAAGACTGTTTTCCACGATTATCCTTGCCTGCCTCGCCATAGGGGTGAAGGCGCAAAACGCTGACAGCCTGAGGGCTAAGATTTTGCAATGTTTCAATGAGAGCCGTTTCGTTGAGGTGATCGACTACAGCAAGCAGGCGTTGCAACTTTATGAACAGGCTGACGACAAGTACAACGTGGCAGGATGCTACAACACCATAGCGGGAGCCTACATGCGCATGGGGCAATATGATGATGCCATACGCAACTACACCCTCTGCACCGAAATCATGGATGAAATCGGTGGCACGATGGCCTCCATCAACAAACGGTATGTCATCAACAACATCGCTTCGATTTATTTCGACATGGAGGAATATGACCAGTCGGAGGAGATGTACTGGAAATGTATCGAGATGCTGGGAGAGCCGGGTAACGACACGACGACCAACCTCGACCTGGCCACCTATTACCAGAACCTCTCAGGGGTGCGACTGATGCAACTTGGACTGATGGCAGCCGACGACCCGCAGCACGACAAAACCCAAGCCGAGGCCGTTGGCTTTGCCGAACAAGCCTTGGCCTTGTCGAAACAATATGGCGACAACCAAGAAAAACTCATCAACCGGCACATCACCTTGTCGAGAGCCTACCAAGCGACAGGTCGCCTCGACGAAGCCCACGCCCAACTCGACACCGCACTCGTCATTGCACAACACGAAAAGGAACTCTACTTCGAAACCGCCATCATCATGCTCAAAGGCCAATATGCCCACGACCGTGGCGACGACATGGCTTCGGAGCAACACTTCCTCGAAGCCTTCGACATCGCGAAAGAAAACCAGTACAACCAGTTTTACCTGGAATGCATGCAAGGGGCATATTTAGCCACAAAGGCCTCACACCCGGAACGCGCCATCAACTATCTTGAGGAATGCAACAAGATGAGGGACTCCATCTACAACGAAGACCAGCAAGCCTTGATTCGCGACTATCAGGTGAGGTACCAAATGTCAGAGAAAGAGCATGCACTGGAGATGCAGGAGGAGAAAACCCGACAAAGCCGTCTCCTGCTTTCCTTGTCGCTGCTTGTGGTGGCTTTGCTGCTCATCTTGGTCGTGGTGCTGGCGCGCAACGCCATGCAACGTAAAAAACAGAACGAAACGCTGACCCGCCTCAACAATACCAAGAACCAACTGTTCACCGTGGTCTCGCACGACATCAAGACGCCGTTGCAGGCGCAGGAGAAAATCCTCGACCTTATCTGCATGCACATCGACGAAATGCCAATTGATAACCTGAAGGAGTATCTGTTTACCCTGAAATCGTCAACCAAGGAATTGAAGGTCAAGACCGTCAATGTCATCGGTTGGGTGAAGGGCATGATTGGCGACACCAAAAGCCAAGCCGAGCCTTTCAACTTGAGCGAACTGGCCGAAACGGTGACGCGCAGCCTGGCCTTCGAAATCGGGCAGAAGCAACTGAAGGTCACCAATGCCATACCCAAGGATTGGGTAGGCAACGACGACCCCAAAACCATAGAGATGGTGTTGCAGAACATCCTCTCGAATGCGGTGAAATACTCTTTCGCCAACGGCGAAGTCAGGTTGGAAGCCGAAGACGATGGCGAGCGTTACCTGGTCAAGGTGATCGACCACGGCAAAGGCATCGAAAAGGAAAAGTTGGGCAAACTGCTGAAGATGATGACCTCTTCGGCCGAAGGCACCGGCGGCGAGTTGGGCACAGGCATTGGCCTTTTCGTCAGCCAGCAGATGATGGAACGCAACGGTGGAACCCTGGCAATAGAAAGCGAAGAAGGAAAGGGAACCATGGTGACTATCACCATAAAGAAAGGAATCCAATGACCCAACCACAGCCTATACGAATCCTTTTGGTGGAGGACCATCCGCTTTTCCGCGTGGGCATCCGCTTGTCGCTCAACTATTCTGGCTTGAGCAGCCTTGTCGTAGCCGAGGCCGACGACGTGAAGTCGGCCAAGAGCTATCTTGAGCAACATGCCGATGAGGTGGATCTCATCTTGCTCGACTACTTCCTGCCCGACGGCACCGGCGTCGATGTGATTCATCATGCGCGGGCACTCTGCCCAATGGCCAAAATCGTCCTGATTTCGGGCGAAATCGAGAACGAGGATTTGGTGGCTGACACCCAAGGCCTGGTAGATGGCTATTTGGGCAAGGATGTGGGTCCGGAAACACTTAAGGCAAAACTCAATGCCCTGTTTGACGTCAATGATGACGACCAAGACAAGCAATCCCGCCTCAGGACAAAACCCGACCTGTCGGCACGCGAGATAGAAATCATCCAGTTGTGCGCCAACGGCATGTCGGCCCAACAGATTGCCGACCGCCTTGGCCTGAGCCGTCGCACGGTGGAAGCGCACAAAAGCCATATCTTCGAAAAACTCGACATCGATTCCACGGCAGATTTGGTGAAATACGCCTACGAAGCCGGATTGGTGGGAAAAAAATGATATTTTTTTGCCGCAATAAGTAATTTTACTTACAGCTATTTCAAAAATTTCCTATATTTTTGAGGCGACAATTCCAAAGGCTCTCAGCAAAGAATTACTAACCAAAAAAATATCACATTATGAAAAGAGTTTTATTAATTAAAAAAGGAGTCCTCGCCCTCCTCCTTGCCCTCAGTTTGGGCATGGGAACGGCGTATGCGTACGATTTCTCGGCAGTTTGCTCCACTGGGCAGACGCTGTATTACAACATCACCGATGCCACCAACCATTACGTGGAGATTACCTTTCCTGGAAATGCAAACACTAATGATTGGTGGACTGGCTACACCAAACCCACGGGAAATATCACCCTGCCTTCCACTGTCACCTACAACAGCGTCACCTATACGGTGAAAGCGATAGGCCATAGGGCATTCATCGGGTGCAACGGCCTCACCGGCTCGCTGACCATCCCTAGCACCGTGACCTCGATAGGCTTTAGTGCTTTCTCTAGTTGTAGCGGCTTCACGGGCACGCTGACCATCCCAAGCTCTGTGACCATGATAGATGGTTCTGCTTTCTATGGATGTGGCGGCTTCACAGGCACGCTGACTATCCCGAATTCAGTGACCTCAATAGGCAGTCATGCTTTCCAGTATTGCAACCATTTCACTGCATTGTCCCTCGGCACTTCCCTGTCCACGATTGGCAATGAGGCTTTCTATAACGACTATGGCTTCACGGGCTCGCTGACCATCCCGAATTCAGTGACCTCCATAGGTGAATATGCATTCATCAACTGCACTGGTTTTACGGGAACGCTGAACATCGGCACAGGCCTAACCTCTTTAGGCAAAAGCGCTTTCTATTACTGCACGGGCTTCACTCAAATATACTACAACGCCATCAATTGTGCTGACGTTACAGATAGTACCAAGCCTTTCGAAGGATGCACTGCCACCACACTCAGCATCGGCAGCAGTGTGCAACGAATCCCCGCTTACATGTTCTACCAATGCAGCAACTTTACGGGTTCGTTGAACATCCCCAATTCCGTGACAGCGATAGGCGATTATGCTTTCCAGTATTGCAGCAGCTTCAATAGCTCGTTGACCCTCGGCAACTCCCTAACCACGATAGGCACTTCTGCTTTCATTGGTTGCACGGGTTTCACTGGCTCGTTGAACATTCCCAATTCCGTGACCACGATTGGCGATGGTGCTTTCGGCTTATGCATGAGTTTCACGGGCTTGTCACTCGGTAGTTCCTTGACCACGATAGGCGATGTTGCTTTTATGCTTTGTACGGGCTTCACAGGCTCGCTGGCCATCCCGAATTCCGTGACCACGATAGGCACTGGGGCTTTCGGTAGTTGCACGGGCTTCACTGGCTCGCTGACCATTGGCAATAATGTAACCACGATAGGCTCACAAGCTTTCCAGGGCTGCGGCTTCACGGGCGCACTGACCATTGGTAGTTCGGTGAGCTCAATAGACAGTTACGCTTTAAGCTGCCCCAACATCTCTTCCATGACGGTGCTTCCCGAGACGCCACCTACCTTGGGCGAAGACGCCTTCGAAGACGTTCCGACGAGCATCCCCGTGTATGTGCCCTGCGTTGCCTTGGAAGACTACCAGGATGCCTCGGGCTGGAGCGACTTCACCAACATGAAATGCCGCCAAACAATCACCATGTATGAAGGGACTGCGACCAGCTATTATGTTCCAGCCTTCATCTTCTATTTCGACGACTTCACCCGTAGCCAGTTCGTCATCCCCGCGGCCGACTTGACGGCCATGAAAGGCACGCCCATCAGCAGCATGACGTTTTACACCACCAGCAGCAATGTCCCCTACACCACGGTTAGCTCGGCCGATGTCTACCTGAAGGAAGTGAACTATACCACCATAAGTGCCTACGAGTCCAAGAGTTCCGCCACCACCGTCTACAGCGGCACTTTCAGCGTCATGAGCACGGGCAGTGGCGGCGAAATGACCATCAACTTCAGCACGCCCTACTACTATAATGGCGGCAACCTCTTGGTGGGCATCGAGAACACCCAAGACGCTGGCTTTAAGCAAATTTACTTCTATGGCCAAACCGTCACTGGGGCTTCCATTGCAGGCTATAATGCCAGCAGCACGGGAACCATTCCCGCCACCCAGCGCAATTTCATCCCCAAGACCACCTTCGGCTACACTCCATCCGGGTGTTCGAGACCCATCGACCTGACCGTCACCGACATCACCCCCGTTTCGGCCATGCTGAACTGGACCGGATTCCAGGACAGCTACAACGTGCGATACAGGGTTGCTCCTCCCTTCTATGAAGACTTCGAAGAAGAGGAGTCGTTTGCTACTGACTGGACCTTCACCAGCATGAATACCTCAAACGACATAGGGGCGGGAAGTAATGCCGCCGGACTCCATGTCTCTGCAGCACACAGCGGCGAGTCTGGCTTCAGGTTCTCGTCCTACTATAGCGCATCAGATTATAACCAATACCTTGTTTCTCCCAGATTGGACGTGACGGGTGAACTGAACTTTTATTATAAACAGTCTAACAACAATAGTTCTGAAACGTTCAAAGTGGGCTATTCCACCACTACCAACGTCTTGGAAGCCTTCACCTGGACTGATCTTACGCTCACCCAATCGTGGCAGGAATATACGCTACAACTTCCCTCCAACGTGAAATACATCGCCTTCCATTACTATGGAAACTATGCCTATTTTGTCTATCTGGACGACATCACCATAGGTGCCAACGGTGTTCCTATTGGCAACTGGGTTAGATTTTACGGTACCAGTAACACCTCAATGGAAATCCACAACCTCAACTCTGGAACCCATTACGTGTGGCAAGTGCAGGGCAACAACATCATTTGCAGCCCCGACGGCCTCACTCCATGGAGCAGAAAGGCTTCCTTCACCACAGGATCTTGGACATTCGTCACCGACGGCAACTGGAACGACCCCAACCACTGGAACACCGGCACAGTGCCGCCTGCGGGCAGCGATGTCGTCATCCAAGCCAATGTCACCATCCCGTCGGGCTATACCGCCGTGGCCAACGAGGTAACCTTGGACGGCGGTAGCATCACCGTGGCCGACGGCGGCCAGCTGAAGCACAACACTGAAAACCTTGAGGTGACAATGAAGAAGAACATCGTGGGCTACGACGACGCGAACGACATACGCAACTATTACCTGTTGGCCTTCCCGTTCGACTGGGTTAGTATCCCTACTGCCATGAACGCCACGGGGTGCGACTTCTACCGTTTCGACCCCGATGAGTCGGATGCCGAATGGCGCAACCGAAAAATCGGTTCATTCTCCGTTGATCAACGATATGGATACCTCTTCGCCAGCCCAGATGATATGGAGCTTTCGCTGACAGGCACCACGATTCCTACCTCTTCTGAATCAGAGATGGGCCTTACCATCGAGTACATCAATGGCTCATCCAACCCCTTCAACGGATGGAGGCTGTTGGGCAACCCCTTCACCTACAATGCCTATGTCTACCGCTTTGACAGCAATAACGAGTTCATCCCGATGCCCATTATGATGTATGACGCAGAGGGCGAGTTGCAGACGGTTTACGGCGGCCCCGTGGCCCCGATGCAAGGCTTCTTCGTGCATGTGACGGAGACGACCACGGTCTGCTTCCGCGGCACGGGCCACGGCTACGTCGACCTCGGCCTGCCGAGCGGCCTGCTGTGGGCCACCTGCAACGTGGGCGCCGACAGCCCCGAGGACTACGGCGACTACTTCGCCTGGGGCGAGACCACGCCGAAGGACTACTACGACTGGGACACCTACCAATACTGCATGGGCAGTTACAACACCATGACCAAGTACTGCAACAATGCCAGCTACGGCTACAACGGCTTCACCGACAACCTGACCACCCTCTTGCCCGAGGACGACGCGGCCACGGCCAATTGGGGCAGCGGCTGGCGCATGCCCACAAAGGAGGAATGGCAGGAACTTCTCGACAATACGGCCGTGACCTGGACGCAGCAGGGTGGCGTGAACGGACGCCTCTTCACCGCGAGCAACGGCAACAGTCTCTTCCTGCCTGCTGCTGGCTACCGTTGGAACGATGTGCTCAGCAACGTTGGCTACTCCGGCGACTACTGGTCGAGTTCTCTCTACACGGGCCGCCCGAACTTCGCGTGGGACTTCTACTTCGTCTCGGACTACTGCGGCATGTACGGCGACACCCGCGACAACGGGTTCACTGTGCGTCCGGTTCGTTCCCCGCAGACCGAGCATGCCTACGTTGATCTGGGCCTGCCGAGCGGCACCAAGTGGGCCACCTGCAACGTGGGTGCCTACAGCCCCGAAGAATACGGCGACTACTTCGCCTGGGGCGAAACCACGCCGAAGGATGTCTACAACTGGAGCACCTACCAGTACTGTAACGGTAGCCAAAACACGATGACTAAATATTGCAACAACTCCAGCTACGGCTACGAGGGCTTCACCGATGACCTGACCACCCTCTTGCCCGAGGACGACGCGGCCACGGCCAACTGGGGACCAGACTGGCGCATGCCCACCGAGGAGGAATGGGAGGAACTTCTCGACAACACGACCGTCACTTGGACGACCCAGAACGGCGTGAATGGACGACTCTTCACTGCCACGAACGGCAACAGCCTCTTCCTGCCCGCCGCTGGCTACCGCGGCAGTAGCAGTCTCCAATACGCAGGCAGCCACGGCAACTACTGGTCGAGTTCGCTCTACACGGTCTACCCGAGCTACGCGTGGTACTTCTACTTCAGTTCGGGCGATTTCGGCTTGTACTACACGGGCCGCCGCGCTGGTCAGTCTGTCCGAGCAGTGCGCGTTGGGTCGCAGAACTAACCTTTGTTCCGTTACGGGCAAGACGGGCGAGGGGCGGGAAAGCCGCTGGGCGGGGCGCGCACGGGAGTGCGCACGAAGGCCCCGCCCGGCGGCTTTCATGCAACCATATCCGCAGCAGCCATGTCATCCCAGCGCGGGCCTGTGCGCTGGCGGGGATCTATGGCTGCGTCATTCTTTCAAATTTTACCGCGCATACGACACCTAAAGTTACTTTTTTTTCCCGCAATAAGTAATTTTACTTACAATTGTTTCAAAAATTTCCTATATTTTTGAGGCGAAAATTCCAAAGGCACTCAATAAAGAATTACTAACCACAAAAATAACACATTATGAAAAGAACGCTACAACATCGAAAAGGAGTTTTCGCCCTCCTCCTTGCCCTCAGTTTGGGCATGGGAACGGCGTATGCGTACGATTTCTCAGCAGTTTGCTCCACAGGGCAGACGCTGTACTACAACATCATTGATGCCACCAACCACTATGTGGAGATAACCTGTCCAGGAACAGAAAATGACCCTTGGCCAGCAGAGTTTACCAAACCTTCTGGCCCCTTCGTCTTGCCTGCGGATGTCACCCATGGTGGCGTCATCTATTCCGTGACCAAGATAGGCGATAGAGCTTTCTATTCCTGTACAGATCTCACAGGTTCGTTGACCATAAGCAATTCAGTGACCTCAATTGGCGACTTCGCTTTCTACCTATGCAGTGGCTTCACGGGCCAGCTGATTATCCCGAATTCCGTGACCACAATAGGCACTTGCGCTTTCAGGAATTGCACTGGCTTTATGGGCACGCTGACCATCGGCAGTGGCGTTGCCTTTATTGGCAATCAGGCTTTCAATGTGTGTTACAACTTGACCTCGATGACGGTGCTTCCCGCGACACCACCTTTCTTAGGGCCAGGTGTTTTTTATTCTATGCCGATAACAACCCCAGTGTATGTGCATTGCGAATCATTGAGTGCCTACCAAAACGCTACGGGATGGAACTCGTTCCTCTACATCCAATGTGGCCCTATCACCTTCGCCGACTCCGCTGTGAAAGCTATCTGCGTGGCCAACTGGGACACCAACGGCGATGGCGAGCTGAGCTACGCCGAAGCCGCCACGGTGACGAGCCTTGGAATCGTGTTCCAAGAAAATTACAACATCACTTCGTTCAATGAGCTGCAATACTTCACGGGGGTGAGTGCAATTGAACAGAGTGCCTTCCAGAATTGCATTCACCTTGCTTCCATCACCCTCCCGCCATTCCTGTCTTCCATTGGCTACTCAGCCTTCTATGATTGTAGCGCACTCACCTCCATTGTGATTCCTGCGTCTGTGACTTCCTTAGAATGGACTCCTTTTCCCTTCTGCACCGCGTTGGAATCCATCACGATGGAAGCTGGGCCGAACAATATGTATCACTGCGAGGGCAATGCCATCATTGACATCAACCACACCCTGGTGGTGGGCTGCAAGAACACCGTCATCCCCGACGACGTGACTGCTATCGGCGACGAAGCCTTCGTTGGTTGCTCCGCTCTCACCCAAATCGACATCCCCAGCTCCGTGACACACTTCGGGATTAGGGCTTTCTCTTACTGCGAGGGCCTGACTTCCTTCACCATCCCCGCTTCCGTCACCTCAATCGATGCCAACGCCTTCACTTATTGCAGTGGCCTCACCGAGTTGACCGTCTTAGCCACCACGCCGCCCACCTTAGGCACATGGGTCTTCGGCGTTAACAACTTCGACATCCCCGTCTACGTGCCTTGCGGATCGCTGGAGGCTTACCAAGCCTACGAAAACGGTTCACCTTGGGGAGGCTTCACCAATTTCCAATGCCTGCCCTATGATGACTTCCCCTATGTGGACGACTTCGAAACCGCCTGCGATTGGGAACTCATCAACGGCAACCTCACCAACAAATGGGTATGGGGCGAAGCCAGCACCCGAAACAACCACTATCTCTATATCAGCGATAACAATGGCGCCAGCAACCACTATACCATCACTAGCTCGACCATGGTCTATGCCGTCAAGCTGTTTCACTTCGATGAAGGCTGGTACCGTTTCAAATACGATTGGCTAGCCTACGGCGAAAAAAACTACGACTACCTGAGGGTGGCCTTGGTGCCCGCCTCGGTCACGTTGTCGGCCGGCACATCGCTTCCTTCTGGTTTTTCCTACCAAAGCTTGCCTTCGGGATGGATTGCCTTGGACGGAGGTCAACAGCTCAGCAAGAATGCATGGTGGCAGACCAACTTCAGCGAAATTTACGTGCCAACTGGCGACTACAGGATGGTGTTCGCTTGGCGCAACGACACTAGTCTCGGCTCGCAGCCTCCTGCGGCCATCGACAACGTGAGCATCAGGCCCGTTACCTGCCTCGCACCTGTCGAGCTGACCACGCGGCATGTGGGCTCATCCAAGGTCTTCTTGGACTGGACGCCGGTCGGCAACGAAAACGAATGGGAGGTATGGCTCAGCTTTTACAATGGCAACGAGACCGAATACTGGCCTTACCCGGCAACCACGCACCCCTTCACCATCAACGGATTGGAGTCAGGCAGAAACTACACGGCCACCGTTAATGCAATTTGTGGTCCCGACAATACGAGCTTTTCAAGCAACGAGATAAGCTTCACCACATCCACCGATCCTTGCGACAACCCTGCCACCTTCCCGTTTACGGAGAACTTCGATGGCTATGAGGGCGCGACTTCGGGCTCGGTGAACGTCCTACCCAACTGCTGGAGCCGCATCAACACAACAACGGTAAGCAGCCAACAAGGCTATCCTACGATTACAGAATATAGTTATGCCCAATCAGCACCTAATTTCTTGTATTTCATGTCATCTTACATTGTTGGTTCCTATGAAGACCCCCAAGACCAATACGCCATCCTGCCGCCCATGGACCACATGGCCAACTTGGAGCTGAGCCTCTCTGCAAGAATTCCTGCACAAGGACGTAACGGCACCTTCATGGTGGGCGTAATGACCGACCCCACGGATGCCAGCACCTTTACGGAAATCACTACCCTTCAACCGACGTCTACCACCTACACCCAGTATACCGTCCCGTTGGACCTCTACACGGGCGATGGCTGGTACATCGCCATCAAGATGCCGGCTGCTTCGTCTAGCGTGAATTATCGTGGCTTGTGCATCGACGACGTGACCGTAAATTACGACCCCTTGACCTATGCCATCAACGCGGACGGCGTTTCCGTCACCGTGACGGGCCACAAGGACGGCACCAACGCCACAGGCGAACTCATCATCCCGGAGACCAAGACCATCGATGGTGTTACCTACACCGTAACCGCAATAGGGGATTATGCTTTCTATTATTGCGAAGGCTTGACAGGATCGTTGACTATTCCGAATACAGTGACTACAATAGGCAATTGGGCTTTCGGCTGGTGTACGAGTCTCTCTGGTTCGTTGATCCTCGGCAATTCCGTGACTGAGATAGGCAATTTTGCTTTCAATAATTGCGAAGGCTTGATAGGATCGTTGACCATTCCGAATACAGTGACTACGATAGGCAATTGGGCTTTTGCTAATTGCCAAAGCTTAACTGGTTCGTTGATCCTCGGCAATTCCGTTACTGAGATAGGCGATTATGCTTTCATTAATTGCAACAGCTTAACTGGTTCGTTGACCATCCACAATTCCGTGACTGCGATAGGCGATAATGCTTTCGCTTCTTGCGATAGCTTTACTGGTTCGTTGACCCTCGGCAATTCTTTGACCTCGATTGGAAGCGGTGCTTTCCAAAATTGCGACGGATTTACAGGCTCGTTAACCATCCCCAACTCCGTGACCACAATAGGCAGTAACGCTTTCTACCCTTGTAGCGGCTTCACAAGTCTGTTCCTCGGCAATTCCGTTACCGAGATAGGCAGTTGGGCATTCTTTGGTTGCACGGGCTTGACCTCTGTAACGGCGCTGGCCACCACACCGCCCACGTTGGGTGAGGATGTTTTCCAACAAGTGTCGAAAACCATCCCCGTGTATGTTCCCTGCGCCTCGTTGGAAGACTACCAGTCGGTTTCGGGCTGGAGCGCATTCACCAACATGCAATGCTTCGAAACAGAGACCGTGTATGAGGGGACTTCAACCAGCTATTATGTGCCTGCCTACATTTATTATTTTGACGACTATACGAGAAGCCAGTTCGTCATCCCTGCCGACGACTTGGCAAATATGGAAGGCACGCCCATCACCAGCATGACGTTCTACACTACCAGCACCAATGTCCCTTACACTACCACGTGCTCAGCAGATGTCTACCTGATGGAAGTGAACTACACCACCATCAGCGCTTTCGAGCCCAAGGCTTCCGCCACCATCGTCTACAGCGGTACTTTCAGCATCGTGAGCACGGGTAGCGGCGGCGAGATGACCATCAACTTCAGCACGCCCTACACCTATAATGGCGGCAACCTCTTAGTGGGCATTGAGAACACCGCAAAAGGCGGCTGGAAGACTATCAGTTTCTATGGCCAAACCGTCAATGGGGCTTCCATTTCGGGCTATAACTATACCAGCCTGGACGATGTCACGCCCACCCAGCGCAACTTCATCCCCAAGACCACCTTCGGGTACACCCCATCCGAGTGTTCAAGACCCATCGATCTGACCGAAACCGACATCACCGAAAACTCGGCCGCACTACTGTGGACTGGATATCAGGACGGCTACGACCTGCGCTATAGGGAGAAGCTTCTCTTCTTCGAGGACTTCGAGGACGGCCTGCCTTCAGGCTGGACCACCATCGACAATGATGGCGACGGGTACAACTGGCATTCAAAATCGGGTTCTGGTCCCTATAGCGGAAGCACCGTCATGGCTTCAGCCAGTTATGACATCGATAATGAGATTGTCCTGACACCTGACAATTGGCTGATTACGCCCCGTCTTGAGCTGCAAGGCACTATGAGGGTGTGGATAAAGGCCCTTCATCCAAGCTATGCGCAAGAGCACTTTGCCATCTACCTCTCCACCACAGGCAAGAACACCAGCGATTTCACCACCGTGCTTGTTCCCGAGACAACACTATCCGGCTCCGTATTTACTGCCTACACCGCCGACCTGAGTGCCTACGTGGGACAGCAGGGCTACATCGCCATACGACACTTCAACTGTACGAACATGTATGAAATTTTGTTGGATGACTTCGGCCTCTTCGATGACCTTAATATGACCGGCGCATGGGAGACGTTATACAATGTTGAACCCAGCTATACCCTGACTGCTCTTGTGCCTGATACTGAATACGAATGGCAGGTGCGGGGTCGCAATTGTGACGGCGATGGCACCTTTACCGAATGGAGCAGGGCACACAGCTTCGTCACCACCCCCTTCAACTTATGTCCGCCCGAAGACCAGTGCGAGCTCACCTTCACACTCACCGACAGCTACGGCGACGGCTGGACCGGCAATGCCATCCATGTGGTGGATGTGGCAACCAATACCCTTCTGGCCTCCATGTCGGCGCCAAGCCACGGCCTTAACAATACTTCCACTACCGACACTATAACGCTTTCCGTGTGCGATGGCCGTGAGCTCAGCTTCGAGTGGGTCAGCGGCTCATGGCCTTCCGAATGTTCCTATACCGTCACCGACAACCATGGAAATGAGATCTTCTCCGGCTCCGGCGCGATGAGCGAACCCGTCACTTACATGGTGAACTGTAGCGGACAGTTTATCTTCCTCACCGACGGCAACTGGAACGACGGCAGCCATTGGAGCACAGGCAATGTGCCCCCGGCCGGCAGCGATGTCGTCATCCAAGCCAATGCCATCGTTCCCGCGGGATATTTAGCCGAGGCCAACGAGGTGACGCTCGATGGCGGCAGCATCACCGTGGCCGACGGCGGACAGCTGAAACACAACACCTTGGACCTTATGGTGACGATGAAAAAGAACATCGCTGGCTATGACGACGCAAACAGCCAGAACAACTATTATCTGCTGGCCGTCCCCTTCCTTAGCGTCCAAGTGCCGACAGCCATGACCGCCAACCCGGGCAGCGACTTCTACCGATTCGACCCCAGCGAGACGGGTGCCGAATGGCGCAACCATAAGGAGGAACCCATCACCTTTGTACAGCGGAGATATGGTTACCTTTACGCCAACCCCGAATCAGTCGAACTTTCGCTGACAGGCATCACGCTTAGCGTCTCCAACGAATTCACCATGAGCTATACCGTCGACTACATCGAAGGATCGGACAGCCCCTACAACGGGTGGGCACTCTTGGGCAACCCCTTCACCTACAATGCCTACGTCTATCGCTTTGGCAGCAATAATGAGTTTGTGCCCATGCCCATCATGATGTATGACGAGGAAGGCGAGTTGCAGACGATTTACGGCGGCCCCGTGGCCCCGATGCAAGGCTTCTTCGTGCACGTGACAGAGACGACCACGGTCTACTTCAGTGGCACGGCTCATTTAAACGACTACGTCGACCTTGGCCTGCCGAGCGGCCTGTTGTGGGCCACCTGCAACGTGGGTGCCAATGTTCCCGAAGAATATGGCGACTACTTCGCTTGGGGTGAGACTACGCCGAAGGACACTTACACAGAAGAAAATTATACTTACAGCGAGAATCCCGCCATCCTTCCGTCCAACCACGATGCGGCCACGGCCAACTGGGGCGGCGGCTGGCGCATGCCCACCGTGGAGGAGTGGGAGGAACTCTACAACAACACGACCATTACTTTGACGACCCAGAACGGCGTGAGCGGACGACTCTTCACCGCTGCGAACGGCAACAGCCTCTTCCTGCCCGCCGCTGGCTACCGCGACGGTGGCAGTCTCGGCCGCACTGGGGGCTACGGCCTCTTCTGGTCGGGTTCACTCTACACGGATAACCCGAGCAGCGCGTGGTTCTTCTACTTCATTTCGAACGATTTCGGCATGAACGGCGACCACCGCTACTATGGGCAATCTGTCCGCCCAGTGCGTTCTTCAGGGCAGAACTAACCTTTGCTCCGTCACGGGCAAGACGGGCAAAGGGCGGGAAAGCCGCTGGGCGGGGCGCATTGTCGCAGGCTGCGTCTCGCAGCCTTGCTTGGCGGCTTTTTCGCGGCGTTGTTCAAACGATAAAACCATCCTTTCGGGGGTGGTTTTTTTGTGGGCAGCCGCATAACGTATGTGCCGCTTTGCGCCGGACTGCCGCTTTGCGTCATTGCGAGGAGGAACGACGAAGCAATCTAGGATTGAAGCTTCCTATCTGGATTGCTTCGTGCCTCGCAAATCTCTGATTCGACGTAGTCAATGACGCGAAGCGGGTCACAGTGGATTGCTTCGCTTCGCTCGCAAATTTCCGATTGATTAACATCGAATGCATAGCATTTCGACGGAGTCAATCTATGGCTGCATTATTCCTTCAAGCTCTGCCGAGCATACGGCACCAAATCCTGGCTCGCGAACTCCCCTTTCAAGAACTTGAAATACCCCGCCACGGCAACCATGGCGGCATTGTCGGTGGAGTAGGAGAGACGCGGGATGAAGACCTTCCAATGGTATTTTTCGCCAAGGGCGAGCATGGCATCATGCAAGCCGCTGTTGGCACTCACGCCGCCGGCGATGGCCACGGTCTTGATGCCCGTCTGCTTGCTGGCCTTCACCAACTTGTTCATCAGGATGTCGATGATGGTCTTCTGCACCGAGGCGCAGAGGTCGGCCTTGTTTTCCTCGATGAAGTTGGGGTTAAGTTTCAAGTTGTCGCGAACGGTGTATAAGATGCTGGTCTTCAGTCCGCTGAAGCTGTAGTCCAAGTCGGGGATTTGTGGCTTGGCGAAGGTGAAGGCGTTGGGGTTGCCTATCTTGGCCAACTTGTCGATGACGGGACCGCCAGGGTAGGGCAGACCGAGGATTTTGGCAGTTTTGTCGAAGGCTTCGCCCGCCGCGTCGTCGATGGTCTTGCCGATGACCTCCATGTCGAAATAGTCCTTCACCACCACGATTTGGGTGTGGCCGCCCGAGACGGTGAGACACAGGAACGGGAAGTCGGGCACCTCGGTATGGGTGTCATCGGTGGCGAAATGCACCAGAATATGCGCATTCATGTGGTCAATCTCCACCATGGGGATGTTCAAGGTCTGCGCGAAAGCCTTTGCAAATGAGGTCCCGACGAGCAACGAGCCTAAAAGTCCGGGCCCACGCGTAAAAGCGATGGCGGATAACTGATTTTTTTCTATTTTTGCAGTCTTCAAGGCCGTGTCGATGACGGGGATGATATTTTGCTGGTGGGCACGCGAAGCGAGTTCGGGGACGACGCCACCGTATTGCTCGTGAACCTTCTGACCTGCAATGACATTGGAGAGCACACGTGTGCCTTGAAGCACTGCGGCAGAGGTGTCGTCACACGAAGATTCGATGCCTAAAATGTATTCGTTCATGGGTCTCAATTTGGAGGGTCAAAATTATTAAAAAAAAGATTATCCATAGCATTCTTGTCGTTTTTGTGGTGTTGCTTGCCATCATCGCAAGTCTCTTCGTTGCAGTGCAAGACCCTATCATTCAGAAGTTTGCTGTACGATTTGCAGGCGGTTATCTGTCTGAAAAAACAGGTGCCGACATCAAAGTGGGACGCTTGGTCGTCACCCCCGATTTCCGTGTCTTCATCGATGATGTCGTTGTCAAGGACTTGAAAAAGAACAATTTGGCGAAGATAGACAAGCTGAGGACAAAAATCGACATCGGCGACTTGTTGAATGGCAAAATCCATCTCGATAATGTCGAATTGCGCGGCACGGAAGCCAACTTAATCAAATATGAAGGGGAAGACCAATTCAATTTTGGTTTTCTCGCCGAGGCCTTCAAAAGCGACAAGGAGAAGCCCGAAAAGGAACCTATGCCCATCATCGTCGACAAAATCTCGCTGAAGAAGGTGGATTTCGTGTACTGGAACCAAAACAGGGATCATCCGGAGAAGACCGAACAGCATCTGATGGATTATTTCCATATTGGCCTCGATGACATTAACCTTGAAGCCTCTGACTTCTACATGTTGGGTGACTCAATCCATGCCAATGTCGCTTCCCTTACCGCCAAGGAACTGAGCGGATTGGAACTGAAGCACTTCAATTCGGAGGTTGTCGTCTGTTCAAAAGGCATCTACCTTGACGGGATGAAAATGGAATCCAACAACAGCCAATTCGACCTGGATCTCCACATGTTGTATGACGACTATTCGGCTTTTCAGGATTTCGTCAACAAAGTTGAGTTTGATGCCACCATCCGTCCGACCGACATCATGCTTTCCGATATAGGCGTCTTCACCCCAGTGATGTACAAAATGCCTGACCGACTGAAGTTTCATGGACGTTTTACGGGTCCCATCGAGAATTTCCGCGTCGATGACTTTAAGGCTGATTTTGGGAAGGCCACCACAATCGAAGGCAGTATCAGCATGCATCCTTTGGATTTCGAGAACGGCTATCATACGATGAACATCAAGAACATGCATTTCACGTATGACGATTTGGTGAACTTCTACATCCCCGCGTCCACCAAGACCATTCCGCTGCCTGAATCGTTGCGCACGCTGAACGAGGGCCGCATCCGACTTGATTTCAAAGGCTCGTACAATGACTTTGTCTCCGATATCAGCCTCAAATCTGGCATCGGTGACGTTGAGACGTCCATAGCCCGTTCGAAGGACTTTATGGGCAACAACCAGTTCTCTGGTTACATCAATGCCGAAAGGGTGAAGGCGGGGCTTGTTGCCAATGCTTCGAAGTATGTCGGCGACCTTGACATCGATGCCGATTTCACTGCCATGTTCCCAAAGAACGGTGGCGGTCCGGAGTTTATGCTCAATGGTAATGTCACCCAGGCTGAGCTGTTGGGGAACCATATCGATGAAGTCGTTATGGATGGCAGCCTCAAGGAGAACCGATTCAAGGGCAGAGTCAAAGTGGATGACGATGACCTGTTTCTTGATTTCAACGGATTGGTTGACTTTCAGAACAAGAAACATCCCAAGTCTGACTTTACGGCAGTCATCAGAAATGCCAACCTGAACGCGCTGCATCTTCTTAAAGAAGACTCCATCTCTGAAATCAGCACCAAGGTCTACGTCAACATGACCGGCTACAAGCTTGACGACCTTGAGGGTGTGGTGCATTTGGACAGTACAATCTACCACGACAGCCGAGGCTCCTATTTCATGAAAGATTTCGCCGCTTCCATCTCCAATGACAACCTGATGCAGCGTCGCATCAACATCAACTGCGACTTCCTGGATTTTGAGATGGCAGGAAAGATCAACTTTGCCAGCCTCCTGATGTCGTTCGATGAATATGCCGATTCCTTCGTGCATTTCCCGGTTTGGGAAGGCAATAGGGAGGCTTTCCAAAAATACAGTCTCAAACACGACGTGGAACAAGACTTTATCGTTCAGCTCGCTTTGAAAGACACGAAGACAATCAGCCGCCTGTTGATGCCTTCGGTGAGCATTGCGAAAAACACCACTTTAAACGGTACCTTCACCTCACGGACTAACTCGCTCAATATGACCTTGCGCTCGAAGAACGTACAAGTCGGACAGCTGAGTTTCAATAACTTGGAATTGAAAAACTTCAACTTTGGGAATGCGGCGTTCTCCTCGTTGAAATTGGATGAAATCAAATACTCAAACATCTCAAAGAATGACACACTGATATTGGGATTGGATAACATTGTCATCGGTACCCGTATGACAGACGACACCATCTTTGCCCGTATCACCTGGGATGACGACGCGGAAGTTGACCACAACAAAGCGAGGATATCAACATATTTCCATCCTCACGAACAAGGGGGCATCTTCTCCATCACTGAGGCAGATGTGCTTGTCAACGACTCGCTTTGGAACGTTGCGTCGAATAATTTCATCGACCTCACAGAAGACCGAGTGAACATCTCCAACCTCATGTTCAGCCACCATCAGCAGTCCATTCGGGTTGATGGCTACGCGCCTATGAACGAAGGAGACACCATCTCCGTCCAACTGCGCCGTTTCGATATTTCCAATCTGGATTTCCTGTTCAAGAGCTTCGATCTCGACGGCTTCGTTTCGGGCGATGCACTGGTGAGTAGCGTGAAGGTCAATCCTATGGTCTTGGCTGACCTCAATGTGGAACAATTGACGGTGGATGGCGAGGAAGTCGGGACGGCATCCATCAGAAGCTCTTGGAATAACGATGAAAAATCCGTTGATTTACAAGCGAATGTGTATAATCAAGAGAAGCGGATGCTGGATATTTACGGTTCTTATTATACCGCAAGAAAGAATGACAACCTAGACTTCACAGTTGACCTGGATTCTTTACGATTGGCGGCTTTCAGTCCCTTGATGACGGGTATTGTTTCGCGCATGCAGGGCTATGGCGACGGTTTGGTCAAAATAACGGGTTCTGTTAATCAGCCCGACATTAAGGGAAAGGTCAAGCTGATTGGTGCCGGTTGTCATATTGATTACTTGAACACGTTCTATACCTTCAGCCCGACCATCTTGATTGACAACAGGTCCATCTCGTTTGAAAACTTGGTCTTGACCGACACGTTGAACAACAAAGCCATCGTGGAAGGCCAAATCAGCCATAACCGCTTCAAGGACTTCTATTTGAACTTGAAACTGCATCCAAGAGACTTTTTGGCTATGGCCACTACGAGCAAGGAAAACGATACCTTCTATGGCACCGCGATCGCCAACGGCTTGATTACGGTGAAGGGGCCTTTCAATGACATTAACCTTGATATCAAGGCTTTGACGAGAAAGGGTACCGCCTTGACCATTCCGCTTAACAGGGCTTCCACGGTGAAAGACAATGACTTTATTATTTTCATCAATCCTGCCGACGAGGAGGCCGAAGAGGAAGAGACAGATGAAATCCAAAGCAAGCCAAAGAGCAACTTCGCTCTTGTTCTTGACGTGGATGCCACCAATGATGCCACGCTGAAGATCATCCTTCCTTCTGACTTGGGCACCATCGATGCCTCGGGTAACGGTAATGTGAAGTTGGGTACGGCAACGGGTAAAGAATTGACCATGTTTGGCAAATACACCATCGAAACAGGACGTTTTGCATTGAATTTCAAGAATGTGGTCAATAGGAACTTCGCTTTGCAAAAGGGAGGTACCATATCGTGGACGGGTAGCCCGACCGATGGCCAGATCAACGCCACAGGTGTGTATACTCTCAAGGCCGATTTGTTGGATTTGGGTTCTGAGATTGACTCTACCTCATCGGTGAACACCAATGTTAATGTCGAGTGTCTCATTCATCTGAAGGATGCGCTACTTAACCCCACCATTTCCTTTGGCATGCGCTTGCCCAATGCCACCGAAGACATTATTCAAACTGTGTATTCATTGATTGATACTACCAATCAGGCGGTAATGGCAAACCAGGCCTTGTCGCTGTTGGTGTTGGGTAAGTTCGCCTACGCGGGTGGTTCTGCGGCAGCTGAGCAGACACTTGACTTAAGTAATATCCTCTCAACACAGATGCAAGTCGACATCACAAAGCACCTGAATCTTGGAGTCAGCTATCACTCAGGCAGTATTGACTCTTACGACGAATATCAGGTGGCCTTGCGGACCCAGATGTTTCAGGACCGCCTGACCATCGAAACCAACGTGGGTGTGATGACGAGCAACTCTGGTAACGATGCATCGGACATCGTAGGCGAGTTTGACTTGTATTACAAACTGAGCCAAGATGGACGGTTGCAGGGACATTTCTACAACCATTCCAACTACAATAGCAATTTCAACAGCTTCGCCATCGACCGGCGTGCACCTTATACGCAAGGTTTGGGTCTTTCTTACAGCAAGTCGTTCAACACGTTCCAGGATTTGCTGAAACGAAATAAAAAGCCAAGCTCCAACCAACCGTTGATCATGCCCAAGCGAAAGGAAAACTACTGATTATGGAAAAAGCCGCCAATTTCAAAGTCTTTCAGGCCTCGGCTGGTGCAGGAAAGACCTTTACCCTTATTAAGGAATACCTGAAGCTATGCCTTAAAGACGAAGGTGCAGTGGGCAATTACAGGAATATCCTCGCCATCACCTTTACCAATGCGGCGGCCAACGAGATGAAGGCCAAAATCGTCAACGCCCTTTGTGAAATCATTGACAGCAAGGAGCTTACCCCCAATTCGATGGAAGCGATTTTGGTTGAGGAGTTGGAAATCAGTGACGAGGAACTGAAGCGCAACGCCCAAAGCCTGATGACCTGTATCATGCACGATTACAGCAGCTTCTGTGTCAGTACCATTGATGCCTTTGTGCAGAAGCTGTCGCGTAGCTTTGCCCATGACTTGGGCCTGCCCAACCAATACACCGTCAGCATCGACACGGACGAGATCGCAGAGACCATCACCCAAAACATTGGTCTGAGAATCAGCGACAAGGATGATTACCTTACCGGATTGCTTATCGATTTCAGCAACAACCAGTTCGACAACCAACGTTCCACAGCCATCGAGGATCAACTCGCAGATTTTGTCAAGAAGCTGATGACCGAGAAAGCCTATCAGAAGGACGAAAACAACGGCATTCAAAACGCTCAACAATATAAGCAAACGCTTGATTTCTTGAATCGTAAGACTGTTCTTTTCGAGCAAAGAATGAAGTCGTTTGTGGAGGATTTCAAGGCAGTCGAAAAACAATATCATCTTGACGAATCGTATTATTCCTACGGGAAAAACGGTTTTGTTTCCTTTGTCAGGAAGCTATCGAATAGGGAGTATGAACGGCCTGGTAGCCGGTTCAATGCTGTGCTTGAAAAACGAAACTGCTTCTCGAAAGAGGCAGAGAAACAATTAGGCAAGACGCAAGTGGAAATCCTCAATAAGGCTTTGCTTGGTGTCCTCGAACCACTTGAAGCATTTTATGAAGACGAATTAGGCAAGTACTTGTTTTACAAGTCACAAAGAAATTTGCTATATCTCTATGCCTTGCGTGTACAGATTCGGGCTGAGTTCGCACAACTGGCTGAGGAGGAGGAAGTGGTGCACATCTCAGAATTCAACAAGTTGCTCAACACGGTGATGGGCGACTTCTCGGTTCCTTTTGTGTACGAGCGCATCGGCGATCATTTCAAACATGTATTTGTGGACGAGTTCCAAGACACCTCGGTGCTGCAATGGCAGAACCTCTTGCCGCTGGTCGACAACGGTTTGTCAGCGGGTAACATGAGTATGGTGGTGGGCGACGGCAAGCAATCCATCTACCGTTTCCGCAGCGGCGAGGTGGAACAGATTGTTAACCTGCCCGACATCTATGCCTTGCCCGAGGACGAGCGGAAAGCGGCTTTCGAGCAATACCAAAACAGTTTAAGGAACAATTTCACTTTCAAAAACCTGGACACCAATTACCGTTCGTTTGCCAATGTGGTCGACTTCAACAATGCTTTTTTTGAAACGGTTTATAAGCAACTTGCTCCGGATTCACAGAAGGTGTATGTGGCCGAGAAACCAGGCACTGACGAAGGTGTGAATATTTTCCAAAAAAAAGCCAAGACGAAGGAGGGCTTGGTGCAGGTAGAGCTTTATGACGCTGAAAACCAGCCAACGTATTGCTTTGATAGGGTTGAGGCCGTCGTCCGTGATTTGACACAGGATAGAGGCTACCAATACTCGGACATCACCCTGCTTACCCGGAAATCGGATTACGGCTCGGAGATGGCGAACTATCTGAACGACAAAGGTATACCAGTCATTTCCCAAGTTTCCATTCTGCTGAAATCTTCCGACAAGGTTCAGCTGATGATTAACACGTTGAGGTATCTGATTTATGACGACAACGAGCCCTGCATTGCCAATCTGCTGTATTATTGGAAACTGATACAACAACCTGATTTCGAGGGTGATGTAAGCGGCTGGTTCGACTCAGTGAAAGCGATTGCCAAAGGTGAGACTGCCATCGAAACGGTGATGGGTATGGGTGAGCCTGGCCTGCTCAGGGAAACCCTCTCGAAAGCGACCTGTCTCTATGACCTTTGTGCCGCCTTGATGCGTTTGTACCATTTCGATACCATCCGCGATGCCTTCCTGAATTACTTCATGGAGGAGGTCTTCAAGTGGCAGTCGGGACCGATAGAAGGCATTGCCGATTTTCTGACCTATTGGGAAAAGAAACAGGATGTGCTTGCCGTGAAGTCGGTAAGTGGCAATGCGGTGAAAATCATGACGATACACAAGTCGAAAGGTTTGGAGTTTCCCGTGGTCATCTATCCTGAAGCCATCGTTGATTTGGATGAGAAACTAAATGCCAGCAAGGCGGCTGAGGAATGGCTGCGTCCTGAGGATTTGGGCTTTGAGGCCATTCCTAACCTTGACAAGGTGCTGTTCAAGATGGACAAGACCGCTGAAAACATGGGCGATTTGGCTTTGCAACATGTTGAAAAAGAAAAGGAAAGCAACCGATTGGATAACCTCAACCTGCTTTATGTGGCTTTTACCCGTGCCGTGCAGCGACTCTATATCATAGCTAAACAAGGCAAGTCCGACAGGCCCAACCTGCTAAAGGAGTTTCTTGCTGAAAAGAATGACCATCTAGTGCAGAATGACGGAGCCATCATCTATCGCTTTGGCAATCCGAATTTTAGGAACCCGAACGAAAAACAAGAAAGCGAAAAGACTGAGCCGATGACCGATTCTGTGTCTTCGGATTGGTTCGGGAAGATCGAAGTTGATCCCAATCCGACATTGATTTGGCAATCAGAGAGCGACAAACTGTTGCCGCGCGAATGGGGAGAGCTGGTGCATCAGATTCTAGCGAAGATTCGCACGACAAATGAGATAGATCAAGTGTTGTCACCTTATCTTGCAGATGGCACCATCAATCAGAAGATTGCCGAATGGATACGCGAAAAGTTCCTGCAGATGACCCAGAACCCGCAGATTGCCGTGGCCTTCAGCCCTTCAGCAAAAGTGAAGACGGAATGTGAAATCCTTTATCAAGGTGGAGTTCGCCGCTTGGACCGCTACGCGGAATTGTCCGAAGTCATCTATCTGATCGACTATAAGACTGGTAAAAAGGAAGTAGAACACCAGAAACAGGTGCAGACCTATGCCAATGCCTTGAAGGAGATGACGGACAAGGAGATTCGGGCGTTTTTGGTGTACCTTTCGGAGGATGGGGTAGAGCCGCTTTCGGTCAATGCAGGACAATGAGTTTTTCGTAATACATGTTCTTCAGCTGTCGCACTTGGATGATATAGATCCCATTATCGAATGGACTGACGTCCAAGTTAACAGCTTCGCGGTTGGCATCGACATGATAAATATGCTCACCAAGTAGATTGAACACATCAACTTCATCCATAAAAGGGATGTTGATGAGTACCTTGTCGTAGGCTGGATTGGGGAAAAGAACCATTTCGGCAATTCCGTCATTTACCTTCACGCTGATATAGCGTTTTTTACTGCATCCGTTTTGTGAGAAGCCTTCGACGGAATACAGTTTGTCCTCTTTGGGAAAGACAGTGATGCGGTCAGTAGTGTCGCCCGTCGACCAAAGATATGAGTCGGCACCAGATGCAGAAAGGTGCGCAGGACTGCCGTAGTCAATGATGGTGTCGCTGCTACATTGTAGCTTGGGCACGGGATTGACTGTCAGGTCAAGTTCGTAAGGCTTGCAATTGACCATGGTCCTGTAATGGCCTTCATGTTGGAGTTTTAGGCCATGGAAATTGTAGGTCTCACCTTCACAAATAGTTTTCTCTGAATAGTCGGTTTCCGATAAAGGTATGACGCTCAGGTCAAGCTGGTGGATTTGGCAATTGGAAGTGTCGGCGTAGACCCCTGCTTCTATCAAAGGCGTACCGAAGAAGTTGTATGTGTCGCCTTCGCAGATTTCGGCCTCCATTGGGATGAGGGTCAAAGGCTGCACAGTAAGGTTGAGTTGATAAGTTATGCAATCTATTGTGGTGGTGTATGTCCCCGATGTGTAGAGAAGGGTGCCGAAAAAATCATACGGGTTGTCTTCGCATATCTTTTCATTGAATATAACAGCGGGAGGAGGATTCTTCAAATTAATGACTACGAGACTATCGTATGAAGTGCCGCAAATCAAAAAAGAGTATATCCCCAGTTCCGAAAGGAGCGAGCCTTGGTAATAAAAGGGAGTGTTTTCACAAAAGTAGGCATTGATGAAATTGACGGCCGTGTTCGATTCGTAGGCACCCAAATCGACTATTTCGTGCAAGCAGCGTGGATTTCCGTCCAAATCGGTCTCAGATTGGCCGACGATACTAATTCCTCTGTTGATGCAAAGGCTGTTGGGTTGAAGTCGCCAGTCACCTCCTTGTCCTGAAACTCCTGCTTCGACATCGGCGTTTTGGAATCTGACGTAAAACCTTGGCAATCCGCCGTCATTTTCGTCTTCTGCTTTGAAATTTTGACCTGCTTCCGATTGGTCTTCCTCAACGGTACAATAGGAATAAGTGACCTCTGGTCCGATTTGGGTGTTTTCGCCTGGGCTGACGTTGCCCCAGATGATACAGTTCCTGATCCTGTCTTGTGGAGAGGATGATTCCACATAGACTCCTCCATAATCGGTTTGCGCTTCGTTTTTGACGATGGTGCAGTTATACAGTTTGGATCCGTCTTCCAAATAGCAAGCGCCGCCTGTTTCAGCCGTGTTGTTGTTGATCAAGCAATTCCAAAATGTCGCTCCCTCTTTTATGGTGGCCAAACCACCACCGTTTTTTGCCACGTTGTTGTTGATGGTACAGTTGTAAAACAGGCTGGGTTGGACGAAGGAGTTGCAATACGCGCCGCCTCCGTCTCTACGTGAAAGATTGTCGTGAAAATGGCAACGATGGTATTTCGTATTACCTAAATCATAGACAGCACCACCATTAAACTTCGCTTCGTTTCCGAAGAACTCGCAGTCTTTTAGGATGACCTTTTCAGAATTGCGTGGTGATAGGTTCGAGAAGCCACCGCCATTCAATGTGGAGTAGTTGAAACGGAACTTGCAATTATCGATGAGTGTTTGACATTTCACTGAGATGCCGCTACCTTGCGAGGCCCTGCCGTTTTGGATGGTGAAACCATCGATGAAGACTGGATTGACGGCAATTTGCACGTTGATGACGCCGTAGGACTGGTTGCCGTCCAAAATGCTAGGATGGGCTTCGAAATCCCTTAAGGAAATGTCATAGTCGTAGGGCTCATCGCCTTTGAATCCTCCATAAAGGCGGCAATCTCCAAGCAGATTGTAAGCATATCCTTCCATGGGCTCATTTGTATATAGGCCTTCTTTGACCCAAATGGTGGACCTGATTACATGCGACTTGAAGATGGCTGCCTGCAGATCGTTTGTTGCGTTTTCCCATGATGAGCCGTCTCCATTCCCGTCTGGAGTCACGTAAATGATACCGTGGCTGTCGCTTTGGATGGGGAAGTCGTCAGCGGGAATGATGTTGTGGATGCAGGATTGATGAATTGAAAAGCCGTATGGACTATCAAGAGTGTAGTAGCCGTCGGCCACGCCATCCCAGCCGAAGTTGAAATGGAACAACCCGTTGGTGTCGTATCCGTCGCAAACGAATGCATGGGTGCCCAAATATGATTTGCCTTCGTAATAGACCGGGTGTCGATTGTCAATGTCTTGTCTTATCAATGCCAACCATGCTTCATCGGAAAAACTGTTTCGGTATGATATGGTTGAGCAAGGAAATAAGAAGAACTGGCGTAATGCATTGTGGGCGGCAACGTTGCTGGAACTGCTCGACTGTGGACCATAAACCATCTTCACGCTGATACCGCAATGTGAAATTAACTTAGCCACGGCCGCATTGTATTGGTTTACCGTGTCGACCATGTCATCCCATTGGTAGGTGGTGCTGTTGAAATCGGCTGACAGGGTTCCATAGGGCGGACAGCTGTAGGTCATTGATCCGATGCCTTTAATAGGCTGCTTGTTGTAATACATGATTTGCGCTATGGCGATGGCCACACAGCCAGCCGAGACGTGACGGCAAGGCCCGAGTTCGTCTTCGGGACAGGCTTGGTTATGATAGCAGCCTTGACCCCAAATGGAGGTTACCAGCGGCCCGACGGAACGTTGCTGTTTCGTGGGTTTTGTGATTAAATCGGGATGCTGGAGGAGATAGTCCGTCTGTTCGTTGTAGAGGTCAATCCAATAGGCGATGTGGTCAGGGAGTTCGTCTGACGCGGGCATGGAGGAGGAGAAGGAATAGGCCAATACTTCATTCATTGCGGAGACGATGACATAGCCTTTCGGCTCAATGGCGAAAACAAACAGATTGGTTTGTCCCGATGTCTCGCTTTTGATTTCCTCGCTTAGTGACAGTATTTGCTTGACTTGTTTCCCTTGCTGCAACACGAACTGCTCAGCGGTGGCACGTGCTTCTTTTTCCCCAATCCTCACTTGCGCTTGAAGATGGAGGGCAAATAATAGCCATACTATGGTGAGAAGCCTTTTCACTGGTCAAACAAAACCATATATGATTCAGCAAAAATAGAAATAATATCATTTCAACTGCAATTAATCCGTTTTATATTGTTTTTTATTTGAAACCAGCACACAAAAAAACAGCCTCCGAAATTTCGGAGGCTGTCAATTTCAAATTTTGAATTAATCCAAAACCGTTGTGCTCACCACACATGCCGCTATTAACTATTCATTTCCACTCCATTCCACAAGAGGAATCTCATCGTCTCACCACGAATTTCCGTGTTTCGCTACCAATGCTTATGAAATACATGCCCTTGGGCAACCCTGACACATCTATCTGCTGCGTTTCAGCAGTAATGTTGCCTAAAAGGACAGTCTGGCCCATCAGGTTGGAGATACGGTAGGTCTGGTTCGATAGAGACGCACGACCGTGCGTCTCAACGAACAAGACACCATTGGTAGGATTAGGATAAACCACCAGTCCCTCCGAAAGTGTCGAAGGACCGTCCTCATCTAGTCCATGCAATTCCTCATAGATGGCATCGCAGTCCTCGTCACCATATTTGAACACCAATTCATCTTCAACCCAGTAGCAACGAAGGCCTTCAACCCGTATGCCGTCGCCGTTGTCTATCAACCTTTCGGGGAAGAAGCTGGTGAGGTGGCCGATGCCACACACGATGTCGCCGCTGAAGAGATCATCAGGGTCGCTTACGTGCAGCATCCGATAGGTTCTGCCTTCGTATTCAATAGTCTCCACTGCATCCACGTGCATCACGAGGCTCTCGTTCCCCACTTTGATTTCCCATTCGTCGCCCACCTGGGCGTTGAAATCATAGAGTACAGTGAACTCCTCCAAGGTCTTGTTCCACCAGTACACCTTGCCGTTGCGCTCAAAGACATACTCATGCGTTATCTCTTCATGAAAATCCTTGTCATAAAGTGTGTTGATTTTCACAAGGATATGCGTCGGCTCGTCTTGGACAACAGTGTCGCCAGCTTGATACATATATTGATAGGTGATGCTGCCGTTCTCGTTCTGGATTTCGTAGTACCATTCGTTGCCGATGAGGAATGGAGCATCGATTTCGTTGATCTCCAGAATATTAATGCCGTTGAAATAGAAGTATTCATAATAATCGTCGTAATACCTGAACACCTCTCCGGTGGCGGTGAATGAATCGCCCACAGCAATCGTGTCTTCGCCAAAGACGAGTTCATCGTATTCCGCATAATTAACGAAATAAGGCTCAATCAGATAACGCTCGTCATCGTCTGTGATGATGGCGTACATTGTGTTGTATGGCTCCTCTACGATGGCCAGCCTGCCGTGCAACGTTTCCAAATGTTCGTAATACTCCGCATGGTTAAGCGTGACACGATAATTGGGTCTCAAGTAATTGTCAATACGCATGGTGGAGGTGGTGAATTGGGCGGTCACCTCTTTGCCGACAATCAAGGTGTCGTTGTCGAGTTCATACAACAAAATATACTGATAATTAGTCCCGCCTAGGGGATAATAGATTTCTTCAATGTAAGGCGAGAAGTAATACTCGATGCCGTTATGATAGAAAGCGAGTTCCATACCCAACGGAGGGAAGGGGCCTATGTTCGGATTACCTGTGGAAACTACAGGACCCACTAACGTTTGCTCAACGGCGGCCTCCAGCTCAAGGATGTCAAGGGTTTGGAAAGGTGCTCCGAAGAGGTCGTAATGCGTGGCTTCAAGGCCGTTGATTTGTGCCTGAACGCCTTCGTTGAAGATGGAGTCGTTGATATAGTTGTGCCGCATTTCGCCCACAAGGGTGAGGTAATGACGGTCAGTGCCCTCGTCCAACGACAAATAGGCTGTCTCACCGCAGGGAGAGGAGAGGCAAAGGTCGCCTTGCAGGCTAAGGAGGCCGTTGACGGTGAAGCTGGGTTCGTAAGGGATGACGCTGGTCAGTTCAAGCACATTGATTGGGTTGCCGTAGTAGTCGTGAATGGTATCAGCGATGCCGACGACAATATAACGGACGGAATCGGTCAGCATTGTTCCATCAGGGAGAATAGGAAGCTCGGTCTGAAGCGCCCCATTAACGGTCAGAAAATAATTGCCGTGTAGCGTTTTTTGGTCGTAAACTGACCAGGCATAAGTGTACTGAGGACCCGCAAATATGGCAAATTGACTCAATTATCCGATGGATGATGTGTAAACTGGATGGGCAAGACGCTTGATATCAAATACCTTAAAACTGTCGCCGTTATCGTCTTCCATCAGGGAATAGGTGCCGCCAACCTCGATTTGTGAACCAATCGGGATAGTGTCGAAACCGACGATGAGGGCATCGCCATCGGGATTGGGCCAGTAGCCATCTACAGTCGTATAGTAAGTCTCTTCGCCCGTGACGATGGCCAGACGGTTGTCGCTGGCATTGCTCTCGAAATAGGGAGCGGGAACGCGGGTCAATATGCCATCCAAAGGAATGGAAATCTCATCGGCAAGATGGAAGCTCTTGTAATACTGTACATCTGTGATAGTTCCTCCGCTCCAGACATCACCATGACAGTACAAATGTTGATCGCCACCCTTAAAAAGTCTCAAACCTGTTTCGGGAACCGTCTGTGTGGAAGGTAGACCTTCGCCAATCGGTGTGTAATTCACGCCGTGGTCAGTGGAATAGACCAATACCATATGTTCGCCGTCAATCCTTTGGGTCGAGAAGAAGATACCGTTGTTGGCAATGGCTGGGCAATTTATTACTAGATTTCCTTCTGGGTCAAAAACTAAGCTTTGAACGTAACTGTCAGACAAAATCAACGTCCAATCATCCATATTATCCAAATTCGCTTGGAAAACTCCCGACTCTGGAGGTGCCCAACCCCATGTGCCGATATATACATTACCAGCTGTATCTGCAAGCATGGCTCCATACCATGGTCCCAAGGCACTCTGATCATGGTCAAGAAAGTCCAAACATGTTCTGTCCCAAGTGTAACCACCATCTAAAGTCCAAAGCAAGGTGTCACCCTCGGCTTGATACAAGAAGAGCGTGTCATCCGAGACAGCATACATAGGTGCATTTTCGAGATGGGTGTAAAGGAAATCAGGGCTGTTGTACCATGTGTCACCTCCATCATCCGATATACAGAGGTGGCTTTGGTTGTATGGAAGGTCGAAGATGCGTCCATTCGGGCTGATGGTGAAGCCGTCATAGCCGTTGTAGGTTCCTTCCAGAACAATCTGCCATGTTTCGCCCTCATCTTGCGAACGTTGGATTCCCATTTCGCCGATAAACAAATCGCCGTTGGCAGCCACGCCTTTTAGCGTTCCTGGAATGTTGATAGGTTTCCAGATGTTTTGTGCCTCCAAAAAGCCAAAGCAGCCGAGGCAAACGATGATGATTGATAATAGCTTTTTCATATTATCTGTGTTTTAATTATTTATTCATCTGTTTTTGGTTCCAGTCTGTAAGGCTGTCGTACCACGGCAGCCGCTGTGCCGTTTCAGCGTGCGGCTGCCACGGTGTGACAGCCCTACAGTCCCAATTATTTCACCACAAATTTCCGCGTCTCACCTCCAATGCTAATGAAATACATACCCTCGGGCAAATTCGTCACATCAATCTGCTGGGTCTCAGCGGTGATTTGGCCTTGCAGCAAGATTTGGCCAATCAGATTGGTGATACAATACGTTTGGGTGTGTAGAGACGTTGCGTGCAACGTCTGTACAAACAAAACGCCATTGGTAGGATTAGGATAAACCACCAATCCCGTCGAAGGAGACGAAGGACCGTCCTCCTCAATGCCATGCAGGTCACTGTATATCGCGTCGCAGTCCTCATCACCATATTTGAACACCAGTTCATCATCAACCCAATAACAGCGCATACCTTCCACGCGCACACCGTCGTCATTGTCCATCAGTCTTTCAGGGAAAAAACTCGTAAGATGGCCGATGCCACAAACGATGTCGCCACTGAAGAGGTCATCCGCATCGCTGACGCGTAGCATCCGCCAAGTACTGCCTTCGTACTCAATGTCTTCCACCGCATCCACATGCATGACAAGGCTTTCGTTACCTACCTTGATTTCCCACTCGTCGCCTTCTTGAGCTACAAAGTCATACAGCACAGTAAATTCTTCCAAGGTCTTGTTCCACCAATACAGTTTGCCGTCGCGCTCATAAACATATTCATGTGTCACATCAGTATGTACATCCTTGTCGTAAAGCGTATTAATCCTCACAAGAATATGCGTCGGCTCATCCTGGATGATGGTGTCGCCAGCCTGATACAAATATTGATAAGTGATTGAGCCGTTCTCATTTTGGATTTCGTAGTACCATTCATAATGGATGATATCATCGATAAAGTTCTGGAAGTATTCCCAATTAGGAGCATTTTGATAGGCTTCCTTGCTGCCGATCGGCACATGGATGGGAATATTGGGGTCGTAGAAATAAACAGAGGCATAGCCATTGAAGGCTTGCTCATCCAACTGCGGAGGGATGGGATTGTAAGAATAGATTTCGGCGAAACGAGTGTTTCTGAAAGCATGGTCTTCGATACGGGTGACCGAAGCTGGGATCCGCAGAGTTCCGGTAAAATTCTCACAACCAGAGAAAGCGGCGGCGCCAATGTACTCCAGATTGTCGCCCAAAACGAGGTCTGAAAAATAGCAATCGTAAAACGCCCAAAGGTTTATGGTTATCACCGAGTTTGGGATGACCAATGTGCCTGTGAAGCCAGAACCATAAAACATGGTATGCTCTATTTCGGTCAGGGATTCGGATATTTTGAGTTCGCCAGTCATGTTTTGGCAATGGTCGAACGCCCTCAGGCCCACCGAAGTCACAGTGTTAGGCATTATCAGCGATCCTGAAAACTCGCTGTTGGCGAAAGCAAATGTACCAATGGTGGTCAGCGAGTCAGGCAATGTGAGCGTGCCCGTGAAGTGGCACGACTGGAAGGCATAATCACCGATGGTCCTTACAGAGTTGGGGATCACGAGGTCGCCGCCATCGCCCGCACCGTGAAAGGCATTTCCTCCGATAGTGACAACATCATCGGGGATGACCGTGGTTTTACAACCCAAAAAAAGCGTTTTGTCGTCCCTTTTGATGATGGCGTTGCTTTCAGCATAGTACAGCGGATGGTTTTCGTCAACGGTGATGCTTTCCAAAGCGGGGTCGTTGGTGAAGACGGATGGAAACACAGTGGTCACAGATGAAGGAAGATGCAGTGACGTCAACGAAGAACATCCACTGAAAGCATTATGGAAGATAGAGGTAAGGGTGTTGGGTAAACTTAGCGATGTCATGCCGCTGCTTGAGTTAAAAGCATTGTGCCAAATGGTGGTAACGCCTTCTTGCAATTCAACAGCATTCAACCCAGAACAAGCATAAAAGGCCTGTTCGTTAATATCCGTGATGCTACCCGGGACAATCAACGTTCCCGTCAAACCGTCACATTCGTAAAATGCAGCGACGTCAACTTCCGTTAAAGTATAGTTCTCGCCTTGGTATGTGACCGTTGAGGGCAAAGTCATGCTGCCTTGAGGTTTCTCGTAACCTTCCCAATAGGTACTCTCCCAAGGGTTCTCTGGTTCATGGGGAAAAGTCACTTTGACGGTCTTTTGTTCCTCGTCAGTGATGATGTAATAAAGCGTCTGACCCGTTTCGCATACTGCCGAGAAGTCGTAATGCTCCGTGCCAGGAGCTTGGTTAACGATTTCGTCAGCATTGGCATAGCTCTTGTAAAATTGGTCAATACCACTGTAATACAGGTGGTTGTCGAATCCTTTGAAGAGGAACTTCATAGGTATACAACAACCTGGAAGCGGACGCACCCCAAAGAACCTTTCCCCTATCTCGGTGAAATGCTCGCCATGATCTAGAGAATAAGTCAAAACTTCCGTGTCATCCTCATCGTTATAGATTATTGTATAGACGATTCCGTTGTCGGAGATGCTAATGTATTTGGTCTCAAAAGCATAGTATCCGGGAAGCTGTTCAAATCCGGAAAACCCATCGCCATAGCCTGCACAAACCACATTGCCATCCGGGTCAAACTCCATATCCCAAATCTCCAGACTTTCAAAAGCGACGAGCTCCCAGTTTTGCATGTCCGAAAGGGTTGAATGATAGAGGCCGCTGCCATAATAATACAAACTGATATAGACATCTCCGTTTTCATTGACCATAATATCGCTGATGGTATATTCATTTTCAAAAACATCGGTGTTCGCCTCCCACGTGGTACCGCCATCAGTGGTCCAGAAAACGCTGCCATAATCAGTCGAGCCCACTATGATGTCGTTGTTCAAGGCGTACAGATTCCATGCTTTATCTCCATTGCTCAAAGGAGCTTCTGAAGTCTGCTGCCAAGTGTCGCCGTAGTCGTCGGAATACCATGCCCTAAACGGATTGTCTTCAAAAACGAATATTCTTCCCTCAGGGCTTACGGTGAAACAGTATTCATTGAAGTAATAATCGTAGCCTGTTTCGTATCCCAGAACGATTTGAAGTGTTTCGCCTTCGTCCTGCGAGCGGCCAATTCCGCTGTAACCGCAATTGAAATAAAGGCTTCCGTCGGGAGCGGCACCTAAAAAAACAGCTGATACATCTATAGGGTTCCAAATGTTTTGTGCCGTCAGCGTCCCAAACCAGCCGAGGCAAATCGCTAAAGCTAATACTAATCTTTTCATGGTCGTATGTTTTTGATTTTTATTTATTTACCACAAATTTCAACGTTTCACCCGCAAAAGTAATGAAATACATCCCTTCGGGCAAATTGGCGACATCAATCTGCTGGGTTTCAGCTGTGATATTGCCTGAAAGGACAGTTTGGCCCATCAGGTTGGTTATTCGATAGGTTTGGTTCGATAGTTGAGACGCACGGCCGTGCGTCTCAACGAACAAGACACCGTTGGTAGGATTAGGATAAACCGTCAAAGCTCCCGAGCCTGTCGAAGGGCCGTCCTCATCTAGTCCATGCAATTCATCATAAATCGCATCGCAGTCCTCATCGCCAGGTTTGAACACCAGTTCATCCCCAACCCAATAGCAGCGTAGACCTTCCACGCGTAGGCCGTCTCCATTGTTCATTAATCTTTCGGGGAAGAAACTCGTCAGGTGACCGATGCCGCACACGATGTTGCCGCTGAAGATGTTGCCTGCATCGCTCACGCGCAACATCCGATAGAAACTACCCTCGTATTCAACGGTTTCCACGGCATCCACATGCATGATGAGGCTCTCCGTCCCTACCTTGATTTCCCATTCGTCGCCCACCTCGGCTTCAAAGTCATACAGCATGGTAAACGCCTCCAAGGTCTTGTTCCACCAATACACCTTGTTGTTACGTTTATAGACATATTCGTGTGTCACTTCGTCACGCAATCCCTTGTCGTAAAGCGTATTAATCCTCACAAGGATATGCGTTGGCTCATCCTGGACAATGGTGTCACCAGCTTGATACATATATTGATAGGTGACGCTGCCGTTCTCGTTCTGGATTTCGTAGTACCATTCTGAACCCATCAAGAAATTATTCCCTCCGAGAGGTATCATCGCCGTCTTGTAAATGTAACCATTTTCAGCGGCAATGAAGAAAGTCGTATCTATGCCGTCAATGTCGTACAAATCCCTGCAATGCGTCACGCCATCGTTATAGCAATATGGGATTCCCACATGAATGTATTCGCAATGCTCCCAGCCATCCTTCAAGATGAAAGGATTCGTTTCATTTGAGCCTTTATCCAAAGTCATGCCCATAAGGACACAACCGTAAGTGTCTGAAGTGAATTTGGAGTGGCTCACATTACCGAAACCATACGCTGTCATGATGGGGGTTGCAACATGCAAATAGGAAACAGTTTCAAAACCGTCTTCAGTCACCATCAAGTTATATTGATATAAATTGAAATTACCAAAGAGTTCCACATGATTCTCGTCAAAGAAATGCGTGGCAACCGTATGATCGATATATTCATTAAAGTACACCTCGTCCCAATTCTGTCCTGAATCGGTTGTTTTATAGATATGCATTCCTGGTGTGACACAATCTGAATTAATGGCAACAAGATACCCTGTTTCGTCCTTAAAATACAACTCACAATGCACGATTCTCCCCAACGGTTCAAAAGAGGCCGAACAGAAGAAACTCTGTCCGCCGTCAGTGGTCTTCCAAAGGAGATTGTCAGCGGTAAGAAGGTAGAACGTTTCAGCATCAACCACAAACAAGTCATTGGTACGCTGAAAATCAGGATGTTCCAAATAAACGAAATTAGTGTTGGGGAGTTCCTGCCAGGTCTCGCCGCCATCGGTGGTCTTCACGATGATGCCTTTGTGGTGGTAGACATCCCAATAGCAGGAGTCGCCGCAAGCGTAGCCCACTTGTTCGTTGGCAAAGGCCACATGCATCATGTCGTAGCCTTCTTTCTCGAACTTGACCGTCCATGAGTCGCCGCCATTGGTGGTTTTCAGGATTTTGCCGTTCTCGCCACAAGCAACCACTTCGTGCTCGTTAAGGCAAGCCACACCATAAAGGTTCTCGGTGGCACCCGTCGGGATTTCCAGCCAGCCTTCCACAAAGCTTTGAGATGGTGTGGGTGGTGTCGGGTAGACCATATAGCACTCATTATACCCCGGAGTGGTGTTCTGCCAAACCAAGTCACCGTCCTCGTAATAGCAAAGGAGATTGGTCGAGCCTCCCATCAAGAAAAGCGAACCCGAATCGATGATTCCATAAAGGCTGCCTATTCCCTCAATCCACACTTCCTGGTCTCCCCAAGAATATTCCAACACAATCTGTTTCCTTGGCTCGCCATTAATAAGAATTTCATTGGTTTCAACGACGAACATCCAGTCTGGATAAAACCCACTGCCATTCATAATAATGGTGTCTCCGACTTCCATTGAGAAATCATAAAGAATCTCATCGTAAGAGGAGCCGTCTCTACGATAGAGAACTTGCCTGTCTTCGGTTTCTCTGATAACGCCACAAACGCTCCAACCAGTAAGGTCTTCGTTTCTTGTCGTGTACATCACTTTGTACGACACACCGTCCACCAGCGAATCACCCTCGATTTTGTATATGTCGGTGTACATGTGTTGTGGCTCCGGCGGACTCCACGGATAAGAAAACAGCACATTCCATTGTTTTCCTTCAGCAACAATCGGTTCGTATTGGTGCGGTTCAACAATCTCGCCTTCAATATAGATGTCATCAACGCAAATGGCAGACATTCCAGAACTGTAATAGTGACGAATGGCCAAATAGACCTCTTGACCTGCATAAGCAGAAAGATCGGTCGTGTAGTTGTACCAATTACGAGGTCCTTGCATGGTCCATTCTTGAAGTGCCGTCCAGTCATGAATGCCATCGTAGGAGATAAATACGCCAAAGTGCTCTGCTACGTATACTTCATCCAAAGCGCAAGCCCAAAAATCGATTGTTGAAAAGGCTTCTGTCAATGCCACTCGTGGAGAAACAAGATAGTTGCAGGGAGTCAGGGAGTCGCCAGTGGCATAGTCTCTGGAATACGACATCATCATTCCTTCAGAGTTGTTGAAGCCCATTCCGTCAGAAGAAAGTTCCCAATCATGCCCATCACCGTCGGCATCAATGGTTGTCCAACCTTGAAGGGTGCCGTCGTCAAAGTTGTAGTTAAGGCTTTGTGCTACGCCTCCAAGGGCGAAGCTGGCCAAAATCACTAAAGTTAATACTAGTCTTTTCATATATCTAATTATTTGATTGTTAATTGCTTTGTTTATACTGCATTGACGATTTCCTCAAAGGAGCGTTTGTCGTCGCCAAGATCCATCTTCATCTGTTTGATACGGGTCTTGCGTTTGTAGTAAGAGTCAGTCTGCGTATCTAACAGGATGGAAATCACCTGGTTGGAGAAGCCGTTTTTCGAGAGGCAGCAGATGCGCACGTCCCATTGGCAGAGTTTGGGATAGAGTTGCAGCAGGCGTTGCGAGAAGCCGTCGAAAATCAGGTCCGTCAGGCTGATGAAGTCCTTCCAGTCGTTGTCGGTCAGCTCGAAGTCCAGCGAGTCTGCGTTGATCTCTTCGCTGAGGGCTTGGGCGGTGGCCATAATCTTGTTGCGCGTCATGATTCTCTCAATCATCATGAAATCCTTCTGCGAGAGGGTCTGCTGGCTGCGCCGCAGCTCGTCGTTGGTGCGGATGAGCGTCTCCATGTCGCTCACCAACTCGTGGATGCGGTTCTGGTCGCGTTCCACCTGCCGCCCGAAGTGTTCCATCTCCAATTTATGGTCGCTTATTTTCTTCCTCACAATCAGCAGGATGACCAGCAAGGCAATCACTGTCAGGGCGATGATCAGATACAGCTTCAGGTCACGTGTGCGGTGCAGGCTCTCCAGCTCGCTCTGCTGCGCCTTCAGCTCATATTCTGCTTTGATGCGCTGCATGGTCTCATGCGAGTGCTCCGCTTCGGATTGCACCAGGTTATCCGAAAACAGCGTATGATATTGCACCGCCTGCTGGTAGTCACCCTCGCTGTAGGCGATGGCGTAAAGTGTCTGATACACCGACATCTTCAGTCCGGCGCGTTCGCTGCGAAGCGCCTCTTTCAGAAAGCCCTTCGCCTTGTCGTACTCATGTGTATAATAATGAAGGATGCCCAGTGTCATGTGGGCGATGTCCGTGTCGTTGTCGTTCAGGCCGCATTCCAGTGCTCGGTTCACGCTCTCGATGCCTTTTGCGAAGTTACCCGTCTCCATGTAGTAGTCGCGTCCCATCTCCAGATGGAGGTCCGCCAGCATGGCCGTGTCCTTCACAAAGGTGGCGATGCGGAAGGCCGAGTCGTAGTATTGCTTGGCCTGCGTGTATTGCTCCTGCGCTCGCACGGCACGCCCGCTGTTGCGGTAGGCGTTCATCATGCCGGTGGAGTCTTCCGTCTGCTTGAAGCAATGCAACGCCTGTTGGTGTTGCTTGAAGGCATCCTCGAAGAGGCCGTGTTTCAGGTACATAGCCCCGAGGTTATCGCAGAGCAGGCCTTCCAGCTGAATGGCTTCATCGGTTTTGTTGGAACGTTGCACGATGACCAGTCCCTGTAGGAATTTTTCGGCAGCTTCTTCGGAGTGGCGTTGCTCACGCAGCTGCACACCTTCTTTATATAGGGCTTGCGCCTGTTCCATCCGCTTCGACTGGCTGTCGCAAGCAGACATCATTATGCCGATGATGAATGTCGCTAGGATGAGTGTTTTTAGTGTTGCTTTCATAGACTGTATCTTTTTGACGCGGGACTTCGGGACGCGGGACGCTAGACATCCAGTCGTCCCGTGTCTCGCAGTCTCGTATCCGACATCGCAAAAATATACAGAAAAACCGTTTGTCAAGAGGCAAAGGGTACTCCACGGGGCCATGTCCCTACTTTTTTGAAATGTCCGTATTGTACTATACTGAAAATCAGATGAATAATGATTGACAGCTAAAGGGCTTGTCCCTACTTTTTTTGATGATCGTGGTTGCCAAAGACACAAAAAAAACAGCCTCCGAAACCTCGGAGGCTGTAATTTTAAATTTTGAATTTTGAATCCAAAATTTACTTGGCGCGTTCTTCTTCAATAGCGGCCTGAGCAGCAGCCAGACGTGCGACGGGCACGCGGAACGGCGAGCAACTCACGTAGTTCAAACCAGCTTTGTAGAAGAAGTGGACCGAAGCGGGGTCACCGCCGTGCTCACCGCACACGCCGCACTTCAGGTTGGCGCGTTGGCTACGGCCACGCTCCACACCGAGTTTCACCAACTGACCAACGCCTTCTTGGTCGAGGGTGTTGAATGGGTCGGCAGGGATGATCTTCTCGTTGATGTAGTCCTTCACGATGGCGTTGACGTCGTCGCGGCTGAAGCCGAAGGTCATCTGGGTGAGGTCGTTGGTGCCGAAGCTGAAGAACTGGGCCACACCGGCGATCTTGTCGGCCACGAGAGTGGCTCTCGGGATTTCAATCATCGTACCGTAGAGGTAGCTGATCTTCACGCCGAACTTGGCCTCGATTTCAGCCTGCACGCGGTCGGCGATCTTCTTCTGGTGTTCAAGCTCCTTGACGTTGATGGTCAGCGGGACCATGATTTCCAGATGCGGGTCGAAGCCTTCCGTCATCAGTTCAGCGGTGGCCTGGAACAGGGCACGGAACTGGGTCTCGGTGATTTCGGGATAGACGATGCCGAGGCGGACGCCACGCAGACCCATCATCGGGTTCACTTCGTTGAGGGCGTCGATGCGCTTCTTGATCTCCTCGAAGGTGATGCCACGCTCCTTAGCAAGGGCGCGCTGCTTCTCTTCGGTATGAGGCACGAACTCATGCAAGGGCGGGTCCATCAGACGGAAGGTCAACGGCTTGCCGTTCAAGACCTTCAGTGTGCCCTTGGCAGCGTTCTTGATGTAAGGCTCAAGCTCGGCCAGAGCAGCCACGCGCTCTTCGGTGGTGTTGGCAAGGATCATGTTGCGCAGCTTGGCCAGCGGCTCTTCGCTGTTCTTGCCGTAGAACATGTGCTCGATACGGAACAGGCCGATACCCTCGGCGCCGAAGTTGACGGCGTTCTGGGCATCTTCCGGGTTGTCGGCGTTGGTGCGGACACCCATCTTGCGATACTTGTCGACCAGAGCCATGAACTGCTGGAACAGCGGGTTCTCGGTGGCGTTGATCATGCCGACGGGCTCGTCGTAGACCCAGCCCTTCGAACCGTTCAAGCTGATGATGTCGCCTTCCTTGAACTGCTTGTCGCCGATTTTCACGATGCCCTTCTCGAGGTCGATCTTCACGGCGTCACAGCCTACGATGCAGCACTTACCCCAGCCACGGGCCACAAGGGCGGCGTGTGAGGTCATACCACCACGGGCGGTCAGGATACCGTCGGCGGCACGCATACCTTCGACGTCTTCGGGGTTGGTCTCCTCACGGACGAGGATGTTGGCCACCTTGGCGGCGCGGTATTCCTTAGCCTTCTCGCTGGTGAGGGCGATCTTACCGACAGCGCCACCAGGACCTGCGGGCAGACCCTTGGCGATGACGGTGTGCTTCTTCTCATCGGCAGCGTCGAGGATGGGGTGGAGCAGTTCGTCGAGTTGCTCAGGAGTGAGGCGCATGACGACTTCCTTCTCGTCGATGAGGCCTTCCTTCAGCATGTCGAGGGCCATGGTCAGGGCGGCGACGCCGGTACGCTTACCAACGCGGCACTGCAGCATGTAGAGCTTGCCATCCTGGATGGTGAACTCGATGTCGAGCATGTCGTGGTAGTTCTCTTCGAGGATGCGGCGCACCTCGCAGAGTTCCTTATAGGTCTCGGGCATCAAAGCCTGCATGGAGGGCATGTGCTTGTTCTGCTCGTTCTTGGTGTCGTCGTTCAACGGGTTGGGGGTACGGATACCAGCCACCACGTCTTCACCTTGGGCGTTGATGAGCCATTCGCCATAGAACTGGTTGTCGCCGGTGGCGGGGTTACGGGTGAATGCCACACCGGTAGCGGAGCCTTCGCCCATGTTACCGAACACCATGGTCTGCACGTTGACGGCAGTGCCCCAATCGTCCGGGATACCCTCGATACGGCGGTAGGAGATGGCCTTCTTGCCGTTCCAGCTCTTGAACACGGCCTTGATGCCGCCTTCCAGCTGGGCCTCGGCGTCGTCCGGAAACTCGGTGCCAAGCACTTCCTTGATGCGGACCTTGAAATCTTCAGCCAGTTGCTGGAGCTCCTCGGCCTTCAGCTCGGTATCTGATTTGTAGCCTTTAGCTTCTTTGTAAGCGTCGAGCATGTCGTCCAACTGCTTGCGGATGCTCTTGCCGTCGGCGGGTTCGATGCCCTCGGCCTTCTCCATGACGACGTCGGCGTACATCATGATGAGGCGGCGGTAGGAGTCATAGACGAAACGGGGGTTGTTGGTCTTCTTGATTAGGCCAGGGATGGTCTTGGAGCAGAGACCGATATTCAGCACGGTGTCCATCATGCCGGGCATCGACTTGCGCGCGCCGGAACGGCAGCTGACGAGCAGCGGGTTCTCGGGGTCGCCATATTTCATGCCCATGATGCTTTCCATGTTCTTCATTCCAGCGTGGACCTCGTTCATGAGGCCTGCGGGCAGTTGGCAGTTGTTCTGATAATAAGCGGTGCAGCATTCCGTGGTGATGGTCAAGCCAGCCGGTACGGGCAGCTTGAGCAAGCACATCTCGGCCAAGTTGGCGCCTTTGCCGCCCAACTCGTTCTTCATCGAAGCATTACCTTCAGCGGTCTTTCCACCAAAGGTGTAAACGTACTTTGTCATTTTCTTAATTGATTATTAGTGATTTAACTGATATTCTTTGGTCTGAAAAATTAAGGTGCAAAAATAGGGATTTGCGAATAACTATGCAATAGGGAAAACGGATTTTTTTAGGGGAGATAAGAAAAAAGCCTCGAGACCACAATCTCGAGGCTTCTCTTTGCTCTTTGAAGCGTTCTTATTCCTTCACAAACTTCAAAGTGCTGACAGCCTTCTTAGATTTCACTGTGACGAAATACATGCCGCTGTCTAAACCTTCAAGGTTGAGTGTAGTCAAGCCCTTGGCCTGTTGGCTGTAGACTTGCTGACCGAGGCTGTTGAGAATGGTAATCTCGCAGTCTTCTTCAGGCAGGTTGATGCTAAACTGTCCCTTGTTCGGGTTGGGGAAGAGGGTGATGCCGTCTGTCGTGGTCTCTTGAATGACGGTGATGACATCGCTAGGCGGGAAGACGATGTTGTCCAACCAGGCGCAGTCGCTACCGCTACTGACATAGCCGTCTTTCTTATAGGACCACTTCAATTGGTGATTTCCAGGTGTGAGTGAATAGCGTTCTTGGCTCCAGCCTAACTCACCTGACCACTCGTCTTTGCTGTCACCGTCGATGTAGAAGTAAAACATGTCAAAACCATCTTCTGTCGACACTTTTCTGTAGAAGCTGATCTCACCTTCGTTAAACACTTCAATGTTGATGATGAGCGAAGTGAGTCCATTGTTGCCAATGGTGCCCGTCTTGACGCAATAGTCGCCTTCGTACGGGTTCTCTGTGACTACGGTCCAAGGCCTATAAGCATCGTTCTCCCAATCGAACTTGCTGAAGTCGCCCGTCTCCCAGTCTTCCATGACGGTGCCGATAGAGAAGACGAAACTGCCTTCTGTGGTGTAGTTGCCTGAGGTAACAGTGAAGCCGATTTCGTAGGCAACGCCAAGCTCCACCTCATCGGAAAGAGTGAAAACGAAGTCGACAGTGAACTCTTCGTCGGGGTTCACACTGCCTTGCGGGAAGTCGCTCTGATCGAAGGTAATCTCGGGCAGGTCACAGATGATGCTGAGACGGGTGTCGGGGGCAGCGGTCATACCAGCGTTCTTGACGGTAATGTGTGCCGTAACGGTCTCACCGGGGTCAATCTGACCGTTACCATCGCCGTCTTCGATGTCGGTGCTGACCACAGTGAGCTCGGGCGCATGGAGACGGATGTCGAACTTGCTCTCCCAAGTTTCGGTGCCATCGGTGCAAGTCAAGGTGAAGTCGGCCTTGGTCATGTTGGGCACATCGTCGGCGATGTCCATGGCAAAGGCTTCGGCAAGGATGACCGTGGCGCCGCCTTCAATAGTGGCAATGGTTTCGGTGGCATCGGTGAGGGTGAGATAGTCGCAGTCGGTGCTGAGGGTGACGGTGACGTTGTCGGCAGTCACGGTACCTACATTCTTGATCTGCATGTCGAGTGCGATGCTTTGGCCGAAGTCGGGTTGTGCACCACCGCTGATTTCATAGCTGTCGTAGATGACGTATGCGCAGTTGCCAGGCAGGCTGAGGACGGGCAAGGTCTGAGGCCAGGCATCGCAACCTGTTACGATGAGGCTCATCTCGCCGACAAAGTCGATAGGCTCAGCAAATTCGATAGTGGCGTTGCCATCTTCGTCAGTGTAACCTACACCAATCAAGTCTTCACCATGGAAGAGGGCGCAGCGGAAGTTCTTCAGTCCGTCAACGTTGGTAACCATGACATCCATCGAGGTCATGCCGACAAGGATTTCAGAGGCATAGCTGACTTCAGGCGTGAAAGGCTCGTCGTGCCAAGGGCTGCAAGCCACGTCGCCCATCATGTTGAGGTCGTAGAAGTTCCAGCGCAGGGCGCCTTCTTCCCATTGTCCAGGGGCGTTGACCCATGGCGCGGTCTCGATCTTTCCTTCCCTTAAAGCCATGCCGCCGTAGGGGATGCGGTCGTTGTAGTAGGCATCTTCCGTCTCGCGGGCGAGGTGGATAGCTGGACCCTCGGTCTGGCCCTCGTTGAACCAGCCATAGCGTGAGTTGCCGAAAGTAGCCACAGCGAAGTTGGCGATCTTGGTCATGCGTTCCAGGATGCAGTCGCTGCTAAAGTCGCCGCAGATGCAGCCCGAGGTGTGGAAGAAGGTGTAGTTGTGGTCGACTCCGTTGACGCCACTGAATTTGTTGTCGGTGATGTCGCTGTTGTTCCAACCAGCCACATAGCTGGTGTTGGCGTGACCGTCGTGGTGCACATATTGTGTGCCTTGGTTGATGGCGTTGCGGAGCAGGGTGCCGCTCCAGTTGCCTTCCTCTTCGTAGAGGCGGGTGAAGTTGTAGTCTTCAGGGATGCAGGTGGTGGTATAGCCGTTGTCGTCGTGCGTGCCGATGAGTAATTCAAGGTATTGGCTGCCGTTGGTGTTAGGGTTATCGTAGAGATGCTCGCCAGCCAAGATAACATCACGGAACTCTCCAAGGATGGGCTCGGTCTGATAAGTCATCGACTTGTGGAGCATATTGTCGAGTTCGCTCTGGTTGCTGAAGCACATGCGGCCGATGCCCAGCTCAGGCAGCAGGTCATCTTCACCGATTTCGCCCCAGTGGTTGTCGCCATCGTCGTTCCAGTCACCGTCCAAAGCGGCATAATAAAGGTCGGCAGGGATGTCATTGTCTTCATAGCCACTGCCGCTGTCTGCAAAGCAGTAAAGGCCGCGATAGGGGATGCCAGGCACGTCACCGGCGAGGTTCACCATCATGATGCCGTTTTCTTCGTATTCCTGGATGATGTAATTGCGCAGCTTCTCTGGGTTGTCGCGACCATCCATGGTGCTGAGTATGGTCTCAAGGTCGACGACACGGGTGCGGAGGCCACGGGCTTGATAGAAGTTTACATAGTCGTCGAACGAATCAACATATTGCTGTTTAGTGATGACCAATAGGTCATAGCCGCCCACGGTGCGACCTCTGTAGTTATAGGTCTGGAGCATCTCTGGGTTTTGGGCCAGCTTCATGGCACGTTCGGCATTACCGCCGTTGAGCCATAGCTTACGGCTGTGATCGGCTTTTGAGGCAGCCGTCATGATGCGGACAGTAGCCTTGGTGGCATAGCGCACTTCACCAGTGGCAGGCACATACTGCACGGGCGTGAAGGTCGAGAAGGCGAAACCGATGCCGTTCATGTAGTGCGTGCTGAGGTTGCCATAGGCTTGAGCGGGGTAGACGCTCTTCGAGGCATAGAGGGCTTCATCCTTCTCAAACTGCTTACGCACAGGGTCGGAGTAGGTGAGGGCAGACTGGTAAGGATAAAGGCTGTGGCTGCCTTCCACCGTCTGGAAATCGGAGAGTTCCACCTCAATGGACACGGCTTCCATGCCTTGGGGCAGCATCAGACTGACGCTCTGCCAAGGCAGCGAGGGCTGACCTTTGAGGGCGCTCTGCATGCAGTTGGTGAACTGGATTTGCTCGTAGCCTTGGATCCGGGCTACACTCGGTTCACCAAAGTAATAGGTCTTCTCGATGGTCTGCGCCGAAGCGAACAGGGTGACCATCAGGCAAAAAATGAATAAACTAGTTTTCTTCATAGGATTATTTAGGATTGATTTCTAATTCTTGAATTGTTCTGGTGCAACAAATAATGGTATTATAACTCAATAATATTGTAATTGTAGAAAGGATTATTTCAGTTCATCTATTAATGATTTAGGCTCACGACGTGTGTCCCAAAGGACAACGATTTCCAATGTGTTTTCATGGATGTAATAAACGAGTTTGTTGATGTGGTTAACCACAATGCTTCTATATTCAACTTCTGCTTCGTCCAACAAAGACTCAACTTGACCTAAATAAGGATTGTTTTCCAATAAACCAGCAACATGTAGTATTTCATTGATGAATTTTTGCTTTGACCTCTTACCATACTCTCTTCGAATGTAATTGGAAGTTTGTTGTAAGGTCTCTTTCGCTTGAACGGACCAAATTACTTTCATGAGTTTCAGTTATAGTTAGGCTCTTCAGCGCAGGCGGAAATAACCTCTTCAGTTGTATAATAATAACCGTCAGCAATTTGTTTTCGTCCCGTTTCTGCCATTTGAAGTAATTCTTCTTTTGTGTAAGGCCGCATAGGGTCTTCCACCTTTTCGGCATGTTCAATTAAATGTTCGCCCAACCACTTCATATTGTTTGGCGTAAGGGTTGCATATAGGTATTCAAGTAAGTTTGTTAAGGTTGCGGTACTCATTTTGATTAAATTATTTGTTCGCAAAAGTACACATTTCCACAATTACAGATGAAATAATGGCCCTATTTTTTCGTTTTTAAGGAAAAGAATTACTTTTGCACAATAGTCCAAAACAATAATACCATGAAAAAATATCTGAGTTTATTGCTGCTGCTTTTGATTCCTGCGGTTATGTTTGCACAGAAGGATGATTCTAAATACGAAAACTATAAGAAAAAATTTCATGCTTTTATGGATGAGAATAAGAGCACGGAGGAAGACGAGTATTACAAAAACAGGAAATTTAAGGAGTTTGAACCACTTAGTAAAGAAATCGTTTGTAACTATTACGACGACTTCTTCAAGTTCGTGGAGGTAGACGACTATACGCCTTACAACGATACTTTGTACTTTACGCCTTATCAGGATTCGGTATTCCATTCACCAACGTTTTTCGAAGATTATTTTAAAATTGGTTATTATGCCACGATTGATAGGTGTAAAATTCTCAAACAAGAGAAAAAAGGAAATAAAGAAGCATTTATTTATCAAAGTGCTGAATTTGAGAATATGTTCTTTGGAGAGAATGGAATTTGGGTCGCCTATTCTGGTGACAATGGGGAAACATGGTCGTATTACTATACGGGCATCGTCCAAAAACAACCTTTGTTTGTCAAGTGGTATTCGTCGTGTCCCTTGATTAACGAAAAGGGTGATTTGCAAATAGAGGCTTGTCTGCTTCGGCAGGGATCGAATTTCATTCATCCAGGTCCTGGACCTTCCTATCAACTTGTGAAAGACGGTCTGTTGTTAACCTTGGATTTAGAAACCTTACGCAAGGATTCCGATGGCGATGGCTTGACGGACATTGTCGAGGCCAAGTTCCGCACCGACCCAACCAAGGCAGATACGGATGGCGACGGCATTCCCGACAATTTGGATTTGAATCCTCGTTTTGCTTCAAATAGGACAGATAAAAGTGCCATTTTCGAGGCAATATTGGATGATGATGTCTTGATTAATTCTTGGTCCAGTGAAGAAGAGGGAACAATCCTTCCCATTGACAAAACGACCGAAACGCACTATGTGGTGGATACCACCGAAACCATTTTGATTGTGACGGATGAACCAGGTCTGCAAAACATCCAGCCGAAATCATGTCGCGTAATCATCCTAACCAAGGAAGAATACGAAAATGAGCCGCATTATTTCCAAAATGATTTGAACGATATGAATTTTTCACCGTTCTTTAAGGTGGACGGTAAAAAGGATACTTATTTCTTGCGCTATAATTTCAATACTTGGGGAGCTGAGTATTGGATGACAAAAACGGATAAGGGCTGGAAAATCGTTATGATTTCCCAATGGATTTCATGATATGAAGTACAATATAACTCAGCCCGCCTGAATTTCTTCAAGCGGGCTGATTTCGTTTATGGCCTAATAGAATTTACTCTACAATAACCTTCTTCACTTCAACACTATTTCCATTGCTGATACGGACAAAGTATATACCCGTCTCGCTCAACTGGAGATGCTGCAAACCGTTCACCTCATTGAGGCTGAGAATTTGCTGTCCCATGGCGTTGAACACGCTGACTTGTGAGGTCTGGCGCAACGACAAGGTGAAGTCGCCGTTTGAAGGATTGGGATATATTGAGAAGGCCCCTGAGCCTGTCGAAGGGCAGTCTTCCTCTATATTGAGGACGACCTCCGTGGGCGGCAGCACGATGTAATCCACCCAGACGCAGTCCTGTCCGCCCGTGGCGCCACCGTCTTTTATATAACTCCAGGTGAGGGTATGGCTGCCCTGCGGAATCATGTAGCTGACCAAAGTCCAGCCTGACTCACCAGCCCAACGACCCATGCGCTCGTCGTCGACGTAGAAGTTGAGGAAGTCGTAGCCCGTCTCAGTGGAGGTCCTCACATAGAAACTGATTTCGTTGTCGCAGGCGAAGTCGTAGTCGAGGCTAATCACGGCCTGACAGTTGTGACCCATCTCTGTGGTGTGGGCGCAGTATTGGCCTTCGTAGACACCATGGGAAACGATCTCCCAGCCGCCTTCGCCCTCAAACTGCCAGTCGTACTTGCTGAAGTCTCCCGTCTCGAAGTCTTCCATCTCGCTGTTCACGTTGACGTAATAGGAGTCATAAATAACATAGCTTCCTGAATAAGTTGCCAGGATGAGTTCAAAGGCGGTAGCGTTCCGGATGTCCGAAATGCTGAAGAGGAAATCAACGGTGAAGGTGTCGTCGACGGCCAAGTCGCCTATGTCGAAGGTGTTCTGGTCAAAGACAATCTCAGGCGCGGAGCAGAACACACCGAAATGAGTGTCGGGAGAGAGGCTGTGCCCCGTGTTCTTGCCCGTGAAGTGCAGCATGAGGGTCTCACCCGTGTCGGCATGGCCGTTGCCGTTGCCTTCCACTTCCTCCATGACGGTCGCGATAGGCCCAAAATCGGGGGCGTTGATGGGAATCTCGAACTGGCTCACCCATGTGTCAACGTCATCAGTGCAAGTCAGGGTGAAGGTGGCCATGAACTGGTCTGGTACATCATCGCTGACCGTAAAGGCAAAGGCGTTTTCGCGGGTTGTAGTGCTGTAGGCGTCGACAATGAGGAAGTCTGTATACCCGTTTGTGATATCGATGTACTGAGGTTGCTCGCAAGTCAAGGTGGCCGAAACGGCGTATGCACTGTAATTGCCAACATTGCGGAAGGTCATATTAAGGTTTTGGCTCTCGTTGAAGTCCACCTGACCGTCGGGGTCGTTGAGAGTGTAGCTATCGAAGAGCACATGGGCGCAGTTGGGGTTGTCGAAGCCGATTTCGAGGTGCTGCGGCCAGCCATTCATGCCAGTGACATAGAGGTCTAGGATATCGTTGTTATTGACGGCAGCAAAGCTCAGTTCAGCCTCTCCGTTTTCATCGGTGGAGGCCATGGCAATCAGCTCCTCGCCCTTGAACAGGCGGCATTCGAAGTGGTAGACGCCATTGCCGTTTTCATCCTTCACGGTGACAGGGATGCGGTTGGTGCCGACAGGTAAGGTTGTGGCGCAGTCGATGTTGGGCGTGAAAGGCTCGTCGAACCAAGCACTGAGACCGACATCGCCCATGGCATTGAGAGCGTAAAATGTCCAGCGCAGCACACCGATTTCGCCGTCCATGGTGATAAAGGGCGAGGTCTGTATCTTACACTCTTTCAAGGCATCGCCGAGACCAGCCAAGCGTTCATGGCAGTAGGCATCGATGAGTTCGCGGTGGTAATGTGCCGAAGGGCCGTCGCCCATTTGGTTGTACCAGCCATAGCGCGAGTTGCCGATGGCGGCCACGGCACCCGTTTGGTTCACGACCATGCGCTCTAAGATGCAGTCGTCAGCGAAGTCGCCGCAGATGCAGCCTTGGCTCTTGAAAATGAAATAGTTGTGGTCGGTACCATTGGCACCAGCAAACAGGCTCGGTGTGATGTCCCAATTGCTCCAGCCCGCCACATAACCCGTATTGGCATGGCCGAAATGGTTCACATATTGGCAGCCGTCGTTGATGGCAGCGGCTAGTTCTTCGGGATCCCACCAATGTGTAGGGGTCTCGTAGACACGTACAAAGTCGTAGTCTTCAGGGTAGCCATAAGTTGTGTAGCCATTGAAGTTGACTTCACCGATGAGGCGTTCAAGGTCTTGGCTGGCATACACGCCGTCGCCGAGGTGCTCGCCTGCCAGAATAGGTCTGCGGAACTCGCCCAAAACGGGAGAGGTCAGGTAGCTGAAGGTCTTGGAAAGGATAACCTCCAACTGGTTGGCGTTGTTGAATGGCAGGCGGGCGATGGAAAGTTCGGGCAGCAGGTCGTCCTCCCCGACTTCGCCCCATTTGTTGTCACCATCATCGTTCAAGGTGCCATCTAGGCAAGCATAATAAGAATCAGAGGGTACTTGGTCGTCGTAGCCTTCTTGGGCGTGGCACCAGAGGTTACGGTGGGGCACTAGGTTGACATCGCCGCCGAGGAGTACCATCGAGATGCCGTTGTTTTCGTATTCTTGGATGATGTAGTTACGGATTTTTTCTTTGTTGTCGCGGCCTGTCATGGCAGCGTAGATGTCTTGCAATGAGGCGATATGGACACGAATGCCACGACCGGCATAAAGGGCCACATAATCAGCGAAGCTCTCTACATAGTTCTGCGGTGTGATAAGCAGCATCTCGTATTCCGGTAGGTTGCCATTGCGGCGGACGTAACTGTTGAGCATCTCGGCATTTTGGGCCAAGCGGTTGATGCTGTTTCTCGTCTCAGGACGCAGCCAGAGTTTGCGGCTGTTGTCAACACGTGAGGCCTGATACTCAACCGTGACCGATACGGTCTGAGCATAACTGACCTGACCCGATGCAGGTTTGTATTTCACTGGAGTGAAACCACCAAAGGCAAAGGAGACCCCATTGAGTATCTGTGTGCTGATCGTGTTGAACTCTTTATTGGGATAGGCTTCGTTGGAGCGGTACAATGCCTCGTTTTTCTCGAAAACCATCGGGCTGTCATCGGAGATGGGGCGTGACTTTTGCGCAGGAATGAGGTTGTATTGGCCTTCAAGTTCGGTGAAGTCACTCAATGTCACATGGATGGCCGTGGCTTCGGTGTTGGGCGGCAACATGAGGCTGATGCTTTGCCAAGGCAATTGTGGCTCGCCGACGGTGCCGTTTTGGACGGATTGCTCAAACGAAAGCGTTTGATATTCACCGACTTGTTGAACAGCGGGCTTGCCGAAATGATAAGTGTGTGTAATGTTTTGCGCTGAAGCGAAAACACAAGCTATTGATAGCAATAAGGTAAGGATAGGTCTTTTCATGGAAAAAGGTGCTTAATTTGAGCCGCAAATGTAAATATAATAATTGAACCAAGAAAAAAAAAACGTGTCTCCTGTAATAATATCTTTCCTTTGTTGTCTAACATGGTGAATGCTGCATCGAAATTGAACGCTTGATGAACGACGACAAAGAATATCATTTTGAACTTTTTCGGGGTGAAATCAAATGTTTCTTTGTAATTTGGCGGCTTCAAAAGAGAAAACGGATTTGACAAAACCAAAAGTTGTGCCCGACACGGATAAGGGCCTGAACCATGGAAGAAATGACTGGACAAATTGAACAGAAAACAAAAGAGCCAAAGCTTTTCAAGTGGGCCTTATGGTGGGGTCTTGGTATCGTTGTGTTTTGCCTTACTATTTTGATGATTAAAGGTGAGAGCTTGGAAGATCTTGGCGCTCCGATGATAGATGCCTTTTATAGAAGGATCTATCAGTTCGGCCTTTTACCCGTCATTCTGTATGTTGGCTTAGTGGGCCCTATTATGGAGGAGTTTGTATTCAGGTCATGGGGAAACGGAAAATTGTGGACCGGCATAACATCCATATTGCTGATGGCTTTATTTGTTGCTCCTATTGGATGGTGGGTATCTTTATTGACACTGTTTTTCGGAGCCATTATTCTCATCTGTTTTAATGACGACAGGAAAAAGAAGCTGTTTTGTCTGATGATACTCTCATCCATACTTTTTGCAGTAGCTCATGCGGGCAATTACGATGGTGAGGGTCGCTGGTTTATGTTGTTCATTTCTGTTTTGCACAAATTCGGTTTTGGCCTAGTGGCTTCGTATCTGGTTATCAATTATAGTCTTTTCTGGTCGATGGTGTTACATGCGGTGCATAATTCATTGTTCGCCATACCCTTCTTCGTGGGTCTCAATGCCGTAAACAAAGAGGTGAAAGTATTTGAAAACGAGGATTTCCATCTTGAAACGCGCACGGTGTTGGTTGAAGACAAGCAGTTGGACATGTCGAACAGGTTTTATACAAATGCTGTCAAGAACACATATTTCGGGAATGCGGCTGGCTTTGCCAACCAAGCCATGTATTATGATGTTTGGAATCAAGGTACGGATCCCAATTACGACACGGTGCTGCTTGCCAATGTAAACTATAACGAATTCCCCAAATGTCATTTCAACCTGTCGTTTAAGCAGGAACCCATAAATTATCATAGGCTTCTCAACACCCTTGTGGAAGAGGGTATGATAGAAATAGACACTACGGTGACGCAAGCGTATAGGATGTACATCACCGACACGACGAAGCTTGTTTATGGTCAACCGGGAGGCTTGATCAGCTATAAGATGTTGATTGGTCTGGTCCGACAGAATATCGGACTGCCTATCTATGCGGAGATTCCGAATGACGCAAAAGGCAGCGGCAGTAATGCTTATGCGGGAAACAGCTTGTACGATAGCTTATATGTGAAGGATATAAGTTATACGAATTACAGGCGTGATTACACCATTAACGATTTGAGGACAATCCTTGGGCCGCAAGGCATCGCCTTTGAGCCGACAGATAGGAAAATGACCGTTATTGCTGTTAAGAATACATACAATCCTTTGGAGGAGTTGGAATAAGGTATCAAGAACCTTAATTGAATCTGCAATTATTCTCCAACAGCCTTAGCCCAAACATCGTGCACTTTCCACGACTGCGCCTTCATCTTGCAGGTGGCTGTGCAACGGATGTCAGTAACGGAAGCACCAAATTGAACCTGATAAGTGCCGGCGGCTGTCTCCCATGCCGAATGTTCATCGTTAAATGAAGCCAACTCGTATGCACTGACCTTCATAGTTATGGTTTCGGACTCACCTGGAGCCAAAAGCTTGGTCTTGGCGAAGGCTTTTAACTCGCGGGCGGGTTTCTCAAGGCCACCGTCAGGAGCAGCAACATATAACTCTACTACTTCGCGACCTGCTACTTTTCCGGTGTTTTTCACTGTAACTGAGGCTGTAAAGCCGTCTTTACCGGCTTTTACCGAAGGTTTGCTGTAGGCGAAAGTGGTGTAACTCAAGCCGTAGCCGAAGGGGTAGGAGACTTCCACATCGTTGGTTTGGAAATAGCGGTAGCCCACCCAGATGCCTTCAGCATAGTCGGTGAAGTCGACATTCTTGCGGTTGCCTCTACGGCCTTGGGTCATGTCCCAAGTGTAAGGGAAGTTCTTCGAAGAAGGGGCATCCATATAGTTGACGGGGAAGGTCATGGGCAGCTTGCCGGAGGGATTCACCTTGCCTTTCAACAGGTCGGCCACGGCGTGAGCACCTTCTTGTCCAGGTGCCCAAGGCAGCACGATGGCATCGACCAGATGTTTCCACGAAGCAGTCTCGATGACACCGACGATGTTCAATACCACCACGACTTTCTTGCCCTCTTTGTGGTAGTTCATGCTGATGTTTTGGAGCAGCTCACGCTCGTTGGCGGTCAACTCAAAGTCATCAGGTAGCACGCGGTCAGCACCCTCGCCCGACATGCGGCCCAACACGAAGACGGCCACGTCGTTGGCTGTGGCCTGCCGCTGTATGGCTTGCAAGGCGATAGTAGGCTCCATGCGATGACGCTTGTCGATGTCCTTGCCTTCCATCTTTTCTGTCGTGGTCTGTGTGGCTTGGTAATGGCGATAGTACTCGGCTAGGTTTTCGTCCAACGTAAAACCAGCAGCCGTCATCGCCTCTTGCATGTTGGCGACATGCTCAGTGTGCACATACCCTGAACCCGTGCCGACACTCCAAAAGTCAACGGAATTGACGCCATAAAGAGCCACCTTTTCGGCGCCTTTCAGAGGAAGGGTATTATCGTCATTTTTGAGTAAAACAATACTTTCCTCGGCACCTTTACGTGCCACGGCGGCATGGGCTTTCAAATCGGGTTTGTTGGAGTAATTATAATGACGGAAATGCGGTGTGCGGACAATGTATTTCAGCATGTTACGCACGTTGCGGTCGAGTTCCTCTTGACTGATTTCTCCGCTATTGACGGCAGCCAGGATACGGTCAATCTCCACTTGGTTGCCCCATTCCATCAGGTCGTTGCCGGCTTTGGTGGCTTTCACGGTGTTTTCCTTCACGCCCCAGTCGGTCATCACGATGCCGTCGAAGCCCCATTCATCGCGCAACACGGTGGTAAGGAGGCCTTCGCTTTGTTGGGTGTATTCGCCATTGAGCTTGTTGTACGACGACATCACCGTCCAAGGTTTCCCTTCCTTAACAGCAATCTCGAAGTTCTTCAGATAGAGTTCCCTTAGGGTGCGTTCGTTCACACGAGCATCATTCTCTAAGCGGTTGATTTCTTGGTTGTTGGCGGCGAAGTGTTTGGCAGAAGTACCCACGCCGTTGGACTGAATACCACGGATGTAAGCAGCAGCCATCTTGCCCGAGAGCAATGGGTCTTCGGAGTAGTACTCGAAGTTACGCCCACAGAGCGGGTTGCGGTGGAGATTCATGCCAGGGGAAAGGAGCACATCAACACCGTATTCCAACACTTCGTTACCCATGGCGGTGGTTACGGTTTCCATCAATTTTGAGTCCCATGAGCTGGCAAGGAGCGTGCTGGTGGGGAAGCCTGTGCAGTAGAAGGTCTGGTCGGTGCCTTCGCGTGTCGGCTGGATGCGGAGTCCAGCGGGACCGTCGGCAAGAACCGTCATGGGGATGCCAAGACGTGCTATCTCACGGGTATAGCCTGCGGCTCCCGGCACCAAACTTCCAGGGCCTCCTACTAATAGTTCAACTTTTTCTTCAACGGTCATCGCGTTGAGGATCTCTTCGATGTTGTCCTCGCGAAGGGTTAGTGTATTGCTCTGCGCAAAGCTATTGATGCAGCAGGCGAAGCAAAGCATAACGATAAAGTATGTTCTATTCATGGCTTTATTATTTTGAAATATGCGCAAAAATACAAAAATCCTGTCTTGATTTTTTGTTTTTTTTCTACTTTTGCCCTTTTAATTCAAAACTATGAACAAAATCAGAGCCGCCGTAGTTGGTTACGGCAATGTGGGCCGCTTCGCGCTGGAAGCCTTGGAAGCCGCCCCCGACTTCGAAGTGGCGGGTATCGTCCGTCGCAATGCTAATAAAACTATTGAACTCTCTCAATACGAGGTTGTTAAAGACATCAAGGAACTGAAAGACGTGGATGTGGCCATCTTGGCATGCCCCACGCGCAGCTGTCCCGATTATGCCAAACAAATCCTGCCTTTGGGTATCAACACTGTGGATTCTTTCGACATCCATACTTCCATCGTGGACTACCGTCGCGAGCTGATGCCTATTAATAAAGAAACTAACACCGTCAGTGTCATCGCTGCCGGCTGGGACCCAGGCTCGGATTCCATCGTTCGCACTTTGATGCAGAGTCTGGCACCTAAGGGCTTGTCGTACACCAACTTCGGCCCAGGCATGTCGATGGGTCACAGCGTCTGTGTGCGCTCAAAGAAAGGTGTGAAAAATGCCCTTTCAGTAACCATCCCGTTGGGCGAAGGCATCCACCGCCGCATGGTGTATGTGGAACTGGAAGACGGTGCCACGCTCGAGCAGGTGACCAAAGACATCAAGGCTGACCCGTATTTTGCCAGCGACGAGACCCATGTGTTCGCCGTCGACAGCGTGGATGCAGTGCGCGATATGGGCCATGGAGTGAACTTGGTGCGCAAAGGTGTCTCGGGCAAGACCCAGAACCAACGCATGGAGTTCAACATGAGCATCAACAACCCCGCTTTGACGGGTCAGGTGCTGGTCAATGTGGCCCGTGCCTCGATGCGCCTGCAACCAGGCTGCTACACGATGGTTGAGATCCCTGTCATCGACATGCTGCCTGGCGAAAGGGAAGACCTGATCGCTCATTTGGTATAAAAGGAAACAAAACCTTCAAAACTTGCAAAACCAAAGGGAAACGTGGGCGGCTACACAACCGTGTCGCCGCCGGAAAGCCGCCGGTTGGCAGGCTTTCCCTAACCGAAAAGTGGTTTTGATGGTTTTGCAAGTTTTGTGATAAAAAAAGAAATGGATAGAAGACTACCTGTATTGTTAATTATCATGGTCTTGTTCTGTTCGTGCAACAAGAAGCAAGACAAGGTTGAGACTTTGCTCTCCCAAATGACCATTGAGGAAAAATGCGGTCAACTGAGCTGCCCCATAGGCTTCAACTTTTACGGCAAGGATGGCGACTCCCTCTGGCTTGCCGACGATTTCCTTAGCATGATGGACACGATGCCGCTCGGTTCCTGCTGGGCGGTGCTTCGTGCCGACCCTTGGTCGCGGAAAACAGTGGAAACAGGTCTTCATCCAAAGGAATCGGCGAGGCTGTTGAACATGATGCAACGCCATGCCATGGAAAGCACCCGACTCGGCATCCCCTTGCTGTTTTGCGAGGAAACGCCCCACGGCCACATGGCGGTGGGCACGACCGTTTTCCCGACGGGTATAGGCCAAGCTAGCACTTGGCACCTTGCCTTGCTTGAACAGATGGGTGAAGTAATGGGACAAGAGGTACGTCTGCAAGGCGCACAAATAGGCTATGGCCCTGTCTTAGACATTGCCCGCGACCCGAGGTGGTCGAGGGTGGAGGAGACGTATGGCGAAGATCCATATCTTTCAGGTGTTCTGGGTGCAGCAGTGGTGAAAGGCATGCAAAAACACGTCTGTGCCACTTTGAAACATTTGGCGGCATACGGCATTCCCCAAGGCGGACACAATGCCGCTACAGCAGAAGTCGGTCAGAACCGCTTGATGACAGATTACTTGCCTTCCTTTGAGAAAGCAATTGTTGAAGGCGGTGCCAAAACCGTGATGACTTCCTACAACACTATTGATGGTGTGCCATGTTCAGCCAATCAATGGCTACTTCAAGAGGTGTTGCGCAACTCTTGGGACTTCAAAGGTGTCGTTTTCTCCGACCTAAATGCCGTCAACGCCATTTATGCAACGCAACACGTGGCCGCCGACCCAGCTGAAGCCGCTGCCATGGCCTTGAAATCAGGTGTCGATATTGACTTGGGCGGTTACAACTATGGTGGTTTCTTGAAAGAAGCCCTGCAGCGTGGTCTCGTCACCGAAGCCGAAATCGATCGTGCGGTGCGTCATGTGCTGCAATTGAAACATGACCTAGGATTGTTCGACAACCCCTATGTTGACGAAGCCTTGGCTGAGGCTGAAGTCGGCACAGAGGAGAACGCTCATTTGGCCAAACAAGTCGCTTTGGAGTCCACAGTACTGCTGAAAAACGACGGTATTTTGCCCTTTGGCGATAAAATAAAAAAGGTGGCCGTTATCGGGCCGAATGCCGACAATATGTACAACCAACTAGGCGACTACACTGCACCGCAAGACCCCGAGCGTATTGTCACCATGCTCGAAGGCATCCGTGAAAAGGGCAGGGCAGAGGTGCTGTATGCCAAAGGTTGTGCGGTGCGTGATGAGAACAATGCGAATATTGAGGAAGCGGTGAGAACGGCCCAAAAGGCTGATGTTGTGGTGCTTGTTGTGGGCGGTTCCTCAGCCCGTGATTTCAAGACAAGTTATGAAGACACAGGTGCCGCCATCGTTGACGAGCATGTTTCCGACATGGACTGTGGAGAAGGCTACGACCGATCGACATTGAAACTATTGGGCAAGCAAGAGGAACTGATGCAACGCATCTACGCCACAGGTAAACCCGTCGTGACGGTCTACATCCAAGGCCGACCTTTGGACATGAACCTCTCTGCCGAAAAGTCCAATGCCTTGCTGACGCTGTGGTATCCAGGCATGGAAGGCGGTTCCGCTTTGGCCGAGATTCTTTGGGGCGACTACAATCCCGCAGGCCGTCTGCCCATCTCGGTGCCGCGCTCGGTGGGACAGATTCCCGTGTATTATTCCCAACCCGCCACAGGCGATTATGTGGAGGAATCCGCCAAGCCTTTGTTCCCCTTCGGCTATGGATTGAGTTATACTCAATTCGAATACAACGATTTGACTGTAGAGACGCCGATTTATCGCGTCTCGAAAGGAAGAGATATTTCGAAATCCAACGATACCATTTGCAAAGTTACCTGCACGGTGAAAAACATCGGTTCTTTTGATGGCGATGAAGTCGTCCAACTCTACATTCGCGACGAGGTAGCCAGCATCGCACCTGCCTCAAAGTTGTTGAAAGGCTTCCAAAGAGTGTTTATTAAAATAGGTGAGACCAAACAAGTCGTTTTCTATCTCACTGCGCGAGATTTCTCTGTCTATTCAAAGGAAAAAGGCTGGCATGTTGAGCCAGGCGAATTCACTGTTATGGTAGGTGGAAGCTCGGAAAACACTGTGCTTTCCCAACGTTTCGAAGTGAGATAATCAACTCACCTTCACATTCACAATACCGTTTCTGTCGCAGCGCACCACGATGCGCTTGTATTCGGTCTTGCCCTCGTAGACGCATTGGATGACGAAGGTGATGTGGTAGACCTTCTTGCCTTCGATGGGCTTGTAATTGTTGTCTTCCCAGGTGCCCGAAAGCGGGAAGCTCGGGTTATCCATCTTACGCGTGTATTCCGTAAGGTTGTAACGCAAGATGTCATTGATACCCCTGAGCGGATAAGGGCTGGCCTTGGCCAATTCGCTGGGCCAGAGCTGCACCTTTTTGCGGAAGAGCAGCACCTTCTCGTCCTTGCCGCTCACCTCGGCGAAGAGAGGGTTGCGGCTGCGCAGTTCAATCACCTCGGGGATGATCTTGTCGCTGTCAATGAAGTCGACACTGTCCTTGCTCCAGCCGATGTACTTGTTCTTGACGCGGAAATCGGTACGCGTGTCAAATACCTTGTTGCTGACACGTTTGGCAAAGAAAAGCCGCAGCCAGTCTTTCAGCCTGTCCTTGAACATATAGCTGATCACCAAAGCGATAAGGAAAGGCAAGGTGAAGTTGCCGTATCGTTGCTGGAAGAAGAACGACGACAATGTGGCCACAACCATGGCGGCACCTGCAGCAAGGCTGTATAAGATTTGTTCCACCAAGAAAGTGTTCTTGCGTTTGGTGGCATTGAGGTAAAGGTCGCTCTCGGTAAATTTCTTCAGCAGGCTGGCACGAAAGACAAAGTCCTCGTTGCCTTTTTCGTCGTCAGTTTTCACGCATAGGTATCCTTTTTGTTCCCTATATGATCTTTCGTTGAATAGTACTTCTTTGAAAAGTGTTTCAAGTCGTGGATAATCCTCAGGATGCTTCATCCTGATGCTGTCGCGGAGACGGTAGGCATATTTCTCCATGACATTGCTCAGGAACTCATCGCCGTACGCAAAGACTTGCCGTGTCCTGTCGGTCGCGTTTTGGTCGTTCAGCTGATGCATCAATCCACGGAATCGATTAAGTATTATACAACCATCATCAAGGAATTGATGGCATGAAGTCATCCTTTGGGTTGCATCAGTCTGTTGAGAGATGGCAAGACACTCATCGCGGAAAGCGCTTTTGGAAATGGCGCAATACATCCTGATGGAATGGATGAGGTCTTGCGTATCGTCAGGCGCGATGTGCAGGTCTCTGAAATTGGTGATGAGTGATTTGTTTGGCAGCAGTTCCTCGTCGTTGGCCAATTCGTGGAGGCTATATGAAGGTGTGATCAACCTGACGCCCGACTTGAGGTCACGGTAGAAGTCATCTTTGCTGTACTTGGCCGCGTTGATGTCGAGACTGTTAGGCACAAAAATCCATGTGTTCATCACGAAGTCACAGTATTTCATGGGTTTTGTGGCTTTTTCTGTGTTGAATCCTACCTTAAACTCTAAGGTGAACTTGTCGTGGATTTTTGTGATCAGGTCAATCATTTTTCAGCGTTTCTGTTTTGTTCGTCAAGGTTGAAGCCTTCGGGATGCTTGGCTTTGATGTCTTTGTAATAGTCCCAAATCTCAGCCAGGTCTTTTTCGTAATCACCTGTGGGATAGAAAATTCTTTCAATGCCGCAATACCTCTTTTTGTAGTCGATAAAGCCAAGCACAATCGGCACCTTTGCGCCTTCAGCAATGACATAGAAGCCTTTCTTCCAATGGTTGACGGCTTTTCTAGTGCCTTCAGGACAGATGACAAGATGTGTGTCCTTGTTTTGGCTGAACATGTCTATCATTTGTTCCACGAGGTGGTTCTGATGGCCACGGTTGACGGGGATGCCGCCCATTTTCTTCAGAATCCAGCCGATTACAGGCTTGAAGAACTCCTTCTTCATCATCACCTTGAACTTGATGCCGTAAGACCAATAGAATCCCAATCCGACAAAGAAGTCTTCAATCGCGGTGTGGGGTGCCACAATGCAGACCGCGTTACCTAAGTCGGAAGGGGCCTTGTTTACTGTTTTCCAGCCACCTAGTTTGAGTCCAATTTTACCAAGTAGTTTTTTCATAATTAAGAATGTAGAATTAAGAATGCAGAATGATTTAAAGGTTAGCTTCTGATGTTTACCGGTTTTTCAGAATTGCGACTAAAATACTGATTATTTCTTCGCACTTATTGTTCAATTCTTCAAATCTCTCATCTGTTAAATAATCTGTTGCATGCAAAATATCTAACCAAAAACTTGTTTCACTTGCCTCTTTTAAAGCAATATTCATCTTTGCATAGAAATCTGCTTTGCTTTGTCCTCTTACACCTTCAGCAACATTTGCTCCAACACTAGTTCCTGAACGCAGAATTTGTTTTGACATAATAAACTCATGCTTTTCTTCGCATAACCATTGATAAGTCCTGACAATATCAATTGCAAAATCCCTACTTTTCCTTTTAATCACATTATCTTCCATAAATGCTTAAGTTTTATTCTACATTCTGCATTCTGCATTCTACATTCTACATTCTACATAAATAATTACCAAATTGCTGCACGCTCTTCCGGAGCAATATACATTTTGTTTCCAGGTTGGATGTCGAAAGCCTCATAGAAGTGCGGCATCGAGCCGAGGGTACGGTTTACACGGGCTTCAGCGGGTGAGTGCACGTCGGTCTTCACTTGGCGTTCGATGTACTTGTCGCGCGAGTTGTTGCGCCAGATGGTACCGTAGCTGATGAAGAAGCGCTGAGCAGGAGTGTATCCGTCGATGCTTTGGTTGGCCTTGGCCTCATCGGTCATCTGGTAAGCATCCCATGCCACATTAAGACCACCGAGGTCAGCGATGTTCTCGCCGAGAGTGAGTTGACCGTTGATTTGATAGCCTCTCACATTGAATTCGTCGAAGAGCTTCACAAGTTGTTGGGTGCGTTCGGCAAACTTGGCAGCATCTTCTTCGGTCCACCAGTTGTTGAGGTTGCCCTTCTCGTCGTACTTGCAGCCTTGGTCGTCGAAGCCGTGGGTCATCTCATGGCCAATCACCACACCGATGCCACCGTAGTTGACAGCGTCGTCTGCATCCATGTTGAAGAAGGGAGGTTGAAGGATGGCGGCGGGGAACACGATTTCGTTCATTTCGGGGCTGTAGTAGGCATTAACAGTCTGCGGGGTCATGAACCATTCTTCCTTGTCGACGGGCTTGCCGATTTTGGCCATTTCCCTCTCGTTTTCGAAACGGATGGCGCGGTGCACATTCTCGAAATACGAATCAGGTGTGACTTCATACTTGCTGTAGTCCTTCCACTTGTCGGGATATCCGATTTTCACGTTGAAGGCATCGAGCTTGACGAGAGCCTTGGCTTTGGTTTCTTCGCTCATCCAGTCGAGGTTCTTGATGCGCTCACCAAGAGCAATACGAAGGTTGCCAACAAGGTTCAGCATACGCTCCTTGGCCTCGGCAGGGAAGTGCTTTTCCACATAGAGTTGACCGATGGCTTCGCCCAGGCAACCCGAAGTGGCGTCAAGGATGCGGCGCCAACGAGGCTGCTGCACTTCCTGACCGTAGAGGTAGTTGCCATAGAAGCTGAAGTTCTCAGCATCGAGGTCGCTGCTCAACATGGAGGCACTGCCGTGGATGACCTTCCAACGCAGGTAGTCCTTAAGGGTATTGAGGTCAGTGTTGAGGATGATTTTGTCCATAGCGGCCATGAAGTCGGGCATACCCACGTTAAGGCTTTCGATCATCGGGGCTCCAGCGTTCTTGAAATAGGTGTTCCAATCGAAGTTGGGCGTTGTCTTCTGCAATTCGACAAGCGTCCTCATGTTGTAAGTCTTGTCGGGGTCGCGGCGTTCCACGCGGGTCATTGAGTTGGTGGCTAGTTTGGTCTCAAGGGCAAGGATGCGCTTGGCCTTGTCGGCAGCGGCTTCCGGTTCGGTGCCGGTGAGTTCAAACATCTTGGCGACATGTTCGACGTATTTGTCGCGCATCTCTTGCGACTCTTCAACGAGATAGTCGTCACGGTCGGTCAGGCTCAAGCCACCTTGATAAAGGTGCATGATGACCATTTCGGCATTTTTCGGGTCGGGGCTACCGCCTGCTCCAAAGAAACCACCGATGCCTTCGCTGTGGAGCTTGCCTAAAAGCTCAGCCAGTTGGGTCTTGTCGTTAAGGTTGTCGATCATCTCGAAATAGGGCTTCAGCTCGCTGTAGCCGCGCTCGTCGATGGCGACGGTGTCCATGCCAGCGTTGTAGAAGTCACGGATTTTCTGAGCCACGCTACCTTGTTGTGCTGTGGTGTCTTGTGAAACCTCATCGATGATACCTTGGATGAGAAGCTCGTTGTGTTGGTCGATTTCCGTGAAGGCTCCGTAGGTGGAGTATTCTTCTGGAATCGGGTTGTTCTTCAACCACTCGTTGTTGACGAAGCGGAAGAAATCCTCAGCCGGGTTGATTTCGGTGTCCATGTTGCTCAGCTCGATGGCGGGAACAACTTCTTTCTTGGGTTCAGGTGTTTCGGCTGTCTTTTGTCCACAGCCTGCTGCCACTGTACAAATAATCGTCATGGCTACAATGTGTTTTTTCTTCATTACTATTTATTTAAAGATTTAGGATTCAAAGATTTAAAATTCCCCATTCTACATTCTTAATTCTGCATTCAGCATTCAGCATTCTACATTCCACATTTTATAAATCTCCCTCCAGTTTCAGTTCCGTCAGCAATGTCCTCAAATAAGGCCGTTCTTCCACCATCTTTTCAAACTTATCTTTGTCGGTGTAGGCCTCGATTTCGGCGGGACGCTCCATCACCTCGGGCTTGAGTTGGTATTGGTTGTTATGCAAACTTTGCTTCAGATGATGCTTCAAGGCGCTCATGCCTTCTGTGTCGTGCTCAAAGAGCAGATTGTCGACGCTGAAATGAATTTCAGCTTTACCCATTAATTTAGGAGTATACTTCCCCAATGCCGCTGCGAAGTTTGGGGAGACATTCTTGTAACGGTTAACAAAATCAGCCCAAGCCGCAGTGAGTTGTTCTTGGGTGAATGGGGTATCCCAAGTCTCCTCTTTTTCTTCAGACTTCTTTTCGGCTTGCTGCATGGCCTTGTTGACGCTGATGCTGCTGGTGGTGCCGCGAGGCCGGACGACGGGTTGGGCAGGTGTCGCGGACGTTGAGCCCGTCGAAACAGGAGCGGCTTGTTGCTGAATTGTTGAATTGTTGGGCTGAACGGTGGTCTGTTGGACAGAAGGTTTAGGTGTCGGCCCTAATGCGGGCTCAGGTACCTTGGTTGTTGTTGACTGTGGTGCAGCAGCTGCAGGAGAAGGATTATGACCTGTTACTCCAGCTGCTGCTTGGGTAGGGTTTGGCTGTTGAGGCCTATTCTGCGGCATTTGCACGGGCTGCGCCTGGGCAGTAGGCATATTCAAGGCTTGGCTGCACAAGGCACACATTTTCAACAAAGCAATTTCCAAATGCAGGCGTTTGTTGTTGGCAGCACGATAGTCAATGTCACATTTATTGTTGATTTCCAATGCCTTAATCAAGAAGGGCAGGGGACAGGTCTGTGATTGCATCAGATACCTTTGCCTCAACTGCTCGCTGACCTCCAAAAGCTGCACTGTGACAGGGTCCTTGCACACCATAAGGCTTCTCAAATGGTTGCCCATGCCGCTGACAAAATGCTGTGGTTCAAAGCCCTTGCTAATGATGTCGTTGAGGATGAGCAGGATATCGCTCGTGTTTCCTCTCAAGATATAGTCGACGATTTGGAAATAATAGTCGTAGTCCAGCACATTCAGGTTGTCGATGACATCCTTGTAGGTGATGTTTTTACCCGAGAAACTGACCATTTGGTCGAAGATGGAGAGCGCGTCACGCAAGGCGCCGTCGGCCTTTTGGGCGATAATGTTCAGGGCCTCGGGTTCGGCAGCAACGCCTTCGCTTTGAGCGACAAAAGCCAAATGCTTGGCGATATCGTCTACCGTAATTCGCTTGAAGTCAAAGATTTGGCAGCGTGAAAGAATGGTGGGGATGATTTTGTGCTTTTCTGTCGTGGCAAGGATGAACTTGGCGTACGCCGGGGGCTCTTCCAAAGTCTTCAGGAAAGCGTTGAAAGCCGCTGCAGAAAGCATGTGAACCTCGTCGATGATGTAGACCTTGTACTGACCGATTTGAGGAGGAATCCTCACTTGGTCGACCAGACTGCGGATGTCTTCTACCGAGTTGTTGGATGCCGCGTCCAACTCATAGATGTTGAACGAAGCATTGTTGTTGAAGGCACGGCACGATTCGCATTCGTTGCAGGCCTCCATGTTCTCCGTAGGGTTGAGGCAGTTGATGGTCTTGGCCATAATACGGGCGCAGGTGGTCTTGCCCACGCCGCGTGGACCGCAAAACAAGAAGGCCTGTGCCAAGGTATTGTTGCGGATGGCGTTTTTCAAGGTAGAGGTAATGGAGCCTTGACCCACGACAGTATCGAAGGTTATCGGCCTGTATTTTCTTGCGGATACGACGAAATTTTCCATATCGGGATAGCCTTTGTTTTAAACCGACAAAGTTACAACTTTTCGGCGATGATTTCGCGAAGTTGGAACAATTTTCGGTTTTTTGCCTTTTGTATCGAAAATCATCCTATTTTTGTGGCAATGAAAATGCTGATTCTTGTACCGAAAGTCACAGGGCGCGTGATGTATGTCTTCGATTTGATGCTCAGGCAGTTGCTTGGGCTTGAATACGAATTGACTACCGATGCCGAGTCGTTCAAGTCATTCGACGGACCGAAGTTGCATTATGGCATGCAACGCCTTGACGATGAACCTTTTGTAAAAGCATCGGACATGCTTTTCGAACGGCATATTCATGAACAATCGTTTCGCACGATTGATTTCGAAGGCACAGAGGCTCCGTTTGCGGTCTTCGGCCAGGGTAACCTCATGCCTTTCGATGTGTTTGCCGCCTCCTTTTTCTTGGTTTCCCGTTATGAGGAATACCTTTCACAAGTGCGTGATCAATACGGTCGTTTCCGCGCTGAATCGTCATGGATGTACGAGAACAGCATGCTTCAGAAGCCTCTGGTCAACATCTGGGCTATTGCTTTGGGCAAACGCTTGAAAGCTTTGTATCCTGTCTTGTCACTTAAAAAGCCGAAGTTTACTTTCGTCCCGACTTACGATATCGATGCGGCCTGGTCGTACAAGCATAAGGGCATTTATAGAACCGTGGGCGGTTTCCTCAAGGATTTGGCTTCAGGCGACCGCGAGCGTATCCGCGAAAGGCATCAGGTGTTGCGTGGCAAACGGAAAGATCCTTTCGATTCCTTCGATTTCCAGTTCGAATTGCAGAAAGAGTTCAAACTCAAGCCGATATACTTCATTCTTTGCGGAGAATACGACACCAATGACAAGAACATCTCGCTCCGCAAGGAGGCTTTCCGCAACCTTATCAAACATCTCGGCGACTATGCCGATGTGGGCATTCATCCTTCGTTTTCCTCCTATCTCGACATTGAAAAGATGCGGACGGAAATCAACAACCTATCGGAAGTCCTGCATCGTCCGTTGACTAAAAGCCGCCAGCATTTTTTGAGGATGAACATGCCGCGTAGTTATCAGAAACTCATCGAGTTGGATATCACCGACGACTACACCATGGGCTTTGCCTCGCAGGCAGGGTTCCGTGCGGGCATTGCCGATACTTTCCGTTTTTATGACCTCGAAAACGACATGGTCACCAACTTGCGCGTGCATCCTTTTGCCCTCATGGATGGCACCATGCGTGATTACCTTAACCTTGACCTGGAGGCTTCATTCCAACTCGCCAAACAACTTGTCGACGAAGTGAAAGCAGTAGGGGGGACCTTCATCTATTTGACACATAACGAAACCCTTGGCGGCGAGAAGCGTTGGGTCGGTTGGCCCGAGATGTACCGTCGCCTTTTAGACCATATTAGCACTTAATGAATTACTTGAAATCCATATCCATAATTCCAATAAATTCAACGAAATACAATTCTGAAAATCTCTAATTCCTGATAAATAAATGATTCAATACCTCACCCATAACCAAATCAATCTGAATAAATGGGACGCCACCATCGCCGAATGCGGTAACATCTATGCCTATTCCTGGTATCTCGACATCGTCCATCCTGGCTGGGATGCCCTGGTTGAGGACGACTATCAGTCCGTCATGCCCCTGACCGGTGGAAAGAAGTTCGGTGTCAATTATTTATTTCAGCCCTATTTTGCACAACAGTTAGGTGTTTTCTCAAGACAATTTCTGACGCCTGAAAAAACGGAGGCGTTTTTGAAAGCCATACCTTCGAAGTACCGTTTTGCTGAAATCAGATTGAATGAAAGTAATATATTAAGTAAAGACATTGAAGGTATTGAATATCATCGCAATGTGCTTCTGGATTTGAATCAGGATTACAGTGCTATTAAGGAGAACTACCATACCAATACCAAACGCAACCTTGCCAAGGCTGGGGAGCATAATCTGCAACTGATCTTTAATGTGATTCCTTATCATGTGGTGGCCTTGTTCAGGGACAACCGTGGCGCCACGCTCGACAAATGGGGTGATGCCGAATACGGTAACCTGATAAGTCTGGGGAAAACTGCCCAAAACCGTAAGTCTGCCTTTATCCTCGGGGTAAACGAAATGGGTGACGGCGAAATACTCTGTGCCGCGCTGTTCATGAAAGCCAATAACCGTATCACGTTCCTTTTCTCCGGCCTCAACGAGAAAGGCAAAGAGCGGCAGGCCATGACCTACATGCTCGACCAAGTCATCCAAAAATATGCAGGTCAGCCCGTTACCCTCGATTTCGAAGGCTCCGATGATGAGAATCTGGCGCGTTTCTATCTCGGCTTCGGAGGGGTGGAGACCAAATATCCTTCTTACTCCTTCAACAGACTATCTGGGTTAGAAAATAAGGTGTTGAAGCTTTGGAAGAATAGGAAATAAGTGTCTGAGGACCAAACTAATTGGTGAAATCAAATCTGTCTATTGAGGCTACTCAACTTGTACGAGAATTATATGTAAAATCGCCCGCCAGGATTGTTTCTAACGGGCGATTACAGGATAATATATCCAGCGATTATTTCGCGTCCTTAGGATAATTCACTCCCATATTGTAGAGAATGAACGAATAGATGTCGGCCTGCTCTTCCAAAACCTTGGAGATGGGCTTGCCACCGCCGTGTCCGGCCTTGGTGTCGATGCGGATGATCTTGGGCTGGTCGCCGGTTTGGGCGGCCTGCAAGGCTGCGGCATACTTGAACGAGTGAGCGGGCACAACACGGTCGTCGTGGTCGGCAGTGGTGACCATGATGGCGGGATAGTGCACGTTTTCACCGCTTTGGACGGTATGCAGCGGCGAGTAGGCATACAATGCCTTGAACATGGCCTCGTCGTCTTCGCTGGTGCCGTAGTCGCTGGCCCAGTTCCAGCCGATGGTGAAGAGATGGTAGCGCAGCATGTCCATCACGCCGACTTGCGGCACGGCCACGGCAAAGAGGTCGGGACGCTGGTTGACGACAGCACCGACGAGCAGACCGCCGTTTGAGCCACCATTCAAAGCCAAGTACTTCGGCGAGGTGTAGTTATTCTTAATAAGGTACTCGGCACAGGCGATGCAGTCGTCGAAGACGTTCTGCTTCTGCAACTTGGTGCCGGCGATATGCCAGTCCTCACCATATTCGTTGCCACCGCGCAGGTTCATTTGGGCATAGATGCCGCCATTCTCGAGGAAGGGCAGACGCGAGGTGCTGAAACCTGGGTTGAGGGTGATGTTGAAGCCACCGTAGCCATACAGGAAGGTCGGGTTGGTGCCGTCTTTCTGCATGCCTTTCTTGTAGGTCAGGAACATCGGAACCTTGGTGCCATCCTTCGAGTCGACGAAGACCTGCTCGGTGACGAAATCGTCCGACTTGAAGTCAATGGCGGGAGCACGGAACACCGTTGAGGTGTTGTCATCGATGTTGTACTGGTAAATCGTGGTGGGGAAGGCGAAGGAGGTGAAGGCGTAGAACACCTCGGGCTCCTCGTATTTGCTACTGAAACCGACGGCGCCGTAAGTAGGCAAAGCGATTTCATGGAGTTGCTTGCCGTCCATGGTGTAGACATAGGCGTGGTTGGAGGCATCTTGGTCGTAAGTGACGATCATCTTGCCCTTAGCTAAGCTGATGCCAGCGATGACGTTCTCGCTTTCGGGAATCACGTCCACCCAGTTCTCCATCTGCGGGGCTTTGGCCGACACGCGGCAGATGCGGCCCTTGGGCGCGTTGTAATTGGTGAAGATATAAAGCACATCGTCAATCACGTCGATGGGCATGTATTGGTAGTCCATATCGTCTGCAATCTGCACGAACTTGCCGTTTGGGTCTTCCATGTCTCTGATCCACAGCGTGCTGCCTGCACCTTGACCGCTCTCGAAGAGGAACATGTAATGCTCGTCCTCGGTGAGGTCTACCTGGTGGAAATAGCGCGGCTGGGCGGGGTTGCTATAGAAGAGTTCATCTTGTTCTTGAGGCGTGCCGAGTTTGTGGTAGTAGATCTTGTGGTTCTCGTTCACGTTGCTGAACTCCTTGCCTTCGGTGGGGCGGTCGTAGGCGGCATAGAAGAAGCCGTCCTTGTACCACGAGGCACCGGTGAACTTGGCCCATTCGATATGGTCGGGGAGGAGTTCGAGGGTCTCCATGTCCTTCACGTAGATCTCGACCCAGTCAGAACCGCTGCGTTGGATGGTGTAGGCCATGTATTTGCCGTCTTTGTCGAAGCTGATGCCGCCTAATGAGACGGTGCCGTCGTCGGAGAGGGCGTTGGGGTCGAGGAGCACGGTAGGCTCGCCGTCAAGCGTCTCCTGCATGTAGATGACGTTTTGGTTTTGGAGGCCGTCGTTCTTCGAGTAGATGTAACGGCCGTGTTTCTTCGAAGGCATGCCGTAGCGCTCGTAGTTGACGAGTTCCGTCAGGCGGTCCTTGAGGGCGTTGCGGAAGGGGATGTGGCTCAGGTAGTCGTAGGTGACTTCGTTCTGTTCCTTGACCCATTGTGCGGTCTCGGCGGAGGTGTCGTTTTCGAGCCAACGGTACGGGTCGGCGACCAGCGTGCCGAAGTAGTCGTCAACGACGGTGTCTTTTCTCGTCTCGGGGTAAGCCTTGACGGAATAGCGTTCAGCGGGCTGCGGTTTCGGGTTGCAGCCCATTAGGGTGATGATACTGCCCATAATCAGTAAAGTGGATTTTTTCATTATTTGTTGATTTTGAGATTGTTATCACATCTTATCCATCTCCGAATCATCCTCAATCCGCAGATTGTCGATGATGAACTTCTGGCGTTCCATGGTGTTCTTGCCCATGTAGTATTCCAGCAGCTCTTTGATGCCGAAGTCGTAACGCAAGATGACGGGCTCGAGCCTCATATTGGGACCGATGAAGCCGCGGAACTCATCAGGGGAGATTTCGCCCAATCCTTTGAAACGGGTAATCTCGGCCTGCTTGCCGCATTTCTCCTTGGCATTAATGCGTTCTTCGTCGCTGTAGCAATAGTAGGTCTCCTTCTTGTTGCGCACGCGGAACAGGGGCGTCTGTAAGATGTAGACATGACCGTTACGCACTAGGTCGGGGTAGAACTGCAGGAAGAAGGTGAGCATCAGCAGGCGGATGTGCATGCCGTCGACATCGGCATCGGTGGCGATGACAATGTTGTTGTAGCGCAGGTTCTCGATGTCCTCGTCGATGTTCAAGGCGGCTTGCAGCAGGTTGAATTCCTCATTCTCGTAGCACACTTTCTTGGTCATGCCCAAGCAGTTGAGCGGCTTGCCCCTCAGGCTGAACACGGCCTGGGTCTGCACGTCGCGGCTCTTGGTGATGCTTCCCGAGGCGGAGTCTCCCTCGGTGATGAAGATGGTGCTCTCGAGGCGTTTCTCGTTAGTTGTATTGAGGTGGATGCGGCAGTCGCGGAGCTTCTTGTTGTTCAGGCTGACCTTCTTGGCACTCTCGCGGGCGGCCTTCTTGATGCCTGCAATTTCCTTGCGCTCTTTTTCATTGGCTTGGATCTTTGCTTGCAAAACGCTGACCGTCTCAGGGTTCTTGTGCAGGTAGTTGTCCAAGTGGCGCTTCAAGATGTCGAAAACGTAGGTTTTTAGGAAGGGGCTATCATTAGTGCCATCGGGGTTGTTGGGCGCAAGATGGGTGGAGCCAAGTTTGGTCTTGGTCTGTGCCTCAAACACAGGCTCTTGAATCCTTACGCACAAGGCGCAAACCAAGCCTTGGCGGATGTCGGCGGGCTCGTATTCCTTTTGGTAGAACTCGCGCACCACGCGGGCATAGCCCTCGCGGAAAGCGGACTGGTGTGTACCGCCTTCAGTGGTATGCTGTCCGTTGACGAAGGAATAGAAATAGTCGCTCGACTGACCGTTCACGTGGGTGAAAGCGGCCTCAAAGTCGCCGTCCTTGATATGGATGATGGGGTAGAGGCCTTCGCCTTCCATGTTGTTCTGCAAGAGGTCGAGAAGGCCGTTCTTGGAGTAATAGCGTTTGTCGTTGTATATCAGGCTCAAGCCACGGTTGAGGTAGGCGTAGTTCCACACGCGTTTCTCAATATATTCATCCACATAGTGAAAGTTGCCGAAAAGAGCAGAATCCGGGATGAACTCAGTTAAAGTTCCAGTATCCAAGGTCCCTGAGCCCGTCGAAGGGCCGACCTCAATGATCCCTGAATCATTAATCAACTTTCCCTGCGAAAATTCCACAATCCTCGTCTTGCCCTCGCGGACCGACTGCACCTTGAAATAAGATGAAAGCGCATTGACGGCCTTGGTACCCACACCGTTCAAGCCGACCGACTTTTGGAACACTTTGCTATCGTATTTCGCGCCTGTATTAAGTTGCGAGACGGCTTCCTTCAGCTTGCCCAACGGGATGCCGCGGCCATAGTCGCGGATGCTGACTTTTTTCTCTGCCTTGTTGACCGTCACCTCGATTTTCTTGCCGAAGCCCGAAGTGAACTCGTCGATGGAGTTGTCGATCACTTCTTTGATGAGTACATAGATGCCGTCATCCTGCGAGGCGCCGTCGCCGAGCTTGCCGATATACATACCCGGACGGCGACGGATGTGCTCCATGTCCTCAAGGTGGACAATGCTGTCGTCGTTATAGTTTTCTACAGTAGGAGTGGGGTCTTCGTTTTGATTGAAGATATCGTCGTCGTTGATTTCGCTCATAAATGTGGATTTTGCGCAAAATTACTAAAAAATCGTCAAAATAGGCTCTTAACTGTTGTTTTCACCCATTCCCAATCTTCGCGGTTTGGAATCAGCTGCCCAAACCGACTTCCTGTGTGTTTGTGGAAGACAATCCATTGGTAAACGAACAAGGTCGCATAGGTCAATGTTGTGGTGATGGCAGCGCCTCGTATGCCCAGCAAGGGAATCAAAACGAAAGCGGAAACAAGGGTTACCGAAAGGCCAATCAGCGAGGCGTAGAGGTTGTATTTGGGTTTGCCCGTGCCTGAGAAATAATTGGCCAAAATAGTGTGCGCCGAGAAAAACACAATACCAGGTGTAATTAAAAGGATTACGGTGTGGATGCCGCTAAACTCTCCAGAAAACAGCCATTCGAAAAAGCGGGATGGTAGCAAGCAAATTATTAGCAATGCAGTGAAAGTCAGTATGATGGATAGTTTCATGAAACGCAGTGTAAGCTGTGAGGCTCGTTCTTTCTTTTCAGTGTTGCTTAATGCAGAGAACTCCACCAGCCCAATGCTTTGGCCCACGATATTCACGCCTTCGGTAACCTGCGTTCCAGAGGCATAAACACCAAGGGATCTCTCGTCGCAATGCGTCTTCAAAAGATAAAGGCTCAGACGTTTGTTGAGTGTGCTGACCAAGGTGGAGAGTTGTATGAAAGCACCGTAGTGGAACAATTCCTTGAAACTGCTTTTCAAAGGCTCGTGGCCTTCGCGTTTCATAGTGGGGAAGAGCAACACCCATCCGATAAGGGTGGCCAACGAATAGCCGCATAACTGGGAATATAACAAGGCTTTGGCTGTTCGGATATTCAAAGCAAATATCAAGACGGCCATCATCGTGACTTGTGTCAATATTTGTATGAGAAACAGCCAGTTATAAGTCGCCACTTTTTCTTTTCCGAGGAAATGGTTGAGATTGAACTCATGGAAGCTGTAGATGAAGGTCATCAGCAGAACGAGCCAAGCATAGCCTTCAGGTACGATGGTGTGATAGAAGTTTGGGAAGAAATGTAAGACATTGAACAACAGGAGGTAAATTAGCATCACGAAGGCAATCCAACCGTACGAAATCTTCATCAGCGTGGCGAGTTTCTTGCGAGGTGTGAAATACACCAATCCGCTGCCTGCGATGAGTTCGATGCCTATTAATAAAAAGGTGATGTCTGTCTGGGCGATGAAAGCCTTGCCCCATTCAGCGGCACCGAGGTATCTCGTACCCATGATGAGTGTGGCCAACTGCGTCAGCACATTGACCGCTCTTGCCGCTCCCGTTCCCAGAATTTTTTTGAACATTCCTTCAACTCCTTTTGAACCTGCAAATATACAAAAAAAGGCTATGTCTCAAATCTGAAATAAAAATTGGTTGATGCAATAAGAGCAATTATGCTGCGTTATCCATTTTATGAAAAAATTATGGACGCTTTTATTATGCCTTTTGCCGTTGTTCGCTTCGGCCCAACAACTGATTGCGCATCGGGGTTGTATCAAGGATGGTTATGACTTTTGGCTTTATGTTCCAGAGGATTACAACCCGAACGACCATTCAAAACCTTTGGTGATGTTTCTACATGGAAGGACGTTGTGTGGCAATAACCTGAATCTTGTACGCAACTATGGGTGTATCAATGCGGTTGAACGGGGTGTCGGTATTGATGCCTTGATTGTAGCCCCTCAAGCACAAGGGGCATGGAATCCTCAAAAAGTGCACGAGGTTTACGAATGGGTGAAAACGCATTACAGCGTCAATACCAGAAGGTTTTATGTGATTGGCATGAGCATGGGCGGCTATGGTACGCTGGATTATGCTGCGACTTATCCCAATGAAGTGGCTGCTGCTATGGCCATGTGTGGTGGTGCTACGGTGAAATCACTTTGTGGTTTGAATGATCTGCCTTTATGGATTATCCATGGCACAGCGGATAGTGCAGTTTCGGTCAATTGTTCCCAAAAAGTTGTTGACGAAATGCGTGCTTGTGGCGATACGAGCAGACTCATTTTCAATAAGATGAAAGGCGTCAACCACACTCGTTTGGCCCGCGTCTTCTATCTGGATCAGACCTATGAATGGCTTTTCTCCCATTCCTTGTCCGATTCGGCAAGGGTGGCCAACAAGTCGTATTCCATGACCAATGCCATATTGAAAGATGCCTATGCGAATTTGGAGAGAAGGCCTGGCATAAAAATCATTGACAACAATTCGCAAGCTAATGCGAAATACTATACAGTGAAAAAAGGTGACACCCTCAGTAAGATCGCTGTCGAGAACGACACCACGGTTTCCCTTCTTTGCAAACTCAATAAGATAAAGAAAACCGACAAACTAAAAGTTGGAAGAAAGGTCAGGGTGAAGTAACCTATTAATACACAACAGCCCGTCAAACTTGGTTTGGCGGGCTGTTTTTGTTTTAGGATCAGAGGATTAATCCACAGGGATGTCCTTGTTGACATTCTTCGAACCCCAAAGGGCGTAGAAGAGCAGGAAGGCGAGGCCGATGACGATCACCCAGTAGCTCTGGAGGTAACCGACACCGCCCAGGCCGTCGACGATGGCGTTTTGGAGCAGAGGCAGGATGCCACCGCCGCAAACCAAGGCCATGAAGATACCTGAAGCTTTCTCGGTGTACTTACCCAGACCTTCAACAGCCAAATTGAAGATGCCGCCCCACATCACCGAAGTGCAAAGACCGATGCAGACCAAGAAGGCTGCGTTGAGCGGGATATTCACCATGCCGAAGCCATGAGCGCCATTGAAAGCGGGGAACTTGACCATTGTGGAAGGACCAAACATGGCCAGCATGGTAAGGATGATGCCGATAGCTGACACCACTGTAAGCATTGATTTGGCCGACACTTTGCTGCCGACGATGCCACCAACCAGACGGCCGATGAGCATCAGAAACCAATAGGTGGCCGCCACTGAGCCAGCGATGGCCTCGGCATTGACACCGCTTCCCAACACGTTGAGTTCGGGATTTTGGAGCCATTTGTTCAGCACATTCGGGACGCCCACTTCAACACCGACATAGATGAAGATGGCGATAGCACCCAATACGAAGTGACGGAACGCCATGGGGCCTTTGCCCGTTTCCGTCTTCACGGAAGCGACATTCTGTTGCTCGTTTTCCGGAATCTTGGTCAACAAGATGACGATGAAAGCGAAGGCGAAGATGCCCAATGCCGTGTACATCAGCGGGAACACATCGCTGATCTTGGCATCCATGATGCTGGGGATGAGCAAGCCCGTGATGATGATAACGGCAGTGCCGCACAACGAATTGAAGGTGCCGCCAATCTGGATGAGCTGGTTGCCCTTGTTGCCGCCGCCACCCAATTTGTTCAGCATCGGGTTGACGACCGTGTTGAGCAAGCACATGCTGAAGCCAGCGACGAAAGCGCCAAGAAGATAAACGCCGAAGCTGCCAAACACGCCCGAGAGCGTCTGGATACCCACGCCGACAAAGCCGACGATGACAGCGATGAGAGCGGTCTTCTTATAGCCGCGTTTTTGCAGGAGGTTACCTGCAGGGATGCCCATCACAGCATAGGCGATGAAGTTGGCGAACACGCCCAAGGTGCCTTGCCAGTTGGGAATGTTGAACTGGTTCTTCAGGATGTCACCCATGGGTGAGGCCAAATTGGTGACAAACGAAATCATACCGAACAATAGGATCATAACTATGATCGGAATGGTGTAGTTCTGTTTCTTAACGGTTGTTTCCATAGATATGTTAGATTTAAAGATTTAAGATTCAAAGATTTAAAAGGTTGAGAACTTGAAGATAATGGTCTCGTTGTATTCCTCGCCTGAACGGAGGAAGGTGTTGGGGAAGTTGCGTTTGTTAGGCGAGTCGGGGAGGGCTTGGCACTCTAAAGCGACTCCAGAATAGTCTTCGTAGATGTGGCCGTTCTTGCCCTTCGGACAACCCGAGAGCCAGTTGCCAGTATAGACTTGCACGCCAGGTTGTGTGGTGTAAATCTTTACCATACGACCCACGCCTTCATGAGAAAGCTCGGCAGCAAGGCAAAGTTTGTCTTTCTCAACGCCGTCGATGACCCAACAACTGTCGTAGCCCTTACCATTAATGAGGTCGGGGAAAGGCTCTTTGATGTCGCGACCAATGGGTTTCGCTATCGTGAAGTCCATAGGCGTGTTGGCTACGGGGGCCATTTCGCCAGTGGTAATTAGCTCGTTAGTGGCAGGCAGAAAACGAGATGCGTTCAGCCGCAACTTGTGGTCGAGGATGTCGCCATTGCCTTCGCCTTTCAAGTTAAAATAGGTGTGGTTGGTCAGGTTAACGATGGTGGTGTCCGACGAATAGGCACAGAGGCGAATGTTTAGCTCGTTCTCGTCGTTGAGGGTGTAATACACCTTCGACACCAGCTCAGCAGGATAGCCTGCCTCGCCATCGGCACTGAGGTAGGTGAACACGACGCTCTCGCCGTTGATGCGACTGGCCCATTTCTGGTTGGCAAAGCCGATGCTGCCACCGTGGAGGTGGTGCTTGCCGTCGCCTGTATTGATTTCAAGCTGATACTCCTTGTCGTCAATCATGAAGCGGCCATTGGCGATGCGGTTGGCGTAACGTCCTGGCGTCTTGCCCGCGCAGGGACCGTCACCATAATAATCCGTGGCGTTAGGGTAACCCAGCACGATGTCATCCATATGGCCGTCACGGTCGGGCGTAACAATACTCACGATACCCGCACCAATGTCGCTCAACTGCACCTTGATGCCGTTGGCATTGGTCAGGGTGTAGAGCTTGATGTCTTTGCCGTCGGGGGTCTTGCCCCAGACTTTAACGTCTATTTTCATTGCCATAAGTTATTGGGGTACACACCCTTGTCAATCAGTTCGCGGATCTTGCGCATCACCTCGGGCTTGTCTTGCTGGTAAGTAACGCCGAACCAAGAGGCATTGCTCGACAGCACCTTTAGTTTGGCTGTGCCGTCGTTGATGGCTTGGTTCACCATCAGTGGGATGAAGAACTCGGCTTTGATGTTGGTTTGGGCAGGGCCTTTCAGGAACTCAACGAAGCCCTTTTCGGAATAAGCGAAGAAATCGGGCGTGAAGCCGAAGAAGTTCATGGAGACCAAGGAATCCATATCCAGCGGATGGCTGCCCGTCTCATCGGTATAGGCCGCGCCGCCGTCCTCGGTATGACCGATGGCTGTGCGCTCGACGATAGTCTGGAGATAATCCTCTTCATCGGCGGTGCAGATGCCGCGGCTCACTGTGCCGAAATCTGACATGGTGTTGCGCAGTTTGTAGGCCACCATGCTGTAGGCGCCTGTTTTGCCTTCACATTCCATGAGATACTTGGCTAATACCTCGTAGGCTTCCTTGCCATAGAAATCGTCGGCGTTGATGGCAGCAAAAGGCTCGTGGATCACGTCCTTGGCCATCAAGACGGCGTGGCAGGTGCCCCAAGGTTTCACGCGACCTTCCGGGATACTGAAGCCTTCTGGCAACTTGTCGAGTGACTGATACACGTATTCAACGGGGATGCCGAATTTCTCCGTGTTGTTGACTTTCTTGAACGCTTCGGCGAAGTCCTCGCGGATAACAAAGACCACCTTGCCGAAGCCTGCGCGCTTGGCGTCGAAAATGGAATAATCGAGAATGGCTTCATTGTTAGGCCCGACGCCATCCATCTGCTTCAGGGCACCGTATCTGGAACCCATTCCAGCGGCTAATACTAAAAGTGTTGGTTTCATATATTCAAAATTAATATTCAAAATTCAAAAATTATAGTCGGTGAGCACCATCGGAGATGACCACATCATAAACCTTAGGTTCATGACCGAACTTGTCAGCAAATTTCTGTTTGGCTGTGGCGATGAAGGCGTCATACAGTTCTTCTTTCACCAGGTTGATGGTGCAGCCGCCGAAGCCACCGCCCATCACACGCGAACCGGTCACGCCGCATTCCTTGGCGATGTCGTTGAGGTAATCCAGCTCTTCGCAGCTTACCTCGTAGAGTTTGCTCATGCCGTAGTGGGTGCCGTACATGCGGTCGCCAACGGTCTCGTAATCACCTTTTTCCAAGGCGTCGCAGACATCGAGGACACGCTGCTTTTCACCGATGACATATTCCGCGCGCATGTAATCCTCTGTAGGAATCTCCACATCGATTTCATTCAGCATGGTCATCGTGGCATCGCTCAGATATTTCACCTCGGGATGCTTGGCGGCGATATGGGCACAGGCATTCTCACATGACTCACGACGACGGTTGTAGGCCGACGAAGCCAACTCGTGTTTCACCACGGTGTCAAGCAACACCACCTTGTAACCTTTGGGATTGAAGGGGAAGTATTCAAATTCCATCGTGGCGCAGTTGAGGCGCATCAGGTGGCCCGCCTTTCCGAAGAGGGAGGCGAACTGGTCCATGATGCCGCACTTCACGCCGACATAATTGTGCTCCGTGGCCTGACCAATACGAGCAAGTTCAAACTTGTCGATGCCAAGGTTGAGTAATTCGTTGAGTGCAAAAGCGAAAGTGCTTTCCAAGGCTGCCGACGACGACATGCCTGCACCAATCGGAACATTGCCGTAGAACACGGTGTCAAAGCCTTGCAGCTTGTAGCCTCGTTTGATAATTTCGCGGCATACGCCAAAGATGTAATTGGCCCAGTGCAAGTGTGGATGGTCTTCCTCGTTCATGCCAAACTCGCAATAGTCTTCCTTGTCGATGGAGTAGGCGCGAACCTTTTCAGTGCCGTTAAGGCGGATGCAGGCGTAGATGCCCGAGTCGATGGCACCGGGGAAAACAAAGCCACCATTGTAGTCAGTGTGTTCGCCGATAAGGTTGATGCGTCCGGGCGATGTGTAAACAACGCCCTCATTTCCAAATCGTTGCTTAAATAGAGATTTTAATTCTTCGATAGTCATAGTGTAAGGTTAAATTTGGGCGCAAATTAGGAAAAAAATCGATTGCGTGACTTAGATTTTTGATTTGGTCACGTTTTTTTCTCCGTCAGGTATTGTGATGGTGTTTGCCCATACTTTTTCTTGAACGATCGCAGGAAGGTGGCGTATGAATTGAAACCTGCCATCATGGCGATATCTTCCAAAGAGTGTTGGTTCTCAGAGCTTTGACCATCTAACATACCTTTGGCTTCCTCCAAACGAAAGTCGTTGATGTAGTCGTAGAAGGTCGTATGAAGTTCTTGATTGATATGGTTGCTGAGGTATTGCCGATTGGTGCCCAAATGCTGGGCCAACTTCTGCAAAGTCAGCGTGTTGTCAAGATAATATCGCTTTTCCTTCATTACCTTATCGATATCGCAGCCAATCAGGGACTTGCCAACATTGGGTTGGGGCATGGTAGTGGCTGGTTCTTGAGATTCGTTTTCACATTCGTCGGCAGAGGAGAGGGTGAACACCTGCTGATATATCAGTTTGTGCATGACATATAAAGCAATGCCGATGCAGATGAAGCAATAGAGCGTGTCGAAAAGCAAGTTGCGTCCGGCAGAGGGTTCTGAAAACCACGACTGTTGCGACATGCCTTCAATAGTCCATAACAGTTGGAAAGCGAAATAGAGGACAATCAAAATGTTGCTCCATCGTAGGTCAAAAAACTCCAAGTCTCCCACATTGTCCAGTAACATTCGCGTATATTTCCTGATGGAAAGAGCCAAATACACTAGCAAGGCCAACGAAACCGCCAAAGTGTATAGTTGCACGACTGCCAAAACCATGGGACTTCGGCTAATAGCAAACAAGAGCAGGGCAATTATATAAGCTACTTCCAAAAGCAGAAGCTGATGAATCTTATATCGATTAGGAAAAACCAATGAGACCGCAAACATCATGTAACCGCCAACGATGATGTAGTCGAAAAGTACCAAAAAAGTGTTGAGGAACACGGAGTAAGGCTGATGGCGACAAGCCAATACCACAAAGTTATTGAAAAAGCAGATGCCATGCAAGATTAAGACAACAGCAAAAATCCTTTGAAACTGGTAGTTACGGTGTTTCAAGAGCATATAAATGCCGCATAACGTCAACAAACATTGCGTCATGCCCGACACGAAGCATAGTAACAATATGTAAAGCGAGTCGGTGTCCATGTCGGCAAAGGTACGGTTATTTCGCAACAAACTATGCCAATTACCTGCCATTTTACGCATTGCAAACCGAAATTTTACGCAATGATGAAAGCGAACCGTTGTTTTTACGCATTGCAAACTGCTTTTTGGGCGAATGAAAGACCGATGCAAGGAATTATGGTGACATTTGTTCCAATTTAATTTCATTCCAACAATTAACCCCGACGAGCCATAATGGGTAATAACCGTGGCACAAACGACAATGAAGAAGAAAAGACTTATGACAATCATGTTTTGCACAGGCTTTTTTGCTGTAGCGCTTCTTCTCACCTCATGCGGAGGTAGTGGAGGCGAAACCGAAGGAGGAAAAACAGAAGCGAATTTCAAGAAATCGCCCAAGAACGAGTTCCTCGGCGACTTGGTGAACATCGCAGGAGAGACTAGAGCCAAAATTGCAGCTAGCAATTCCCAATATGAGGAAGCAAGAGCCAAAAACAACGAAAAGTACGCTGACAATTCCGACAAGAGAGAGCAGAACTGGAGAAAACTCTATAATCAAAACGATGAGAAGCAAAAGAAAATCGTGGAAGAGGCTACAGCTGCTATAGAGAAGGAAATGACCACTCTCAATGGCAAAGACCTTCCTTATGAATGTGAAGATAACTTGGGAGTCGAGTTCACGGACTGCAAAATTTCTAGCGTGAATAAACCCAGTTATGATTATCTTACGCTTACTTTCACATATAAAGTGAAAGCCTCTGATCCTGCCATCCTTAAGAACATCAGCCCATTGACCTATCCAATCAGATCCAGTTTCGTTGATGCGAACGGGAATGCTTTGTTGGACAACAGTGGCAATGCGATGTCCCAGAATATCAGTTTCAACTACGATATGCTGAAACAACTGAAAAATGGTGAGACCATAGAAAGGGAAGGCTGGGTAAAGCTTGAACCTGGTATGGCTAATTTCGCGAAGATCAAGTTTGAAAAGAATGAGTGATAACCAAAAGCATAAAAATATGAAAAAAGTAAACCTAAACCTGATTCTGGGTGTGTTTTTAGCCTTTGCAGTGTGCATGATGACCTCGTGTAAAAAAGAGAAGGCCGTGGGCAAGATCCAGGGCACCGTCACCAATGCCACGACCAACGAACCTATCCAAGGCGTCAGCATCTCACTCAATCCGACGGGTGCTTCCGTAGTTACAAGTAACGATGGAAGCTATGAGTTCAGCAACCTCGAAGCAGGGCAATACACCTTGCAAGGAGAGAAATCTGGTTTTGAGAAAGTTACGAAGACCGTCACTGTTACGGCAGGCAACGTCTTGTCGTGCGATATGCAACTCCAATCCATTATCGGCCCCGACGATCCCGATAATCCAGACAATCCAGACAACCCAAACGATGATGTTGTGGTTGACAACGGCTTGTTCTGTTACTTCAACTTCGATGGCGACGAAATTGCGGACTGGGGAGGCAACTACACCGCCGTCAACAATGGTGCCGTGGCTTCGACCGATACGCCGAGCGGCGAAGGAAAATCGATGCAATTCAGCGGTGAGTCGTTCATCGAAGTGAACGACAACATCGTTCCTGGAGGCAGGCCATTCTCCATCAACATTTGGTTCAAGACTGGAAGAAACAACCAATATCTGATAGGCAGCAATACCTTCTTCTACGATAATCCCAAGTCTGCATTGGGTTTCGATAACCATAGTAAGATTTATTATGCCTCTGGGCATAACAACAACCTGCTTCATTGGACAACCGCTGGCTCGACAATCGAATATGCCGACAATGGCTGGCATATGCTGACGCTTACCTACGATGAAGCGGTTGCAATGATTTATATCGATGGAGTCTTGTTCGAGACAAAAGAATCTGTGGATTTGAGATGGGGAACTGATGTGGAGACCATCTACTTAGGCGTCGCCACGACAAAGAGTGGCAAGTTGGGGTACTACAATGGCAAGCTCGACAACTTCCGGAGCTACAACCGCCCATTGACGGCTTCTGAAATACAAACGCTATACAACGCTAAGCAATAAAAGAACTAGAACGTGACTTTTTTTCTGATGGTCTCAGAGATTATTCTGGGGCCATCTTTTTTGTCATTCGTCAATTGGACATAAAACCATGTCTTTCAATTTGTGAGATAAAAATTGACAACCAACATTAACTGAGGGATAATTTTGTATTTTTGCTTTTTCAAACCTTCAGATTACAAACATAATATCTATCAATATGAAAAAGACCATTATCCTTCTATTTGCCATAGCGTTTTCGCTGCTTTCGAGAGCACAAGACATCAGTTTCGACCAGTATTTTCTTGATGAAGGCTCGTTGCGCATGGATGTCTTCCAATGCGGCAATTCCGAAGGTTCGCACTATGTGTTTGAGCGTTTTGTCATCGAGCCCTATTTCGGTGGCTCAAAGGTCAATCTGGTTGATCCTTTCAATTATGGGACAAACCGAGTGAAAGTGATTGACGCTCAAACTAATACTCTCATATATTCGAGAGGTTACAACACCCTGTTCCGTGAGTGGCAAACCACGAACGAAGCGAGGGTGATGGAACGCTGCTATGAAGAGTCGGTGAGTATCCCGTTGCCTCGCAATGAGGTGTATATCATTCTCGAAATCAGAAATTTCGATGGCGAGTTTGAAGAAGTTTTCTCAAAGCTTTATGAGCCTGACGAAATGTTCAATACCACGGAGCAGCGTTATGTATTTCCAGTACATGATGTCATGGTCAATGGCACACCTGAAAGCAAGGTGGACATCGTAATTCTGCCCGAAGGCTATACCGCAGACGAAATGTCTCAGTTTCAACAAGATTGTCAGAATCTGGCGGCTGTATTTGCCCAGGCGGAACCGTTTGCAAGCCATATCAACGATTTCAATTTCCGTGCCGTGCTGGCTCCTTCCGAGGAAAGCGGTGTTGACATCCCTGCCTCTCACACTTGGGTGCGTACCATTCTCAATTCGCATTTCTATACCTTCTATATCGACCGTTATTGCACCACTCGCGATTATTTCTCGGTGAAAGACGTAGCGGCTAATGCGCCTTACGACCAGATTTATATTTTGGTGAACAGCTCTCAATACGGTGGCGGCGGGTTCTACAACTTCTATTCGATGAGCACAGCGGGCAACATGTCGTCTTCTAGCGTCATTGTACATGAGTTTGGTCATGCTTTCGCTGGTCTGGCAGACGAATATGAGGAGCCAGATAATCCTTTGGCTTTGCTATACAATCTGAACGTGGAGCCTTGGGAGCCCAATATTACTACCTTGGTTGATTTTGAATCGAAATGGGCCGATCTTGTTGCGCCCGGCACACCTATTCCCACACCAAATACCAATCAGTATAACAATACGGTAGGGGCTTTTGAGGGTGGTGGATATTTGACTGAAGGCATGTATCGGCCGCAGCGTAATTGCATGATGCGTAATTATGCGCCATTTTGTGCCGTGTGCAACAGGACGATCGAAGCCGTTATAGAAGCACATTCTGATAATCCGCTTGCGGTAAAACCTGAACATTTGCAGCTGGAGACCTCGCTTCGGGTGTGTCCTAATCCAGCCACGGACTTTATCGATATATTTGTAAATCAAGTAGATGGACAAGCGGAAATCATAGACCTGAATGGAAAAACAGTCATGTCCGTTCAACTCGAAAATGAAGTGAACAGAGTCGTAATCAGTAATTTGCCCGATGGCGTATACTTTCTTCGTGCGAATAGGGAAACACGAAAATTTGTAAAACAATGAAGGATAGACAGATGAAATGGGCATTAGTCTTAGGCTGTCTGATTGTGGCTTCTTGTGCCCATCAACCTGAGCCCTGCGGTCCTATTCCGACCCGCCAACAACTTGAATGGCAACAACTTGAAACCTATGCATTTATACACTTCGGTTTAAACACGTTTAGCAACATGGAATGGGGGTTCGGCAACACACCATCCTATACCTTCAATCCCACAAATTTGGACTGTGAGCAATGGGTCATGACCTTGAAAGCCGCTGGCATGAAAGGTGTGATTCTCACCGCCAAGCACCATGACGGCTTCTGCCTTTGGCCAACCGAAACCACGGAGTATTCCATCAGGAACACCTATTATAAGAATGGGGAGGGAGACTTGGTGCGTGAGCTTTCGGATGCCTGTAAGAAACATGGCTTGAAGTTTGGGCTGTATCTTTCGCCTTGGGACCGCAACCAACCCGAGTACGGCTATAAGGGTTATGTTGATATCTATCATCAACAGATTGAGGAACTTGTGAGCAACTATGGACCCTTGTTTGAGTTCTGGTTCGACGGTGCCAATGGGGGTACAGGCTGGTATGGTGGTGCCGACGAGATGCGTTCCATTGTGGCGGAGCAATACTACGACTATGAGAAGGCGAGGGATATCGTGTGGCAATACAGTCCCGAAGCGAGCATTTTCGGTGGTACCGTGCCGACCTTGCGCTGGATTGGCAACGAGGAAGGCAAGGCCGATGCCACGCAATGGTGCATGTATAAAACTGATTTTGAATCGCTTAATGACACAAGAGCATTGCGACAAGGCTATAGTGACGGTGAGGCATGGTTGCCTGCCGAGGTGGACGTCTCTATCCGTCCAGGATGGTTCTACCATGCCAGTGAAGACAGCCTGGTGAAAACCGTGGACCAGTTGATGGATTTGTATTATCAAAGTGTTGGGCATAATACCAATCTATTGCTCAATTTCCCTGTGAATCAAGAGGGTAGGATACCTAGTGTCGACTCGACCAATGCCGTTCTATGGTATCAAAAGTTGCAAAAGGACTTTTCCAACAACTTGCTGAAAACCTGTAAGGTGACCGCTAGCGATACAAGAGGCTGGCGATTTAAGGCCAAGCATGTGCTGTGTGACGAGTACACCCATTACTGGGCAACCCACGATGACATGCAACAGTCAGAACTCGTCTTCGAATTCCCTCAAACCACCGCCTTTAATCGTTTACTTTTACAAGAGTATATTCCTTTAGGACAGAATGTTGATGCATTTTATTTAGACTATTACTTTAATGGTAAGTGGTTGCCTATTGAAACCAATGAACCTACCACGACAATCGGTTACAAGCGACTTGTTCGTTTCCAGACTGTTAATGCTGATAAGTTGAGAATCAGGTTTAAGGTCTTTAAGGGGACTTTATGTATCAATCAAGTGGGCGCTTTTTTAGTGGAGAATGAATAAAACCTAGCTGTATGAAAAAGATAATGATTTTAGCCATGTTCGCACTTCTTGCCTTGCCGATGATGGCACAATCGGGGAACAAGAAACCTGGCATCAACAAAGAGAATTGCACATTCACCAACAAGGACGGAAAAACCTTCAACCTTTATGGTAAAGTAAAGATCGTAGAGCATTTTCCAGACATCAAAGTGCAGATCGTGGATGCTTTTGAGGACCTCGACGTCAAGATTGTTGAGCATTTTCCTGACCAGTGTGGCAAAGTGAAACTTGTGGAGCACTTCCCCGATGTTAAGGTTCAGATTGTCAATAGTTTTCCTGATATCAAGGTCAAAATAGTAGATGCCTTTCCGGGAGTGAAAAAATAGGCTATGGTTGAGTATCACCCTTTGAAACCGTTTCTGCCTGCCAATGCTAAAGTGCTGTTTCTTGGCAGTTTCCCGCCGCCAAAGAAGCGTTGGTGCATGGACTTTTTCTACCCCAACTTCATCAACGACCACTGGCGCATTGAGGGGCAAATCTGGTTTGACGACAAGAATCATTTCGTGGATGCTGAGCGCAAATGCTTCAAAATGAATGAAATTATTGCGTTTCTGAATGAGAAAGGCATAGCATTCTACGATACAGCTACAGCGGTCAAACGGTTGAAAGACAACGCCTCTGATGCCTTTTTGGAGATTGTGGAGCATACCGACATTGAAGCCCTTCTGAAACAGATGCCACAATGCCATGTCATCGCCACGACGGGCGAAAAAGCTACCCAAGAAGTCTGTACATATTACAAGGCGGATACGATTCCTTCACTCAATGAACAAATCACGCTTAGGGAAGGATTAACACTTTATAGATTACCCTCATCCTCACGTGCTTATCCTTTATCATTTGACAAAAAGGTTGAAGCGTATCGCAGGATGTTCGAGGCAGTGTTTGGTGGGACGAATCTCTAACCGAAAGAACCCGAAATAATCTGAACTCTTTTCTGTTTTTTTCGGATACATTCGGTTAGAGATAAATCATCGTGTCATCAAAGCATCAATTGCGGGCAGGATCTCACCCGATTTGCCTTCGAGATAGATGTCCGTGATATAGTTCGTATAAGTCGAAGGCTCCATGTTGATTTCGATGATCTTGGCACCGTTGCGCTTGGCGATGCCAGGAATCATGTTGGCAGGACTGACCTGTCCCGAAGTGCCGATGATGACAAAGGCGTCGCAGTTCTCGGCAGCACGCACCGAGCCATAGTAAGCGTCCTCAGGGATGCCCTCGCCGAAGAAGATGAAGTCGGGCTTCATCAGTCCGCCGCATTGGGCGCAACGGGGCGGTTCCTCGGTGAGTGTCAGGCTCTTGGCATCGACCTTGTGGCCGCATTTGGTGCACACGAAGCGCGACATGTTGCCGTGGAACTCATACACCACGCTGTTGCCCGCCACGGTGTGCAGGTCGTCGATGTTTTGGGTGATGACGCTGCTCAGGCGACCTTCTTTCTCCCATTTGGCCAAGATTAGGTGCCCGGGATTAGGCTTGATGTCCTTGTTGCTGAAGAAGTTATAGAACACCTCGCGGATGATCTTCCACGATTCCTTGGTGTGGCTGTAGTAGAAGTCGATGTCGAGTGAGTTGGGGTCGTACTGGTTCCAGATGCCGCCCTCGCCACGGAAAGGCGGGATGCCGCTTTCAGCTGAAGTGCCCGCGCCGGTGAAGCCCACGATGTTCTTCGCCTTGGAGAGGATTTCAGCGGCTTGCTTGATTTTTTCTGAGTTATTCATAACAGTGGTGTTTTGTGTCATTTACAGATGCAAAGTTATACAAAAATATTGCAGGATAAGCTGAAAATGCGTATATTTGCAAACTAGATGAATATCAAATCGCTATGACACAAAAGCAAGCCATACAACTGTTTGAGCAAAAGAAAGTTCGTACTGTTTGGGATACTGATAAAGAGAAGTGGTACTTCTCTATTGTTGATACTGTGGCGGTTTTAACAGATAGTGTTGATCCGCAGGCATATTGGCGCAAATTGAAGCAGAGGCTAAAAAATGAAGGCAATGAAACCGTGACAAATTGTCACGGGTTGAAAATGCAGGCCCAAGATGGAAAAATGCGCCTGACGGATGTTGCTGATACAGAGCAACTTTTCCGCTTGATTCAATCCATCCCTTCGCCGAAGGCAGAGCCTTTCAAGCAGTGGATGGCACAGGTGGCGGCCAAACGCATCGACCAGATGCAGGATCCTGAACTGTCTTTCGAGCAGGCAGTGGCAGATTACCGTAGGTTAGGCTATTCGGAAGCATGGATTAACCAAAGGATGAGGTCGATAGAGGTGAGGAAGCATTTGACCGACGAGTGGAAACGTGCTGGTTTGGAGGAGGGACAGCAGTTTGCCTCGCTCACTGACATCATTTATCGCCAGTGGAGCGGCCTCTCCGCTAAGGAATACAAGCTGCTGAAGGGCTTGAAGAAAGAAAACCTGCGCGACAACATGACTGATCTTGAGATAGCTATCAATATGCTTGCGGAAGCCACCACGACACAAATCTCAAAGAATGAAAACCCGAAAGGCATGGCAGAAAGTGTTGGCATTGCCCGACGCGGTGGAGCCGTGGCCAACGATGCCCGCAAAGCCGTAGAGAAAGAAACCGGCCAGCCAGTGGTATCATCGATGAACGCCAAACAGATTGCACAGGGAGAAGGGGGGCTTTTGGAGAGAGGAGAGGGAATGAAAGAAACGAACTAATGCAATATGAATAACGACTACACATTTGAGGGACACTAATAATTTGAAACTAAGAGAAAAGTATTGAATATGAAAGAATTGACAATTAAGGATTTTATTGCACCATCAATATTAGATGATATTTCATCGTTTTATTTTAGAATCGAATTTGATATAAATAATAAAAAGAGTATTAGGTTTTATTCTAAAGGAGAAGTATTTGGCGAAATGACTCTAGGTAAAGTATTAGCATTTGGAGCAATAGCGAATGCTGTTGTTAAAAGCAATGATATTCCTAGTCCTACATTAGTTGCTCCCTTGGATGGAATATATGACTTTACTGTGATGCGCAAAAATCTTAATAGTTATGGATTTACTTACACTTCTATTCTTACAGTTAAGCAATTAATTGAGAATAAGATTATAATATGTAATTGGTATGAAGATTATGATGACTATGTAGAGAACTACCTAAAGAATACTATTAGTTACAACACTTTGGAAGATGCATACACAAATACAAAACAAATTGTATGGAAATGTGTTTATAATAGTTTTGGTATTCAAATCGAGAAAGACGGCTTTCAATTAAGATTTTCACGATCTAAAGGAGGCTGTCTTCATTCTGAAAGTATCCCTTATATAAAATTGATGAATTCTAAACAGCAGTTTGTTTTTATATATCACAAAAAAGATTTTTCAACACATAAGTTTAAAAAAGGCGATGTGTTTCACTTTTTGTTCGTTAACGGCACTCATATAGAATATCAGTTGAAGACTTCTCCGTCTAATACCAATGATGCTGATTATAAGCAAGTTTCTTTTTCTTTATTGCCCCAAGATATTGTTTTATTTGCTGCAGAGCAGGTAAACGCCATAAGATGTACCTTTGAAAATGGAGATGAGCCTCTTGATTTATATCCAGAAAACGAGATAGCATCATTATCATTCAAGTTTTACTTTCAAAAATTCGAACAAGCATTATCAGAATGTGGTGTTGATTTAGAATCATGTTCTTCGGAAGAATCTATAAAAACAGGAGATGACAAAAATAATGAGCCTACATGGAAAGACTCCACTTGTTTCGTTTATTTAATGAAGGACGAATCAAATGGTTTCTATAAAATCGGCATTTCAAATAAACCTGAATATAGAGAAAGAACTTTGCAAAGTGAAAAACCGACAATTGTTCTTTTAAAGTCCAAAGAATTCCCAACCAGAACTATTGCAGAAGCAATAGAATCTGCCCTTCATAAAGCCTATGGTGATAAACGATTAAGAGGAGAGTGGTTTGAATTAGATGAGAAAGATGTAAATAACATTATTGCCACTCTCTCATAATCATTACGATCTTTTGTCAATCATACAACTCCACGAACTCATAACTATTCCCCATCGCCTCCAAAAACTTGATAAAGTCCTCCTGGCTAATGATAATTGTCCCCGTGTTGTCATTGGGATGGAAGCTCAGGCGAGGGGCATTCAATAGGTTTTTGTCGATGAAGAGGTGCACCTCGTGGTTTTCGTCGTTGATGAGGCCGAAGGGGGAGACGCTGCCGGGCTTCAGTCCGAGGTATTTCTCCATGCGAGCTTCCGAGGCGAAGGTGAGCTTGCCTTGGTGCAGACGCTGCTCGAGGTCGTGGATGTCCATCTGATGCATGCACTCGAAGATGACGAGGTAGTGCTTGTTGCCCTTGTGGTTCCTGAAAAACAGGTTCTTGCAGTGCGTGGCCTCGAACTTGCCCCAGTAGGCCAACGACTCCTCGATGGAGCCTAAAGGCGGGTGGAACTTGATGTCGAAGTCGATGCCGAGGCCGAGCAGGGTATCCACTACCTTCTGCTGCCGCTCACTCAAAGGTTGGTTTATCTTTGATGGTTTCATTCTTTTTCTTTTTTCACAAAACACTCAAAACCCGACAAAACCTTTTTTCTTACTCAGGGAAAGCCAGCCAACCGGCGGCTTTCCGGCGGCGACGCGGTTGCGTAGCCGCCCACGCCCAATGATGGTTTTGTATGTTTTGTCGGTTTTGTGACATAATTATAGCTTGTTCTTTAAGGCTTTCCCGGTATATGATTGCTTGCATTTCACCAAGTCTTCGGGCGTGCCTTCAAAGACGATCTCGCCGCCCTTGTTGCCGCTCTCGGGACCTAGGTCGATGACCCAGTCCGCCGACTTGATGACATCCATGTTGTGTTCGATGATGATGACGCTGTGACCATTGGCAATCAAGGCGTTGAACGACTCCAGCAGCTTGTTCACATCGTGGAAATGCAAGCCCGTGGTCGGTTCGTCGAAGATGAAGAGGGTGGGCTTCTCCACCTGTCCCTTGATGAGGAAATAGGCCAACTTCACGCGCTGGGCCTCGCCGCCCGAGAGCGAACTCGACGACTGTCCGAGCTTCAGATAACCCAAACCGACCTCTTGCAAAGGTTTCAGACGGTTGACGATGCGCCCGACGATGGCAGTCTGTCGCTCGGATGAGTGCTCGAAGAAGTCGATGGCTTCCTCGATGCTCATGTTGAGGATGTCGGAGATGTGCTTGCCGTCGTATTTGATCTCCAGCACCTCTTCCTTGAAGCGCGTGCCGTGGCATGCCTCGCAAGGCAGGTAGACATCGGCCATGAACTGCATCTCAATCTTTTGCACGCCCTCGCCCTCACATTCCTCGCAGCGGCCGCCCGGCACGTTGAACGAGAAGAAGGCAGGCTTGATGCCGCGCAGTTTGGCTAATTTCTGCTCGGAAAACAGCGTCCGAATCTCATCGTAGGCTTTCAGATAAGTGGCTGGGTTGGAGCGCGATGATTTGCCGATGGGGTTTTGGTCAATGAACTCGACGGCCTGGATGAGGCGCAGGTCGCCTTCCAAGGCACCGTAACTACCGCATTTCTCGGCGTTCTCGCCCAGCTGCCGTTTCATGGCGGGGTAGAGCACATCCTTCACCAAGGTCGACTTGCCCGAACCGCTCACGCCCGTGATGACGGTCATCATGTTGAGCGGGAAGCGCACGGTGAGGTTCTTGAGGTTGTTCTGCGTCGCGCCCTTGATGACGATGGCGTTGGCGCTCTTGCGTCGGCGGGTGGGGACGGGGATGCTCATCTTGCCCGTGAGGTATTGCGTGGTCAGGCTCTTCTCGCAGTGGACAAGGTCTTTAATCTCGCCTTCAAACACGACTTCGCCACCAAAGGCACCCGCCATCGGCCCAATGTCGATGATGTAGTCGGCGGCACGGATGATCTCCTCGTCGTGTTCCACCACGATGACGGTGTTGCCGATGTCGCGCAGGCGTTTCAGCACCTTGATGAGTTGCTCGGTGTCGCGGGAATGTAGGCCGATGCTGGGTTCGTCCAAGATATAGGTAGAGCCGACCAGACTGCTGCCCAACGAAGTCGCGAGGTTGATGCGCTGCGACTCACCGCCGGAGAGCGTGTTGGAGAGACGGTTCAGGGTCAGGTAACCCAAGCCCACCTCGATGATGAAATCCAGGCGGTTGTTGATTTCCACCAGCAGGCGAGAGGCGATTTTGCTGTCGGTCTCGTCGAGTTTGAGGTGATCGAAGAAAGCCTTCAACTCGTCCAAGGGCATTAGCACGAGGTCGGTGATGCTCTTGCCGCCCACCTTCACATATTGCGCTTGTCGGCGCAGGCGTGTGCCATGGCATTCGGGGCAGACCGTCTTGCCGCGATACCGCGACAGCATCACGCGGTATTGTATCTTATACGACTGTGTCTCAACATAGTTGAAGAAATCCACAATGCCTTCGAAATACTGGTTGCCAGTCCAAAGGAGGCTCACTTGTTCGTCGGTGAGTTCGTAGAACGGCTTAAAGATGGGGATGCCCACCTTGTCGGCCACGCGGATAAGGGCGTCTTTCCACTCGCTCATCTTCTCGCCGCGCCAGCAGGCGATGGCGTTCTCGTAGATCGACAGGCTCTTGTTGGGCACCACCAGGTC
>JAGCCO010000135.1 GCA_017651645.1 Bacteroidales bacterium
ATGAGTACTTGTCTTACTGTTGTACGACAGCAAGAATCGCATTGAATTTGGAGTTTCCATTCTTCATGGCAGTTTCCGCTATGGAGTGTAGTTTGGCAAAGTCGTCTGCACCTTTGTCAGTGCGGAATCCCCCGCTGACTTTCTGTTTTATCTTTATCTTCCTTACCCCTCGTTCGCTTGCATTATTATCATAGGGTACATTCGGGTCAGTGAGAAAAGTAAACAGATAGTCCTTTACCTTGAGGATGCCTTTCTTGAAACTCTCAAATTCCCCGTCAAGGTGTGTAAGGTTTTCTCCGAGCAGTTTTTGCATCTTAGACTTGAGCAGCTTTGTCTTTCTCTTCGTGATATTGCCCAGCCTCCTGATTTCGATTGCATGTGATATCAGTTGGATGAATCTGCGCGACCAGTCCTGCCCTGTGTCCAGTTCGTTCAGGTATTCGGCGTTTCGCAGGAGGTGGGCCAGGCAGACCTGATGGTCTTTGACGTTCATGTTGAAGTAGCTCTGGTGGCGGTCTGTCACAAGCGTCGAATGGGGAAGCCCCTTGGGGAACTTGGCATCGATGGCCTTCTGCCCCCTTGACTTCATCTGGAAAACGTAGGTAAGCAGGTCGGTCTGGAATATCCAGTTCCAGTGCAGTTCCTTTCCCACGGCAGCACCCGTCTCGTCTGCTCCTACGACTTGTGACCGTTCCACCCTCTTGCGGATTTCCTCATAGGCGCCGTCTGACTTCTTGCTGTTCCCCCTGAGTATGTTCTGCACGGTTCCCTCACTTATCTTCTGGCCACACAGGTCGGAGATGATTTCTGATATCCTCCTGAACGGAATGCACTGGACGGCATTGAGATATGAAACGAATGCCCTGAGAGTATCACCGTACTTGATGCGGCAGTTGGGGGCGTCGCAGTTGTTCACGCAGCCGCACTCGCAGACCTTCTCGTAATATTGGTTCTCCGTCGTCTCGATGACAAACTTGATGTCTATAATCTGTGTCTTGCGGATCTTCCTGTATGGAGTACCGCTCAACGGGCGACCGCAGCATTTGCAGAAGGCCGGCTCGTGCCTTATGACCTTGTCTGGCTCAGCGACAGTCTGCAAGGTGTGACCTTCATGCCCTATCTGCCCGCCACTGGGTTTCCCGCTTGGCTTGCGCAACGACTTCGTCCGGCGAAGTTCACGCGCGGAAATGCTTTCCTGCGAGGGAGGGGTGCTGCTGTTGCTGCTGTTCTTCTCCGGCTTGCCCGGTGAACCATGCGTGCCACTACCTTCGCCACGGTATTTGTCCAGTTCATCTTCCTGTTCTTTGATGCGGGACTTGGCTTCGGCAAGCTCTACCTTCAGGCTGTGTATCTCCACGTCCTTCTTGCCTATGATGCGATTAAGCCGTCCTATCTCCTCGTTCTTCTCGGAGTCGGACTTTTCAAGTTTGCGCAGGCGACTGTTTATCTGGCGCAGCACATCGTCTATGTCGGTACACTCTCTTGCCATTCTGCCGGCAAAGATAGCCATCTTTTACCGAACCGCCAAATCGCGTTTTACATCCTTTAACGGCGGTTTTCAAACTGAGGAAATTGCAAAAACGCCTCTCGGGGCAAATCGTTCCCCGGAGACTGATAAACGCCAACTGTAAATCGATAATTGTTTCACGGACATCGCGAAGGCCAAGAACGAGGCTGTTTAGAAAGCCATCATGCATGCCAATCTTATTTTGAGAGAGTGTGTGAATGTGCAAAAAACAGACAAAAGCAGATTTGTGAATTATTAACGCGAGTCCGTATCAAGGGGTGCTGAGTAGTTAC
>JAGCCO010000136.1 GCA_017651645.1 Bacteroidales bacterium
TACAATGCAGACGCTTTTTGAGCGTGACAAGCAGATGACCGACAAATATAACAAGGTCATTGCTGGAGGCAAGTGGGATGGCATGATGCTTGACAAGCACATTGGCTACCGCATGTGGTCGATGCCAAACGAGAACACCCTGCCTCAGGTGGCCCAGCCATCGGACAAAACTGGCATAACCGCCAGTGAGACAGCCATCATGGCTCATGACTACACACGCAGAACAGCCACAGATGATGCACGCTGGGTGTTTTTGCCAGGACTGGGACGCGGCAAGGGCAATATGGGTATTGAACCCATTACAGCAAAAAGCCGTCCTTTGGGTGATGGTGCCACATTGGAATATGACATCAACTTCTCACAATCAGGCAAGCAGAAGCTGGCACTGGGAATCTTGCCCACCAACGATGTCAACCCTGCACGCGGACTCCGTATCGGTGTTCGTGTCGATGATGGCGAGATGCAGACCATTGATGCGCGACAAGGTTATGTGGACACTTTCAACGAATATACAAAAGAGAATATTGCACGTTCGAAGGTGCTGAAACCACTACCTCGACCTGCAAGCGACATCTATCTGTCTGGCTCACGTCAACGGATGCGTAGCGAGATTTTCGACAACCTCCGATGGCTCAGCATCGATTTCGACATACCTACAGCAGGCAATCATACCGTTAAAGTTGTTATGATAGACCCGGAAATCGTAGTTGAAAAATTAGTCATTAATCCTGATAATGAACATCCATCCTATCACGGTAAAGAATAAACATTTATGAAGAAACTGTTTATCACGTTACAACTCGCGCTTGCACTAACTTGCGCTCATGCACAAAAAGCATATACCCTCCAAGATTGGAACATAAAGGATTATGAACCAGGCAAGGAGTTACGTCTGAATGTCAGCGAATACAAGATTGACGACAAGAATCCACTCTTCTATCAAGATATGCAGAAAGAGTGGCGATTGAAGGCGGAGGTGAAATGCGGAACTTTGGGCACGGAACAGGTCTTTGTCTGCAAAGAAGGGAAAGGCAGTTTTCTGATAGGCAAGAATTCGCTAACGGGCGACATTTCCCTCGGTTTTGACAATACGGCTCAACGTTTCTTTGTGGAAGTTATTGACAAGAATGAGCAAGGCCACCGCCTCTGGGCTGGCAGCAATGTGGTCAAGGACCGATGGTACGGGCTGGAGGCAAAGGCTGCATACGATGCGAAGAAGAAGCAATCGATACTTTCGCTGAGCGTTGACGGACAAACAGAGACACTCACTTATCCCGGGAAGGCATTGCGGCATAATGCCTCAAATTGGGTTGTGGGCCACGGATTCCCCGGTGGTTTCCCCAATGCGCTACAGGTACGCGAAGGTGCTATCCGTAACCTTGAAATCTCGGGTTCTCCGCTTGAGCGTGTGGAGGGACAGAACCCCCTGTTTACAGACAGATTCACCGCCGATCCTGCTTTTACCATAGTAGGCAACACAGTCTATGCCTACGTGGGTGAAGATGCCACCGGAGTTGGAGGATGGTTCTATATGCCTCGTTGGTTCTGCTATTCAAGTACAGACATGATTCACTGGAAGTCACACGGTCCCGTCCTCTCTGCTGCTGA
>JAGCCO010000060.1 GCA_017651645.1 Bacteroidales bacterium
GACTGGAGAGTCGATCTATGTTTTCTAATACAAAGTCACGACTTGATCTGGCCACAGAGGTCTGGTCCGAATCAAGATCAACCACCTCTTTTCGAAACTTTTCAAAGCAACCACTTACGGTATAAGGCATAGTATTGTATATCTATAAACTATATAATTGATTATCTCCAACACTGCGAAGCACGCTTGTAAAGCTCTGCCACGAGGCTATTGAATCGGATGTCCTGCCTCTTTGAGGAACCTCTTCAATAGGAAGGCGAGGAAATACGGGAACGTGTAAAACTTGCCTCCCCATCCAATATTCTTGTATCCGAACTTGATGCCGTAGGAGACATCAGGATAAGACGGCCAATCAATGAGGTGGTTTAGTGAGGCGGTTGCTCCGTCCTTGGCTTTTACCTCGACAGGAACCAGCGAGTCGGAATCGCGGACGAAAAAGTCCATTTCCAAGGCTGGGCTATCATTCTTGTAGTAGTAAAGTTGCTCATAGCCGGATTTGCGAAGCATTTCGCCGACGACGTTCTCATAGATGGCACCTTTATAGGTGCCGAAGTTCTTATTGGCCCGGAGGTCTTCCTGGGCCTCCTCATCCAAGGACGCAATGAGTAGGCCGGTATCGTGATAATAGACCTTGTATGTGTCGGCATCGTAGTTGCCTTTGAGGGGAAGCTCTGGATTACTTAAGCAGTAGCAAACATTCACCACGCCAGCTTTCTCCAGCCACTCTACGGCACCGATATATTCTCGATTCCTGGCACCTTGGGCCACTTTGGTAATCTGAAACTTTTTGCTGGTCTTAGCTAGGAATGTGGATATATGCCTGTAAACGGCAAGAATCTTTGCCTTATCTGATTCCTTGGCGTATTTGGTGATATCTTCCTCGTAATCAAGGAGCAGTTGACGAAGCAACTCCAGTGTGCCGCCGAAGTGACCGTTGTCGATGTACATCTTTACTACCTCCGGCATTCCACCTATTGTCATATAGTCGCGGAAGATATCCATATAGGTGGACAACTCAAGCTCAGAGAATGGCGTGAGGCTGGCCATATGGGTATAAAGGTCCTCTACCTGTATCTCAGAATATCCCCTGGCCCAGAGGAATTCCTCAAAATCCATAGAGTGCATCTCATAATCCTCCTTGTTTCCAACGGCATTGGACTCAATCTCTTCATAGTAGATGCCCATCAGGGAACCGGAGCAGATCACGTCGTAACGCGGATCCGCGTTAAAGGATTTGAGGGACGTAGCGCAATCTGGACATTTCTGAAGCTCGTCAAAGAAGAGGAGTGTCTTGTAAGGAATGAACTTCCAAGATGGCTCCAGCAAAGATATATTCTTAATGATTGTGTCCACTTCATATCCGTTGTCAAAGATGGAGCGGAACTTCTTTTGCAGGACGAAGTTAATCTCTATGACCGATTCATAGTTGGCTTGTCCGAAGGCACGAATAGAAATGGTCTTCCCAATTTGTCTGGCGCCCTTGACAATAAGGGGCTTACGCTGCGGATTCTGTTTCCATGCAGCAAGTACAGCATCTATTTTCCTTTTCAGCAAATCCATAATACATCACATTTTCGAAAACAAAGATAGGCATAAAATCACATTTTGGAAACAAATTATGCCCCAAAAATCACATTTTCGAGACATCTTCGACATGAAATGCATCTTGGCAGGGATAATAACAATTCATTATTGTCTCATTGCGTCGTGTTTTGCTCCTTCGTTTATATCAATTATCTTTGTTTTAATAACTATCGCTGAAATGGAAATGCTTACAATAAACAAGGACATTTTAACCCAACTGTGTAACAAAACTACATTTCGTGATAACGGGGATGTTGATTACACATATTCTGTTGCGTGTTTAGACGATTATGGTAGTATTGAGGCAGCAATCCTTGTAGGAAATGTCACCAACCACCAAACATTAGGAGATTCTCTTCCAGAGAATATATCCGATGATAATGGTAGTGCCCAGGTATTTTTATTGTATATGGACAATGCAACATCATATGGTGTTTTATATGAATTGTTGAGAGATTTTTGTTGCAACCTGCTTCCATTTAAGATTCTATGGTGTTTTGCAAGTGAATATACTCCTGCGGCACTATTATCCCGTTTGGGTTTCCAAAGCCATATTAGGGGCATTTCAGAGGTTTTTTATATGATGACTAACTAAAAACGCATCCCAAGAATAGGATGCGTTTTATTCATTTAGTGTAAACTAGAATATCGTTCCCTTTTAAAAGTGTCCACTCCGCGAGTTTTGCGTCGAGCCGGAATGTCTGGGCATAACATTGTGCTTACACGGAATCAAGGGCTGTGAAATCGGTTATTAACACGAAATCAAGCCCTGAAAGGTCTTGAAATAGTAGCAAACACTCTTCTATTTTGGAAACCTCAAATGAGTGCAATATGATGTTAATTGATTGAAGTATAGACAATAATGAGGCTTTAATCCCCCTCAAAAATCAGCCATTATGTAGTATATTTCTTGATTTTGGCTGATTTTCACCAACACTAAATCAGCCCATCAAATTTCGTCATCGAACTCGCCTTGATGGAGTCCACGATATCGATGTAAGGCTTCATGGCCTTGTAGTCGGAGTGGCCAGTCCATTTCATCACGATGTTCGGGGTGATGCCGAGGGAGAGGGCGTTGACGATGAAAGTGCGGCGTCCGGTGTGGGTGCCGACGAGTTCCCATTTAGGCTGGATCTTGTCGGTACGGATGTTGCCTTTATAAGTGGTGACGCGGATCTCCTCACTGATACCGGCGAGTTTGCACAGCTCCTTGATGTCACGGTTCATCGCCTGGTTGGTGTAATTCGGCAGGGCCTTGTTGTCCCTGAAAGGGGTGTCCTTGTATTTCTCGAGGATGGCCTTGGTGACTTTGTTCAGTTCGATGGAGATGCTGTCCGCCGTCTTGACAGTCGTGACCTCGATGTGGTCGCCCTTGATATCGCTGCGGCGGAGATTGTTGACGTCGGAGTGCCGGAGACCGGAGAAGCAGCAGAATAGGAAGATGTCCCGGATAGGATCCAGGTAGGCCTGGGCCTCGGAGAGTTCCAGGTCACGGACGCGGGCGATTTCCTCCTTGGTGAGATAGATGACCTTCCGCTGCGTCATCTTCAGGGTCGGGTGGAATTTCTTATAGTCCAGGTTGGTGTTGTAGCCCCGGTCGGTCGCCCAGTTCAGGAACCAGCGGAGGTAGCCCAGCTTTTTCTCGATGGTGGAGTTCTTCAGGCCCACCAAATCTTCCTGGTCATAATCCTCTCTTTCTCCCTTCTTTTTCCGTGGCGTGCGAAGCTTCTTGCTGTCGCGCATATATGCGACGAACTCCGTCAGGGTGGCTTCCGTCAAATCAGAGAACTTGATGTTCTTCTTGAAAGTGGTCAGATCGACACGCATCGCCTCCATCTTCTCGAAGGTCGCTTCCGTCCAGGCGTTCTTCTCGCCGCATTCCTTCAGGAACATATCATAGACCTTGAAGAAGTCATGTTCCTTGGGCTTGCGCTCCTTCTTGGGTTCCGGAGCTGGCTTTTGAGGAACGGATCCGTTCAGCCGGTCCTCATATTTCTTTTGAAGTTGAGACGGCGTCGGAATCTGGTCGATAGCCTCGAAGAACTTGAAGGTGGAGTCCATCTGGTCCTTGATGTTCCGGAGCTCGTTGTTGATGGACAAGGCGGTCTCGCCCTTTGGGCCCTTGTATCCTGACTTGACCAGCTGTGCCTCATCATCCCAGGCTTTGGCATCGACGAGTTGGCATCCGGTCTTCAGATCCAGACGCTGGCTGTTGAAGGTAACCCGGAATCTGATCTGATACCGGTTCTTGTCCTTTCCGTAAGCAAAGAGACGGAAAGCTGCATTGCGCTTGATTTTCATTTTGCGACCCCTCCGCTAGTTAAAATCGTATCCCAAAAATATCCCAAAAACGCTCAAAGGTGAGCGAACCCGTTTGCAAAGATA
>JAGCCO010000137.1 GCA_017651645.1 Bacteroidales bacterium
CGACCGCATCTTCTCCGTCATCACCTCATCCAAAGAATAACATTGGACCGAACAGTCTTCTTGGTCGGAATAGGCGTCAAACATTGGCCGTTTCTCCAGCTTGAAGCAAAGCAATTCCGTCCGGGAGATGTCAACCTTGACGCGTTTGTTGGCCCCAGTCCCTCCGAGGGGACCGACATAGGAGATATAGAAGTTGATGTTTCCCGTTTCGTGGATGCCGAAATCCTCCATGGAGAGCGGAATGTTGGCTTCTTCTCGAACATATAGGAACACTTCCTCGAAAGCATTCTGGATTGCCTCATTGGAAAGACGATCATCAACCAAGGTGAAATCAAGGTCCTCGGAATAGCGGTAGTCCTTGAAGTAGAATTTTTTAAGGACCGTGCCGCCTTTGAAGGCCAAAGCTTGGGACAAGGCTTCATTATTGGCTACGCCTGTGAGAATCCATGTAAGGATGTAATCCTTTTCTATCTGGGTGTCCCTCACTTTTTCCTTGTTCGCTTTCTTCTGAATTTCTGCCGGACGTATCATGATATCAGTTGTTTATTGCGTTGATAATTGTTTCGAGCTCAACATTCTGCCGGATACTCCACTTGGTGGAAATCTTTCCCTCATTTGGGACTTCCGTGTCCAATGGTGACACCGTCGCGCTGCGTAGGCTGCGAAGTTCTTCTATGATATTCGTGCTGATCTCCAGTTTATCCAGCAAGAATCCAAGTCTTTTGATGACAACCTGGCTGTCAAATTGATTTGTGTAAGCAAGCAGTTTTCCATAGTCCAGTTTTTCCCTTGCCGTCCAAAGCGCTTTCGCCACCTCAACGATGCCTCCGGCATAAGCCGGCATATACAAGCAGTCAATCATCGTTTTTTCCAAATCGGAGCAGGATACTTTGTTGTATGAGTCTATCCATACTTTCCTCATCCCGAAAAAATGCTTGGGGTTGTGGTAAATAAACTGGAATTCAACTCCTTTCAGTATAATGGTCTCCGTTTTATGACGCTCACGGACGATCTGTTCTTTCAGTGACGGCTGGGTAATAAGGCCGTGAATCTGAAGGGCTGAATAGTAGGCTATATAGTGTTTGCCTCCAGCTAGTGGTTCGGCCATCAAATGCCAGTCTGGAAGATAGTCTTCCGCCTCTTGGTCAAATGGAACCGTCCAATAAACTTTCCTGGAAATCTTAATCAACAGCCCCTTGTCCAACATTCGCTTCAACATGAAACGCACCGCCTCTTCCGATTTGTCCGGAAAGGCGGCGTATGCCTCTTCAATGGTAAACCATTGCTTTCCCTCTTCAGCCAGGAGTCCTAGCAGGGCGCTTTCGGAAGAAGAAACCGTTTTATTATATTTTGTCTCCATTCGGTTAGCATATCACTAACTGCAAAGGTACAAAATATATTTCTTTGGTCCAAAGCATGCACAAGATTTTGCTTCCGATAAAGTATATAATGTCTGTCAGTATTATGGAAAAGTGACAAGATTTATAATAATTTGGGGCCTCTCCGTGGTTACTACATCATGTAGTACCATCTGTTGTTTTGCGGTAGTTCCTAAATCCAGGAGAATTCGCATGTTTCCATACCTACATTAGTATCCGGTAGTTTTTTACTCACTGATGCATAATTCTCCTGTTACGCCTTATCGAATCTTACACAACAGGACAGATCGGTAGTAGAGTTATTATTATTCCAGTTTCAGAATAACCTCCTTGACCATCTCTTCATCGATGTCGCGGTAGCGGCTGAAGGCGCGGGAGTTCTCGACGTGGCCGGAGATTTTGGCGATCAGGTTGGGGTCTTTGACCTCTTTGTATAGATTGCCGACCAGGACACGGCGGGCCATGTGGGAGGAGGCGACTTCCCAGATGGGATGCTTCTCTTCCTCACGGGTGATGGTGTTCAGGGTGGTCACCACGCGGTCGATACCGGCAAGTTTGATCATCTTCTTGATGTCTCGGTTGTAGTCCTGCTCACAAATAAAGGGAAGAAGACGTCCGTCAGGCTGGTCCTTGTAGCGATCCAGGATTTCCAATGCGGTTGGAGATAGAGGGACTCGGACCGTATAGGGACGGCCTTCCTTGGTCTTACGGGGGACGTACTCGATGGCGCCGTTGATGACGTTGGCCTTGGTCAGTTTCATCAGGTCGCCGACGCGGCATCCGATAAAGCATTGGAAGACGAAGATGTCACGCTGGACATCGAGCCCCGGGTTATCGGGGAACTTCGCCTGATACAGCTGATTCCTTTCTTCCTTGGTGAGATAGAAGGGAGTGCCGTAGATAGCTGTGCCGATAACATAATCATCGTAAGGATCCCGGTTCATGTAGCCTCTCTTGATCGACCAGCGAACGAAGGTGTGGAGACGGGACATCGTGCCTATTATGGAGTTCTGCCCCCGCTGCTTCGGGAATCGGCATTCCGGGACAGACTTGTAAGCTTTCTTGTAAAGAGGATCTTTGATGCACGGTTTCCCGTCCTTTCCTTCCACGACGAATTTGTGTTCGTTCTCTAGGAACTTGGAGAACTTCCGGAGCAAGTCCGAGGACAGCGTAGCGAAGCTCACCTCCTGTGCGCTGTAGATGGCGAAGCGTTTTAGAGCACGGATGATGACGTTGTAGTGACGGATTCGGGAGATGGAAATCTTCTGGATGGACACGAAATGCTCGAACGTGTCGAAGAATTCCTTCTGCAGATCACGTTTCTCTTCTTCAGGAATGTCCTCGTCATTTTCTTCTGATGCAGGAATGTCCAGGACCTCAATTGTCCGATCAAGCAGTTTTTCAGCCACCCACTTGTTGGGTAGGGGGACCTTGCCGGATCCGGCCGCGACAAAGGCATCGAGCAGGTATCTGGATATCGCATCCAGTTCCGAGTTCAAGTTCTGGAGTTCCTGGATCTCCTTCCTCTTCTCTTCGGTCATCATACGGACCTTGGGAATCACGAACCTTTGCTTGTCCTGATCCCAGTCTTCAGAATGTCCGTATAGGTTCGTTTTTCCCCTCTGATTGAACCTTCCATGGAAAAATCTGACTAAAACCTCCTGTTTTTCGGTAGTTTTGTCCTTCTTACTGGACAATGAAAATTCAATAGTCGCCATAAATCAACCATTTAGCTCGCCACAAAGGTAATAAATTTTTGGCGACATTTTGGCGACTTAGCTGAAAAATAATGATTTTTCGTGGTCCCGTACTAGAATCGAAACTGGCTCAAAAACACATATAAATTATTGAATATCAATCTATAGAAAGCACTCGCCACTTTCAAATCCGTTCAACCCATTTCAGACCCGTTCAGTTCTTCGATTCCCGCACGGGGCACTAATCAGACCTTGTAAAATGTTGATTTACAAACACTTTACAAGGTCTGAGTTTTTGCTTTCCCCAAACAGGTCACTTTTGGTCACCTTTTTCTTCCTTGCAGAAGAACCGAGTGACCGATAAACTGGAATTTACAAACTCGTGTTAACCGGGGCGGCCCAGAAAGAATCGGCATCTGTTGTGTCCCATCCTCCATCTAGAATATGGAATGCTTCAAAGCCTGACGGAACAAGATTTATGTTTCGGCCTGCCTCGCGCTCTCTGTTCTCCATGTCTTCCTGGTAGTATGAAAGCGTCTCCCAGCAACTGAACCAGTAAGTATTCTTGGCCATGTATGCGTAGTATTCGCTCATCTTCGTGGTGCCCTTCTTGAACCGGGGATGATACTGCATCTTCTCTCCCGAAATATAGTGTTCCCGAATGTCCCTGAGAGAAAGCGGAGTGCAGTCAAGGTCCGAGGCGTAGTTTCCATCCATCTCGCTGTCAATAATCGCGCATTTGCCCAGTTCGGGAAGCCAGAC
>JAGCCO010000138.1 GCA_017651645.1 Bacteroidales bacterium
GAAGAAGTGCAAGGACACACCTGCAGCGTTATCAACGGTTATGAATATGTTTATGAGGAAGACGGTGTTGTTTATTGGTACAATTCAACCGATGAAGAGTTTACGGTGTTGTATGATTTCAATGCCGAGGCGGGTGAGTCTTGGTATTGCGCAGTTGCAGATTATTATCCGTGTCTAATTACGGTCGATAGTGTCGGTAGCGTTACTTGGGACGGCCATACCTACCGCACCCAATATGTGACAGGTGTTATTGAAGATTATTGGACTGTTATGGATGGACGCATCATTGAGGGAATCGGATACGAAAAGGGTCTGTTTCCTGAAGTGGTAATTGACGGCCCGGAATATGAATACATGAGATGCTATCTCGTTGACGGTGAGATGCTTTATCACGAAGGTGATTATGATTGTGATTATGTCCCCCAAACGGGTAGTCCTTGCTGGGATGGCTCGGTCGCCGAGGCCTACGAGGGCGGCGACGGCACGGAAGGAAACCCTTACCAAATTGCCACTCCTCAGCAGCTGGCTTTGCTTGCACAGCAGACCAACACCGGCACGGGAGGCGACGCGCATTACATTCTCGTGAACGACATCTGCCTCAATGTGGAGAACGACTCCATCGATTGGCCAGTGATTGGAAAGGAAACCTCACAAAACCTGCCGATTTATTTCACGGGTGTCTTCGACGGCAACGGACATAACATCGAAAGGATGATTATTCGGGAAAACCATGTGGATGCAGGCTTGTTTGGCCATACCCGTGGAGCCGTCATCAAGAATCTTCGCGTTACGGATGCCTCCATTCAAGTGGGCAGCGATGTCGGTATCATCGTGGGACAAGCCTACAACACCAGCATCATCAATTGCACTGTGCAGAATTGCTCCATCAGCCATGAGCACAATTCTAATAACTATGTCGGTGGCCTTGTGGGCGGCTATTATCCGACAGACAATGCCTCGGATACGGTTTATATCAAGGATTGTGTGAGCGAGGTAAGGTTTTTGAATCCCGAAAGGTTTTTCATTGCTGGCGGCATTGTGGGTCGTTGCATGACGATGAGTGTGGATGGCGGTTATGCGGTCATCGAGAACTGCGAGAACCGTTCCGATGTTAGAGGTTCTCATCATGTAGGCGGTATCATGGGAGATGCCGACAATTCGCACAATGGTGAGAGTTTGGCGCTGATTATCAAAGCATGCAGAAACTATGGAACCGTCTCTTCAACCACATTTTGTGGCGGCATTGTCGCGCATAGTTGGGGTGTTCAGATGATAGACTGCCTCAACATGGGAGAGGTGGTCGCGAGAGATGTCAACTCGGATGTACTCGTTGGGGGACTGGCCGCGTTGTTGAAAGAAAGTGTCATGGTGGAATGTGTCAACAAGGGCAATGTGATATCCGAATCGAACTTCGGCACGCAAATCGGCGGCCTGGTAGGATACAATGACGAGTCTGTGATAGCCAATTCCTATAACCTTGGTACGGTCGCAGCGCCTAATAGTACGCCAGCCAATTCCACCGTAGCCATCGGCGGTATTGTGGGCGGTTCAACGGGGCGTATCTTTAACGTCTATAACGCGGGTGCGCTCACTGTTCCCGAAACACCGTCGGGTGCTGAAGCGGAGGGCTATGGACACATCCTTGGTGCTGGCGATGTTGCAGAGCATTACCTGAACTGCTACTGGCTTGAGCAGGACTCCCTGCCCGCTTGCGGTAATATGGAGTTGCTTGGTTCGTCGTCGTTCCATCCGACAAGCTATTTCTTTGAGTGGGAGCTTAACGAACCGCAATATGGTCACTATGACCTATTAGAGGTATTGAACTTTGGTGCTGAAGTTGTGCTTGACTCTGTGCCCAGTTATCCCTATCTGGCTACTTGGAGCGCTGACTTGGCGAACATCAACCAAGGTTTCCCCATATTGTATTCGGAACCCGAGCTTCCCGACACCATCCAATCGGGCGACTTGCTGTATTCGATCATCAGCATGAACCCACCTTATATGCGCGTGATTGGTCATGTGGACGGCGAAGATGCCCAAGGATTCCTCTTCATTCCTGAAATGGTGACCTACGAAGGCGTTGCTTATACGGTGACGGAAATAGGCAACCTTGCCTTCCGTTTCTGCAGCGGCCTGGAAGGTGTCCTTGAAATC
>JAGCCO010000139.1 GCA_017651645.1 Bacteroidales bacterium
CGACATAAAATCCATCGTCATAAAATCCAGAAGCATGCACGCATACAGGCATGATCTCTCCGACCTTCACCAGATTCTCAGCCTCAACGACGACAAAGTCGGCGGCGGTGGCCATCAGCGGGTTGAAGTTGTTGGTCGTGCCAAGGAACACCATGTTGCCGAACTCGTCGACGATGTTGGCGCGCAGGAAAGCGATGTCGGCCTTCAGGGGCTTCTCAAGGAGGTAGTCCTTACCATCGACATTCACCACTTGCTTGCCGTCGGCCATGATGGTGCCCATGCCCGTGGGGGTCAGCACGCCACCGAGACCTGCACCGTAGGCGCGGATGCGCTCTGCGAGGGTGCCTTGGGGAACGTATTCCACGATAAGGGTGCCTTCATTCTTCTGGAGGGCGGTCTGTTTGTTGGTGCCGGTGTGCGACACGATAGCTTTCTTCACTTGGTGGTTGGTCACCAGTTTGCCGTGGGCCACTTCGTCGTAGGCCGTATCGTTGGCAATGATAGTGAGGTCCTTAACGCCTTTGGCGACGATGGCGTCGATGATTTGAACCGGGCTTCCCACGCCGAGGAAACCGCCGATCATGATGGTCATGCCGTCGTGAACCTTCTCGACAGCTTGCTCTAATGTAATCTGCTTGTTCATAATGTGTTATGTTTTAGATTTTGAATTGTTGTTGCTGAGAATAAAAGTCTGCAAATTTAGTGGGTTTTCCGTCATTTTCCAAACAAATTAATATTTATTTTATAAAGAGGTGTGTAACCCTAATAATGTCAGTATTTTATCCCCTTGGTTGAAGCAGGTTTTGAAAAGCATGTCATTCCTGCGAAAGGCTGTGCGAGGGCATGGAATCTATGCTTTTTAAAACCGTTCATAACCGCCTGCCTCATATAGATTCCCTCTCGCCCACTTGCCCTTGCTGGAATGACATAGAAGGCAGGCTGTTGAAATAAAAAAAGCCGCCAAGTGATTGGCGGCTTCCTTTTTTTCATCCAGTTACTTTAGTTATTCATGAAGGCGACTTGCCCCATCAGGCCGGTGCTCACCGACTCGTAGGCTGCGGCGTAGTCGAACAGGTAGCGCAAAACGTTGCGGCTGGGTTTCTGTTGCTCGCTCTCCCTACGGAAAACATCTCTGATCTGTGATACCAATATTTCGTCTTCAACGGATGAGGGGTAAGAGGTGTAACTATTTGTCATAGGCGTTTGTTAGGTTAGACTTTACCTTACAAACGCAGTCCCTCTCCGATTATTATATAGAGATGAAAATATTTTTCTGCAAATTAATATGTCAGCGTCATATTGTTGGCAACCATCATCTTACGCAAGTTGATCAAGGCGTAGCGCATGCGGCCAAGTGCCGTGTTGATGCTCACGTTGGTAATGTCGGCGATGTCCTTGAAGCTCATGTCGTCGAAGATGCGCATCCTGAGTACCTCGCGCTGCTCGTCGGGAAGGAAAGCGATCATGCGGTGCAGGTCGCTGTGGACTTGGTCGACGATCATGCCTTGCTCGACGGAATGGTCAGTAATCGGGACGTTGTCGATGTAGTTGTAGTCCTCGCTCGACGACTCCACTGTGGGGATGCGGTTCTCCTTGCGGAAATGGTCAATGACGAGGTTATGGGCGATGCGCATGGCAAACTGCACGAAACGCCCATCGTCCTTGTAGCCCTTCGACTTGATGGTCTGGATCACCTTGACAAAGGTATCCTGAAAGACATCATCAGCCAACTGCTTGTCTTTCACAAGCGTGAGTATGTAGGAATAAACTTGTTTCTGGTATCTACCAATCAATAATTCAAAACTGTGAACATCACCCTCCTGGTAGCGTTCAATCAGCTCTTTGTCGCTTTTCACTATGTTGGACATCAGGTCCCCCTTTCTTTGTGCACTCAACGTAAGTGCTTGTTAATAAAGGGTATAGATCTTTCGATAGCGTCTCTCCTATTGATTAGTTAGTGAATTTTTACACCGCAAAGATACGGATTTTTTGAATTTGCAAGCAAAAAATGAGATTTTTTTTCGTTGGAGGGCAATAAATTCACTTTCGTTTATTTTGTTTTTTTGCTGGTATTTTTCCTTCGTATTCACAATTTTTATGAATTGGGCGCCATAATTGGTGCAAACATTATGTCAATCGCGATGCAAAAGTAGACAGAAATTGTCTCCTTTTGCTTCTAGATTACAATAATCTATGCAATGAGTTCTGCAAAAATGCAACGAATATGCAACAACTTTTTGTTTGAACCAGAACACAATCAGTTGAAAAACAGTTAATTAATTACATTTCTGGCTATTGTTTTTTGCAACGAACTCAACAAAAATGCAACGAATTCTGCAACGACATATCGTAAAAATGGCTCATAACCATTTTATGAGCCATTAAGTACAAAGACCATTGTCTGTTCAAATCCTAATCATCAAAGTCATCGTCGAAGCTTCTACGTTCTGTTTGATTGCGTTGAGCTAGGATTTTAGCATCACGGATGGCATTGAGCTCTGCTCGTGACATGTGACGACTCGATGCTATCCAATCATCAATTTCAGATTTTTTGAACTTAATGCGACGGGTTTTGTCTTCTTTGTAGAATGGGATATAGCCGAGACGTTTCCAACGACGCACGGTTTGTTGCGATGGATGGTCAGGATGGTAAGCGCATAATTCCTCAATGGTCATGTAGGTGTCTTTGCCTGAAGTATCCTCACGCAGTTCCTCGCAAATGGATTTAATTTCCGCCAATTCATCCAAAATCTTGGCAACAGCTTGCGGAAGCTGATCAAAAGTGATTGTGTCTAACATAGTACTTAATTTTTAGATTCCGCAAAGATAACTATCGAATTTGCAAAGTTTTTACATTTTCGAGGTTTTACTTTTGAAATGCGCAAAAACTCACAAATTTTGCAAATATTTGTGAGTGCTCTATGTTATTTTCCAAACCTACACAACCACATTCTTCTTCGGGTCAAACCCGTTAGCCAAATGCTCTCCATACGACACGTATCCTAGCTGATTGCATATAATTTTGGTCTTCCCTATTTGTGCGTCAATGTTACGGTGTGAGTGGCCATAAATCCAGTAGTCGATGCAGGAATCCGCGATGTAGTCACCTAATTCCACAGTGAAAGCGCCATTGATGTCGCTGCCACGAAACTCTTCAGCCGTGCAAAGTTGCGTAGGCACATGGTGCGAGAGTACGATTTTTGTCTTTGTCTTGCTCTCAGCCACCTCCTGTTTTATAAATCGCAGACACTTCTCGTGCTCTTGGTTGAAATTGTATGAGCTGAGTCGATGCCCTTCGTATCTAATCCGATAGAAATCGCTCACTCCACGTTCAGTAATATACGAATAACAAGGCTCAATATACGACCAAAGTGTGGAGACAATGATGTCGACATCATCGAGATGAACCACTGCGTTATAGTATGCATGGATGTTAGGACGGATCTCTTTGCAATAGCCATCCGGCATGGTGGCAAGGTCGTAGTAACCATAGAAATCATGGTTGCCGAAACAAACGATAACTTGCTTATAGTGCTCGGAGGCCCAATCCCAAAAGGAATATCGAGAATAGGTGTCCTGTCCCGATTGGGGCGTGTCGAGATAGGCCGTGTCGCCAGCAATGAGCAGGATGTCGCCCGTCACTTCCAAGGGATGCTCTTCCAACCATACCCTGTTCTGCGGGAACTCCAAATGAAGGTCGGAGACGTATTGAATTCGCAATGATGTGGATGAGGTCATGTTGCTAGTTATTAAGTATTTATAACTTAATGTACACGATTTGTGAATTGCGAACAAATTGTCAATTTTTTTGGTTTATCAGGTTCACCACTACCTTAACCATCACGTCTTTTTCTTCGGGCTTGCTTTCGGCAATCATCAATGTGAGGGCAACAAGGGTGTTGTCGGCAATACGTTTGCTGCCGTCCTCTCGGTAGAGGATGCCGTTGTTGTTGAGGAACCATAGAAACAAGGTGGCGGCAATGCGTTTGTTGCCGTCGCTAAACGAATGGTTTTTTGTGACCAAATACAGCAGCATAGCGGCTTTTTCCTCCACGCTGGGATAAAGGTCGTTGCCGCCGAAAGTCTGGTATATCTGCCCGATACTGCTCTTAAAAGAGTCGTCTTTTTCGTTGCCAAATAGGGTGCTGCCACCAAACTTCTGCCGCAAGGCTGCAATGGCTTGCATGGCATTCTCGTATGTTGCCTGAAATTTCTCTTCTTGGGTTATTTCTTTCATGCCCAAGCGTTGATAGTCGTAATCGTCAAGCGTATCCAATGCATATGTGTAATCAACTACGATGTCAAACAAGGCTTGGTTCTCGTCGTTATTCAACAACGGTTGGTTTTGCAATGTCCGTCCCACCATCTGCACCAACTGACGAAGTTCGCTGATTTGGCTTTTCCGAATCTTTTCATTCACCGCATAACCTTTCAACAGATAATCTTTCAAAACCCTGTTTGCCCATTGACGAAATTGAACACCGCGCTGACTTTTGACACGATAACCGACAGAGATGATGACGTCGAGATTGTATAAGACTACCTCTTGCTTTTGTTGTTTTCCTTTTATTGCGCCATGCTGAGTGGTGTGTGCAAATTTTGCACATACCACTTTCTCGTCCAGTTCCCCTTCTCGGAAAACGTTGCGAATATGACGCCCTATGACGGTTCTGTCCTTCTGAAATAATTCTGCCATTTGCGCTTGAGTCAGCCAAACAGTTTCATTTTCCATTCTTACCTCAATGGCCGTTTGCCCGTCGTTCGTTTTATATATGACTATCTGATTTTCTTCCATTTGTTATACAATTGATTTGCAAAGATAACACTTTTTCTTCTTCCCCCTTTCCTATTTCCCCGCTTTTCCCTACCTTTGCAAATTCAATTTTTCCGAACCTTGAAAGAACAAACAACTTCCTATATCACCATCCGTAATGCCAAGGTCAACAACCTGAAAAGCATTAGTTTACGCATTCCTAAGAACAAACTGGTCGTCATCACCGGCCTGTCGGGCTCGGGCAAATCGTCGTTGGCGTTCGACACTTTGTATGCCGAAGGGCAACGCCGCTATGTGGAGAGCCTGAGCTCGTATGCACGGCAGTTTATGGGCCGACTCAACAAGCCCGATGTGGAGAGCATCACCGGTCTCTCGCCCGCCATCGCCATAGAACAGAAGGTGAACTCGCACAACCCGCGCTCCACCGTGGGCACCAGCACCGAGATCTACGAATACCTGAAGTTGCTCTATGCCCGCATCGGCAAGACCTACTCCCCCGCCTCGGGCAAACTGGTCAAGAAGCATCAGGTGATGGATGTGGTGAATCATATCCTTGGCCTGCCGACGGGCAGTACGGCCTACATCGTCGCGCCGCTTCACCTGCCCGAAGGCCGTAGTCTCGAAGATCACCTCAACATTCTCATGCAGCAGGGCTTCTACCGTATATTATATAATGGAGAGATCGTCAAAATCGAGGATTTCCTCGACCAGAAGAAAAAGGTCAGTGAGAAGAAGGTGAAGCTGCTCATCGACCGCATCAAAGTCAGCGAGAGCATGGACGATGCCATCGGGCGTATCTCCGACTCGGTACAGACCGCCTTCTACGAGGGCAAGGAGACCTGCCAGGTGATCAGCGAACTCGACGGCGAGCGCAAGGAAGCCGACTTCTCATCGCGTTTCGAGGCCGACGGCATCACCTTCGAGCCGCCTACGGCCAACATGTTTGCCTTCAACAACCCCTACGGCGCCTGCCCCACCTGTCAAGGTTTCGGCAGCGTCATCGGCATCGACCCCGACCTGGTGGTGCCCAACAAGAGCCTGTCGATCTACGAGAACGCCATCGCCTGCTGGCG
>JAGCCO010000009.1 GCA_017651645.1 Bacteroidales bacterium
GCAGTCGTTTGTTGTCGTTTGTTGTCGGGTAAATGATTGGGAATGAAATGTATGTGTTTTTCTTTTTTTTTGAAACAAATCTTACATAAATCGGTCATAAATGGATTGCTTCGTTCCTTGCGATGACGCGAAGCGACGACAAGAGTGAATCCCAGGAGCTTAGGAGATGGCGGATCCTTGTCCACCATGACCGCAAGGGGCATGAGGACTGTTGTTCGGTGAGAATGAAGGATGGGGCATCAGAGTCCATAATGGACGACCCCACCACACCCCGATATGCAATGTCGGGTTTTCATATTGAGATGGGCGGATTCCAGTATGCCGCAGCCATAGATGCCCGCCATCGCACAAGCCAGCGTCGGCATGACATGGCTGCTGGAGCCACGTTAAACAATCTCTAACCGAACCCATCCGAAGCATCCGAAAAGATTGGGCACGGTTCGGTTCATTTCGGTTAGAGAAAAAAACTTTGCGGGTTTGTGGAAAAGTTGTAATTTTGCACGCAGAAAACCAATCGTATGTGTTCCCTTCAACTAGGGTAATCGCTGGATACGATTGGTTTTTTGTTTTGTGTCTCTATCTTGTTCACGCAGTATTGTACATGTTTCCCGTCGCTTTTGATTCCTATTGTCAGTTTTATCATGAAGTTCAAATACTCCATCTCGGGGTGGACAAATTCATGATATAAGATGGCCATATTCTTGTAACCGTTTTTCTTTTGCGTCCCTGTCTTGGCTTCCACATAAACAGGTGCGTCTTTTTTTTCCGCAAGCAAGGGTGATAACTTGTTTAAGGTGTTTTACGGCATAAGTCGATTACCAGTCGGCAGAAGCACGATTGATTGTCTTCTTGTCGCTTTCACCCTTTTTAATAATGACAGTAACGCCCAAAAATGAGTTAAAAATGCCATTTGTTCCATTTCCCCGTTGCAATGCTTTCCATAGCAGCTCATAATATTGTTCGATCAAATTACGCCTTTCATGGCTTTTCTTCTTCTCTGTTGGGATGCCTTCAATGTATTCTGGTGTTTCCATAATTTAGGTTTAAATGTTTGTCGCTGCAAAGATGCAAACCTTGTCAAGACTAAGCCGTTGAACAAACGTTTGTAGTCGACTGTAATCGCTTGTTGTCGGATAAATTGTTGGACAACAGTTGTTTATTTATTAATGAATAATGAGTGTGAAATTGGGCATATTTGGTGTCTTTTTTGGTATTTTTGCAGGAAACTATCAATCCATGAAGCGCCTCCTCAATTTCATCATTCCCTTGTTCATGTTTTTCGGTTGCCAAAAGCATTCCTCAAAAGAGCCCTGGAACCTGACCTGTACCGCCCCCGCCCAAATCTGGGAAGAATGTTTCCCTTTAGGTAACGGTCACCTCGGTATGATGCCCGATGGCGGCATTGACAAGGAGACCATCGTGCTGAATGACATCACCCTGTGGTCGGGGGCACCGAGCGACGACAGCAATCCCAAGGCTTTGCAGTCGCTGCCCGAGATACAACGCTTGTTGAAAGAGGGCAAGAACGACGAAGCCCAAAACCTGATGTATGAGACTTTTGTCTGTGGGGGCCAAGGCTCGGGTCATGGCCAAGGCGCCAAAGTGCCTTTTGGCTGCTATCAGACTTTGGGCAACATGACGATTGATTATCATTATCCCAATGCTGATTCCGTAACCAATTATAAACGAACGCTTTGCCTTAATGATGCCATCCATACGGTCTCATTTGAGAAAGGCGGCTTATGCTATGAGCGCGAATCTTTCATCTCCCGTGCCGATGATGTGGCGGTTATTAGAGTTAAGGTCCCTGAGCCCGTCGAAGGGCCGACCAATAAAACTGAAGCCATTATAAACGGCGTTTCGATACTTCGACAAGCTCAGCACTCAACGACCTGCCTTCCCTTTACAATAAATCTCTCCCGTCCCGAAAAAGCCGAAGTCATCATCGATGCCAACGGTGTAGTGATGTTCGGCCAACTGGACAGCAACGTGGAAGGCGTGGAAGGAATGCGGTATTATGCCAAAGCACAAACGGTCACCAAAGATAACGAAACGATTATCTATTTCTGTGCCGCTACCGATTTTCTATGCGACTCCCCCAAAGCCTACGTCAACGAACACCTTCAAAAGGCCATTGCGAAAGGCTTTGAGGCCGTGAAAAACGACCATCTGAAAGCCCACCATGAGCTGTTTGACCGTGTGGAGTTGGTGATTGGCGATCCCAAAGAGAAACAAGACCTGACCTTGGAAGACCATTGGAAAGACTTCCTCGTGAACGATGACCCTTGGCTGCCGACCTGTTATTTCCATTATGGGCGTTATCTCCTCATCAGCTCCACCCGTGAGGACTTGCTGCCACCCAACCTGCAAGGGCTGTGGGCCAATACGATTCAAACCCCTTGGAACGGCGACTACCACCTGAATATCAATGTGGAGATGAACCACTGGCCTTGCGAAGTCTGCAACCTCTCGGAACTGCACTTGCCCTTGATTCATTTTGCCGAAGGACTGATGCCCTCGGGACAAAAGACCGCTCGCGATTTCTACGGTGCCCGAGGCTGGACCGCCCATGTGGTTTGTAATCCATGGGGTTTCACGGCACCCGGCGAGCATCCCTCATGGGGTGCCACCAACACGGGTGGGGCTTGGCTGACCTTGCATGCTTGGCAACATTATGAGTTCACGCAAGACACAACTTTCTTGCAAAAGGCTTATCCATTAATGAAAGAAGCCGCCATGTTTTTTCTCGATGCAATGATTGAGGAACCCGAACACGGTTGGCTCGTCACCGCTCCAACGACCTCGCCCGAAAATGCCTTTTGGCTCAACGACAGCACCGCCGTCAGTGTGTGCATGGGTAGCACGATGGATGTGCAGATTGTCAGCGAGTTATATGATGCTGTTTGCCAGTCAACAGAGATTTTGGGTGTGGATAAGGCATTTTCTGATAGCCTTCGTGCCGCAAAATCCCATTTCCCGCCTATGCAGGTCAGCCAAAAGGGCTATTTGCAAGAGTGGCTGAAAGATTACAAGGAAGTGGAGCCGCAACACCGCCACGTGTCGCACTTATTTGGGCTATATCCTGGCACTATATTGACCCAATCCAAAACGCCCGAACTGATGGATGCCTGCCGCGAGACCTTACGCCGCCGTGGTGATGAAGGCACGGGCTGGTCAAGGGCATGGAAGATCTGTTTTTGGGCACGCCTTCATGACGGCAACCATGCTTATATGCTTTTAAAAAACTTGTTGCAACCCGCCATTCAACCCGATGGTAGTCATCGTGCAGGCACTTATCCCAACCTTTTCTGCGCCCATCCGCCTTTCCAAATCGACGGCAACTTCGGCGGCACGGCGGGCATCGCCGAGATGCTGCTGCAAAGCCATGACAGAGAAATCGAATTGCTGCCTGCTCTTCCTTCGGCGTGGAAAGACGGTCATTTCAAAGGGCTTTGCGCCCGTGATGGAAAAGTAGTGGAATGTACTTGGAAAGACGGCAAGGTCACGCATGCTGCTGTGACTTCGCGCTAAGTTCCCTAAGAATCCAAATAGCAAACGGCAACGAAGTCAAGAAGGTGCAGACGTCGGCGACGGCTTGGGCAGCTTCGAGACCTGTGATTCCCCAAAGCCACGACATGATGAAGACGGCAGGCAGAAAATACAAACCTTGACGGCACATCGAGAGTAAGGTGGCCTGCCAAGTGTAGCCGATGTTTTGGAACAGCATATTAGTTGCAGTGCATAGACCCATCAGCGGGAAAGCGATACACTGCCACCTCAAGGCCTGACTGCCCACGCGGATGAGTTCGGGATCCTCGCCACGGAACCAGGAAATGATGTCGGGAGCGAAGATATAGACTACGGTGGCTAAGACAATCAAAAATGCCGTGGAAAGCGTGATACAAAACTGGTAACTCTCCTTGACACGTGCGTAGAGTTTGGCCCCATAGTTATAGCCGCATACGGGCTGGAACCCTTGTCCGAACCCGATGACGATGGCAAAACAGAACATGGTGATACGCGACACGATGGTGAAAGCCGCAACGGTGGAGGCTTCGTTGCCAGGCAAGGCATAATGCACGGCCATACGGTTGAGGCTGATGGTGGCCACCACCGACAAAGCCTGTCGCGCCAAAGAAGGCAAACCGCCCCGCGTGATTTCCTTGTAATAGTATAGGGTAGGAGAGAAGTTCTTAGGTTTGATATGCACGTTGCCAGGTCGCGAGGTGCCCCAAAGCAGCACGCACCAACCGAAGCACTGGCTCACTGCCGTTGCCAACGAAGCCCCGCTTACCCCTAGGTCAAGCACAAAGATGAAAATCGGGTCAAGGATGATGTTGAGGATGGCCCCCGAGGCGATGCCAATCATGCCGAAACGGGCGTTGCCTTGTAGCCTAAGTTGGTTGTTGAGGGTCAGCGAAGACATCATGAAAGGCGTGGCAAGCAGGATGAAGTGTAGGTAGTTGTTGGCATAAGGCAGGATGCTGTCGGTGGCGCCCATCGCCCTTGACAGAGGTGAGATGAACAGCAGACAACTCCATCCCACAAGGGCGCCTACGATCAGCGGTGTGAAGAAACCTGTGGCCGCCATGCGTCCAGCATTCTGTCCCTGTTTGGCTCCCAATGCGCGCGAGATGTAGTTGCCCGAGCCATGCCCGAAGAAGAAACCGCAGGCATTGATAAAGGCCATATAGGCGAAGGAGACACCCACGCCTGCCACGGCTTCTGTGCTCAGATGACCCACATAGAACGAGTCCACCATATTGTAAATGGTGGTCACGAGCATGCTGATGATGGTAGGCACGGCCATCTTGAGAATCAGCCGCTTGACAGGCTGCTCCGTCATCATCTTATACCGCTCGTTGATCTTCCGCTCGTCGTTGATGTTGGACATAGTTTGGCGATTTCGGTTGCAAAGATAACCATTCTTTGTGTCACTTTGTCACCCCGACTGACAAAACCCTGCCATTTTCCACTTTGGCACGAATTATGACAAGCAAACGCCGTCCGCAAGGATTGTGTGCGGTCCCTGAGGTCCCTGAGCCTGTCGAAGGGTCGAAGGGCCGCATCAACGATTAAACGATTAAACAATCAACAATTAAACAACAAATAAAATGGCAAAATTAGCAATCAAACCTCTGGCCGACCGCGTGGTCATCGAGCCCGCCGCCGCCGAACAGAAAACCGCTAGCGGTATCATTATTCCCGACACCGCCAAAGAGAAACCCCAACAAGGTAAAGTAGTCGCCGTAGGTCCCGGCACCAAGGACAACGCCATGACCCTGAAGGTCGGCGACAATGTCATTTATGGCAAATATGCCGGCACCGAGTTCCACCTCGACGGCAAGGATTACATGATCATGCGTGAATCAGACGTCATCGCCATCATCTAAATAGACGCGAGACTATTGGACGCGAGACCGTCCCGCGTCACGAGTCCCACAGTCGCGTGTCAAACAACAATTAAACAATTCAACAGTCAACAAATAAACAACAAATATCATGGCAAAAGACATTCTTTTCAATATCGAATCACGCGACGGCCTGAAGAAGGGCGTCGACGCATTGTCAAACGCAGTGAAGGTGACCCTCGGCCCTAAAGGTCGTAACGTGGTCATCGAGAAATCGTATGGCGCTCCCCAAATCACCAAGGATGGTGTGACGGTCGCCAAGGAAATCGAACTCAACGACCCCGTTGAGAACATGGGTGCCCAGTTGGTGAAGGAAGTGGCTTCCAAGACCAACGACCTCGCTGGTGATGGTACCACCACCGCCACCGTGTTGGCCCAAAGCATCGTGGCCACGGGCCTGAAAAACGTCACCGCCGGTGCCAATCCTCTGGACCTGAAACGTGGTATCGACAAGGCTGTCGCCGCTGTGGTGGCCTCGCTGAAGAAGATGTCGGTGAAGGTCGATGGCGACAACGAGAAGATCAAGCAAGTGGCTACCATCTCTGCCAACAACGACAGTGAAATCGGCGGCCTCATCGCCGAGGCAATGAGCAAGGTGAAGCAAGAAGGTGTCATCACCGTTGAGGATGCCAAGGGCATCAACACCTATGTCGATGTTGTCGAAGGTATGCAGTTCGACCGTGGCTACATTTCGCCTTACTTCGTCACCAACACCGAGAAGATGGAAGCCGTCTACGAGAATCCTTACATCCTCATCTACGACAAGAAGATCTCCGTGATGAAGGACTTGCTGCCCGTGCTCGAAAAGACCTTGCAAACTGGTCGTGCCCTCGTCATCATCGCTGAGGACATTGATGGTGAAGCTTTGGCTACCTTGGTGGTCAACCGCCTGCGTGGCTCGCTGAAAGTCGCTGCCGTCAAGGCGCCTGGCTTCGGTGACCGCAGAAAAGAAATGCTGGAAGACATCGCCATCCTGACCGGTGGTACTGTCATCAGCGAAGAAAAGGGTTACAAACTTGAAGATGCCACCCTGCAGATGCTGGGTCAGGCCGATAAGGTCAGCATCAACAAGGACAACACCACCATCGTGAACGGTCACGGTGCCAAGAAGGACATCGAAGGCCGTACCGCCCAGATCAAGGCTCAAATCAAGACCACCACGAGCGACTATGACCGTGAGAAGCTGCAAGAGCGCCTGGCCAAGTTGGCCGGTGGCGTGGCAGTCATCTACGTGGGTGCCGCTTCTGAAGTGGAAATGAAGGAAAAGAAAGACCGCGTGGAGGATGCTCTGAATGCTACCCGCGCTGCCATCGAAGAGGGTATCATTCCTGGCGGCGGTGTCGGTTTCATCCGTGCCATCAAGGCCATTGAGAAGATGAAGGGCGAGAACGATGACGAGACCACGGGTATCGCCATCATCAAGCGCGCCTTGGAAGAGCCGTTGCGTCAGATTGTTGAAAACGCTGGCTTGGAAGGCTCGGTCGTCGTCAACAAGGTGATGGAAGGCAAGAACGACTTTGGCTTCAACGCCCGCACCGAGGTCTATGAGAACCTGCTCAAGACTGGTGTCATCGACCCCGTCAAGGTGTCGAGAGTCGCCTTGGAGAACGCTGCTTCCATCGCTGGCATGATGCTGACCACCGAGTGCGTCATCAGCAACCACAAGGAGCCTACACCTCCTACACCTCCGATGCCTATGGGCGGCGGAATGGACGGCATGATGTAATTTGAATGCTGAATTATTGAATGCTGAATGCAGAATGGCTTCGCTCGTATGACTCGCTTCGCGTCATTGCGAGGAACGAAGCAATCCAGAAATGGAAACGAGCAAAAGGCTGATCGCTTGAGCGGTCGGCCTTTTTTCGTGCATGTCGCCAAAAAGTATTACCTTTGCCGCCATGAAACGGTTTTTCTCCATAGGGCTTCTGACTTTTGTTTTGATGATGATTGCGTGTTCCAAGCATGAAACACTGCCACCTCATGAAGAAGATATGCTCTATCGCGTGGAGTGCTTCTACCAACAGAACCCGGACAGCGCGATGCGGATCCTCGACACGCTGAATGTGGAGGCACTTTCGGAGAAGGAACGGGCGCATTACTGTCTGCTGAAGGCCCTGCTCATCGGTAACGATAAAAGATATGATGTAGAGTTCGACTCGCTGCTGCAAGTGGCTGAAGCGCAGTTTGTCGGCGGCAGGGACAAATACCATGAGGCCTGGACCTATTGGCTCATGGGAAACAAGACAACGAATCAGCAACAGCCTAAGCAGATTGCCCTGGATGCCATGCTGAAAGCCCGCAGCAGCATCGAAAGTTGCCGCCATGTGGATAAACGCTTAGTGGCATTCTCCCCAACGCCCACCAATGAGCAAGAGGTCATCGAGAAAAGCAAGTATTTCATCTATCTCGAACTCGGCATGATATACGGAGCCTCGGTCTACATCGCTGATGCCATTCCCCCTTTGACGCAGGCAGATGCGTATTTCGCCAAGACGGGCGACCATTACAACCGCCTGAGCTCGGCCTACATGCTTGGCTACGCCTATCTTGGCACCAATGAATACGACAGCTGTCTGGCCTATTTCCAAAAAGGCCTACAATCCGCCGAAGCTCTCGGCTACGCCAACGAATGTGCCGTATTCCATGACAACCTTGCTTTTTATTACAACTATTGTGTCGGCCAAAACCATTATGAGACCGAGGAGGAACGGCAGCAACTGCTCAGCCATGCCATCGAGGAAGCCAAAGCCGGACTGGAAGGCTTGACCGACACAGCGGACTATGCGTATGGCTATCATCAGCAGTCCTTGCTCGAAACGCTCTCTGACACATATTTCCACATGCAGCAATACGACTCCTGTATCTATTATGGCGAGCAATCCATCGCTGTGGGCCAGTCCATTGACAGGTTTTTTGAGAACTATGAATTGTATCGGTATCTCTACGAGTCATACAAGGCCTTGGGCGACGAAAAGAACGCCATCGAGTATTCCGAACGTCTGCTGACTATGGAGCATCCCGAAGCCAACATGAAGGATATGGTGATGGTACAGGAGGAGTTCGACAAGCAAGAGGAGCTGCAACAGCAGGAAGAGGTGCATCATAAGAAAAGCATGAGGCTTTATGTATTGTTGGCATTACTGCTGGTCGGGATGGTGCTATTGGGGTTGTTTGTCTATTACTACAGGCGGCACAAGGAGGCCGAAACCGCGCGTTTATGCGAGGCGCAGCGGCAGTTGCAGGCCGAGCTGAAGCAACTCACTGCGCAGCAGAAGGAGATGCTGCAGCAACAGGCCAATGCCATCTACCAGTCTGGACAGAAAGACCGGCTGCAGCGCATCATGGAAGCATTTGAGTCGGCTTATCCCAAAGGCATCGAGAAGATAAAGTCGGCCTACCCCGACCTCAGCAAGACGGAGCGCAACCTTGTCGTTTTGACGTTTCTCGGTTTCCGCATCAAGGAAGAGGCCGACCTGCTCCGCCTGAGCGAAAACACGGTGGCAAAATATCGTTCCTACCTTAAAAACAAGGGTGATTTTGACCCTAATTCCACGGCTTTGGAGTAAGAAAAATATGTACTTTTTTATTGTAACTCATTGATTATCAAGATGGGTTTCGAGAAAAAATATGTACTTGGCCATAGCCGTTGATTTTTCCCGTAATTTTTTATATAATTTTGGTGGCACGAACAAAAAAGTACCATCAAAAATAGTTTATGCCATGAAGAAAAGTTTGGTTTTTGCATTTTGGATGGCCTTGCTGGCGGCTCCGCTTTCAGCACAGACCATCGAGGTGTCGGGGGAATACCACGGTCAAGTGCTTTGGGATGCCGACACGGTTAGGCTCATGGGCGATGTCGTCATCGAGCCAGATGAAGGCGGCTCGGCTTGCCTTACCATTGAACGCGGGACTTGGGTGATTGCCGAGGGCTACTACCGCATCACCGTCCACAATGGCTCGTTTTATGCTTTGGGTGCGGACAAGTATCCCGTCGTCTTTACCGCCCGCGACACCACCGAATTCTACAATCCTACAGTGGAAACGGGCTGGCACGGCATCCACTTGCTTTCCGACCAGAGCAGCGCCCAAGACAGTGTGGTCATGGAGTATTGCGAGGTGAAGTTCGGAAAGATTATCTCGGGCGCACCCGAGGGGGAGAGGTTTGGTGCTGGCGTTGAGGTGAGAAACAAGAAATACTGTCATCTCGACCATTGCCGTTTCTCGCAGAATCGTGATGAACACAACACCAGTTCGCCCAGCGGTAGTGGTGGCGGCGGTATATATGTGCTCAATCCCGGGACAATTCTTGTAGAGCATTGCGTTTTCCACGACAATTATGCATGGTGGGGTGCAAGCATTTCGATGGGCGGCTTGCGGCATTTCACGGTGAGGAATTGCGAGTTTTACAACAACTCAGGGCACTATGGCACAGCCTTGGACATGCATGTCGGCGAACTGTCGCTGTATGCTTCGGGGCCTCAAGTCTATAACAACTACATCCACGGCAACCACGGCAGTACGGCGTATCTCGGCTGGGAAGGCGTGGGGCGTTTCCACGACAACATCATCGTCAACAATGATGGCTATTCGCCTGTGCTTGGTACTACAGCCCCCAATTATTCCCATTATTATAACAACACGATCGTAAACAACCAAAGTGAGGGTTTCATGAACGACAATGGCTCTGGCATCTGGACTAACGGGCAGCAGAAAATCTACAACAACATCGTCTATGGCAACGACCGATACGATTTTTATCCACAAACCCTACCCCAGATCCACTTTGAGCGCATGGACCCTTCCCATCCCGACCCCACCATTTTCAACAATTGTGTTAGTTGTCCAGATGGGTACGAAGGTACAATTTGCGAAGACCCGCAATTCCTCCATCCTACTTTAGGCATCGGTTCCGAGTATGACCATTCAACCGTGCCTTTCAACTGGTCGCTCACCGAGACTTCGCCCTGCCTCAATGTGGGTGCCACTAATATGAGCCAATACTATCCCGACACTGACTTTTCAGGCAATCCGCGTGTCATTAACGGTCGCATCGACCTTGGCGCCATCGAGGCTCCCGATTGGGACGCAGTGGAGGAACAAATCGCCTCGAATACCGTTTATCCCAATCCTGGCAGGGATGTGCTGCATGTCTTGACCGATTGGGAGGATGCTGTTGTGGCGGTTTATGACCTGAATGGCAGGAAAATGATTGAGCAGCAGATTGAGGGCTATTTGATAAGCATTGCTACCGAAGATTGGCCCTCTGGTATGTATTTTTGGAGGGTGGTAGGACCTTCAACAAGCTCAGGGACCTTAACAGAATCAGGAAAGTGGATTAAAGAATAAACCTATTAAAACAGAATACAATGAAAAACTTCAGATTCTACAACTTATTGGCAGTTCTGCTGCTGGCATCGGCTTCTGCCTTTGCAGGAACCGTGGATGCACAACGCGCTAAGGCTTTGGGTATGAAATTCGTCGAGGCCAACTTTGCCGAGAGCACCCAGTTGGAATGGGTCGGCACAACGCTCACCGAGAAGGGCTTCCCTTCGTATCATGTCTTCAACGGCATCCCTGACGGCTTCGTCATCATCTCTGCCTGTGACCTTACCAGCCCCATTCTCGGCTATTCCGAAACGGGAGCTTTTGACACGGAAAACATCCCTGATGGCTTGAGGTACTTCCTCGACGGTTACGGCCAATCCGTTGACTTTGCGGAAGAAAACCTCAAAAAAGCCGACTTTGTGATCGCCCAGGAATGGGAAAACCTTGAACGTTGCGGCAAGACGCAAAGCTCGAAAACGGTAGTCGTCCAACCTTTGATTGCCACACATTGGGACCAAGACTGCTACTACAACTCATGCTGTCCAAAAGACGTGAACGGGCCTTGTGGCCAAGCTTATGCAGGTTGCGTAGCCACCTCGATGGCACAGGTGATGAAGTATTGGAACTATCCCCAGCAAGGCACCGGCTCGCATTCATACAACAGCTACCTCTATGGCACTCTCAACGCCAATTTCGGTGAAACTATCTATCATTGGGACGAGATGCCAGAGTCGTTGCACGAGAACGAACCTTATGTGGGCACCCTGATATTCCATTGCGGGGTAAGCGTTGATATGAACTACGGTTCCTCGGCCAGCGGCGCCTTGCACCAAAGCATCCCTTCAGCGATGACTGCCTATTTCGGCTACGGCACTTCGCACAACCTGCTACGGGACGATTACCCCTACGACGAATGGGTGGGTATGATGCGCGATGCCTTGGACATGGGCATTCCCATCCTGTATGCCGGTACTGATGGCGGAAGCATGGGGCATTCTTTTATCTGCGACGGCTACGACGACAACGGCCTGTTTCACATCAATTGGAGCTGGGGCGGTGCCCTTGACGGCTGGTTTAGTATCGCCAATCTGCAAACCTATAACCAGACATGGAATATGGCACAAAAGATGATTGCCGATGCCCTACCGCTCGGAGTCTACAACGCCACGCCTAAAGAACCCACCAATCTGAGTGTGCAACCGCTCTCCGATGACTCCTATATCTGCACCGTGCATTGGAACAACCCCACGAAGGCCTTAAACAACAGCAACTTAACGCATATCGACCAGATAGTCGTCAAACGTGATGGCAGGGTGGTTTACACCCAAGACAACGTCACTCCTGGAGCGGCTATGGAAATCAACGACGAGGTGCCGTTTTACGGTTTGCACGATTATCAAGTGTATGCGGTGAACGACGGCCACCATGGCAGGATTGCCACTGAAAGCGGAGTACGCTTCGGGCCTTCCTGCAACTGGACCATTGTGGCAGGCACTACCTTCTTCAACGGATGGCAAGGTGCTTCCATACAGGTGATCAACAACGCGATGCAATTGATGGAATCGGTAACGGCCCATTCCAGCAGCGAGACGCTGACCGTCGCGGTGCCTTTAGGCCACGTCTCGTTCGCCTGGACCAAAGGAAGCAGCTCGGTCAGCGATGTGAGTTTCGTCATCAAGGACGCTGAGCAACAGGTTGTCTATTCCTATTCCGGTCCTTTGGACGGCATCGATGAGGGTGTTTTCTTGAGAACCAACAACAGCTGCGGCAACGGCATGGATTGTGGAATGCCTATCGACTTGTATGCCTTTGCAGAAGGCGACCATATCGTGTTGGATTGGTTCGATTCAGCCGAAGCAGAGAAATACAATGTGTATCGAGACGGAACTGTGTTGGCCACGATTTTGGGACAGGAAACAGGGTTTATAGACGAAGAGCCAAGCTATGGCGGCAATTGCTATTTTGTGACAGCCTTCTGTGAAGGTGGTGAGAGCGACCCAACCAATGAGGCTTGTGCCACCATCGGCGACGACTGCCAGCCAGCCTCCAACCTTTGGTTTGAGATGACCAACAACAACAAGGTGAAACTGACTTGGGCAACGCCGCAGCCGCATGACGGCCTCTCAGGGTATTACATCTACCGCACCAAGGAAGCCGACATGAACTGGCAGAAAATCAAGACGCTCAGTGCCGGTGCCACTTCTTATACAGATAACACCACTCTGGAGGACGAGACTTTCTATCTGTATAAGGTGGTGGCCTACTACCAAGCCATCGACTGCTATTCGGCACCAGCACGCTCGAAGTACAACGAGTTCGAGTATTTTGTGAGGGTGTATTGGTCAGTGGACGGACAGGGTGAAGCGAGTGCAAGCGAGGTGACGGTCTATCCCAATCCCGCGAGGGACAGGGTGACGATTGAAGGCATTGAACCCGCTATGATTCAAGTGTATAACACCTTAGGTCAGTTGGTGAGAAGCGCAGAGAACGCAGATTGTATCTCTGTGGAAAGCTTGGTGGATGGTTTGTATCTACTCAGGATTGCGGATGCGGAAGGGAAAAATTATACGTTGCGAGTGACGGTGATGAAATAAAGATTTTGTCTATCTTTGCGGCGATGAATCTTTATCGTCTCATAGTATTGTATTTTGTCTCACTTGTCTTTTCCGCTTGCAGCCAACGGCAGAATTCCCTTGCTCCCGAGGCCATGCAACAAGCGCAAACGCAATATGATAGTGGTTATGTCTGTCTTCAAAACGACAGCTTGATGGAGGCACTTCCTCATTTCTTTGAGGTGGCCGAATGTTTGGAAAGGTTGCCCGAAGACATGACAGATGAAGAGATGCTGCTCACCTCACGAGCCTATTACCAAATGGCGCATGTATTTCGTCGGAAGATAGAGAACAATGCCCAAATTGATGCGCTGCGCCGTGCATTGTATTACCAAAAGATGATTCCTGACACCACATGGATGGTATGGACTGGCAGAGCTTTAGCCACCGCTTTCGAAGTCGTCAAAGAAAACGACTCCGCAAGATACTATTTGGACAAGGTGATGCCTTACATCGACTCGGTTTCCGATGTTTGGGAATACATCGCCGCACGACACCTTTTATCGAGTTTGTATTATGACAGTCGGCAGATTGACTCTTGCGTGATGGTGCAGAAACAGATTATCGGTTATAAGGCACGGCGCGGTATGGACACCAAAAACGATTCGGTAAGCATCGGAATGAACTTGTATTTTTCCAGTAGGCTTGCGGATGCGAAACCTTACCTGCTGAAGGTTTTGGAGGCGGATTTGGGCGATGTGGAACGAGGTGCCCTTATGTCGTTATTAGTAGATATTTATCAAGAGGAGAACAATGCTGACAGTGCGGCTTTGTTCCATACTTTATGCACCGACTATGTGCAGGCCGAATCGGAGCGGGTGAGTGATGGGATGTTGGCTGTGAAGCAATACGAGCAGTTCAAAGCGGAACGCGATGCAAGACTGCAAACTTTGCGCGAGCAAAAAGAAACCCAAACGGCACAAAGGAAAAAACTCATTGTGGGCTGCATCGCCGTGTTGCTTGTGTTGGCTTTGTTGGCTTTCATGGCCTATCATCGCAATTACAAAAGAATAGCGGTCGAACAAAGCGAGAGAATCAGGCGCGATTTATTAGAGGCGCGCGGCACGTTGGAGGCCAAGGAAATGGAAACGCTGCGCCTGAAAGCGGTGGCCATTTATAACGACCGCCTCAACAACACGGGCAGGCGCATCATTGAAGTGTTCAATGGGGCTTATCCCGAAGCTTTGGCCCAACTGAAAGCCACCTATCCCGACTTGAGCGACACCGAACTCGACATCTGTGTTTTTTCTTTCTTTGGCTTCCGCGTGAAAGAAATGGCTGACATCCTCGACCTGCGCGAGAACACTGTGGCGAAATACCGCTCCAACATCAAGAAAAAGACCCAAAACGAGGTAATTGAAGGCTTGATTGGGCCATTTTTGGGTTAAATCTTGTGGATATGCCCTAACTTTTTTATGGATAAAAATTTCGTAATCCACTGATTCCCAATACTTATTTTCAAGAAAAATCTGTATTCGCCTTTGGAAATGGTTTTTTAGGCGTTTTTTTCATATAGTTTTGTAGTTGTTTAATCCTAAAACCTATTGCTATGAAAAAACTTCTTGTCCTATCCGTTTTGCTTGCCGTTGGAATGGCGGTTACAGCGCAATCACCTTGGAACGGCACGGTCGCCGAAGCCTACGATGGCGGCGACGGCACGCCCGAAAACCCTTACCAGATCGCCACGGCTGAACAGCTGGCTCTACTGGCATACGAGACGAATAACGGCGACGGCGGCAATCCCAATTGTTATATCCTCACCGACGACATCAACCTGAATGGCGACAAAGGCTATCTATGGACACCCATAGGTACCGTGAAAACCGAATGGCATCCCACCAATCCCAACATTCAGCCCGCCCACCCTTTTATGGGTGTTTTTGAGGGTAACAACCATGTCGTCAGTGAGATGTATGCCAACGACAAAGATGTATTAGGCTTGTTTGGATGTACGGTTGACGCTATTGTCAAAAATGTTCGAATCACGGAGTCAAACCTGACACTCGGCGATTATGTTGGGATGGTTGTTGGCTTGTCCGTCAACACCAATATCATTAATTGCACCGCTAGCGGTGTGATACAGGCGAACGGCAATAAAGTGGGTGGTATTGTCGGGCATTTTGTCGCTGAAACCATTGGAAACGACACTGTTTTTGTCAAGGATTGTGTCAGCGATTCTGAGATTAATTACGGTGACATGTATTTAGGTGGCATTGTTGGTTATACCACGATGAACAATGGTAATTTGGTCATCGAACATTGTGTGAATCAAGGTGATATTGGAAGTATGACGAACAGCTTTTCAGCAGGAGGAATGGTTGGCCAGGGTAGTTATATCATCAGGAATTGCCACAATTATGGTAAAGTATCTGCCCAAACTACCGCTGGCGGAATGGTGGGACAAGGTGGCTCTTTTGGCTTGATTGAATGTTGCATCAACCATGCATCAGGCGAGGTGATGGGTGGAAGCAGTGCAGGTGGCATCATTGGAACGCCGATTTTCACGACAATCAAGAAATGCGGCAATAGGGCATTGGTTACGGGTAAAGGTTCCAGTATGATTCTTGTGGGAGGCATTTGCGGCAGCGATGGCTCTATTTCCAACTGCTACAACACAGGCGACCTCAAAGCCATTGCGACTTCAAGTGATGTGAGTGTAGTTGAAATGGGCGGCATAACAGGTACTCCTACGGAGGGCTTTGTCTACAATGTGTACAATTCGGGCCAAATCATCAAACCTGCTAATCCCAATCTGCCCAATACATTGTATGCGCATATCATTCCAGCAATTTTGAGTGATTCGGCCATCCGCAATTGCTATTGGTATGGCAATGTGGACATTCCATCCTATGTCTATAACGTGGAAAGCCACAGTTATGTCTATCTTCCAGAATCCTGTGTGTTTAACGAGGGCGCGTCATCCACTTCATGGAACCTCTCGGAGGCTCAATACGGCACTACGGATTTGCTAGAGGCCTTGAACCTCGGTGCGATGGGTGAATGCATGTGGGTGGAAGACGAGGATGGCGTCAATGGTGGTTTCCCTGTGATTGGTCTTATAGACCCTGATAATGTTGTTGAAATTGCTGAAAACCAATATATTATCTATCCAAATCCAACCAACGGCGTTTTGTTTATAGAGACGCGCCATGGCGCGTCTCTACAAAACCAAACGTATCGCATCACTAATCTCATGGGCCAGACCTTGCAATCAGGCCACATCGCGGGCGACCACCAACAAATGGATGTCTCGGCCTTGCCTGCGGGCATGTATCTGCTCACTGTTGATGGCACGACACAAAAGTTCATCGTAAAATAAACCATTCAAAAACTGTTAGATATGAAAAGATACAGATTAGTTATCGTGTTTTCCTTCCTGATCGTGGCAGGAATGGTGAAAATGCAAGCACAAGACACTGTCAGCCTCTCTACAGGCTTGTTCGCTACTGAAAGTGGCAAGGAGATAGTTTCCTCTCAGGATGATTTTCCCGACTATAGCGAATGGCTATACTATGATGATGGCAACTATTACACCAACCTTGGCTTTATGCCCGAGGGCATTCCCTTTTCATGGGCGGTGGTGTTTCCTGGCTCCATGCTTCAACCGTTTGAAGGCCATGTTTTGACCAAAGTAGCATTATTTGAGAACGACTGGAACACGGGCGACTTGCGTCTGAGCGTTTATTATGGGGAAGACTATATGCCTCGCACTTTGATGGCCGAGCAAATTGTTACGCCTTTATGCGAATGGTGGTTCCATGAGATTGACTTGGATACGCCTGTCGGCATCGACACTACGCAGTGTTTGTGGATTGTCTTCTCTGAACTTGCCGTGACCGAGACCTATTCGGCCGCTTGTTCCGAAAACTTGAGTTCGGCCAGCCCCAATGCGAGATGGGTGCAATTTGAGGAAAACAAGTGGATGGACATGGGGGATACAGATGAACGTTTGTCCAAACTCCAATTCATGATTCGCGCCTATGTGACCGACCCTTGGGGCTTTGAGGAGCCTTTGCTCGACAATGGATTGGATGTTTATCCCAACCCGGGCGGCAACACACTCAACATCCGCACGGCTCTGCCAAATGCCCATGTCGAGGTGTATGATTTGAACGGAAAACTGATTTACTATCAAGAAATTACCGACGCAATAACCTCGATAAATGCTGAGAATTGGGTCTCGGGGACTTATGTTTGGAAGGTGGTTTCAAACGGCAAGGAAGAGGAAAAAGGAAAGTGGATAAAATTAGAATAACATAATAACTTGATTATCAGTAAAAATAAACAAAGTTTTGGCGTAATCTCGCATTTTTTAGCAGATTGCGCCAAAAATTGTGTCAGTTTTTTGGCGCAATCTCTGATTTTTTGTAACTTTGCGCCAAAATTCAGACCAAATGGAAACATCAATCATCGGACGCGAAGAGGAAAAACGCCAACTTAACAACTACATCGCCAGCCCTCGTTCGGAGTTCGTCGCCATCTATGGCCGCCGCCGTATTGGGAAGACTTTCCTCGTCAAGGAAATGTTTGAAGGTCGGTTCGCTTTCCGCATGACCGGCAAAGAAAAGGCTGATACCAAGGAACAACTTCAGAATTTCCATTATGCCCTTTCGGATTTGGGCGTGGATATCGACCTGCTATCCAATTGGAACGAGGCTTTCAGGATGCTGAGCCAGTACATTGAACGACTTGACACGAACGAGCCTAAAATCCTGTTTTTCGACGAGTTGCCGTGGCTCGACTCCACAGGCTCGCATTTCGTGGATGCCTTGGAATACTTCTGGAACAACTGGGCCTATTACCGCAACGACATCAAACTCATCGTGTGCGGGTCGGCTACCTCGTGGATGCTCAACCACATCATCAATGCGCGGGGCGGACTTCATAACCGTGTCACCCACCAAATTAATATGATGCCGTTCACGCTTCGCGAAACCGAACTTTATTTTCGGTCGCAGAACTTCCCCTACGAGCGTTCCGAAATCATGGAATGTTACATGGCCATCGGCGGCGTGGCTTATTATTTGTCGCTGTTTGAGGCCGATAAAAGCGTCAGCCAAAACATCGAGACCCTCTTTTTCCGCCGCAATGCCGAACTGAAAGGCGAGTTTGGGAAAATCTACAAATCGCTGTTCAAACGGGCAGAGCACCACATCGCCATCGTGACTGCCCTCGCGAAAAAAGGCTCTGGCATGACGCGAACCGAAATTATAGAAGAACTCAACGCGACCAACAACGGCAACCTCAGTACGCAACTTCGCGAATTGGAGGAATGTGAGTTCATCCGCAGTTTCGTTCCCTTTGGGAAAACCAAGAAAAACACGATGTATCAACTGATTGACCTTTTCACGCTGTTTCATTTCCGATTCCTCGACGGACGGGCAAGTTTTCCTGCCAATTACTGGCCGAAACTCCAATTGACACCTGCCTACTCCAACTGGTGCGGCTATGCTTTTGAAATCCTATGCCTGAACCATATCGAGCAGATTGTGAAGGACTTGGGCATCGACGGCATGTTGAACACGCCTTGCTCGTGGAGTTATCGCCCCACCAAAGCCATCCTCGAATCGGAGGATGCCGACGAAGACCTGAAAAAAGGTGCCCAAATCGATCTGCTCATCGACCGCAGCGACAAGACCATCACCCTTTGCGAGATGAAATACGCCCAAGGCGAGTATGAAATCACGAAGGATTATGATGCCCTTGTGCAGCAGCGCATGAAGGTGTTCCGCAAGGTGACGGGAACCAAAAAGACGCTTGTTCCCGTCTATGTCACACCTTTCGGCCTGACCAACAACATGTACAGTCGCCGTTTGCCCAGGCAGGTGACTGCTGATGCCTTGTTCTGACTCTTTTTAACCATGATTTTACGCAATAATTTGATGCTTTATCCGTGGATTTTTTGCCGAAATTTCCGTGTGGATTGGCTAAAATCATAGGGACAAAATTTGTAATGGAAAAATTATAATATTCTGTTTTTTAATTGTTTATAAATTTTCAACCTCAAAAAAATATGGACATTGGTTTTGGGGTTGTATTTTTTGTGGTTTTTTGTTATAGCTTTGCAGAAAAGAGAACCAATGTATTACTATTAAAAACACAATACGATGAAAAACATTAGACTTTATACCCTGCTTGCGCTCCTGCTGATGGCGAGAGAGGTGGTGGCACAAAACGATTGCTGGGACGGCACGATTGCCGAAGCCTATGCTGGCGGCGACGGCACTCCCGAAAATCCTTATCAAATCGCAACCGCTGAACAATTGGCTTTGCTTGCGCAACAAACCAATAACGGCACGGGCGGCAACGCCTGCTACATTCTGACAGACAACATTTGCTTGAATGAGAATCCTGATGTCAATCCCGTGCTTTGGACACCCATCGGGCATGTCGTCGGAAACGAGCCTCCCTATTTCACGGGTCGTTTCGACGGCAACAAAATGAATATCTCCGGCTTGGTCTGCCAGTCAAATACCGGACATGGAATTGCTGGCTTGTTTGGCTGCACAAACGGGGCTGTAATTCAGAATATTACACTTCAAAATTGCAGATTGAACGGAACGCAGTATACGGGTGCGTTGGTGGGATATGCAGGATTGACCGACATTTCGGGCTGTTATATTGACAATGTTTCAGTCACTTGCGAGGCGAGATCGGCGGGCGGCTTGGCGGGTTTCTTCGGCTTGCCTTACGGCGTGAGCCAAAACTCCAACGATACTTGCCACATTGTTGATTGTCATGTAGGGCAAAATGTAACCGTGTATGGCAGGCTGTCGGGCGGACTGGTGGGCGAAATCACCGAATACTTGCTTTGGGGACCTTCGGCGCCTATCGTTGTGTCGAATTGCACAGGCAATGCCGTCATGATGGGTACGGAGTGCGTTGGTGGTCTCGTCGGTTTCATGCGTGATGGCGAGATGGAATCATGCCGTTGCTGGAACGAGGTGCATAGCCCCCAATATGCCGGTGGCATGGTGGGTATGGGAATCAGTATCAACTTCACCGACTGCCAGAATGGTGCCAACGTAACCGGAAATTACCAAAGTGGCGGAATGGTCGGCAAGTTGTATGGAGGAAATATCTTAAACTGCGAGAATTACGGCTGGATTTATGGAGGTGGAGCAGGTGGCATCTCGAAAATTGGGGGCATGGTTGGAAGATATGAGCCTGACCCGCTCCTTGCCGGGTCGCCGTGTGAAAACTACATTCGCAATTGCCATAACTACGGGGACATCACAGGTTCCAGCGATGAGGCGGGAGGCATTATAGGATATGCAGAAGGTAATTACATCGAAGAACTGTTCATTGTGGATTGCAGCAATAGCGGCGTGGTGGTCGACAATGCACATCTCGCAGGTGGCATTATAGGCCATAATGGTTATATTGTGAGAATACTGAATGTGTACAACACGGCAACCGTAGGGGCGCGCATTGGCGTTGGCGGCATCGTGGGCGAATTGTCGCTTTCGCCAGACAGGGTCATCAATGCCTACAGCACTGGCGAACTCATCCATGAAATTGACAATTATGTCTGTCCGAGAGGAGCCATTGTCGGATATTCTTCCACGAACGACCAATTCAGCAGTTGCTATTGGTTGGCCTCAGATGAATACGGCAGCAACGGTCAAGGCCCCGAACTCGAAAATTCAAGTGCTTTCGGCCCAACGACCTCGCCTTCGGCATGGCAACTCGAGACCCTGATGCATAATACAGACGACCTGCTCACCGCCTTGAATTTGGGTGCGGAGCAAATAGAAACGGAATTCCCTGCATTGGGTTCAATCAGCCATTGGCGCGAAGATGTGGAGATGTCCAACGGCGGGTTCCCACTCTTTGGCAACCAATGGCCAAACGGAATTGATGAGTCCGTTACGGATGCTCATGTTTGCATCTATCCCAATCCAGCCAACAACCTTGTTCACATTGAAGAAATTGATGTTTCTGAAGTGCAGGTCTACAACGCCCTCGGCCAGTTGGTGAAGACCGTGCGCGATACGAATGAAATCAGTGTGGCAGACCTGCCGCAAGGCGTTTACCTGCTGCGCATTGCGGACGCGGAAGGGATAAAACATATGGTGCGAGTGGTGGTGAAGGGATAGGGATTCCCCGAAGGGGAAACTCAACAAAATGCAATCAATAAAAACATCATACAATGAAAAACAATAGATTATTCGTCCTGCTTGCGCTCCTGCTGATAGCGGGAGGGGTGACGATGCAAGCGCAAGAAAACGATAGGACGCTTGAATACGGTTATTGGGCTGATGTCGTAACCGAACAGCCCGAAGGCTATGTGATTGATGCTGAAGGTAATGTGGGAATATACTCGCCCGAAGGTTTGGCTTGGCTTTCGTGCGTAGTGAACGGGCTGAACGGCTGTGAGCCTGACAATTTCGATGGGCGCACTGTGAGACTGATGGCCGACCTCAACCTTGAGAAAGATTATGGTTTGATGAACCTGGTCCCTGTAGGAAATCGTGAACACCGTTTCATGGGTACTTTTGATGGTCAAGATCATAGTATTGATGGGCTGTTTATACTTAATTCCTTGGGAGAGGAAACGCGAATGGATATGGGGTTGTTTGGCTATTTGTATCATGGCACGGTGAGAAACCTTTCGCTTAATTCCGGTTTTTATGCTTATATGCATCCATTTGACATGAATACAGGAACATACGAACTTTATTATGACGCACTTGTTGCCGCTGTTTCTGACTCGCTATCTTTGGTGGAAAACTGCAATTGTCGCTTCAAAGTATCAGAATTGGTGGGAAACGCGCATCCGGCCGGAGTATATATGGCTGCATTCGTCGGTCTCAACCGTAATTCCACGGTGCGCAACTGCGCATACGAGATGGACATGTATTCTCAAGCAAGTGGAATAGATAATGGCGGCATCGTGTTGCGTAACCTTTGTGAAGGCGATTATGCTGATGCCATTGTAGAGAACTGCTACTTCTATGGAAGCCTGATGGGGTCATACAGCGATGAAAACATGGGTGGTATCGTGTGTTTTAACGAAACTGTTTCCAACGGGAAGAATGCCATTGTGAGGAATTGCTATTCGGAGTTGCTGGACTATTTGACTGGTCATTATAATAAAGGTTGTATTGTGGCCTATAATTCGGAGGGCAGTGTTGTTGAAAATTGCTTTGCCGATGTCAGTGGACAACAAGGATGGAATGGGTTGTTTGGCACTAATTTGGGCGAGACGATCAATTGCACGGAATTCCTTCCCTATATCTACATAGGCGATGGGGCGTTATCGGAACCAGTCATGATTGGCGAAACGCAAACTGACAGGTTGGTTGAGGCACTAAACGCTTGGGTTAATGTACAAGAAGAGCCTAACCTGTATCGGGAATGGATTGAAGGCTATTACATTCCAGTCCCTGAATTTGGAGAGGTTTGGGGAGTTATTGAAAATGTAGTTTTTTCAAGAACTAACGCCTATCCTAATCCAGGGAAGGATGTGCTGAATATCTGCACGAGGTTGCGGGATGCTTGGGTGGAAGTGTATGATATGAATGGGAGGCTGGTTCATCATCAAAAAATTACCGATGAAACAACCTCGATTAATGCTGAGAATTGGGCTTCGGGAAGTTATGTTTGGAAAGTGGTTTCAAATGGCAAGGAAGCGGAGAGAGGGAAATGGATAAAAGAATAGAGATTCCCAAAGGGAAATCGAAGATTCGACGAAGTCAATCCAGAAATGGAAACGAGCAAAAGGCTGACCGAGAAAACGATTAGCCTTTTTTCGTTGGTGCCGTTGTTTCATTAAAATTGTTACCTTTGCCGCCATGAAACGCATTTTGTCCATAGGGTTTCTTATTTTTTTTGTGGTGATGGCGGCATGTTCTAAGCATGATACACATTCATTAGAAGAGGATATGCTCTATCGCGTGGAATACATCTACCCAACTCGTCCTGACAGTGCTTTACAAATCCTTGACACATTGTATGTTGATGTGCTTTCCGAGAAAGAGCGGGCACATTATTGTCTGTTGCGAATGTGGACAAAAGAAGTGTTGAACCAATATGACTCTGAAGTTGATTCTTTGTTGCAAGTGGCTGGAGATTATTTTGTTGGAAGCAAAGATAAATACTTTGAAACGATGACCTTTCTGTCGATGGCAAGGCAGAACCAAACAAATGGTGGACCCAGACAAACCATCCTCGACTACAGGCAAAAAGCCATGCAAAGTATCGAACAATGCCAGCATGTTGACGAACGTTTGTTGCGCTACTCGGAGCCACCGATTAGCGAACAGGACAAGATTGATAAAGTCAAATATGCCATCCATCAAAAATTAGGCATGTCATACGGGAGCACTGGCTATCACAAGGAATCCATTGAGCATTTGAAAGCGGCACGAAACTATTATGCTGAAAAACAGGATTATAAACAATATATGGTATGTACTTTCCCTTTAGGCATGTCTTACCTTGCTTTGGAAGAATACGATAGTTGCCTGATGTGTTTCCAAAACGGTCTACGCGATGCCCAAATCTATGGCAGTCTTAATGATTGTGTCTTTTATTATGGTTGCCTTTCCCTATATTGTATGCAACGCATTGATCAACAAGCATATACTGGTGAGGAGGAACGCAGCCAATTACTGCGCCAAATGATTGAGGAAAGTCGTAAGGGATTGGCCCTTTTGGGCGATACCAACGAAAGTATACACAAAAAAGGTTTAGTTGAAAACTTGACCAAAGCCTATTATGAACTTCATCAATACGATTCGTGCATCTATTTTGGTACTCAAGCCTTGGAAATCCCTGACCGCCACGAACAGGGAGGTTTGCTGTATAAATGGCTTTTCTATTCCTACAAAGCCTTGGACGACAACGAAAAAGCTTGTTTTTATGCAGAAAAACTGCTGATTGCCAAGGAAGAAGAAATTGAAAGCCGAAAATCAGCCGCAGAGATTAAAAGTGAGTATGAAAAACAAATGGAAATCAACAAAATGCAAGCCGAACAACAAATAAGGCGATATAGGCTTTATTTGTGGATAGCTTTGCTTGTGGTTATATTGTTGGTTGTGATTGTAATGGCGCTCCGTTATCGTAAAACAAAGGAATTGGAAGCTTTAAGATCACGCGAGGTGCAACAGAAACTGCAGTTGGAGTTGGATCAGGCCGCACAACATTCTTTGCAAATGCTACAACAACGCACCTTGGCTATCTACCAATCCGATCAAGAAGACAAGTTGAAACACATCCTTGAAGAATTTTGGTCTGCCTATCCGCAGGCTATGGAGAACCTAAAAAAAGACCATCCTGACCTGAGCGAAACGGAATGCCAACTAGCCTTGCTTAATCTCCTTCATTTCCGCTCAAAAGAAGAAGCTGATTTGCTCGGCTTAAGCGAAAACACTGTGCGGAAATACCGCTCCAACCTCAGGAGAAAACTGTATTCCGATGCGTTTTCCACCTTGAACAGGTAGGAAAAATGTGTACTTTGCAATCATTCATTTTTCTGATTATCGGTTTGTTATAGCTTTCTTATGACGGTATTTTTGTGTAACTAACCAGTATGATTTGATTTTCAGTTTTATTTTACTATACTTTTGCGAAAACCAATTAATACCCACATAATGAAAAACAACAGATTTATTATTTTGCTTGCGCTCCTGCAAATGGCAGGAGGGCTGACGATGCAAGCGCAGGAGTACCCCCAAGACCTTGAAGTGATTTACAGATCTGACAGCGTGTATGTCATTACCGTTAAAAGCATTGACGAAAACACTTTTCTTGCTTTCGGCGGAACTCATGCAGGGAGCCGCACCATCATGAAAATGACCTACGATGGCGAAATCCTTGATTCTATCGGATTGCCTACCAACAGGCTTCAATTCTGGAAATATGGTGATTTCATCAATGGCAAATTCCGTTATGTGTCGTTCGGAATGGAAGAGAATGACACATTGCCTTTGCTCTGTGTGGTGGATGTTGACCTCGAAGATCTCTCACTGACTTACACGGGCTACGATTGGGAAGGCCTTGACTTTAATCATCCGCAAGTGGAAGCCTTCTACACCAACATGATTTACACCATTTTCAGGAACGATGGCAGTATGCTGTTGTCTTATCCTGTCGACAGCCTTTGGATGATTAACCAAAAGGAAGCCATGCATCTGATAAAGTTTGATTGCCAGGGTAATGTGGTGAAAGAAAAGATTTTAAATGATTTGCCGGCCTCCATTACCAACCATTTCTTTTCTACTCCCGATTCTTTGGGATGCCGCATCATCTTAAGGAATCCCAACCACTATACCTTTGACTGCCACACCCTCGACGAAGACTTCAACACCGTTTCTGTCGTTGAAGAAGCAGGAATTGTCTATTGCTCCTATCCCCATGTACTTAATTGGCCCTATTATTGCATCGGGGAAACCCCGACCATCATTCGCCTCAATCCCTACAACGGACAAAGTTATTCGATTAACAGCGATTCCCCTTTTGAAGAAGAAAAGAAGACAAATGGCTCAGAAAAAAGCAAAATGGATGTCCTCATGGGTGTATATGACAAGGACTTCAACCAACTGGACTGGACATGGGGCCTCACCAACCCAAGGGGCAACGATGAAGGTTTCGGCATGTGTTTTGGAGCCAACGGTGAGATATACATGCTCGGTTATATGGACATTAGGACAAATGTCAAACCCGAGAACATGTATGTGGGATTGTTGGACGAGGACTTAAACAAGTTGAGTGAAATCTATTATATTCCACAAGACTACTATATTGGCCCTTTGGATATTGCCGACTGCCCAACGGGTGGCTGTATCGTATGTTCCAATCGCTTGAAAATATCGACCGACCAAGCTGATTATTGCATCTTCAGAATCACGCCTGAAGATTTCTTGAATGTAGAAGAAGCGCATTCGCATGGTTTCGCGGTGGCCACAGCCTTTCCCAACCCTGGCACCAGCACTCTCAACATCCGCACGGCCTTGCAGAAAGCCCGTGTGGAGGTGTACGACACCAACGGAAGACTCATCCACAGCCAAGCTATCACGGAGAATGTGACGGGGATTGATGCTGGAGATTGGGCTGAAGGAATATATGTTTGGAAGGTGATTTCAAACGGCAAGGAAGCGGAAACTGGAAAATGGATAAAACAATAATACAATGAAAACAACAAGAATTTACACACTGCTTGCGCTCCTGCTGATGGCGGGAGGGGTGACGATGCAAGCGCAAGAACAATTGGAAGTGGAACTCATTGGAGACACCCACGGCTATCTTGCCCTGCTTTCCTTGACTGAAGACGAGTGTTTGGTCACCATGCGAGGCGAAGAAAGCGGTACTATGGCTTTGTGCCGCATGAAAACTGACGGCACGGAATTGGAGTATGTCGCTCAAAACCACCTCAACGAAGGAGGGTTCTCTATGGCAAACCAGCAATTGTTGTTCATGATGGAAAATGGTTTCCCAAGCATCATTTACCACAAGATGAGAGGCGATTCCCTTTGGCTTGCCGTTGGTGACATTGACGAGGATTTGTTGGTGGTCGAAACTGGAACTGTTTTGCTTAGTGGCACAGGTGTTTATACAGTTCATTATATGGATCCTCAATTCATCGTCGAGAGCGATAGCATTTTTGCGGTGAGTTATTTCACCAATGAGCAATTAGGACAGAACGTAGCTGACCGTCACCGTATCGTTCGGTTTGACAGATGGGGTAATGTGCTTGCAGACAGGTACTTTACTTCCGTACTCTTCGACCCTGAAAGGCTTTTCGCTCTCAATGTAGATTCTACGGGCTACCTTTTAGGCGGATGCGATATTCATGAGCAGCCTGTCAAAACACGTTGCTTCAATTTGGATTTCAATCTTGACACCACCTTGCTGCATGATGAAATCTATAACGATTTTCCTTTGCCAGGTTGGCGTCAAAGTATTGTTTTCCCGTACGTTGCCAAACATCCTATATCGGGTTGCCTATATGTGGTGGGCAGCTTTAGGTATGTTGCCAACGGGCAGTCTGGCTATCAAAATGCCATCATAGCCAAATTTGATAAGGATATGTCACATATCGACAAATGGGCGTTGACTGTCGACAATCCTGGTGAAGACCAGCGCGCTTATTGGAAGTCAATAGACTTTTTCCCAAATGGCAGCATTGCCATGTGTGCGTTGGTTCAGGATATCTATTATCAGGAAGGCTTTTATGTTGCCCGATTTGATGAGGATTTGAACAAAATCAGCGAAATCTATAAACCATATGATGGCGAATGGCAGGGACCTATCGAAATATGTACATTGCCTAATGGCGATTGCCTTATCACGACCATTAGCGACAAAATCTATCACATTCTCGCAGATTCGTTTTGGGATGTCGACGAGGCCCACGACAACGGACTGAAAGTGGCCATTGCTTATCCCAATCCAGGGAAGGATGTGTTGAATATCAGGACGGGGTTGCGGGATGCTTGGGTGGAGGTGTATGATATGAATGGGAGGCTTATGCATAGACAAGATATTACGGAGAATGTAACGAGGATTGATGCTGGGGGTTGGGCTGAGGGAGTATATGTTTGGAAGGTGATAGTTAATGGCATGGAAGCAGAGAGCGGAAAATGGATAAAAGAATGAAATTTATTTATTAAAAAGAAAGGATATCTATGAAAAACATGGTTTTAGTTGGGTTGATTCTTGAGATCATCTTGTTGGTCTGGGCGATATTCGACATTGTGAAGTACAAACCTAAGAATAGTATTTTGTGGATTATTCTATGCTTTGTTTTGCCTGTGATTGGGCCTATTCTTTATTTTCAGTTGAAATACTGGAGGCGATGAATTGTGATTTACTTGCTTAGGAAGGATATTTGGTAAAAACGGAAAATGGATAAAACAATAATACAATGAAAGCAATTAGAATTTACATCCTGCTTGCGCTCCTGCTAATGGCGGGAGGGGTGACGATGCAAGCGCAGGAACTTGAACCCGTGGAAATCTTTGAGTCGCCCATAATCATCGCTTACCATTTCTGCCAATGGAGCGAGGGAGAAGTGCTGCTCAATGCGAATGTGTTGGGTGATGGCCGCTACATCATTAGGATGGATGAAGACGGTCACGATTTGGAAATGGACAGATGGCATCTTACCACCAACTCTTGTTCGTTCCTCACGGAAAGCAAGTTCTTCAGAGACATCGATGGCGAACCTTGCTTCTACTATGTGAAAGGCCCTGACAGACCTATTGTGTGTAAGGTGACCATCTCGGATGATTTCGAGCTTACTACTTTTGAATTTCCAGACCCATTCCCCATTCCAGAAGAAATCCCTCACGACCAGTGGTGGGATTTTGAATGGCTGCCCAACGAGGATGGAAGTGTGCTTGTATCGAGTTCCTATCTTGATAACTCTATGAATGTGCATGTGATAGCACGCTACAACGAGTTGGGTGAGTTGACCCACCAATGGACGGATGTCACCAACCGCGTTTATACCAGCTTGTTGCCGCCAAAGAATGGCACCTCGGGATGCCGTCTTGTGATGGAAGACCTCACTGCCAAGGATGTCAATTCTGAATGTGTCATTTTTGACGATAGCCTTAATGTTGTTGACATCAGGCACTGCATCTATTCGGTGGGCATCTATAGGCCTACTTATGAGTTTTTTGCCGTCCATCCTGAAACGGACATGGTTTATCTTATATCCAATGTCAGTTTTCCGGCTTTCAACGGTAACCCAAAGATAGGACAAGACGTATATATGAGCCAGTTTACTCCAGATTTCACTCAGACAAAGTACGTTATGGGACCTTATACTGTTGATGAACATGACCAAAAGGCCCTGTGTGAGGCCATTGCCTTTCGCGGCGACGATATTTATATGTGCGGCCTAATGAACATGATGGATGCATACGGCGGCAGCGATCCTGAAAGCGTGGAAAATTTCTATGTGGCCTTGCTTGACGGAAACTTGAACCTCAAAGGGGAGATTTACTATCACAATGAAGCGCGAATGCTGACACCATACAGCATTTATGCCTTGCCTTCGGGCGGTTGTTTGGTGTCGACAGGTGGAAATGACCGCCATACATTCGAGCAGCAACATGCCATCTACAAACTTTCGGACGAGACTATTGTAGGCATCGATGAGGCGCATGATGCTGGATTTGCCGTGGCGGTGGCTTATCCTAATCCAGGGAAGAATGTGCTGAACATTAGAACGGGATTGAAGGATGCGCGGGTGGAGGTGTATGATGTGAATGGGAGGCTTGTGCATAGACAGGATGTTACGGAGAATGTGACGGGGATTGATGCTGGGGGATGGGCTGAAGGGGTTTATGTTTGGAAGGTGATAGTGAATGGCGTGGAAGTGGAGAGTGGAAAATGGATAAAAGAATGAAATTTATTTATTAAAAGAAAGGATATCTATGAGAAACATGGTTTTAGTTGGGTTGATTCTTGAACTCATCTTATTAGTCTGGGCGATAATCGACATTGTGAAGTACAAACCTAAGAATAGTATTTTGTGGATTATACTTTGCTTCGTTTTGCCTGTGATTGGACCTATTATTTATTTTCAGTTGAAATACTGGAGGCGATGAATTATGATTTATTTGTTTAGGAAGGGAACTTGGTAAAAACGGATAATGGATAAAAGAATAACACGATGAAAACAACAAGAATTTACACCCTGCTTGCGCTCCTGCTGCTTGCGGGAGGGGTTAAAACACAAGCGCAAGAGTATGTGCCTATGATCCAGGAGGGCAACGAATGGTGTACGCTTGAGGCTATAGTATGTAAAGATACTGAAGGTCATTACAACACCTTAGTCAATTGGCTTTCAGGTGACACGCTGATTAACGAAGTGAGATTTACGAAAGTCATGGAAACCCTGAATGGTGAGGGATCGCCCTATCAGGTTGCCTTGCTTAGGGAAGAGGATGGCAAGGTATGGAAAACCTATAATGGAATTTCTGAAATACTGCTCTATGACTTCACTGCCAATGTGGGCGATTCTTTGGTCTGTGGCTATGGAGATTATTTCGTTCTTGATTCTATCAGCATAGAGCAAATTGGTGGGGTTGACCGGAAAAAGTTTTGGTTCGGATTGGAATATGACTTTACTGGAGAGCCCTACGCTATGGAAACATGGATAGAAGGTATAGGCAGTGACTTAGGATTGCTCTATTGTGGTTCCTATTATTTCTGTGGAGGTTACTATAGAGCCCTTTGCTTCCATCAAGACGGGGAACTCATTTGGCAAAATCCGGAA
>JAGCCO010000061.1 GCA_017651645.1 Bacteroidales bacterium
CATCGTGGTTGTGCTGTTACCGATTTTCAAGGTGGTCATCGGATAAAGCACTGAAAATACAATTAATACCACTGCCAAAAAAGCAAAAACAAACCATGCCTTGCGTGGTGTGTAACGTTCCAATTCCTCCTCTTTTACCTCAGCGGACTTGCGCCAATACGCATCGTCCTCGTACATGATGGATGACTGCGGGTTCTTTTTCACTTTACGTGCATACAGCAGCACGAACACAATGCCCACTACAGTCAAAATGGCCCAGCAGACGGCACGGTAGCCAATGCCTGTAAACAATGGGATACCTGCAATGCCTTGTGCAATGCCAATGGTGAAGGGATTGAGCATGGCACCCGAAAAACCGATGTGCGCCGCCACATACACCATGCAAAGTCCCACGATGCTATCATAGCCCATCGAAATGGCTAATGGGATGATAATCAAAGCAAAAGCGATGGTCTCCTCGCTCATTCCGAACACACTACCGAAAAGGCTGAACAGCAGCATAATCAAAATGATGACGATGTTGTTCACTCCAATTTTGCGCATTAATGGGCTTCGCTCTAAGCGTTTGGTGAATTTCAAAAACGACAAAATGCCCATATCGATGGCGCGGCTCTTGTTCATGATCCAAAACGCACCACCTATTATTAATATGAACACGATGATGTTGCCCTGCTTGACAAAGCCCCTGTAAAACGCCGAGAACACTTGCCATGTCTGGGGTTCGGCATGAAATTCAGCAGCTTGGGCTTCAGGCAGTTGGTCAGCATAATAAAAAGTCAGCACCGTCTCGCCATTGACTTGCTCTTCAACATATTTACCAGGACGAATAAACCACGTCAAGGCTGCTGCAATGACAATGATAAAGAAAACAATGACGAAGGTATGCGGGACTTTGCGCTTTTTCATGGGCTTTCTATTTTGAGGCACAAAGGTATTGATTTATTCCTTATTTTTGCGCCAAATTGAAAATTCAACGGAGTTAAATATCAAATTTGTACAAAAATGAAGAAAATTCTGACTCTATTATCGCTGGCATTCTTTGCGACTTTCGCTATGCCAGTTTCGGCACAGGAAAAGAAGATGTTCACCCCTGCTGACGCTTCCTACAACAACCGCAGCCTTTATGCCCAACGTCCCAACCAATTGAAATGGATCGGCAACTCTGAGATTCTTATGCAGGTACGCGACAACGAGATTGTTACCATGATGCCCGGCAGCAAGAAAGAAGCCACTTTCCTTACCCTCGACGAGTTGAATGGCTACACCAAAGGCGAAGGCATCAACGACCTGATACGTATCCCCCAACTGACCTGGATCAACGACTACCAAGCCTATTTCTATGGCTTAAGCGACAGCGGAATGACGCTCAACCGTATGGACATCAAGAAGAAAACCATTGATGCCATCACGTCAATTCCGCAAAATGCTGAAAACCAAGCCATATGCAATCCCACTTTGAATGTAGCCTACACCATAGCCAACAACCTCTATGTGGCCAACGGCGACAAGCAAATCCAAATCACTGACAACCCTGAGGGTGTGGTAGCAGGTCAAAGCGTACACCGCAACGAGTTCGCCATCAACGGTGGTATCTTCTGGTCGCCCGACGGCAAACTCCTCGCCTACTACAGCATGGACGAGCGCATGGTGACCGACTATCCCTTGGTCGACATCCAAGAGCGAATCGCCACCACCAAACCCATTAAATACCCCATGGCAGGAATGACAAGCCATCATGTGACTTTACATGTCTACAATATCGCCACGGGCAAGGAAATCGTAGTCAAGACCGGTGAACCTGCTGAGCAATACCTCACCGCCATCACTTGGAACCCTGACAACAAGCGCATCTACATCGGTATACTCAACCGTCAGCAGAATCATCTGAAATTCAACGAATACAACGCTATCACAGGCGACTTCATCCAGACCATCTTCGAAGACCGTGACGAGCAATATGTGGAGCCTCAAGGGCCCGCTTATTTCCTCCCCGACAACCCCGACCAATTCATCTGGAAGGCACAACGTGACGGCTACTATCATCTCTATCTCTACACCATTAGCAAAAGCACGGTTCGTCAACTCACCAAAGGCAATTTCGTCATCACCGACTTCAACGGTTTCTCAAAGGACGGCAGCAGCATTTACTACCGTTCCACTGAGGTCAGCCCGCTCGAACGCCACTGCTACATGATGGACATCAAGAGCGGCAAGGTAACCAAACTCACTAAGGAACACGGCACACACGACATCATGCCCTCGGGCAACGGCAAGTATTTCCTCGACTTCTACACCAGCACCGATGTTCCTTACAATGTCGACCTGCAAGACAGCAATGGAAAATTGGTCAAGCGCCTGCATGAGGCCGAAAACCCGCTGAAAGACTACAACATTGGCAAGACCGAACTTGGCACCTTGAAAGCTGAAGACGGACAGACGCTCTACACCCGCCTCATCAAGCCTTACAACTTCGACGCTTCGAAGAAATATCCTGTCATCGTCTATGTGTACGGCGGTCCTCATGCCCAACTCATCACCGATGAGTGGACGGCTGGCGCAGGCATCTACCTCAACTACCTCGCCCAGGAAGGCTTCCTCGTCTTCACCCTTGACAACCGTGGTTCAGCCGACCGTGGCGAAGCCTTCGAGCAATGCATCCACCGTCAATGTGGTCAGCTCGAGATGCGCGACCAGATGGTGGGCATCGAATGGCTGAAGACCCTGCCTTACGTCGATGCCGACCGCATCGGCAGCGACGGTTGGAGTTATGGCGGTTTCATGTCGACTTCGCTGAAGATCAACCACCCCGAGGTGTTCAAGGTCAGCGTGGCCGGCGGTCCCGTGTTGGATTGGAAGTATTATGAAATCATGTATGGCGAGCGTTACATGGACACG
>JAGCCO010000140.1 GCA_017651645.1 Bacteroidales bacterium
TCAATTTAGTTGAAAAGTATTGGCTCCAAAATTAGTTTCCGCTTGAGCAAGTTTAAGCTGGCTCTGCCAAACATGACGCGCTTGACCTCTTTTATTTTGTTGACGAATCCCTCGACAATACCATTTGAATAAGGAGAGATGATACAATTTCTGACGGCCTTTATGTCCTTCTTTATGCCATAGACAAATCGCCTGAGTCGCTCAATGGGCGTGTGCTCGTAATCCAGGATCCATCTGGTAAGTCTATTTGGGTTATCGCTTTTGAGAAGCTTTCTGAATTCTGATGCCGCATGGTATATAGTAGAGAACCAGTCCAGACTAAGCAATTTGCGGATAAGGCTCTCCTCCTGTTCGTTGAGTTCTTTGTTTCTCATGAATCTGTCCATGATACTGCTTATCATATGAACGGGCAACAGGGGTTCTGTATGCGACAGCTGCCTGACACGCTCCTCCTGTACATGAAGTTCGCTTGTTTTGCGAGGTCCGCGATGAGCGTCTGACAGATAATGGAAATAACGATAGTAGCTTCCATTGGACTTGTATTGTCCATCCTTGTTGATATCCCCGAATATACTTAAAAGGGATCTGCCCTTGGCGTATTCCTTCTCGACGTATGCCTGATGTGGCGAGTAGTCAACCTGTGCATTGCTCTTACGTGCCGGCAGGTTCTTAAGGCCCATATACATTTTTACAGTATCGTAAGAGACACCTGTAGCCTTGACTATCTCGCCAACAGTCTTGCCTTTTGCCTGTAGCGTCTTTACCCGGTCAAATTTGGCTTGGCGAAGGACGTTGGTTCCGCTGCTGGCATCGTTGGTCTTGCGTTCACCTGTAATCAGCTGTCTGTAATCCTCATAGTTCTCACTGATGATACGGGTCAGCATGTCGGAGGCATTCTTGACAAGATGGAAGTGGTCGGCAACCTCTTCTATGGGACGGTTGACACTTGCAATAGCTGCGGAGTAGTCAGTAGACCTGTCGCGACTGACAAGCGACACTTTCGCGTGCATGTCAAGCCAGTCCCTGAAGTTTTCTTCCTTGCGGTCCCCCAAAAGGTCGATGATCATGCCTGTACTGAGATTGACAATCACACTTCCATAAGTAACACCCTTGCGGAACGCCCAGTCGTCAACACCGATCTGGCTGACATCAGGATATGACGGAAGGGGTATCCTGTGCAAATCACGGAGTACGGTGGATGGGCTGATATGTACACCAAGGTGCCCTAACAGCCTGCTCGCAGAATTTGAAGAGACTGACAACCCGTGACGGGCCACGGCCCTCTCGCACCTGCAAGTGCGTCTGCGATAGCGGAACACCTCGTCACCAGGCTGCTCGGCAAAGGTTTTCCTTTCACATTGATGATTATAACAGAAGAACTTACGCACCTCCAGATATATGATTACACTGCGACCCAATATGGAAAGGTCATGGATAACCCGCACATAACGGCTATGCACCTTACTGCTTTTATGACCACAATAGGGACAAGTGCCTTCTTCAGAAGAAGACGAGGCATACACATGAAACACTCCATCTGATTGCTCTATGTCTTGAATCTTAAGGCCAGATGATAAGTAAATACGAGAGATTCCATCACACTCGGGCAATTTTGTTGTTGCAGAATTGCCTTTTTCTGCAATTTTTATTGTAACTTTGCCACTGTTAGGATATATTGACATTATTTTCCGCTTTGTGTTTGGCGATATAAAGTTACGAAAAATTTGCCAAATATCCTAACGTTTTTATGATGTATATTATTGATTATTAGTTAATTAAACTTAACGCAACTAACCTGAAATCTTGGCCA
>JAGCCO010000141.1 GCA_017651645.1 Bacteroidales bacterium
TATGCGACGAAATCAAGGCCGAGGCCATGAAGAAGTTTGATGATCCCTAAAAGGAAAAGGAATCTCAAGTATGGGATTCTTTTTTCTAAAGGTAGAATACGAACTTTGTTCCCCTCGATCCTACCCCGTCATAGTCGGCAGGTATCGGGAACTGGCAGCACAGATTACTGATGGCATCTTCATCAAGGAAGAATGTCAGTTCAAGAACGATGGCACTACGCCTTTCTTCATAGGCCAAATTCCAGATGCATTCACCCAGAACGGCATTGACTACCGTTCTGATTTCATCCTGAGTGCGCCAAATGGAATCAAAGTCAGTCATATCATAGATTTTTAATAACCTTACAGGGATTACCGACAGCAACGGAATTGGAGGGGATATCTTTAGTAACTACCGATCCTGCTCCGATGGTGACATTATCACCGATAGTTACTCCAGGCAGGATGGTAACACTACCGCCTATCCATACGTTATGGCCAATGGTGACAGGCTTAGCCCACTCCTGGCGGCTATTACGTTCAACAGGGTCGGTACTATGGCAGGCTGTGTAGATGCTGACATTAGGGCCGATGAAACAATCATCACCAATAGTAACACGGGCTTCATCGAGAACCGTGAAATTGAAGTTGGCAAAGAACCGTTTGCCGATGCTAATTTGCTTGCCATAGTCGCAGCGGAACGGCTGGTTGATGAGAAACTCGTCATCTGCCACATAACCAAGCAAGCCCTTCAGGATTTCCTTCATCCGCCGGGTTTCAGACGGATGCAGGGAGTTGTATTCGTAGAGCATCTCTCTTGTCACCATCAACTCTTCTAACAGTTCAGGGGCAACGGCAGAATAAACCTCGCCTGACAGCATCTTCTCTTTCTCAGTCATTTCTATCGTATTATCTTTGCCTTACCAGTTCAATGGCTTCCTTGCCCGTCAGATGCTCAATGTCGAAACGAATCATCAACATACGGGAAAGGCCGCTTTCTATTTCCTTTTGCAGGCTTTCATCATTGTTCGGATTGTAGCGGTTGCCCAGCATACGCGCCATTGCCAACTTTTCTTTATCATCCTCGATGATATGGATTCTGCCGAAAGCAATCACGCTGCGGAAGAAGGTTGTGTATTTCTCTGGCTGAACATCATCCTTGTCGATGACGCAGAAAGAAGCCTTGTCGCAGTTCCTGATGGCATCAACTTTATGACCAGCCAAAGCGCTGTGGAAATACAGTTTTCGCTCATGATAGACATAACTGATGGGGACGGCATACGGATAATCATTATCACCCAGCAGTGCCAATGTGCCAGCTGTTGCCTTCTGCAATATGCCAATGCTCTCCACTTCTGAGAGCTGTTGGCGCTTACGCCTCATTTCTCGAAACTTACTCATCCCAAAAAGTTAACCTTGCTTTATTTGTATTCGTATAGTTGAATGTGCAGAAGTTTCCAATCGCCTACGCTGATTCGGGCATGGCGGCCCTGATGACTCTGGTCGCCGTTATGACGACGAAGGAATTGCATCTGCCCTTGATGGTCGATGGTGACTTCATCAACAGAAAGGAGCCCAAGACGGGAACCGTTGAAGTTTGAAGTTTGAAATTTGAAATTTGAAGTTTCCCTACCGGCTTCTGCGAAACCGTCTTCGCCCAATTTCTTCTGTTGTTCCTGCTGTTTCTCTATGCGAGTTTTAAAATCAATCACTACGCCGCTGCCTGCCAGCAAATAATCGTACTTACCCAAACGGATCAGCATGGCACCACCCTCTGGCCATGTAGAACCGTCAGTGGCACGAGGATCCCAAGGCAAAGTGAAATAGTGGCGGCAAGTCATCA
>JAGCCO010000142.1 GCA_017651645.1 Bacteroidales bacterium
AAGCTCCGAAAAGAAATCCGGCATCGAACTACTCTCCCACAGTCAAATATGCAGTACCATCGTCGCTGGGCCCCTTATCGATCGTGTTCGGGATGGGAACGTGAGTTACAAGCCCGCCATGGACACCGGAAAAAAAGGATTAAAGATGTCAGGTTTATGTAAGTTGAGTTTGTCGGAACGACAAGCAAATAGTAAATTGGGAAATTGCGATTTTGTAAGAAAACGCAGCTTGGTATTTTTTTCGTTCCCATGTCCTGGCAGACATTGGAAGGAAAAAAAGGTGGTCAAGCCTCACGACCGGTTAGTAATGCTAAGCTGAAGGCATTGCTGCCCGTACACCTGCATCCTATCGAACTTGTGGTCTTCAAGTGGTCTTCAGGGATCAAAGATCCAGGGACATCTCATCTTCAAGGGGGCTTGGCGCTTAGATGCTTTCAGCGCTTATCCTTTCCCGACGTAGCTACCCAGCGCTGCCTCTTTAGAGACAACTGGAATACCAGAGGTCAGTCATTCCCGGTCCTCTCGTACTAAGGAATGATCTTGTCAAATGTCCTGCGCCCGCAGTGGATAAGGACCAAACTGTCTTGCGACGTTTTGAACCCAGCTCGCGTACCTCTTTAACCGGCGAACAGCCGGACCCTTGGGACCTTCTACAGCCCCAGGATGAGATGAGCCGACATCGAGGTGCCAAACAGCGCCGTCGCTATGGACGCTTGGGCGCTATCAGCCTGTTATCCCCGGAGTACCTTTTGTCCGTTGAGCAACGACGATTCCACGTTCCATCGCTGGATCACTAGGACCTGCTTTCGCATCTGCTCGACTTGTAAGTCTCGCAGTCAAGCACATTTATGCCCTTACGCTCTAAGCACGATTGCCAACCGTGCTGAATGTACCTTCGTGCTCCTCCGTTACAATTTTGGAGGAAACCGCCCCAGTCAAACTGACCCTCTGACACGGTCCCTTACCCGGATACACGGGAGAAGGTTAGAGATTCAAACAACCAAGGGTGGTATTTCACTGAAGACTCCACCGGGGCTGGCGCCGCGGCTTCGAAGTCTCCCACCTATGCTACACATGATTGCCCGAATACCAATATCAGATTACAGTAAAGGTTCACAGGGTCTTTCCGTCCTACTGCAGGTATCCGGCATTTTCACCGGAATTACAAATTCGCCGAGCTCCACTTCGAGACAGTGCCGCGATCGTTACACGATTCGTGCAGGTCGGAACTTGCCCGTCAAGGTATTTCGCTAACTTAGGACAGTTATAGTTACGGCCGACATTCACCCGGCCTTCATATCACTGCTTCGCTTGCGCTAACAGATCCATTTGAGCTTTGGGCATTGGTCACGTGTCACACCCTATACATCCTCTTGCGAGTTGGCAGAGTGCTGTGTTTTTGTTAAACAGTCGCCGCGGCCTCTTTGTTGCAACCTCTTTCGAGGCACCCCTTCTTCCGAAGTTACGGGGTCAATTTGCCGAGTTCCTTAAAGTGGTTTCACTCGCGCACCTCAGGCTTCTCGCCTTGACTACCTGTGTCGGTGTGCGGTACGGACACCCTGTTACTAAGTTTAGGAACTTTTCTCGTCAGCATAGCATTTGCGCAACGGCTTCATCCGAAGACTCCACCGCGCATCAGTTCTCAGGCGTGTGAGCCGTCATTTAACCCGGCTCGCCCTACGGCCTTGGATTGGCATATAGCCAACTGCGCATAGCGTACTGCTTCATTCCATCACATAACAAGGCGGTACTGGAATATTAACCAGTTGTCCATCGACTACGCCTTTCGGCCTCGCCTTAGGCCCGACTAACCCTGAGCGGACGAACCTGGCCCAGGAAACCTTAGTCTATCGGTGACCGGAATTCTCATCCGGTTTTTCGCTACTCATGCTTGCATGGTCACTTGTATGAAGTCCACCTCATCTTACGAGTCGGCTTCGACCCTCATACAACGCTCTTCTACCATAATATCAAAAGATACTATTCGCGGCTTCGGTTTCAAGCTTAGTCCCGATTATCTTCGGCGCGGAATCACTCGATCAGTGCGCTATTACGCGATCTTTAAATGATGGCTGCCTCTGAGCCAACATCCTGACTGTTTACGCAACTCCACATCCTTCGATCCACTTAGCTTGAATTAGGGACCTTAGCCGGCGATCTGGGCTGTTGCCCTCTCGACTACGAAGCTTATCCCCCGCAGTCTGACTCCTGTGATAGGCGTGTCCGGTATTTGGAGTTTGACAGTTGTTGGTATCCAGGTAAAGGACCCTCGAACAATCAGAGCTCTACCCCCGGCACGTAGTTATGCACAAGGCTATCCCTCAAGATATTTCGAAGAGAACCAGCTATCACTGAGTTTGATTGGTCTTTCGCTCCTATCCACACCTCATCCGAACATTTTTCAACATGAACCGGTTCGGTCCTCCACTTCGTGTTACCGAAGATTCAACCTGGACATGGATAGATCACTCAGCTTCGGGTCTACTTCCAGCAACTTAGCGCGCTGTTCACACTCGCTTTCGCTTCGGCTTCGCCTACTGGCTTAACCTCGCTGCTGAACGTAAGTCGCAAGCTCATTATGCAAAAGGCATGCGGTCACACCTTGCGGCGCTCCCACACTTTGTAAGCACTGGATTTCAGGTACTTTTAACTCCCTTCATAAGGGTGCTTTTTCACCTTTCCCTCGCGGTACTTGTTCACTATCGGTCATTGACTAGTATTTAGGCTTGGAGAGTGGTCTCCCCGGATTCAGGCGTCGTTTCACGTGTGACGTCCTACTTGGGATACCCCTGGACTCGCTTCGGTTTTCGCTTACAGGATTTTCACCTTCTATGATCGGACTTTCCAGACCGTTCAGCTAACTCCCGCTCGTCGTATTAGGGTCCCGCAACCCCAGCCGGTAAACCGACTGGTTTAGCCTCTTCCGCTTTCGTTCGCCACTACTTACGGAATCTCGATTGATTTCTTCTCCTTCAGGTACTGAGATGTTTCACTTCCCTGAGTATCGCTCCTGAAACCTATGGATTCAGTTTCAGGTGACAGAGCATTACCTCTGCCGGATTGCTCCATTCGGAAATCCGCGGATCAAAGCTTGTTTGCAGCTACCCGCGGCTTATCGCAGCTTATCACGTCCTTCATCGCCTGTCAATGCCTAGGCATCCATCTAGTGCTCTTAGTAGCTTGACCACCAAAATTCACTGTTTGTGTTTGCTTGTCTCTACGCATTGCATCCCGATGCTTGCACATCGGGCGAATTTGTTTTGCCTGCCATATAAAATGGCTTTCCCTACATCTAACTAACATCTTTAATGTCAATGAACACCGCAGAACTTCCGTCCCGCTGTATCGTCTCCGGAGTAACCTCCGGGTAAACGCTTTGCCTGATTCGCGAAAATGGTGGGCGTACTTGGAGTTGAACCAAGGACCTCGTCCTTATCAGGGACGCGCTCTAACCAACTGAGCTACACGCCCATCTCGGTTTTGGTGGAGCCTAAGGGACTCGAACCCTCGACATCCTGCTTGCAAAGCAGACACTCTAGCCAACTGAGTTAAGGCCCCTTGGTCTTCCGGACTCCCTTCCTTCATCAGGAAAGTCGCCCCGATTCCGTGAATCGTTCACGTCTTGTAATGAACACCATCTCAGGCGTCCTTCAAAAAATGCTGAATAGTACGGTGAACCCTTGCATCCGTTACCGAATGCCAATCCCACTCATCCGTGGGCTTTACTCTCGACAGGCTAAACCGTGATTTGGTTCGTACGGTTTCCTGTCTGCTCCTTAGAAAGGAGGTGATCCAGCCGCTGGTTCCCCAACGGCTACCT
>JAGCCO010000143.1 GCA_017651645.1 Bacteroidales bacterium
CTGTACCATTTTCACGATGTCTGGGCATTCTTTCGCGAAGTTGGCAATATAGAAGAACGTAGCCTTCACCCCATATTGGTCATACAGGTCCAGGAGAGCGGGAAGGCCCTCTTTCCAAACCTTGATTCCGGTATCCTCCCGCAGTCCCCCGTTGACAATCGAGGTAGTCTCGACGTCATTCGTCAGAAAACACGTTCCTTTCATTGGGCCATCAGGTCTTTATATTCAAACACTTTCTTGGCGGGATTGCCGGCGACAAGCGTGTATGGAGGTACTTTTTTATTCACGACGGAACCGGCAGAGACCGATGCGTATTCCCCGATCCACGCGCCCGGGACTAGCGTGCATTTCACACCGACCCAAGCTCCTTTCTCGATGACGATGGGAGTGACTCTCGATTCGAAGACATTCTTGAAATGGGCATATGGGTTGATATGGGCGACCACGGTCACCTCACCCGCCAGGGAGACATCGTCCCCGATGAAGATATACTCGGGATAGGCGTTGTCAATACAGCAGTTCTGGCCGATATAGACGTTCTTGCCGATATGGACTCCCCTTCTCCGATGCATTTTAATCCGCCAGGAATTCAGGGGGCAGAAAAAAGCCATCCTGTACAGGAGGATATTCCGGATCTTCCGGCAAACGAAGCGGAACTTGCTCATTTTCCGACGCTCGCTGGAATGCTTGATTGTCTCGGACAGGTTGGATCCGTGATCGAAGTATGGAATCTCCATGGCAGGAGGGATGATGCTCTTATCGGTCATTTATTCCAGTACAGTTTTACCAGTTTATTATACAGGGCGGCCACCACCTTGTTGTTCTTAGACATCAGCTTGACCCTGTTGCGGAAAAACTCCCGCAGATGCAGGAAGGTCCACTGCGGCAGGCTGTCCGTCCACAAAGTATGGGCCAGAATCAGAGACCGCTCCGGGAATCGTCCGCACCGGACGGCGTCAATGACTTCGTCGGTCCGATGGAAAGACAAGTCAAACGTGCTGTCGACCTTATCCCGTACCGCATACTTCCCTCCGTCCCAGGCATAACCGGTATCGGTCAGATAATACACCTGACTGAAGTCGAAGGAGAGATAGGGTTCACCGATGAGGCCGTAATCCTCCAGACGGACCTGTTTCCAGATCTCCCGGTTGTCATATTTGGAAGAGGAACTACCGTGCATACAAACAGTCTTGACCGGATAAAACTGGCGGAAGTACTCCAGATTCCGGGTGAAAGATGCTATGGCCGCCGGCACATCCCCCTCTGACAAGGTCAAGTCCTCGTAATGGTAGCCGATTTCGTGCCCCATCGCCGCGATCTTCCGGATTACATCGGGATGGTCACTCTTGGGCACTCTCCGGAAATAATAGGTCGCATGGACACCGAGTTCCATTTCGGCCTCGGCCATCTTGAGCGCATTATGCGGCTGCTCATCGACATCATGTCTCAACGCGAGCACCCGACCGGACGGGGCCGATTCCAAGTACTGACGGACGGTTACAACCTGCCAGCCGGACTCGACAAAAGCCCGGACAAGATCCCTGTATTTCCGGAAGGTAAAATCCATGTCCGTCAAATCTTGTACTTCCGCTTCCTTTCTGCCAGAAGCCGTTCAAACTCATCGGGATCGTAATTCTTACGGACCATCTCCGCAATATCCGCGACCACCTTCGCCGGATTACCCTGGGCGACAGTAAAAGGCGGAACATCCTTGCTGACGATGCTTCCGGCGGAAACGATGGCCCCTTCCCCGACCTCAACGCCGGGCATCAACGTGACATTCAAGGCAATCCAGGCATTTTTATGGACGATGATCGGCGCCACATAGGACTCCACAAAGTCCTCGTGATATTCCATCGGCTTGCAATGGGCGAGGAAATAGTCGCTCCCGGAGATGGACGCGCCATCCTCCACCACAACGAAATACGGATACGGGTAGTCGACGATGATATGGGTTCCCCAGTGGACATTCTTGCCGATTTTGACGCCTCTTTTTCTCTGAAGCCACTTGCGTACACCACCCCATGGAGCTGTCATCGACCAGTTGTTGAACCAATGATCCTTCAGCCGGACCAGTCCAAACCAGAGGAAGGAACGGTATCCGTGCTCACGGGCGGAACGCCGCATCGTTTTCCAAAGCGACGCGGCCTCGTAGCGGGGCAGTTCCTGCCATTCCAGCGGAAGATGATCTTTCATTGCTTATTTTTCTTGAGCGGATAGGTTTCGATATAGTTTGTCAAAAAGTCTGCAAAGTTAATACATTCCGACAACATAATCCGCCGCCTGGCCTGGAAGATTTCCTTCCTGTTCTCCATATCCAGCAACTCCTGAACCGTTTCGTAAAGTTTGTCTTCTCTGTCAGGCCGGATGCCGTACCCGAGCCGGTACCCGTCTTCCAGTTCGGACAGAACACCGATTTGTCCGACAAAATCATTGAAACGGATAAACGGAACACCCAGCACACCAGCCTCAACCGCCATCGTCTGGCTATCACCTATATAAATGTCCGCAAAAGCCATGACATGATGGATATCCAAAGGGTTGATGGCAATCCGATATCGTTCCAGGCTCCCATCCAACGGCCTTTCAGAAGTAATATAGACATTCCCATGATGTGCCAAAAGATTGATCAAGTTTCGGGCAATCTCATTGTTGATACCTCGCACGCCGGTATCGTGATAGGCTTTCAGGCCGGAAAACCGCATCAGGAAATACGGCTTGTCTATATCGATGTATTTCGCGACAAGACTCCTGTCGGGGGTGAAATTATCCGGATGCAAATACCCAAGCTCCTGATATCCATGGTATTTGACAGCTTTATAATCCCATTTCCCACAGCTGCAGGAATCCGGACACAGAATGACAGAAGCACCAGGATAGGCTAGACGCGCATAGATTGGGACGATGGCCGCATCATCTTCGCCAATATTGATAACGGGAATATTCCGAAGAGGGCCGATCCAGGAGTTTTCAGTACTGGAACCCGTGAGAATGTCCGGATGGAACTTGTTGCAAAAACGGTTCATCCGGACGGCTCTTTTCAAAAGCCCCATCATAACACCGAATTTTGAATTGGAACGTCCCTCCTCCAAGATGTTATGATAAGGAATGCCCGCATTCTTCAGCAAATCCTCAAGAACATCTTTTTTCTTGATCAGAATCTCAACTTCGTGACCATGCTCCTTGAGCGCTGCGATGGTGTTCTTGTAGTTATGGAAATGGGCCGGATGGCCGAGATAAACCAAAATCCTCATAGGTCAGATGATAGATTTATAGATTTCAGTAAGTTTTTGGGCAATTCTTTCATTGGTCAAGCCACGGTTTTCAATGACTCGTCTTCCCTCCGTTCGCCTTTCGAAGGGGATTGCCATTTTCAGTTTTGATGCGATGTCTTCCGGAGACCGTTCCGCAATAAAGCATCCTTCGGTTCCGGCCGTTAGGTCTGCTACATCTCCAACATCTACGCTTACGATGGGGCATCCGCATGCCATTGCTTCCTTGATAACTTGAGGCGAACCTTCCGAATGCGATGTCATCAAAAAAGCATCAACAGCCTGCATCAAGGCAGCCACTCGTTCGCGTGTAAATCCTTTCAGTTCCAAAAGCTGAGCCTCCGGTATCAGTTCCAATGCGGCCTTGGCCAGGGAAGCATTTTTGACAGGGTTGTCATATGCCCCGGCGAAGAGGACGTATTTCCCGGACATGTCCAACCCCATTTTGCGGCGAGCTTCCTGCTTCTCAATGACCGGATAGTCATCCAGATTGATACCACAAGGAATAAGGGCATGATTCTGACTGGGTTTTGCGATATCGATATTCCTTTCCGAAACAAAGATGTTGAACCTCGAGCGGCGGATGCTTCGTTTGGAAAGCCGGAGTATCCTAGGATTATTGATATCGCTGCCATGATAGGTAGTCACGACAGGAATCCGCCTCTGATAATTGGCCAGCAGACCGCACAAACCATAATGGGCGTGGATGACATCTGGACGGAAAGATTGGATTGCCCGCCTGAAGGCCCGGAGATTACCGACATAGCCACAGATACCCTTCTTGTCAATACCGAAAAAACGGCAAACGACCCCCTCTTTTTCTAATGCCGCCACTTGCTCTGTAATAAACGGAGCAAACATGCTGTTTTTGCAACGGGCGACGATGAGGACTCTCATAGAGATAGTAAGACTAGAATAGCCCACGGCTACCCAGTTTGAAATATGCCCAGGCACACTCCATAGCAAATACGATCACACACCAGGGTGTCAATAGCTTATAGGTCTTACTTCGTAGAGTGGAAATGCCATATGCCCACATCATTATCAAACACGGCAGACCAGGTAAAAGAAAGCGTTCTGAATTACTGTATCCACTCGTCGCAATAATACCCAGATAGGCAACGGTATATGCTCCTATCAGCACAAAATTCTTCCACGTTTTTCGACGAAGGGCTTCAAAAATAGCAAGAATAGCGAAGAAGCCCATGAAGTTCCGGATATAGTTTCCGCCGGATTTCGCCTGCTGGCCATACTGTCCGTCTACATCAACCATGGTGGCGAAAGGTAAAACGGTAATCATCGGAGCCATGACCGTTCCCGTCGCATATTGTGCCCATCGGTTTCCTCGAATCGTCTGCTGCAACCGCTTATTCTCTACATTTTCTTCGCGATCTTCCCAATAACCTTCTACTTCGGTCGCAATAGCCCCTCCTCCAAAAACGACAAGAGCAAGAACTCCCCACGCAATCAAAGCGACTCTTTTTCCATTCCGTTTCATAGAGGGAGCCGATGAAAGCAGAACCGCAGAGGCGAAAGCGAACACGGCCGCGGCACCAAGAACAGTTCTGAACAAGAATAAAACCAAGGTCAGAAGAATTGGAAGAATGAGGTCAGAGAAAGAAAAACGACGATTCCGAATCAGGGTATCGATCCTCTCCATACACGCCACTTCCAGAAACACCATAAGCGTCTCCTTCAGATGATATCCACAATAGATGATCAGATTGGGCATGAAGACCATCATAACTCCCGCCATGCGTCCGACTTCATCTCCAAAAGTACGAGAAGCCAAACGGTACACGAGAACACAGGCCCAACTGCTCAACAATGCATTGAATAGACGCGGAATGACTATATTAGTGCCAAAAAGTTTGTAAAGAATCGTAAGATAGAAAGGGAAACCGCTATCCGAATAATTAATATTGCCAAAGAGATAGGACCATGTCGATGACCAGGGCTCACTAGCCAGCCATTCGGCATCCAAATGATACCCCATGGAATCACCGGCATCAAATTCAAATGGATTTCCGTTAACTTCCATATAGAAAAAATAGGAGGCAATTACCCATACAATCCTAATTGCCAGAGCCCACCCGAAAATACTCTTAATGTACTGTTTTTCTGAGATTTCAAGCCACCTCTTACTACAATAAACCGACAGAGAAAAAAAGCCGACTACCCAAAAGCATCCCAGCGCCATGTAGCCGAAGCCCATGGCGTAACTCATATAAACGATACTGACAGTCAACAAGGAGACCAGGTAAACGATAATCGCACGTTCACTAATCTGTTTTGGAAAAAAAGTAATCATTAACCTCTCAATAAAAGAATGCTCATTATAATCACGGCACTTCTATACGAAGGAAGATGTCGCAACAGAATTAATCGTGTTGTAATACTCGGCTGCAATCTTTTCTGCAATCATCGACCAAGAGTATTTGCGAGAGATTTGCTTGCTCTTTTCAGACATTGCATCCCATTCTTTGCCTACCGAAAAAATCCTTGTCAGAGCTTGCGCGAAACCTTTCACATCTCCATAGTCAGTCAGATAGCCGCATTCCCCATCCGATACGACAAAGGGGACACCGCCAACTCTAGTCGATACAATAGGAAGCCCAGCGGCCATGGCCTCTGCAAAGACGATTCCCTGTGATTCTTCCTGCGTATGAAGTGCAAAAACATGGGCATTTCTATAATAATCCAGAATATCTTCTTTTTGCAAATCCGCCTTGATAACGATGCGATTGCCACAGTGTGTACTATTCGAAAGACTTTGCAGGGATTGAAAGTACGATCTGTCGGCCATCACACCACAAATAACCAATCTGATATCTTTCAACTCCTCAGCCGCCATACTAAACGCCTGAATCAACAAATGGTGTCCCTTACGTTTCGATATACTTCCTACGGATAAAACTGTCCTGGATGTTGAGGAGCATTCTAAAGAATAGAAATCATCATTAATGCCCTGGGGAATAATAACCATCCGCGGTGTACGGGGCAGATGATATCTTTTTATCGCTTCGGCGACATACTCCGTATCAACAATGACTGTTCTTTGTGTGGACAACAATCTCCTTTCACATCGGTTCTGAGTGATATACTGGTATAATAGCTTGAAAGAAAAGTGTTCTTTTAATGCTTTCTTCTTTTCAACTCCTAGTAATCCGTGTACCGTAAGCATAATAGGGATGGACGATTTCAACTCTTTAAACAAAGCATAACTGAACACCCCTGTACCATGGACATGGCAAATGTCCGGTTTTATTCCTTGAACGATTTCCGCAATATCTTTAATCCTTCTGATGGAGTCCTTCTGATGCGTACCGGGATTATGGAAACGATATACCGTTAATCCATCGCTATTCTCTATGGAATCCTTAGCCTCTAATCTCGGTATATCAATAACATAAACAGTTGAGATCTTAGCCTGCTCAGTGGCCAAACCATATACTGAAGCCTCAACGCCACCTCGGATCAACAATCGATCAATGGGGAATGGACCGACTTGTACAATGCGCATAAGATGATTGACTTTATTCCACATAGATAGTCCCATTCTTTTCGCAGGACTCAAGCATTATTCTTCTTTCCGCTTCTCCAAAAGAACTGTTTCTCAACGTAAAGCGCTCGTCGAATACATTTTCAGACAACATGTTTTGTTTCTCTTTTTCCAAGAACGCTTCCAATGATTTGATGATTCGTACCGGATTACCAGCCGCAACGGAGCCGTCTGGAATATCTTTGGTCACAACACTGCCAGCACCAATTATCACATCGTTTCCGATGGTCACTCCTGGCAAGATGATTGCTCCTGCACCGATAAACACATTATTACCAATCCGAGTATTTGCAACACGAGTATAATTCAGGAATACTTTTGTACTGGCATCATGTGCAAGGATATGCACGCGCGGAGCAAGGATCACATTATCTCCAATTGAGATATGCCAACAATGGGAAGGATCTATGATAACTTCTCCCATTCTGGTGAGATTCTTTCCTACGACAAGCCCACGTTTTATAAGCTTGTCCAGATTCTGCTCGCCTCTGATCAAGGCTTTTAAACGAGTAAACAAACTCTTCATCATTACCGTTTCAATATCCAGGATGCCAATACTCGGATTCTAAAATAGGCCCAAATAAAAGGATAAGGAAGATGATAATAAAACCAATACTTCCTGTCAACATTGGAGAAATCCACTTTATCGATTTCCTTCACAACTTCATCCCTGTATGAATTGACCAAACGAAATCTCAGCAATGTATATACTCTCAAGCGGTCCAGAAGGACTTTTAGGTCAGGATTACTCTTCTCGAACTCTTCAAACTGATTCAAATGGAAGGTCATGAACGATTCAGGGACATATCCAGTGGCAGTAACCCCCCTATTTGCCACTTCAACATCTTGATTATAAAATGCCAAAGGCTTGTTAAGGAAAGCAACGTCATACTTCAGCGCGATTTTTAACCAAAGCAAAAAATCCTCGCCTAACCGAATACCTTTCGGGAAACCCCGCATCTCATCAAAAACTACTCGCGAGGTGCATACTGCTCCTGTCCATAGCGGCATTGTAAGTGTACTGGAATACACTTGACAGTAATTAATCAAACCTTCTTCAAATCCGGGTTCAACACCGACAGGAGCAACACGTGTTTTATTCCTGGTTTCATTGATGATAGTATAGTTCGTTCCATAGATTCCAGCCTTAGGGAATCGGTTTATGAAACCATTCATCTCCTCTAAAAAAGTAGGAGCCCACCAGTCATCAGCATCCAGGAAACAGAGATAATCACCTTGGGACAAAGCCACAGCGTTGTTGCGAGCCATGCTTACCCCGGCATTATTCTGACGGAAAATACGGCAACGATCCCGTCTTTCTATGGCATCTGATGCAACCTTAAATGAATCATCCCGACTTCCGTCATCCATGATTACCAATTCATAATCCTTGAATGTCTGCGACAAAACACTTCCTATAGCCTTGGTAACATAAGGCGCTTTATTATAAAGAGGCATTATGATGGAAAATCTCATAATCCTATCCAGTTCTTGAGAAAATAAACCCGATGACGGAGTTTAGTTCGGCTTACTTTGTAGTAAGAACGCCAATCACAGAGTTTGTACAAAACTGTCCGATTGGCTTTGGATGCAGACGTCAATACAACTTGATAATGATGCGTAATCGCACGATAAACTACAGTTTTATCAAAATCTGTCTTGGGGATAAAAAACGCAGCCAGACGATTAGCAACTTTGATCATGTCCATTTTGCGTTTCAACGATACATCCTGCATTTTACTTCCCTCCCGGATTCGGTATATATAGAGAACATCCGGTATCACGGTAACGGCACGAGCATAATAGAGTATGATCGGTACCCAAAGATTGTCTTCAAAAGAAATATCGTCATCAAAGAACAATCCGTTCCGCATCAGAAAACCCCTGTTATATACTCTCAACACGACACAAACAAAGGCGAAATCTCGATGCAGCAACGCATTCTCATTATAGTAGTCCGTGCCTTTTTCGTAGGCCTTCTCCGGTAAAATATCTGCCGGATGATAATTCCCCGTCGATTCAAAATAACGCTTCCCACTAAAACAAAGAATGTCTTCTCCATTTAACCGGTCTGCAAGAATCCGAAGAGAATCCGGTTCTAACCAATCATCACTATCAAGGAAGAAGATGTAATCTCCCAGAGCCTCACGAAGCCCGGCATTACGCGCAACAGCCGTGCCAGCGTTCGACTGATTAACGACCTTAATTCTTTCATCTTTAGTCGCATTCTCCTTCAAAATGGCAAAAGAATCATCCGTCGAGCCATCGTTCACACAGATAGCCTCCCAGTCTGAAAAAGTCTGGCCAAGCACACTATCCAGGCACGCCTGGATATACTTGTCAACATTGTAAACCGGTATGATAATGGAAAAGAGCATCTACTATTTCATTCTGGCCTTTTCCCCATCTTATAAAGCCGTTGGGCTAATAATACCCTGTTGAAAAAACCTGAAAAAAGGTTAGCAAAGAAAACAGGCCAAAGCTTTTTGGGAAACGCCTCTCTGTTATTCTTGGATAAAGAGGGCAAAGTGGCTTGAAGATAATTCTGTTGGACGATACGGTCTTTCTCCGCAGTCAAATCGGTCCGTGTAGTAGCCTGCGCCGGATGAATCCTGTATTTATACAGCACCTGACGCAGATTTGCCAGTCTCAAACCCTTTTCCAGCGCTCTGGTCCATAAATCGTAATCTTCTGAAGGGACCATCTCCTGACGGAAACGCAAACCATTTTCCTCAAAACTCGCTCTCCTCCATACACTGGAGGCGTGAAGTATCGGCGAGTGAAACAGAGCATTGATTTTCACTTTATCTGGATTCTGTTCCCGAACCCACACCTCCTCCTTGGCTCCGAAAAGCTGCATACCTACAGATACCAAATCAATATCCGGATGGGATTCCAGGTAGTCAACCTGGATCCGCAGTCTATCCGGATATGACAGGTCATCGCTGTCCATACGGGCGATGTACTTGCCTTGTGCCATCCCAATACCTACATTCAGTATATTGGACAAACCAACATTCTTCTCGCCCTTGTATCGTACTATCCTCGAATCGGTATATGTGTCCAAAATCTCATCGGCATTATCAGGAGAACAATCATTCAGTACAATCAACTCGTAATCCCCGAATGACTGGGACAGAATACTGTCCAAGGCTTCACGAAGATAGGGCGCCGTCTTGTAGACTGGCATCAGTATTGAAACGACAGGTACCGTCATTATTGTGCTTACTGAATCATTTCGCAAATCTTTTCCACATCACGCTCGGCCAAATCATAGTACATCGGCAATCGCACCAGGCAATCCGCATAACGGTCACATTCGGGTAAAAGACGTCCATCATGCTTGTCCTTGTAGTATTCGCTGCTATGCAAACTCAGATAGTGGAACACCGCAAGGATATCGTTCTCTTTCAGTTTCTTGATCAATGCGGTACGTCCCTCCAGACTATTGTAGACCAGATAAAACATATGGGCATTATTCGTCGCATATTCCGGGATGTCGGGCAGACGGAATCTCCCCTGCTCCGCCAACGGCTTCAGCAACTCATAGTACTTGCACCACAATGCTTTGCGCTTGGCCTGAATCTCTTCCATCGATTCCAGCTGTGCCCACAGGAATGCCGCCACTACCTCACTCGGCAGGAAGGATGATCCGATGTCGCACCAACCATACTTGTTTACCTCGCCCCGGAAGAACTCGGCCCGATTGGTCCCCTTCTCCCAGATGATTTCGGCCCGGCGGATGAAACGATCATCGTTGATGCCCAGCATGCCGCCTTCACCGGAAATGATGTTCTTCGTCTCGTGGAACGAAAAGCACGAAAGGTGTCCGATGGTGCCAAGGGGTCTCCCCTTGTAATAAGAATCGATTGCCTGGGCGGCATCTTCCACCACAAGTAGATTGTGCTTTTCCGCAATATCCATGATACGGTCCATGTCGCAAGCGACACCGGCGTAATGGACGGGGACAATGGCCTTCGTCCGAGGCGTTATCAAGGCTTCGATCTTCTCCGCGTCGATGTTAGGATTTCGTTCCATACTGTCGGCAAAGACAATCTTCGCCCCCTGGCGGACGAAAGCCAAGGCGGATGACACAAACGTATAACTGGGAACTATGACCTCGTCTCCCGGCTGGATGTCACAGAGAATCGCAGCCATCTCAAGCGCGTCCGTGCAGCTCGTCGTCAGCAAACACTTTTTAAATCCATATTTCTCCTCAAAGAACCGCTGGCAGCGCTTGGTGAACTCACCGTTGCCGCTCAACTTGCCGTTATAAACGGCCTGATACATATAATGGGCTTCCTTGCCGGTAAGATGAGGGAGATTGAAGGGAATATGCATGATCGAGAACTATCAAATGAAAAACACTACGACACCCGTCATAATCACAGCAATGGCGCCTGCCTTGCGCCAAGTTATCTCTTCTTTGAAAAAAAGCCATGAAAAGCACGGGACAAACAAATAACTCAAAGATTCAATAATACTGACTTCTTTAACCTGAACGCCATGGCCCAAACAAAAGATGTTCATGAGCAGGGATGCGCCCATTATGCCATAACCTCCTATCACCCACGGGTTTAAATACTGTTTCCAAAACGTAGGATATTTCTTGTTCGCACCCTGCTTGAGCAGCATCTGCGCCCCGGCGGCACATAAAACCGAGAGCACTACAAAAAGCTTGTAGATCATGCTTTAGCGAATAAAATGATCCCGGTAATAATAATGGCAGAGCCGATGACATTCGTGAGGGAGATAGACTCTCCAAACACCAAAGCCGAAATGATTAGCACAAAAATCAAACTTGTCCCTTTAAACATATAGGCCGTAGATAAAGGCAGTCGGGTTAACAAGCGTTGCCAGAACACGGCATATAAGCCCATCACGGTTACCGCCCCAATAATCCATAGCATATACGGCCAGGATAAAAACACCTGTCCGGATGCCATCTTCGTGAAGATAGATGTACAGGCATATATCAGATTCACTCCTAAAAGCCCGAAAAGTAATCCTTTCCCTTTCCCCATAACTGACTAAAAGGCTCCGTCTCCATCTCTTTCTTCATGTCATATAAATAAGACATGTAATCGTAACTCGGCTTGTATCCTAAATCAGAAACTGTTTTTGAAATATCCATAATATAGCTGGCCGTGTCAGGTTTGTCAGGGGACTCTATGATTTCCGAAAGATTACCTGACGGAGAAAAGACATCCACAATGCCTTCAACTTGGCTTCGCATCGATGTTCCTATTCCTGTGCCGACATTGTACATTCCCCCGTCAACGGATGCGGACAACGCTTTGACTATTATTTGGGCACAATCTTTCACATACACGATATCGCGTTGCAGATCCGGATTTCCCCAAATCTCGATAGGTAGTCCTCGCTTGGCTCTTTCGATCAGGTACCGATAAGACTGCCATTTCCGCTCCCCATCATAGAAATAAAAAGGATTCGGATGATAGACATAAATGTTGGGGAAACGAAGTATGAAACGCTTGAGATTATACTTACTAAAATAGTGTTCGATTAAACAAACTGCGGCATTCTTGCAAATGGAATAGATGCTATGGTCGTCATTCAAAGGGAAACGTTGTTGTGCATCTGCCGGAATAAGGGCATTGTCTCCATACAAGTAAGAGACATCTGCTACCGACTGAGCAAAAATGATTCGATCGGCACACGACTTTATGCAGTAGTCAAGCACATTCAGTGTGCCCGACATAATCGAGTCGATATAGACCTGCGGATGATACCCTTTCATTCGTGCGGGAATTGCACCAGCCAGATGGACGATGGCGTGGACATCTTGTTGTGGCAATGCTTCAAACGCATCTAAATCAACGATATCCATGCTGATGTACCTCATCCCATGCGCTGCGAAGAAACCATTGTCGCATTCTCTCCTACCCACTGCGACTACGTCAAAACCAGCTTGCTGAATCGCGACAGCAGCATAAGCGCCTACCGTTCCAGTAGCACCGAACAACACAACTCGCTTTTTATCACTCATCATTGCCTGTATTGATTTCTTCGGAAACAATATACAATGGACGCTGCTTTACTTGATTGAATATCTTTCCGATGTAAAGGCCCAGAACACCTAAAACCATCATCACGACACCGCCGACGAACCAGATGGAAAAAACCGTCGTGGTAAAACCTTGTAACGTTACGATGCCGACCCAATGGGCTACCACATTGTACAACGCCAATAAAAACGCCAAAAAAGAAAAGAAAAAACCAAATTCCGTAATGATGCGCAAAGGCTTGTTGCTGTTTGAGATGGTTACATCAAACATCAGCCCCATCAACTTGCGGAAAGAATAGGATGACTTCCCTTCATATCGCTCGGAATGCTCGACATCAATGGTGGTCTTTCGAAAGCCGACATACGAGAGAAGGGTTCCAAACGAACGGGCGGTTTCCTGCATCTCGTTGAATGCGTCGATAACTTTCCTACTATAAATGCCAAGATTACTGATTGTACTGTCCGTCTTCATCCCACTAAACCAGTCATAAACAGCATGAAAAACTTTGGACGAAAGTCTTTTGAAGAAGCCGTCCTTACGATGAATACGACGGGACTGGACAATATCATACCCTTCGAGGGCTTTGGCGTACAATCTGGGAATCTCCTCCGGAGGATCCTGTAAATCACAGTCCATCAAAACAATCCACTCTCCTTTTGAATACCTCATTCCCGCAGTGATCGCGTAATGCTGTCCAAAATTCCGACTGAGATTAATTCCCTTCACGTTATTGTCTCTCTCGCATACTTCCTTGATGGCAAGCCAGGAGTTATCCGGAGAGCCATCGCACACCAGAACGATTTCATAATCACTGGTAATGGTCCTCACGCTTTCTGTTATACGACGCACCAGTTCCGGAACAATCTTCTCCGCTTTATAAACTGGTGAGACTATAGATAACAAGGGTCTATTCATAATTCGAGTCTTTTATCTCCCTGGTAAATCATATATCCACTTCTGTCCGCACTGCATTTCACCCTATGCAACACATGATCTGTTATCTCAGAACGGACGATCTGAGGAGCATCTCCTTTTTTGATCAAGTCACGAAGACGCCTTGTTTCCTCACACAAAAAAAAGACACCGGAACAATGAGGCGTCCCAAACGTGGGTTTTTCAAAACGTCCCAAAGCGACATCAATCACTCCTTTCAAATAATCATATCCCGTTGAGAGATACACCAAATCGCTTCCGATGAAATCTCCTCCCATACGAGCGCCAATTTCCATCACGACCACTTTCCCGTCAGCGGTAATCTTGTACTCGGAATGGGATGCTCCATTGGTAACACCCAAAGCATTCAATGCTCTTTCTGTCAATTCATAAATCGCATGAACCTGCTCCCGGTTCAAATCTGCTGGTTGATGATGTTCCAATTCTACAAAATGGGGAGCTCCTGTGGTTACTTTATCCGTTATCTGAAGAGGGTAGTGTTTCCCCTGATAGGAAATGAATTCCACGCTGATCTCTCTACCTTCTATAAACTCCTCAAGGATAGCTTCGTGCTTGAAAGAACAACCGAGTGCATTGTCAACGGCAGGCACAAGTCCTTCTTGCCGGGTAACTTTTGTGATACCAAGACTCCCTGATCGATCCGTAGGTTTAACGATCAATGGGGAGTCAAGTTCCCCATGAACCTCATCCGTAGTTGTTACAACTTGATACTTCGGACAAGGTACACCTGCCATCACAAACGCATTCCGCATTTGATACTTATTACTGGAACGCAACGCCACTTCATAGGAATTACCTACCAATCCCAAATGCTCTGCGACAAATGCCACCGTGGGAGCAGCCACATCAGATGCGATAGTACAAATCCCGTCGATTTGCTTCTCTCGGCAGACTTGAAGAATCCGTTCTTTTTCCACGATGGAAATCGGGTAAAACTCATCCGCAACTCCTTTACAGACCGCACCTTCTTCCCAAGCGAAGCACAAGGTATAAACCCCCATTTCCTTGGCCTTTTTGACCAATGGCAACTGCAGATAAGAGGCTCCTATGATAGCAAGTCTCTTCATTTGTTCAATGAATGGTGTTTGATATAAATCACCGTTCGGAACTCATTTCCCATATTCTGAGACATCTGTCGCATCTCCTTCCTTTCATACTCCTCGGGGAATCCCCATCCCACATCCCGGAAATGGGCTAACACTCCATCCTCTTCGTTCTTGAAAAAGACAAAAGCTTGAGGTGCTTCCTTTTCGAACACCCGATATTGCCACCAATGATAAGGAAGCCGGCCATCGATATAGCCGCCTGCCAGATAAACAGCCATCTGATTTTCACCAAAAGCCATGTACTTGTCGCCAGGTTTGCACCCGGACGCTTTCAACGTATCCAGCAAGTCCCGATAATACTCCTGCTGATACTGACTGACCAAGACCTCTTGAGGGCGGGATGTCCCCACTATTTCATAGTTAGAAGTACGAGGAGTGTAGTAATAATGGTAACGTTGGAAATTGCCCATCCAAACATATCCTGCCAGCAGTAGCACAACTAACAACAGAAGCAACCGGTCGTTCGTTTCATTCTTCAACAACGTTGACAAACAGAAAAAAGCGAGCATCCAAAACGGGACGAAAATGATGGCCTTATTCAGAATCGGTTGGTTGGTCCCGAATACTCCGGCAAACGGGAAAGCAAGTAGAATCAAATTCAAGAAGGCCTCCTTGGAGAGCAGGAACTCTTTCATGCTGAATCCGGGTTGCGCAAGGACTTTTGCCAAAACAAGCGCGACCGGAATCAAGAACAGTATCCCCCGGAGTTCATAAATCTGTCTGACGACGAGCAAGGCAGCACATAAAAGCAACACGACAATCCACTGGATCTTGTCACTCACATTGATTTTTTTATATATCAAAGTAAACACGACAACTGTTGGGATCAGCACCAGTAAGGCTTTGGCTACTGTCATCAGCATGACTGAAACCAGGCTCCCCGCATCGTGGCTGGACATGGATTCTTCGGTGAAAGTGGAAACAAACACCCGGCTTATCTCGGAGAACCAGACTCTCATGTCATGGATGAAGAAATGGCTGATGACAATGGCAGTCACCCCCCCAAGAATGGCCGCCAGCAAATGAATCCATTTCTTATCCTCAACCTCCAGGAAGTATGCAATCATAAAAAGGATCACAATACATACTCCGGCAGGCGGATAATTCGTGCAAGCGAACCATAACAGGAATCCCACGCCGAAAGCACCGATGGTTTTCACCACTTTCTTCCCGCTTGTAAACAAGATAAAAAGGAACGATGCAGCGGAAAGAGCGATAATTAGCTCAAGGCTATCATAGGAAATAGTCGGCGTGGCAAAAGTGAAGGACATGGC
>JAGCCO010000144.1 GCA_017651645.1 Bacteroidales bacterium
CTCCGTCTGCTGCCCTATTTCCGAGAACAGCTGACCAACCGAAAACTGCATGTCACACGACAGCTACTGTGGGAAGAATACCGTCATACACATCCTGACGGCTATGGGAAGTCACAGTTCTATGACCACCTGAAGCAGAATCTCGTGGCCCAGAAGGATATCACCACAGTGCTGGCCCAGACCTACAAGCCTGGTGAGAAGCTGATGATAGACTTTGCAGGCGACAAGCTGTCGTACATCGATACTGAGACAGGCGAGATCATGAAGGTCGAGGTCTTTGTTGCCTGTATGCCCTACAGTGACTACATCTATGTCATCTGTGTACCATCTCAACGTACAGAAGATTTTCTCTTTGCCCTGCGTATGTGTCTGGAACATCTTGGAGGCGTTCCTCCGATTGTCGTGCCTGACAACCTGAAGGCTGCCGTCATCACCCCCGACAGGCATGAGCCAGAACTGAACACGGCTTTGCGTGACATGGGCAATCACTACCACTTTACAGTCCTGCCTTGTGATCCTGCATCTCCTACACAGAAAGCTCTTGTAGAGGATGCCGTAAGGAAACCGTATTGCTGCCAAGCTGCGAGGACGTGAATTCCATTCACTGCTGGAACTGAATGCCGGTGTCGAGGAACAGAATATACTGCTCAACCAAACCCGTATGCAAAAACGTCCCTATACTCGCGAAGAGCGCTTCCATGCCATGGAGAAGCCTCTGCTGCAGCCACTTCCGGAAGAGGTCTTCGAAATGCGCTACTACGCAGACCTGAAGGTCGGCAGTAACAACTTCGTAGAGCTGCGCCACGACAAGGTTACCCACTTCTATAGTGCTCCTTACATATACATAGGCCGTATGGCCAGGGTTATTTTTACACGCTCATGGGTGAAGATTTACGTTGACAACCAGCTGGTGGCAACTCATACCCGCAAACATGATTACGGGCACACCTATGAGCCGGAACACATGGCCTCCAACTCAAGGGCCATCATGGAGCGCTCTGCAGCATACTATGTTTCATGGGCAGGTAAGAAGTCTGAGGAGTGCAAGGCATATATCTCAGAGATCTTCAATCCACAGCGTACCAACAAGCCTGAGGAAGTGTACTACCGTCTCTGTGGCGCGATTCTCTCTTCCTATAAGAAATACGAGTCATCACTGGTGGACCTCACGTGCCGTCAATGTCTCGACAACAGAGTGTTTACGTATAAGAAGTTTGAGGCCATCCTCAAGCACAACTACATCACGCAGTCCGATGACGAGCCATGCCTGTTTGCACCTGTACCTACCGATCATGTCAACATGCGTGGCAGTGACTATTTCAAGTAATCCCCTTTATTCACAACATCAATCCATCAAGTTATGACAGACGAAACAGTAAGATTCCTACATGATCTGAAACTGCCAGGAATGGCAGGATGCTGGACATCGCTCGAAGAGACGCACCAGCTGGACAAGATCTCACTACGTGACGGCATGCAGCTGATGTTACAGCATGAGCGCGACATGCGAACATCTAACCGTATCGCAAGGCTCATCAAGAATGCAGGCTTCCGCCTGAAGGCCACATTGGAGGAACTGGAGACTGATACTACTCGTGGTATATCTAGTACAGACGTGGCAGACGTGGCCTCAGGCAGCTACATCCGGGATGGGCGTACTATTATCATTAACGGCCCTACGGGAACAGGCAAGTCCTATCTGGCATGTGCTTTTGGCGAACACGCTTGTCGCCAGGGAGTCAAGACACTCTACTTCACTATGAACATGCTTATCGAGCAACTGAAGCTCGTGCATCTTGAAGGCAGGGAGACCAATTTCTTCCGTAAGCTCTCAGCCCACGACCTGCTCATTATCGATGACTTTGGCATGCTCAGGCTCGAAGGTCAGATACAGCATGATTTTGAGCAGATTATCGATGACAGGTACAACCGAAAGGCTCTTATCCTGGCAAGCCAGCTACCAATCAAGGACTGGTACAATGTGTTTAAAAGTGAGCTCATAGCAGAGGCATGTCTTGACAGAATCGTGCATAAATCAAAAAGATTTGAGCTAAAAGGTGAGAGTTTAAGAAAAAAATATTAACTTTGCCGCCGATACTGAAGATTACCAACCGAGTGAACGGATATCACCGGAATTGGTGAACGGGTATCACCGGAATACGCA
>JAGCCO010000145.1 GCA_017651645.1 Bacteroidales bacterium
AACTGACGCTCGTTTAAAGTGAAATCTGTTACAATTTCTCGGTACTTGCTTGTACTTTTAGTCTTTCAGTATTTTCAATGATCTCGTTAAAAAATCCCGTTTTCGTCAAACGGGACTGCAAAGGTAGAAACTTTTTTTGAACTGCCAAAATTTTTTTGAGGAAATTCGTACCTTTGTACTCACTATGGCAAAAGACAAGGTTTCCCTGTGGCAGATTTTCGCCGTGTTCGCCAAGATCGGGGCGTTCACGATTGGCGGAGGGTATGCCATGATTCCGATTATCCAGGCCGAGATGTCGCGCCGGGGATGGATTTCCGAGGAGGAACTCCCCGACATCGTGGCGCTGTCCCAGTCTGCCCCGGGCGTAATGGCCGTGAACATCTCGATCTTCGCCGGCTACCGCATGCGCGGGGTCAAGGGCAGCATCGCTGCGACGCTGGGGTCTATCACGCCATCCTTCCTGTTCATACTCGCCATCGCGATGCTGTTCACCGCGTTCAAGGACAATCCCTGGGTGGAAAGGGCCTTCAAGGGCATCCGCCCGGTGGTCATCGCCCTGATCGCCGTGCCCATGGTGAAAATGGCCCAGAAATGCTGCAAGTCCTGGTGGGCCTGGCTTCTGGCCATCGCTGCCCTCGTCCTCGTAGCCTTCTTGAACGTCTCGCCCATCTATATCCTCCTGTGCGTGATCGTCGTGTCTTTCAGTCTGACCTATTTTAAGGAGAAATGGAGACGCTGACGCTGCTGCTCGAACTGTTCGGGACCTTCTTCCTGATCGGCGCCTTCACCATCGGCGGAGGCTATGCGATGCTGTCCCTCATCCAAGCCGAGGTCGTCACGGCCCACGGCTGGATCTCCGAGAGCACCTTCACCGACATTGTGGCCATCTCGCAGATGACGCCAGGGCCTATCGGCATCAATTCCGCCACCTACGTGGGCTACGACGTCCTTTCCCAGGCCACGGGCAGCCACCTGATGGGCATCCTGGGATCGGCCACCGCCACCCTCGCCCTCATCATCCCCTCCTTCATCCTCGTCCTGCTGATCGTGCGGTTCTACACGAAGTTCAAGTCCAGCGTCCTTTTCGAGGGTGTGATGGGCTGGCTCCGGCCGACGGTGGTGGGCCTGATCGGTGCCGCCGCAGTCATCCTCATCGTGAAGACCACCTGGTTCCAGGGTGCGCCCACTTTCACCGTCGTCGCGGAGAACTTCCCCGACTGGAAAAGCTGGTGCCTGCTGGCAGCGGCCTTCGCGGCCTCCATGTGGGGAAAAGTCAATCCCATCCTGGTGATTCTGGGGGGCGCCGTGCTCGGGCTGTTGATTTATTGATTATCTTTGTATGATTTGAACCTCTTGATATGAAAAAAACACTTCTTACCATCCTGACCATCGCCCTCGCCGTGGCTTGCCGCGAGAACAAGCAGCCGCAGCCGTTCAGCGTGATCCCGATGCCCAACGACGTGACCCTCGCCGAGGGTTCCTTCAACGTGGCCGGTGCCCTGGTCACCTGTGACGAAAACCTGGACGATGCGTCCGCAAAGGCTGTCCAAGGCTTTGTCCAAACCCTGGAAACCGTCACCGGAAAGGCCGGAAAGAACGGAAAGAACGGAGAAATCCACTTCGGCCTGAACCCGAACCTGGGCGCCGAAGAATACTTCCTCCAAGTCAAGCCCGACGGCGTGAACGTGGAAGCATCGGCCTTCGGCGGCTTCTTCTACGCCATCCAGACGCTCAAGCAGATGCTTCCGGCGGAGGTTTACGGCGCCAAGAAGGCCAAGGCCGCCTGGCTCCTCCCCTGCGTAACCATCCTGGACGCCCCCCGCTTCGACTACCGCGGCATCCACCTGGATCCCTGCCGCCATTTCTGGAGCATCGAGGAGACGAAGCGCTATATCGACATCGCCGCCACCTACAAGCTGAATCGGCTCCACTGGCACCTGACCGAGGACCAGGGTTGGCGCATGGAGATCAAGAAGTACCCGAAACTCACCGAGGTAGGCGCCTGGCGCAGCGGCACCTGCATCGGCAAGGACTTCGACAGCAACGACGGCATCCGCTACGGCGGTTTCTATACCCAGGACCAGATGCGCGAGATCGTGGCCTACGCCGCCGAGCGCAACATCACCGTCATCCCGGAAATGGACCTGCCCGGCCACATGGTCGCGGCCCTCGCCGCCTATCCGGAGCTGGGATGCACCGGCGGCCCGTATGAGGTCTGGACCCGCTGGGGCGTCTCCGAAGACGTCCTTTGCGTGGGCAAGGAGGAAACCTTCAACTTCCTGGAGGACGTCCTGACCGAAATGCTGGACATCTTCCCGTCCGAGTACATCCATATCGGCGGCGACGAGTGCCCGAAGGTGCGCTGGGAGACCTGCCCGTTGTGCCAGGCGCGCATCAAGTCGCTGGGACTCAAGGCCCATGGCAACATTTCCGCCGAACAGGAGCTCCAGTGCTACGTGACTGCCCGCATCCAGCAGTTCCTGAACGAACGCGGCCGTAAGATCATCGGCTGGGACGAGATCCTGGAAGGCGACCTGGCAGCCGGGGCCACGGTCATGTCGTGGCGCGGCACCCAGGGTGGCATCGAGGCGGCCAGCCGCGGATTCGACGTGGTGATGACCCCGAACAGCCACATGTATATCGACTATTACCAGAGCCAGGAACGCGATAAGGAGCCGCTTTGCATCGGCGGTCTCGTCACGGTGCCGAAACTCTATTCCTACGAGCCCTACGACGGCATGGCCCCAGGCACGGAAGACCACATCCTCGGCGTGCAGGCGAACCTGTGGACCGAATACGTCACGTCCAACGAATTCCTGGAGTACATGCTGCTCCCGCGCATGTGCGCCCTCTCCGAGGTCCAGTGGTGCAATGCGGACCGCAAGGACTACGATCGCTTCGACGCTTCACTCGACCACACCTTCCAGATGCTGGACGTGATGGGATACACCTATGCGAAGCATGTGCGCGGCATCATTGGCCTGCCCGGTCAGGAACAGCCCGCCCGCACGGAGGAAGAGCTCAAGAAGTACCTGGAAGAAAAACCGATCGGCTGGTAATATGAAACGCACACTCACATTCGCCCTCCTCGTTCTCCTGGCGGTCGCCTGCGGCGGCCGGCGGGGGCATGGCGCCGACGGGAACCCGGCCGATTCCCTGGCAACCGAAACGCCGGAGGCGCCCGCCGCCAATGCCGGCCCCAAAACCGCGAAGGCGGATACCATTTCGGTGGCCAACTATAAGGACCGGCTGCCCCAGGAGCCCATTTTCGATATCGTCACCAGCATGGGTACCATCCGCGTCAAGTTGTACAAGGACACGCCCAAGCACCGGGACAACTTCACCCGGCTGGCGATTACGCACTATTACGACGGCCTCCTGTTCCACCGGGTCATCAACAGGTTCATGATCCAGGGCGGAGACCCGTACACCCGAGACACCTCGCGGGTCGAGGAATGGGGCGAGGGTGGCCCCGGTTACACCATCGATGCGGAAATCCTGCCGGAGCTCACGCACAAGAAAGGCGCCCTGGCCGCCGCCCGCCGCGGCAACCTGGCTAATCCGATGCGGGAATCGTCCGGTTCCCAGTTCTACCTGGTCCAGGATTCCACGAACTGCAAGCACCTGGACGGGGAGTATACCGTCTTCGGCGAGACCGTCGGTGGACTCAACGTCATCGACCGGATCGCCCGCGTCCAGACCGACCGCCTGGACCGGCCGGTACGTCCGGTCGTGATCCAGCGTATCCGCCCGAACGAGCAGATGAACAAGCGGGCCCTGGAAGAGGAGCGGCGCGCCCAGGAGGAGGCCGCGAATCCGACGGAGCCGGAAGCGCAAGCACCGGCAGAGCAATAAATCGAAATAATTACCTGAGGGCTTGACCTTTGGCACAGTATTCGCAATAGAAATAGACGAATAGTTTTTTCATAGGTTAAGTTTTAGGTTAGAATTGCGGTCGCCGCTTGCTGGGAAGCACGCGGCGACATTCTTTTATGCCCTGGAGTGCGCTGAGAGGCATATTTCGGATAATTGACGTCCTCACCCATTTGTTTCGAAATCCGGGATTTTTTATATTTGTTTCGCGAATGTTTCGCGAAAACGACATTTCCTATGGCCACCATCCAGATCGAGGTAAACAAGAGTCACAAGAAAAAGGACGGAACGATTCCCGTCGAGGTCCGCATCACCCACAACCGGAAGCACTGCCGGATGAAGACGAACCTGGTCGCCTATCCGCAGGACCTGACCCGGGACTGCAAGTTGAAAGGGAACCTGAAGCGGAAAGCCGAAGACCTCGTCCACGAGATGTACGACGCCCTGGAGGACATCTCCTTCTTCGACCTGGCTCGCTGCGACGTGCACTACGTGGCCGAACGGATCAAGGCCAAACTCGAACCGGAGAACTGGAGCCTGGACTTCTTCGAGTTCGCGAAAGAATACCTGAGGAAAGCATCCATCACTGATTCCACCAAGCATACGTATGAAGTCGCGCTCTCGGCCCTCAAGCGGTACATCCGCATGGACAAGCTAGACATCAACGACATCACTCTCCCCTTCCTCGAAGATTTCGCGCACTTCCTGGACAACGAGCCCAAGTATCATTACGACAGGAAGCTCAAGAAGACCGTGGCGACGAAGCAGAAGAAACGCCAGGGCACCGGGGCCAAGGCCTATTTCACCAAACTCGGCCACATCTTCAATGCGGCCAAGCGGCGCTACAACGACGAGGACCTGGGCCTGATCCGGATTCCCCGCTCCCCTTTCGAAAAGGGCGAGATCAAAGCCTCCCCTTCCGAGGGACAGGAACCGCTGACGTTGAAAACGGTCCATCTGATGATTGCCGCGACCCCGAAGAAAGAGTCCGAACGGAACGCCATCGACCTGTTCCTGCTGTCCCTGGGACTGATGGGCGCGAACATGGCCGACCTGTACGATGCCGCACGACCTGTCGATGAGCAGTGGGATTACAAACGGAAAAAGACCACTCGCCGGCGGGCGGACAAGGCCCAAATGAAGGTGATGATCCCGGAATGCCTTGCCCCCTACAGCACCCGGCTCTCCGCCGGCGCAGCCTCCGACCGCTGGCCGAACCTGAGCAAGCGCTTCGACAACGCCAACTACGCCACCAAGGGGACGAACGACGCCCTGAAGGCTTGGGCCAAGGACAATGGCCTGCCGGGATTCACGTTCTATTCAGCTCGGAAGACCTGGGCGACCATCGCGGGATCGAAGGCCTGCGGGATCGACAAGGCCCTCGTCGATGAATGCCTTGCCCATATCGGCAGTTTCAAGATGGCCGATATCAAGCCATCTTCCATCCCAGTTCCCAATTACTATTGGAAGGTCCTGATGAAAGTAAAGACCAATTCCTCTGGTAACGTTATCGGTGCATCTACGATAGGATTCTGGTTTGATCACCGAGAATACGAATCGGCCGAACAGTATACGTCGTTTGCTACGAGCGTGAACGATATCGAAGCCAAAACCGGTTTCAATCTCTTTGCGAATCTACCTGACGCATATGAGGATGCGGCGGAGGCTAATAATAGTTGGACGGCATTCAAGGAATTCTAACTAATCATCAAGGGCTCCAGTTGGAGCCCTTGATTGTTTGTATGGGGAGCGAGCGCCAACCCTTGCCAATCTCCCATTTTCTCCCCATCTTTGCAACATGTCTATTCGCGACGAAATGATGTCTGGGCGGTTGTATGACGCCTCGAGCGGGGAGCTACTGAACGAGCTTTACCAGGCGCAGGAGATGTGCCAGGAGTACAATGCGCTCAAGATTACCGATTTCGAGGGACGGAAGGCGCTCCTTGGGAAACTCATCGGCAAGGCTGGGGAGAATTTGGTCATCAATCCGCCGTTCTTTTGTGATTATGGGTCGAACATCGAGATGGGCGACAATGTGTTCATCAACGCCTATTGCGTCATCCTGGACGAGGCGAAGGTGACGTTCGGGAGCAATGTGTTCGTGGCGCCGCAGTGTGGGTTTTATACCGCCGGGCATCCACTGGACAAGGGGTTGCGTCGACAGAACTGGAGTACTCGCTGCCCATCACCATCGGCGACGATGTGTGGATCGGGGGGATGGTGTGCGTGATGCCGGGTGTGTCCATCGGCTCGGGCTCGGTCATCGGCGGCGGGTCGGTCGTTATCGACAATATCCCCGAAGGTGTCCTGGCCGCTGGCAACCCCTGCCGCTTCATCCGCAAGATAACCCCCGAAGACCGGGACCGATATATCCGATAGCATGGGCCGCAAGAAGAAAGCACCCAAGAAACTCCGGATCACCGAGAGCGATTTCATGTTGGCGAACCGCCGCGCGGCCCGCCTGGAAGAGATTGCCAATCACGGCAAACCCGTCTCGCTCCGCACGCTGAAGCATCAGTCGAAGAAGGTGTATAGTAGGAAGAGGTTGAAGGGGATGGGGATGGAGGAAGAGTGAGGCCTTGCCTGCAGTACCATGAACAGTCCCTTGACGCTCGCTTACTCGCCATTGTCGTCGTTCTTTTCTATTTATTACATACTGGACGTATAGAATAACCACGACTGCGATCAAGGCCAGTTCTCTTAAAGTCATAATCACTGAATCGGAGTCCAAACGAATAAGGCACATAGCCAGTGTATAAGGACGAAGACCAATAATCTCCATTGCTACCTGAGAAATCTTGAGAACCCGTCCCATATCTATCGCCAGCAGCAGGAAGGAAAATACTGATTCCTTCGTATCCAGGGACGTGACTGGTGACTATTCTTCCTTTGATTCCTGTTCCTTTATAATCGTCTGTCCATTCCCAAGTACATTGATTTAGCAATTCATCCAGTTCCTCATAAGTTGGCGTCCTCCATGTTCCCCCAAGTATGGCATGGGCCGCATCATCCTCGAGATCCAGAATCGTTTTGTCATCCGTAAAACCATCGTTTCCGTAATACGACGCCGAGCAATACTTCGTTAACGTTTGATTTGTTCCCATACTCCATTTGTACGTCGACCAATCATACTTTTCCTTATACTTGGTTTCACCCCAAGCGAAATAATCTCCATATTCTTCTGGGCTAACCGCACCAAGATTCGATGACGCCCACTTGACAGAAAGGCCAAGATCAATAGCTTTAGGTATAATTGTTATCGGATCACCATAGACGGGGCGTATGGAATACCCCCTGCAGCGTTCATCGGGGTAACTCCGTATATTGGACGATATCATATATACCCTATATGCCCGGTTAGATTCGCCAGTACTAAGGCTCGAGGTCCAGTAGTATCCTCTGGTACTATTGCTCATATAGTAATCATCCGAAAAACAACCAGCATACGGAATGAAGATGCTATTCCCATTGGGGCCAGTAACCTTCTGACCAGCCACCCCGTTTTCAGTACTATTCTCCCATGTACATTGGTTTATCAATTCCTCCAATTCCCCCCTGGATGGCATTCTCCATTTACTACCAAGATGGACTTGTGCAGCGTCATCTTCAGGTTCAAGGAAAGTATTATTGTCTGTAAAGGAATCAAAACCGTATCCAGAAGCATGGCAATACTTGGTTAATGTGTGGTCTGTCCCCATACACCATTTGTAAGATGACCAAGTATATCCCGTTTCCTTGCCTGGTATCCAAGTTAATGGGTTCAAACTACTATAATAAGGATCGGTTTCGCCCCAAGCAAAATAGTCTCCATATTCTTCTGGCTGTGAGGCACCAAGATTAAAGGATGCCCACTTTACAGAGAGGCCCAAGTCGATGATTTCAGGGGTTGTATAGTGCTGTAAGACCGTCACTTCGCATGTTGAAGTCAGTCTCCGGTCCGAAGTGGTAACCGTAATAATAGTCGTGCCCGCAGAGATACCAGTAACGACACCCGTTGACGAAACAGTGGCTACAGCGTCATTGCTACTGGACCATAATACTTCCTTATTGGCAGCGTTTTCCGGAAGAACGGTGGGTATAAGGAGAGTCGAATCACCAACTGATAACTCCAATTTCGCTTTGTCTATGAAAACGGATTCTACAGGAGTGGCATAATCGCCATAAACAGGACGGATAGTAAATCCCAGCTCACGGCAATAATAACCGCGGGCGGTTTTGTCGATAATATAGATGTATTCGTCAAAACCTGGATGCTCAGTGTAAAAGGAAGCTGTTATATACTGAGGTGAATAAAGATTAAAACCACTTACCGGACCGGTTTTACCGCCAGCACCGGGCAAGAAAATACAGCTGCCGTTTATCTTGCTTGTTATCCAATAACCACGATTATCAGAATCCCAAACCCATTCACAGTTCTCTACCAATTCGTCCACTTCATCTTTCGTCGGGATCCTCCATTTCTCACCAAGTTTTACATGAGCAACGTCATCTTCAAGATCAAGGAGCCACTTATTATCTGTCGAATTGTATTTGGTAAAAACGCCCAAAGAGCTATCATACCATTTATATGTGCTTGTATTATAATAATCCTTGGTTTCCAACTCACCCCAGGCATAATAATCACCAAACTCTAATGGATCTGAAGCGCCGAGATTAAACGAGGCCCACAGGGTCCCGGATGGAAGGCCGAGATCAATGGCGTTAGGAACAGAAGGTGGTATAGTCCCAATATTGTTAAGTACTCCCCATCTGGACCGAAAAATAGAAACCGATGAATCGGACGATATCGTTTCGACCAATTCATCTGTATAGAGTTCCAACGTGTATCCTTTACTCAACACCTGAGGGATAAGCACAATGTAGTAGAATACCCCCGACTTGAATGTGCTATTCTCGGGAGCCGTAAGAGATACAGAAGGTTCCCAGTCGTTGATAAAGGATATGAAAGGGATATCATCTGATGCAAAACCTACAGAGAAATGTCCGGCAAGGGATTCTCCGTTGTTCCCCTTAAATACAACTTTCTTGATGTCATCTCTTGCCAATGAGAATGATACACCTCCACACACATTAAAGAAATGAAGATTGTAATCCTTGGACTTGGCGACACTAATGAAGAGTTCGTCGGCAAATGTCTCTTCAACGGCATTCTGTTCTGAAGACAGGACGAGATTCAGTGTATTACCGGAAAGCACCGCCCCATCAGTGTAAGGATAAGAAGCGATGAATTCTGTTTCTCCATCCAAAACAAAAGTGCCCAAAGACCCCGTGAACTCGGCGGAAGCCGCGGGCTCGGTATTAGTCGATGTGAATACTCCGGCTTTATCCCCATAGAACACGTTGATACAATCGGCCGGGCTCCAGTAAATACTGCCATCCTTTTGCAAGACCGTCTTCGTCTCATTCTCGCCAGAAGTAGCATAGAGAGTAAACTCACCATCAATGATAGAGGCATTATTATCCATTTCACGGACACATCCAAGCGTGAGAGCAAGGGCCGGAATAATCATCCATTTTGTTTTCATTATCTTACCTCCTCTCAGTTAGTTCCACGGATCTCTTTCTGTGCCCTCGATATCGCCACCTGGAGTTGTCTTCTTATCTCCATATACGGGACGGATGGAATGACCTTCATAACGGTTACTCAAGAGATAATTCACACCACTTGAACTGAAACTAATTGAGCCCGCAGAATAAGGTGAACCCATGTCAATCTCGGAAGACCAATATCTTCCTCGGTCATTCTCGCCCCATAATATGGTTTCGTTCATATAACCCGCAACCGGCAGGAAAATACTCTGCCCATTCGTACCAGTTACAGTATAGCCATTAACACCATTTAGTGTTGTCCACTCCCATGAACACTTGTCAATCAAATCTTGGCACTCAGACTTTGTCGGTATTCGCCACTTGTCTCCAAATGCCATATGCACCACATCATCTTCTGGATCCAACTCCATCTTGCCGTCGACAACGCCATAGCTACTTGAAGAATTATACTTGGTAAGATGAACCTCGGAACCTTTATTCCAAATGTACGATGTCCAATGGAACGATGTTTTTAGTCCGGGACAAGGAATGGTTTCGCCCCAAGCATAGTAATATCCTCTCTCTTCTTGTTTCGTGGCGCCAAGATTAAAAGAAGCCCATTTGACGGAAAGGCCCAAATCTTTAGCCTGTGGACGAGAATACACAACAAAACTACTACTTTCGCTTTGATAAGATGCTATCTCGGTATTGCCTTCCATAATCTTTGCGACGACATACCAACGAAATACTCCTTCGGTAGGAGTCCAAGAAACTGATTTGTCAAGGACGTTTGAAAAAGCTAAAGACTCATTCACATATACATCATACAATACTTGATAATCAATTGTGGTCTCGCCTAAAAAATCTATTCCATCGTCAGTATCAGGCCACGTCAATTGAAAAGGTTCCAAATCACAATCCCAAGACAAGCGACAATCCGTTGGCTCAAACATGTCATTGGTTTGGACTAACGAAGGAAACGGATTGATAAGGAAATAGGGGTGCTCATCCCCCGCTTTTGTTTTATAGTAATAATTACTGGCATAAAGAGAAGTCTTTATCCATCCCAGGTCATCTTTCGTATAGTTCTCTTTCTTATAATTCTTCTCCCACCAGGAGTATCTAATCCTCGAGTAGTTATTAACGCACTCTAAGTTCTTTAAATATTTAATAGCGTCTTGAAATGATAATCCATGGCTCATCAGTAATACCATGTTTGCAGAAAGAGGTGTATCTATCAAATTCATGGTAATATTTCTATAGCCAGAAACAACACCCGCCCCTTTATTAATAAAGGATTGTATCATTGATTCCCCATTATCATTACTCAAATAGCGGGCAGAGTTGCAGGCTGTAATCATAACGCAAGCGTTATCAAAGTGAGCATTATCCAGGAATGAGGTTGTCATACATAGATAATACTCGGCTTTATTGTCGTTGTTTTCATCTACAGCTGAAACAGCAATATCTTCCCATTGAAACGCACCTGAATCCACAAGCGTTTCAACGAAATCCTCATCATATGAAGTGGAGGAGAATAGAATCGTTTGTTTATAAACTCTCTTACCCTTTGGTTTCTTTGCCCTATAACCAGTGCCGCCATGCGTACGGATGAAGACAAAATCATAATCAGATAACCACTCGCCCATAAAGTGACGAATACCCGTGCCATCTTCGTTCTCATAGCCGAATCTTGTCTTCACTACTATATTTGATGGGTCGAAACCGGCGTGTATCAAATTGTTCTTAACGTCATTCAAATAACTCCAATAAAACCAATTCGAGTAATCAAATGGAGGAATAAGAAACAAAGCATTTCTTTTTTGATTAAGAATCATATTATCACCGGAGATAGCAGTTCTCCTCTGAGATGAACGATTGGGAGAAAGGCTATTTGAAGATGAAATCCTATTAACAATAACGCTATTTGAAGATGCGGGGGTATCAGTTAAGTGATCAGAAGGAAAATCCAAGAAATAGTTTACCCATAAACTGTCTTTTTGCATAATGGAGACAACTCTTTCCTCATAATCAAATATTACCGTGTCAACACCTTCTATTCGCCTTACTTCATTTTCAATTGCCTCCTTATTTGAGGAGTCAGATGTTCGTAAAGAATCAAGGACCTGAAGGGCAACCGTTCCGATTGATTGTGTCAATTGCAAAGATTCTTTCCATTCCTCCTTTGTCTCCGGAAAATGCGTCGTCTGCGGCGCATACTCAATCCCCTCATCGGCCTTCTCAATGTTTCCGTAGATGCTTCGCTTAATCTGCACTGCCGTCTCAGACACCTTCCTGGCATAGTCATCGTCCTTATAGAACCTCAACTTGTAACCCTTCTCCAGCGCCCCGGGGATCGCCACGATATAGTACCACGTATCCTTCTCAAATGTCTTAGATCCTTCCGGAGGAAGAAGCGTGATAAATTGACTGCCAGACGTCACTTCCTGGACCTTCGGAAGACCATTCTCGTCAAGGCCAATCTTGACCTTTCCCGAAATGATCTCACCGTTAAGGCCTTCGAACATGACCTTCTTGATACCCTCTTCCGTGACAGAGAACCGAATACCACCGCCCACGTTGTAGAATTGGAGCGTCGTACCGAAGCTGTTGGCAACGGCAAGGTTCATGTCTTTGCCGAAAGACCCAGCCCTAGCCACTTGTTCAGACGGGAGAGTGGTTGTGATCGTCTCACCATCAAACACCGCATCCTCTGAAAACGGATAGACTGCCCACAGCTCAATATCCTCTGGCCACGTATCATCGCCGAATGTCCCCTTGAATGTCGCAGTCGCTGATGACGCGGTGAGTTCGGACACGAACTTTGCGCTTTTCTCACCGTTGAACACCGAGATTTCATCGCCCGGTTCCCAATAGACATGGATTCCGCCTTCCACGATTGTCTTGGTGTCTGCCGGGGCCTCGGTCGTGGCGATAAGGGTTAGATTGGCATTGGGAATGTCAATCTCTTGGTTCCGTGCACAAGCCGCCAAAACTACTAGGGCGGCAACAAGGAATAAGCTCTTCTTCATGATTCGTTCCTCCATCGTTAGTCCCAATCTTCATAACCGATATCCTCGTTACCACCAGGGATTGTGCTGTCGCAGATGGCGTTTTCGGAGATGAGGGGAATGATTCGAATTGCCGGAGATTGATACTCCAGAAGAGAGGCTTCAGAAGTGTGATTCATAGGGGTGTGGTCTTATGAATTCAAAGATAATGAAAAGGTGGGAGATATACAAAGACAAGAACAGCCACCCTGGCAGGTGGCTGTTCAAAAGAATTGAAGCATTCAGCGACTAATCCATCCTCGTCACCAACTCCCCCAACTCCTTCCTAACCCCATGCATCGCCGAGGGCTGGCTCTCCGGAGAAGGATACCCAACATTAATCATCGCAACCAACTCGTACCCCTCCGCCCCGGGAAGGATTTCCTTCAAAAGGACGGGATCAAATGACCCAACCCAAAGCGTTGCCAAACCCTCATTCTCTGCCGCCAGCATAAGATATGTGGCAACAATGGAGGCATCGACCTCAGCGCCGTTCTTGTTGTCGTAGCGGCGCACCCAAGCATCCGTGGGGCGGCAGCCGACGGCGAGGATCAGCGGGGCGCCGTAGTTGGAGCGGGTCAGACCTTTGATGGCCTCTAAGGTATCGGGATTGGTGATGGCCCATACATGGACGGGCTGCTTGTTGACGGCCGTCGGGGCAATGCGGCCGGCTTCGAGGATGCGGTCGATCTTCTCCTGCTCGATGGCCTGCGGCGCAAATGCCCGGCAGGAGTAGCGGTTTTGGATTACATCGATAAAGTCCATGACTCTCAGGGTATCATTTAATAAACGGCCACGCAAGCGTCACAGCCACCGCATATCCCAGCCGGATAAACCACTTCTGCGGCCAATTCAAATCCGTGTCTCCCGTATTTGGCCGGAGGATGCCGAGGGCATGAAAAGCGTTGTGCGCGGCCCATTCCAACTTGAGCGATCCGATGGACCGGTTCCAGACCAGGCAGTCGGGATGCTCTTCCCGCAGCGCCGTCAACTCCCGCTCGAAATCCGCTTTCTTGATTTCAAAGGAGGAGATGAGATGGATGTTATTGGGGGATATGCTGTACTTCATTCTTTATCGTAATCTTTGATTACAAGCTTATAAATACTCCTTTCTCGTTTTTCAAAAACGATACTATTGTTTCTTCCCTTCAATATAATTGATGAATGCGCTGCAAGACACGAGCATAAACTTAGCTTCATCAAAACCGGGAGTCTCAGTCGTGTCCATCAATGCGTGTCTAATACCCGTTGTCTTGTCATTTGTATATCCATATAACATTATAAATGATTGCTTCAACATATTGGATATCACTATACCTTTCTTCTCCAAACTATTCAAGGCCTCTTTAAACGAGGATTTTCCTGTAATGCTTCTGCAAATCGCTTCGACCGCCGATATAGATTCTTTAATCGAATTACGATAGTCTGGAACCGGCCTGTTTGATAAATGAGTCAACGCTCCAGCTAAGTGTTCTCTAACACTACCAGATACAGTTAATGCCTGCTCAATAGTTGCTATTTCTCGTTCATCCGTAATCTCAACAATCTGATTGTTTACAATACGATATGCAAGATCCTGTCTGAGAAAAGTCTTGTTCAGCAAATCCGAGAAAGAATCTACAATCTTTTGATAATTAGCGTTATGAAGATTCGTGTTTCTCAAATAATAAAGAGTAAACTCAATCAAATTGAATACCTCATACCACTCATTGGAAGAACTCTCTATGTATTCTGTAGCAACGACTTTATGTCTATTATTGCTCCCGAAATCCTTTTTCCTTTTCTTCAGAAAAACACACCAAATGGCTTCCTCCATCAAAGCATACGAACTAGTATGTGTTTGAAGAGAGAAAACATCAAATTGATGTAACTTCTCCGCCAAAATATCATAGCAAGTACACAGACCATTAATATCATCCTCATCAAGTTCTTCTCTCCTCAAAACAGAACTCGGTGTTGTGTACCCGTACCTATCAGAAAACTTTGAAAAACTGTCCATCTAAAATGTAATAGTATACTTTAATCTCCCTATCTACAATTAAAAGGAAACATCTGGAAGCGATTGTAGGAATCTTTCAAATCATTCCACTCAAATTCATATTTCTCTTCATCAGGTATCGGTGAAGGAATGATTGTAAAAGAACGAATCGTAACTTCAGGGTCAAGTGAAGTACAATATATGTTGCTTTCAAATACTTCCTGAACAGAGTCTCCAATTTGCGAATGGATGACACATAGCAAACCACTAATTGCGTCAAGTAAATTCTTAAGGCTTGCTGATGAAAAATTCTTCCACCTGTTGTGTTTGACGTTGTTATAAGCTTCATACCAAGGCAACTTTCCGCCTATAGCCCAGTTGGCGAAAGGTCGAGTCATATACTTAGTTGGAAGCCAATTTGAATAATGAACGGTATAGCCAGAGAGATGAGAAGACTGTTCCAACTTCTTATAATCACTCATACTTCCAGCTGCGGCACCATTTGCCAAAAGAATTCCTTTGCAGCACGACTCAACTTCCGTACACGTCCTTAACAGCAATTCATAGATTCGGTGTGAAAAAACGTTTTCATTACTAGAGTGTGGCTCAATATACTCAAATAGATGCTCAAAATCATCGATAATTAGGCGCGCAGACATTATCATTGACTTTCTTTCTGCTTCTGGAAGAAAAAGAGCATCACGTTCATAGCCATCTGATGGATTGTTGAAGTTTCGGTGCAATCCAGGTCGATAGATCCGATAGTAAGGTTTTTCTATTGCCATAGTTTAATTAACGTATATCACTTCAACTCCTTGAAATACTCAAACAAAAACAGCGGGAAAGCGTTCAAGATCGCCACAGAATCTTCTACCGCCAGAAATTTACTCAGCTGCGCCACAAATATCTTCTGCTGAGACACAGCCTCCTTATCCTTCGGCTGGCAGCAGTGGCCAGAGCAAAGATAGTTTGCCTTAGCGCTATGCTGGTTCACCAGATGAATCCAATTGTTCCTAACACGCGCAATCTCTCGCTTGCTGGCCTTATGATGTCCCTGGTTCGGCAACTCGATGAAATCAAAACTCCCATAAAAAGAGAAGGCCGCCGCCAGATCTTTAAACGAGTGCTCAACGCAATCGCAGCGCTTAATGGCATACTCAAAGAAATGCTCATCCGGCAACTCCTTGGTATAGCACAACGACTCCACCATCGGATAACTCACATACAGCTTGCCATTGTTGGTTTCATCGTCAAATAGTGCCAGCATTTCCTTCAGCCTACCGTTCATCTCCTCAAGTGTCAGGTTGGAATTCTGGAATTCATAGTCAAAGAACAAGTAGATTTCAGAAAAATCCGATGACCGGACACCCTCCGGGAACGGAGAATCCTGCTCGTGAGCTTTGTTCTCACGCAGCACCGACACGATATCACCATCTCCATCCAGTTCCTTGAGTTGCCTATAGAGTTCATATATGTTGTTTCCGAAGGAGCGGACAATACGTTCCCCCTCACCAAAGAACAAGCGCTCCAGCGTCTTGAATATCCTCGGTTCCCTTTCTTCTCCTTCAAAAACGAACAATATCATACCTTGAATGCGTTAGCCCTGAACATTTTCTCTATATTGTGACCAAACCTTAGCTCCTTCTCTGTGCAGTCCACCAGCGGCTTGATCTTATTCTCATTGAGGATAAAGTTGCAGTCCGGCCTCAATAGATCATTGGTCATCAGATAGGTGTTGTGAGAAGAAGTAAAGACTTGGCAATCCTTATTGAACAGGATTTTACAGACTTCAAAAGAGAGTTTGAAATGATAGAATGCATCAAATTCGTCAATAAAAACGAAAGAAGCTCTCCCCATCTGCTTCATCCAGAAATAAAGAAGCTCCAGAGCCTTGGTTCCGGTAGAGTTAATCGCCATAAACGGAATACGCTTTTTGTCAATTAGGCAGAACAAGACCTTCTCCCCTGCTCGTGGAGTCGCAAAATCGAAATCCTGACCGCTCACATTCAGCAGGAAACGACGAAAATCGTCAATCAGTTTATTCCTAATTATGTACTCCTCTAGAATAGTAACACCTGTCTCCAAGCCAATAAACTCTCGTACATCTAGACTGCGAAACCATAACATCCCATTCACGAACTCTTGCATCTTCAATAGAAAATGATCGCGAGCCAACGGGAAGGACATCAAGAGGAAATTGACGATAGGAACATGATTGGCATTGTCAGCCAAATTCTTCTGGATTGTCTTCTCCATCGGGAAAGAAGCCGTGTCTATTTCCAGTTTCCCCTCCGCCCGCTTAAAAACCTGCTTCCCTTCCACCGTCAATGCTTCTGCAGCAATGATTCCCTGGTAGTTCTTGGAATAGCTGTATTCCACCTTTTGTCCGTCAAACACGAAAGTATATTCAAACTCAACCTTCAGGTAAGGGTCACCTGCATAGGTAAAATTGGCATAGTAATCCGCCTTCTTCCATTTCTGGGAAAGGTGGTTCACAATGTCAAAAATCGCAAGACTGAAATTGGTCTTACCGGAGCCATTAGGGCCGTAGATAATACCGTTTTTGATGATATCATCCTTAATGGCGTACAGGTTGTAATTGTAGTTGTTGTGCCTGGTGAGGTCCAACTCAATCTTATCGGTAAACCCTCGGAAATTTTTTACGGAAAACTTTGCAAGCATGGTGCGATTCGTTAGTATTCTGCCACAAATATAGTGATTATTTTTGATTTCCGTAAAAAAATTACGGCAAAATAACAAATAAAATGACAGCCACCCCAAATAGAGTGACTGTCATCACATATTCAAACGGTTATTGGAAAATCCCATCGAAAGTGGTCCCCTCTTTCCGCACATAGCTGACCCCCGTTAACCTTTCCTTTCATCTGAATCCGAAATGCAGGCTGTTGGGACTAAAAACCGCACCAGCCTGCATTCTATTGATGGTTCCGCTTTCAAGACCAGGGGATCACTTTCAATCGGAAGAGGGGGTCACGTTCGTAAGAGAAGAAGGGGGTCACTTTCCTTCGGAATTTCCAAGCTCAACTTTTCGCGAAAATGGGCCATGTTTCGCAAATGTTTCGCGAACACCCCTACCCATAAAACCTATCTTGCTGATAAAAAGAAAGATACGAAAAAAAGTGGAGTTTTAGGTTAGAATTGCGACCGCCGCTTGTTGGGAAACACGCGGCGGTATTCTTTTTTGGCGGGCGGCGTTTTGCGGGTCGGAAGAAAATGTGTAACTTGCAGGCTATTAGAATAGAACGACCATGAAAAGACTCTTGACTACGACCCTCGCCGTGCTCCTGCTGGCCGGCTGCGCCGGAAACCAGACTCCGGCTTCTTCCCCCACCCTGGACGAAGTCTTCGCCACCCGGCGGAGCATCCGCGCCTACGAGGCAGGAAAGACCATCTCGGAGGCCGAAGTCCGGGAACTGCTCACCGCCACGCAGAATGCCCCGTCCTGGGCCAACCAGCAGCCCAGCAAGTATTATGTCGCCATCGGCGCAGAAAAGCGTGAAGCCGTACTCGAACTCATCGGCGGCAACAAGGAGCGCGTGATCAATGCCCCCGTCTTCATCGTCTCCACCTTCGAAAGGGGCAAGTCCGGTTTCTTCCGGGGCACTCCCACCGACGCCACCGGCGACTTCTGGGGCGCCTATGACAACGGCCTCAGCAATGCTTACCTGGTCCTGAAGGCGCGGGCCATGGGCTTTGACACCCTAATCATGGGCATGCGCGATGCCGACGCCCTCCGCGCCCTGTTCGACATTCCGGAGAACGAGACCGTCCTTGCGGTCATCGCGCTCGGTTACCGTGCCCAGGATCCCTCCACGCCAGTCCACCGGCCGTTGGACGAAATTGCCAAATTCTTTTAGTACGCCGACCCCATGAAAGGACTTTCCATTTTTACCGCTTTTCTGCTGCTCTCCATGTGCACGACCAACAACTCCGCCGTCAAGGATGGAAACAAGTATGTCCCGTACGACCAGCGGGATGGCGAGGAAGCCGTGGTCTATTTCACCCGTAATCTCTCGCCCGAGGGACTCATCGCCGCGTATGAGAAAGTGAGCGGCGACATCGAGGGCCGCGTGGGCGTCAAGCTCCACACCGGCGAGCAGAACGGCCCGAACATCATCCCTCGCGAATGGGTGAAAGCCCTGATCGAGAAGGACTTGCCGGAAGCGACGATCATCGAGACGAACACCTACTACGAGGGCGACCGCTACACCACGGAGGCCCACCGAAAAACCATCCAGGTCAATGGCTGGACCTTCTGCCCGGTGGACATCATCGACGAGGAAGACACCCTTACGCTGCCGGTCGTCGGC
>JAGCCO010000062.1 GCA_017651645.1 Bacteroidales bacterium
TGTAAATAGTAATTGAAAAGTATACCACCATAATAATCGAAAAGGGTACCACGTAGACCAGAGTTTTACGTTATATATATGGTTGCTCAGAAGAGCGCTGTAATTGTATAATTAGTTAAAACATGGTAGACATGGACAAGAAAGAACAAATCCTCCATTACCATCGCATTGATGGTTTGAGTCAGCGGGAGATAGCCCGCAGAGTTGGTGTTAGCAGGAAGACTGTCAAGCGCTACATCACGGAGTATGAGACTCTGGCGCAGGCAGATCCTGAAGAAGGTATTAACATGTGCTTGGCCAGTGAGCCTAAGTATCCACCTCGTAAGATTGAGCGTAGTCGTCTGACGGAGCCCGTGTGCGCAGAGATTGAGTACTGGCTCAGCGAAAATGCGAAGCGCAGGATGACTGGTATGCGCAAACAGTGTCTGAAAAAACAGGACATCCATCGCGCGCTGATAGAGAAAGGATTCACTATCAGCTATTCGAGTGTCTGCAAGTACATCCAGCAGCGCAAGGCAGAGAAGTCAAAGAAGCCTAAGGATGTTTTTGTCAAGCAGTATTATGAGCCGGGAGAAGAGTGCGAGTTTGATTGGGGAGAGGTCAAGCTCCGCATAAACGGCAAGTCCGTTACGTTTACGATGGCCGTGTTTGCTTTGTGCCACAGTGAGGGACGCTGGGCCTACCTTTTCCGCCATCAGGACAACCTCGCCTTCATGGAGTCGCATCGTAATTTCTTCCATGACGTGCATGGCGTGCCTCGCACGATGGTATACGACAATATGAAGGTGGCCGTTATCCTCAAGCCTGATGGGAAGAAACCCACCGAGACACTGCTGCGTATGTGTGCATTCTATGGTTTCGGATACCGCTTTTGCAATGCCCGTGCGGGATGGGAGAAGGGACATGTGGAGCGTAGTGTGGACTACGTCAGGGGACGTGCCTTCACCACCCGTGTGGATTTTGACTCCATCCAGAGTGCGCAGCAGTGGCTGAGCCGCATATGCGACAATATTAATAAGGAGAGCGGCAGCATCGCCACGGGCAACAAGCAGGAGGCCCTGCGCAGGGATATGGAGTGCATGCTGCACTTTCCAGGTGACTTTGGATGCTTCGACCTGCTTCAGTGCACGGCGGACAAGCAGTCCACCATATCCGTCAAGGGATGCCACTACTCTGTACCCGACCACCTCGCAGGAGAGTCCGTCATAGTGCAGCTGTATAGCGAGAAGATCCGCGTCTATGACCCAGCCCACAAGAAGGTGGCAGAGCATGAGCGAAGCTACTCAAACGGCTCATGGACGTTTGATATCAACCACTATATAAATACCCTGATGAAGAAGCCCGGTGCGCTCAAAGGATCAATCGCCCTCCGTCAGATGCCCGAGAAAATGCGTGAGCTCTTCCGGGTGCATTTTGAGGACAACGGGAAGGACTTCCTCAAACTGCTCAAGTACTGCAGGGAGAAGTCGTATGACTACAAGGATATACTGGATGCAGTGAGGAAGATACGCATGCGAGGTGCAAGACACATCAATTTTGACCAGATAAAGGTGGCTTTGGAAATGAGGGATGCCGAGCCTCTGGTCTTTACGGACAATCAAATGACAGACGATTTCCTGGAGATAGAACTCGGCAGTGAGGACGTGCTGTCACAGCTTGACAGTATCATGCAAAGCAGTGCGGAAAGGAGGAGCAGGCTATGAGTGAGAAGGATATCGTAAGCGCATATGCCAAGGAACTGAAACTGGCATCAGTAAGGGAGAATGCGGCACTCTTTGCCGAGGATGCCATGAGGGAGCAGTGGGGATATCTCTCCTTCCTGCGAAGACTTCTCGAAGAGGAGGTGACGCAGCGAAGGGAAAAGAGTAAGATCACGCGCATACACAGGGCAGACTTCCCTCAAATGAAATACCTCGAGGAGCTCCAGCGTGAGGAGCTCCCCCTGGAGGGACAGATGCTACTGCCAGAGGTGGAAACACTGGAGTTTATCAAGGAAGGGAGAAGTATCGTCATGTATGGCAATCCTGGTACGGGCAAGACACATATCGCCATCGCGCTAGGCATCAAAGCATGCCTTGAAGGATACTCGGTTTTCTTTACATCTGTGCCACGTTTGCTTACACATATCAGGGAAGCGAAGACGGAGAAGACACTAAGGAATCTGGAGATTAAGTTTGAGCGATATGACCTCGTCATATGTGACGAACTCGGGTATGTCGGCTTCGACAAGGAAAGTGCAGAGATGCTCTTCAATCATCTCTCATTAAGGACAGGAAAAAAGTCGACAATCATCACTACGAACCTGCCTTTTACCAGGTGGGAGGAGGTACTTAAGGATAAGGTTTTATGCTCTGCACTGGTAGACAGACTGTGTCACAAATCATATCTCGTCAACATGACGGGTACGTCATATCGTATTAAAGAAACAAAAAAATATATCAGTAATAAGTAATGTATAACAAACTTTTTATACCTTTGCAGCACTCAGTCGAAGTGGTATGCTTTTAAATTATTATTTGGTATACTTTTACGTTATCATTTACA
>JAGCCO010000146.1 GCA_017651645.1 Bacteroidales bacterium
ACAGAAAACGGTGCTCTACATATGTAAAATGCCGTTTTGCTTGTTTCCGAGTAAGTAAAATGGAGTTATTTTACGTCTATTTACCAGCAACGAACAACTATAGAAGAAAGGAAGACCCTGACTCTCAGCGATATACATCTTTTCTTTCTTTATACTATCGGTCCTTTTACTTGTTTTCTGCCACTTTTCAAAAGAAAGGGGGCATGATTACTTCCTAGTTAATAAGTCTAGCTTCCTAGATAAGCGCAAGAGCTTCCTGGATAACCCATCGAACAACCATTATAACAAACCTTAAGGGAGAGTTACAATCTTACGTTATCATTCATTTTGCTACATTTTCATCGCCAGTGAAAACGTAGTAGATCGGATGATTCGTTCCAAAAAATGCGTCAAAACACCTAAAACTCGTTGGAAAAAGTGCGACGAAACCATGAAAAGTCGTTGGAAAAAATGCGATGCAATCATATAACTAACATTCATTCAGCCGCATAAGGCAGTCCCCTAGATTTTGCCATTCTGCCATTACATGGTGCTCTTCATAAGTCAACATTTTGAGGATTTTGAGAAAAATGCCGTTTCAAATTTTGAGGAAATTGAGAAAAACCGCATAAAAGATTTTGAGGAGACCGGAATATGCGCTATATTCGCAATGCTAGAATAAAAGATATGGAACCTGAAAGACTCTTCAAACGCAAGATTTATGACCGCCTTCTTCAATGGAAGGAAAGCAGTAAGGGGAAGAGCGCTCTTCTTATTGAGGGGGCTCGCCGGATCGGTAAATCTACCATTGTAAAAGCGTTCGCCCGAAACGAATACGAATCATTCATCTTTATCGATTTTACCAAGTGCTCCCAAGAGGTGAAGAACCTGTTTAACGATGTTTCAGATCTTAACTACATCTTTCTCCGGCTACAACTCGCTTATGGGGTACAACTCGTGGAACGCAAGTCCCTTATCGTATTCGACGAAGTGCAGTTCCAGCCCCTTGCCCGACAGGCAATCAAGTCGTTTGTAGAAGATCATCGATACGATTACATAGAAACTGGCTCGCTGATTTCCATACGTAAGAACACGGAAAACATTCTCATCCCCAGCGAGGAGGAGCGCATCAGTATGTATCCTATGGACTATGAAGAGTTTCGCTGGGCTTTGGGAGATACGGCCACTGTCCCGCTGCTCCGCTCCATATGGGAGCATCCCCAACCGTTGAAGGAAGTGCATCGCAAACTTATGCGGGACTTCCGTCTCTATATGCTTGTGGGAGGAATGCCCCAGGCTGTTGATGCCTATCTTGAGTCCAACAACTTCGAGGTCGTGGATCACGCAAAACGCCTGATTCTGGACCTGTATGATGAAGATTTCGGCAAGATTGATCCTACAGGGAAAGCAGCCCGGATATTCGCTGCCATTCCGGCCCAGCTCAACAGCAATGCTTCTCGTTACCAGATATCCAATGTCATTCCTGGAGCTCATGCGGAAGACTTCGTTGAACTCATTTCTGAAATGGAGAAATCCAGGACCGTCAATATCTCGCATCACAGCGATGATCCGAATGTGGGCCTCGGTAGTACCGAAGATCTGATGCAATACAAAATGTTTGTTGGTGACACCGGGCTCTTCGTAACACTTGCTTTCCGAGATAAGGGCTTCACAGAGAACATCATCTATGAGCGCCTGCTTAGCGACAAGTTGGCGACCAATCTGGGCTACCTCTACGAGAACATCGTTGCCCAGATGCTTACAGCCTCCGGCAACAAACTATTCTATCATGTCTGGCCCACGGAGAGTGGCAAACACAACTACGAGGTGGATTTCCTTCTGTCTCGTGGAACCAAGATTATGCCCATCGAAGTTAAGTCCTCGTCCTACAAGACACACGTCTCATTGGATGCCTTCTGTAAGAAGTTCTCTTCTCGCATCACTAATGACCGGTATCTAATTTATACGAAGGATTACGCCCATGAAGAGTCGGTCAAGTATTTACCAGCATATTTGGCACTATTCCTATAAGTGGATAGGTATTAACAGCCACGGAACCATACAATTATTATCAAATAATTGAAATATTTGGGTAGTAAACATCTTACTTGAACTGCTAACTATAACTGTTGTGACTTATGTGGAAAAGACTGAAGAATAGCCGCCATCATATCCTAAAACAGGCAGGATTATGGACTGGCAGTGTTTATGCAATTCTTGGCTTTCTAAGAATGTTCGTATCTCTTGAAGGGTTGTTTGACTCCTCAGCATCTTTCTGGAATAAACTGCTTGTCAGTTTTATTGTTCTATTAGGAGTCTGGTGTTTCTTCTTGCTAATAGCTGGAGGATGTGCGCTAATGCGAAAGAAGGTAAAAGTGCTAAATGGACGGAATGGGAGGGCGGTTTATGTTGTCTATGGAGATTTGTTTGATAAAAAGCTTGTCCCCAAATCGACAGAGAGACGGAATATATGCTTTGCCGTGAACCGTTGCTTTGATACGATTGTTGATGAACATCTCGTTTCCTCACAGACGATCCATGGCGGTGCTTTGAAACGGTTATATGATAAAGGGATTTACACTCCTCAAAGTTTGGATCAAGCCATTCAGAAAGCATTACCTGTCCATTCCCATTATATATCACTATCGCCCGATCAAAAACCGAGTGGAAATCTGAAAAGGTACGATGTGGGAACTGCCGTGGATATTCCTGTCTCCCAAGAGTTGAACTATTTCATGATTGGCGTTAGTTCATTTAATGTAGACTTGAAGGCAGAGACTTCTCGTGATGAATACGTCCTTGCAATTCAGCGTATGATTGAATTTTGTGATGCCCATTCACAAGGTTTCCCTACTTTAATGCCAATTATCGGCGGCTTTTTATCTCGAACGGGACAATCTGAAAATGATTTGCTAGAGTTTATTATTAGGACTCTAAAACTCAACAAAGATCATATAAATTCAGATATTTACATCGTTATTCGCGAAGGTGCGAAAAATACAGTTTCCTTGTTCAACCTGTAATCTTATAATTATGTTATATCGTGCTTACAACTACTCGGCCTTTTACGTTGCCGAACCCTTCAATCCAAGTAATTTGGGGGCGTATGCCACTCCTGATTTCTCTCATTATTGTCGACTTAAAGCCTGGAAGAAACAAGATTCTTCTTTCCCCTTTCTTGATGCGCATGAAACAACATATAATGTACGTGACAATAGTGATTGGGAAGGAACACTTAAGCCCCGTTTGCATGAGAGATTACGTAATTCTAAAAACATAATTCTATTCTTGAGTTCAAAGACCGTCTGCAGCAGAGCATTACGGGAGGAACTTGACTATGGTATCAATGTATTGGGACTTCCTGTAATTGTGGTATATGCAGACTATACCAATAACTCCTCTATTTCGGATGGCAACCATCATCCAAATATTCTAGCCAAGTGGTTATGGGATAAAGTTCCTGTTTTTCGAGACAATATATCTAAAATCCCAACAGCCCATGTGCCGCTTTCCAAAGAATACATCTCACAAGCACTTAGAGATTCAGACTTTACTATTCAAGGTAAAAATACAAACTTCTGTTGGTGTTATTCGTAATGATGAATATTTCTAAATCTACTTTTGACGAGTTGCACAAGCATTGTACGGCTCCCCTGTTAGAACTTGTAAAAGTTATTAATGTTGAAGATTGTTCAGAGAATCGTTGGGACATCACTTCTATTATCAATGACGGAGATAATCTTTATGAACAAATGCGCGTTGCATACGCTTTTGAACAATTGGGCGGACAACTGACTTATAACAATCAACCGACCCAATTTGCTATTCTCGCAAAGTATCTTGATGAATAGAAATGTGATTGCATTCGTTTATTTTGGGAGCATAATACTGCAAATGGTGAGATTCCAATTTACGATATTATCTCACTTGCCGTCCCTCCTATTTTACCAAGATATGTTTCACGACCCGATGAAAAAGGCGGATATGTCGTTGAAAGACTAGTCTTTGGGAGATACAATGCCATTAATGGAGAACGATACCCGACAGAAGGAATCGCACAAGAAAGAGCTGCACAATTAAATGCAATTGAAGATTGCCCCCACAATCAAACCGAGTAAGGTATCTGTGTTTCGGTAGTAAGCGTCTCTCATATCAGCCCATCAAACTTCGTCATCGAACTCGCCTTGATGGAATCCACGATGTCGATATAGGGCTTCATGGCCTTGTAGTCGGAGTGGCCGGTCCATTTCATAACGATGTTGGGCGTGATGCCGAGGGACAGGGCGTTGACGATGAAGGTGCGGCGGCCGGTATGGGTTCCGACCAGCTCCCACTTGGGCTGGATCTTGTCGGTGCGGACATTGCCCTTGTAGGTGGTGACGCGGATCTCCTCATTGATACCAGCGAGTTTGCACAGCTCCTTGATGTCGCGGTTCATCGCCTGGTTGGTGTAGTTCGGCAGAGCCTTGTTGTCCTTGAAGGGGGTGTCCTTGTATTTCTCCAGAATAGCCTTGGTAATCTTGTTCAGTTTGATGGAGATGCTGTCCGCTGTCTTGACGGACGTGACCTCGATGTGATCGCCCTTGATGTCGCTGCGACGGAGATTGTTGACATCGGAGTGCCGGAGGCCGGAGAAGCAGCAGAAGAGGAAGATGTCCCGGATGGGATCCAAGTGGGCCTAGGATTCGGAGAGCCCCCGTGAGTTTGATAGATTGTAAAAATATCCGAATTCCGATAAAAATGCAAAATTTGATATAATTCATACCCTCCTACCAATTTTCGTCCTCTCCGCAACCTGCAACAGCCCAGCGCATTAGCGCCGGGCTGTTTTGGTATCACGCAGAAATATGTCTATCTTTAAGCCGATAAATCCGCACAATACATTATCGACCAGTGCTCAAGCACAGACCCGTGTTCAGGCACATTATTAATGACACAAATATGAGGACTCGTTTTCTTATTCTCGCGGCCGTTGGACTGGCGGCCTCCTTTTCACTGCTTTCGGGGTGCTCTCAAGAGGCGGGAGAGACATCTGTAAAGCCGGCCCTTGTCCAAAAGGACGGGGTCACACATTTCGAAGTGGACGGCAAACCGTTCCTGATGTTGACGGGAGAGTTGCATAACTCCACCAGCACCTCGGAAAGTTATATGGAGAGCATCGGAGTGTGGGAGCAGATGAAACACGGTCATTTCAACACGGTGATCGCTTCCTGCTCGTGGGATGTGATCGAAGACGCGCAGGGTCAGTACGACTTTACATCCGTCGACCATGTAATCAGGAATGCGCGCAAGAACGGACTCAAGGTGGTGATGATCTGGTTCGCCAGCTGGAAGAACGGAAACTCCACCTATGCCCCCAGCTATATCAAGCGAGATCCGGTCCATTATCCCCTGGTGCAGACAGAGGACGGCGGTTTCCTCAACGTTCTGTCCGCCTTCGGTCAGGCATCCCTCCAAGCAGACAGGGACGCCTATACGGCCTTGATGCGGCATATAAAGGAGGTCGACAAGGACTACACGGTAATCATGATGCAGGTGGAAAACGAGATGGGAATCCTGGGATCCGTGAGGGACTTTTCCCCTGCAGCGCAGCAGGCTTGGGAGGGGCAGGTTCCTGCTGACCTGATGCAGTATCTCTCAAGCCAGAAAGGGCGGCTCTTCCCGGAACTGGAAAAGGTCTGGAGCGAAAACGGCTACAAGATGTCCGGAACCTGGGAGGAAGTATTCGGCAAGAGCCAGACCAAGGCCGATGACCTTCTTTCGGACTATCCCTACTATACGGAGGAAATCTTCCAGGCTTATCACTATGCCAAGTATGTGAATGAGATCACCGCTGCCGGCAAAGCCGTCCACGATATTCCGATGTATGTGAACAACTGGCTCCGTCAGCCCGGAATGATAAACCCCGGACAGTTCCCTTCAGGAAGCCCGCTTCCAGAGGTGATCGATGTATGGAGGGCTGCCGCACCGGCGGTGGATTTCACTGCGCCGGATATTTACATAAACGAATATGAATGGGTGCTGAGTCAGTTCGCCCTGAGCAACAACCCCATATTCATTCCGGAATGCAGGGTGGATGTTTCCAAGGCCCTTTATGCCTATGGTGAATATGACGCCCTTGGATTTGCGCCGTTTGGGTTTGACGGCGCACAGAATGCATCCGGAGAGTACTCTGCCGACTTTGAGAATCTGGGCAAATGCTATGCAATCCTGTCCGGAATGGACCAGATGATCATTCGGAATTACGGCTCTGACAAACTTCGCGGCCTGCGGGTGACGGAGGAAAATGCAAGCCCCTCGGTCGAGATGGGCGATTATATCCTTACCGCCCGCTCTTCCGTAAGAAACCAACGCGCTTTCAACTATGGCCAGGGTGCAGCCCAGATGGCCAGGGAGAATGCGCAACTGGCGGCCGCCTCCCGGCAGCAGGCCCAGTCCGGGGCCCTCATCCTCCAGACATCGCCCGACGAGTTTTATATCGTCGGAATCAACGTGTCGTTCTCGTTCGCCTCGAAGAACGCCGGCGCTCCGGAAAGGATTCTTACCGACGCAATCGAGGAAGGGACCTTTGTAGATAGCCAATGGGTTCCGGGACGGAGGCTCAACGGCGATGAGAATAGGGTCGGCATTAACGGCGTAGGCGCGGTGAGAGTTGTGCTCTATCCATCCACTGTAACCGCCCAAGGGCGATGACCGGCATCTTAACAGAATGGAATAGCACATGACAAGGGAGGCTTATCTTCACAACGATAACCCGGAAGGAATCTAGTTATGACACGCTCCATATGAAAAGATTCATTATCATTGCCATTATCGCCGCTTTATCCTTTTCGGTGGTCTTTGTGGTCCTGGATGCCATCTTCAGAGGCCTGAGGCCGTTTATGTTTTATTTTGTAGCGGCATTAGTATTCGGTTTATTCTCTGGGGGCGTTGATTATTTGAAAGAGAAACAGAAGAATAAGAAGGACGATTCGTAGTCCTCCTTTGCCCTCCCCGAAGGGAGGGCTAATCGTTCAGGCCTTGAGATCTTCGATTTGAGCGAGGAGGTCATCCGAGGCATCCAGGATGTCGCGGCGGTTCTTGAGGCCGAGCACCAGGCCGAGGACGAGTCCGATGCAGGAGCCGGCGATGAAGCCGTACATTTCCGAGCCGCCCAGTTGCATGTTCTTGACCACATCCCAGATAAGGATGCCCAGCCACACGGCCAGGAAGGGCAGGCCGTACTTGTACCACTCGGCATTGATCTTCCGGAACTTGGTGAGTTCGGTCGTGGCGGTGACCAGATCCCGGTTCAGATTGGGGATGTACTGCTTTGTGATGAGAGTCGCGACGATGCCCGCGAGCATGAAGACGCCGGTCACGATCAGCAGGAGGTTCGAGAACCCCAACTGATGGAGGAGCGGGATCAGGGCGAGGCCCAACACGCCCGCGATGATCGGCGCGTTCGACTTGAATCGCAGGCGGTCGATCGTCCGGCCGCAGGACTTGCGGAGAATCCGCTCATTGACAATCTTCTGGCTGTCCAGCATTTCGCGCAGCTGCTGCATCTGGCGCTGCATCTCGAGAAGGGTGTTATCGTTCGTTTCCATGTTACTGCATCTTTTTGAGTTGTTCCTTGATTCTGACAAGACGGACGGAGACATTCCCGGGCGTGATTCCCACAATCTGGCCGATCTCCTCATAACTGAGGTTCTCCAGCCACAGCAGGACGATAGCGCGGTCGAAGGGTCCGAGCCGGCCGATGCGCTCCCGCAGGAGGCCGATCTGCCGCGCGTCCTCGGCCTTTTCGTCGAACAGGTCGATGTCCATGGACAAAGGCTCAGTCTTCGGACCACGCTTCTTCTTCCGGTCGTAGGAGATACAAGTGTTGAGAGCGACCTTCCAAATCCAGGAATTCAGCGCGCTGTCCCCTCGGAAGGTTCCGGAACCCCGCCAAAGGTTGATCAAGATTTCCTGGAAGAGGTCGGCCACCTCGTCCTTGTCGGTCGAGAACATGTAACACACGGTATAAATCGTGCTTCGGTGCTCTCTCACCAGGGCTTCAAATTCACGTTCTGTCATCGTCTGTCTTGCTTGTTTCTGCTCATTAGACGCAATTCCCGCCGAAAAACTACAGCGAAGTTACACTTTATTTGAGGTCGGTTTTCATAAAGATGATCAATCTGCAGAAAGCGTTATCTTTGCAATATGGAAAACCCCGGAAATGTTCAGTTTCCGGGGTTGTTCAAAAGCACCGAACGGTTACTTGTTCATCGCATCGACCACCTCCTGGGCGGCGAGACAAAGCAGGATATACTGAGGCGCGGTGTTGATGCAGCACTCGTTCTCGCCCCAGTGGAAGGGATAGTCGTCCTTGTTCTCGAAGAAATCGTCCTTCACCAGCAGGCCGGGGACGATGCCGCCGGGGATGACGGAGTAGTCCGCGCGGTTGTTGCTGTAGGCGACTTTCTTCGTGTTCACGCCCACGGAGGTCACGAAGGAGACGTTGCTGTAGGGATGGCAACCGAAGATGAAGTTCAGCCCGGCGAGGACATACTCCGGATCGATCAGGTCCGGGAAGTACTTCCAGACACGGTAGCAGTTGTAGGCTCCCGTGATGATGGAGGCGTTGCCGGCCCAGCCGGAACCGCCGATGGACACGCCGTACGGGTTGTCCTTGCCGCCACGGGTAATGACCTCCACATAAGCCGGAATCAGGGTCCGGACCTTGGCCTGGAACTTCTTGTCCATGTACGGGTAGACCTTGAGTGCCGCGGTGAGGTTCGGACCGCCAGTGAACTGCGTGGAGAACATGCCGTTCTGGACGTTGCCCGCATCACGCGGGCCGGTCGGCTTGGCATCCAACTGCTTCTCGACGATCGGGAGGAAGAAGTCCTTGTACTTCTTGTCGCCGGTCGCGATCCAGAGCTCGATAGCGGCGTTCAGGCGGGGATCCCCGCCGAAACCGCCGAAGCCGCCCCGTCGGCCCTGGACCGGGTTCTTGGCGGGATCAGCCGCATCAAAATGCTTGTCCCACAGCATCTTCGCATTCTTCAGCGAGCGCTCGGCCTCCTCGGGATAATAGTCCTTGAGGGCCGGATAGGCGGCCGCCAGCGAGACGATGTCCTGCATCACGCCCGCGGCGCTGAAGCGGCTCGTGAACACGAAGCGGTCGTCCAGGGTACCGGAACGGTCGCCGCGCACCTCGTACGGTTTTAATGTCGGGTCGTAGATCTTGCCGTCGGTGAGCGTCAGCGCGTCGCCGAGGTGGTGGTAGTGGTGCATGTCGGGTTGGCCGATGACCTGCGCCACGAAGCCGATGTTCTCCACCTGCGCATTGATGTTCAGGGTGCCGTGCATGATCAGCTCCACATTGTCCGGAACGCCGTCCGGGACGTGGATATCGGCATATTGCGTCTTCTGGTCGATGAGGGTCTGGTCCCGCAGGGGCT
>JAGCCO010000063.1 GCA_017651645.1 Bacteroidales bacterium
CGAAGTCCGTCCTTCTTGATCTTGATGATCATCGGGAGGTTGGTATGCGGAACAGGATAACTGTTGATATTCGTGTAGGTGTCCGTATCTTCATTATAGACATACACTCCGGAATCAGGATGGTTCGTGGCAGATCCATCGCCGCCGGTCGCTTCGCCATTGGCCTGAACCTTGAATTCAATGACCAGTTTCCTGCCGGCCCAGAACGTGCTGCCATCGGGTTTGTATCGCTCACCGACGAAATTGCCCATATTCTCACGCGTGGTAAATCCGTCTGCATCTCTGATGTCATCCTTCGTGAAGTCGAATCCTTCCACGGAAAGCATTTCGCGTTCCACACCGTCAGAGCCAGTCGCTGTCTTGAAGACAGCAGTTACGCCTGCAGGAGTCTGCTGGTTTTCCCAACCATTGCCATCTTCGGTGATGTCCATGACGTAGAAGGTAACATCGTCCGCATCCGCACCTTCGGGGAGGATGAAACTGTTGGAAACCACGTCTCTAATCTGGGTGGAAGCATTGACGGTGTTGTCGGACTGGCTGGCAGATGAGGCAATGTCTTTGAAGATCTTAGTCAGGTCGGCGTGACTGGCATCCTGATAGTAACCACCGTCATCGCTACCACCGGCACCGGGAGTGGTCATACTAGCAGCATTCGGGTAGTCGGAAGACACGTAGTGCATATACTTGTGGGCATTCGCTGCGTCAGCCCCAAGATTGTCGAATACGCCAATGCTGTAAACGATTGCGCCATATCCTTCTTGGTCAGTTGCCTTCTTAATATCTTGGGCAGCGTAGATGGCGCCATTGGCGAAATTGTTATCCCATCCACTCATACCCGGGATACCGTCTGTAAAGAACACTACGACTTTCGTACTCTCCCGACCCTTTACTTCATCCAGAAGATACTTGGCTTTAGTCAAGCCATAGTGTGCCGCAGTACCGCCACCAGCGTTAAGGGCATTGACGCCACCCTGGTTTTGCTGTAACAGAGAATTAACTCCGGCGGTAGTGCTTACATCTTTAAACTGCTTGACTACTTCCGTGTAATTATAATCATTGCTCGCACTGTGGGCTCCCGAATCAGATCCTGCGCCCATATGATTACCTTCGGCAATAGAACTCTCACTTCCGTTATAGTAACGGTCACTGGCGAACTTCACAATACTGATCTGGTTATCGAGCGGAGTGTCACGAAGTTTGCCTTTCGTATCATACAAGGAGTTGTGATGAACTTCGTTGACGAAGGCGGTAACAGCATTTTTCAATTCAGTCATCTTATTCGTGCCCCTTGAAACCCGATTGTAGAGAACACCGGTCCAGATGACAGAGTTACCATTTGCTGCCTGGCTAGGTCGGTTTGTTTGAACTCCTGTTCCATAGAGCCAATAATTCTGGTTACCTATTGTAAAGTATAGTCTCCGTCCATCTCTTTGTACGGCGTAGAACTGCCCATCCGTATGTTGGTAGTAGTAAGTATTATTACCATAGCCATTATAAGAGTATCCCTGGCTAGGTCTTGCATTATAGTCATACAACGTATAAGCCATCGATCCGGAGACGTCCAGGACCAGCACGATGTCAACAGGGATACCTGTTTCGGTAATGGAGCTTTCACCAGTCGCATAGGTCTGGAGCGTGATGGTGTAGAGACCATTCTCGTCGGGGGCAGACACGGTTTTCGCCGTAGCGACACCGTTATCTGGGTTCCAAGTCTGGGCGTTAGCCGCGATGGTACCAGCCAGAAGAGCAAGTCCGACAGTAATGAATTTAAATATATTTTTCATGGTATGAATCATTTATGAGTTTGCTCTTAGTCGGTGTTAGGGTTTTACTTTGATTTCCTCGCCGGTGGCAGCCGACCAGGCAGCCCAACAGTCTGCGTAAGGATTGCCATCAGGATCCGTGGTTCCGATGGCCTGGACGACGATCTCCATCTTCAAGTGGACACCCCACGCCTGGACACGCACGTTGGATGTTGCAACCGGGATGTAAATCTTGGGGATCTTACTTTCCGGCAGTTCATAGTACTGGAACAAGGCTTTGGTTGCGGAATCAAGCGTCACACCCGCTCCGATTACCTCGGTGAAATAGAAGTAACTACCCGTACCTCTGACCCAGTCGGTTCTGCCGGCCTTGGGAAGACCGCCCTTGAAGGAATCATCGAAGTACTGTCCGTAAACCTCATCCTCTCTGAACCAAGGCTCGACCATCACATTGGTGCCGTCAGCACCGTCGGTGGTGTAGCCGACCATGATGTCGGGTTCCTTGCCGGAGTTCATGTCTGCCTCTGTCTCCCAGCCATACCAGTTGCCGATGACCATCATGCGGACGTACTCGTCAACGTTTCCGGTATTCGTGACGTGGAGGTCGGATTTCTTAAGGCCGACCATCTCGTCAACGATCTTGACGGCCACGTCGTACGGCATCAGCGTATAGGTGCGGAGCTGGCCGGCCTTCCAGACGACATTCTCATCCCTACCTTCGTTCATCCTTTCACCGAAAGCGATTTCGTGGGTGATTTCCTCACCAGCCTGGGTGTCCTTGGTCTTGACGCGGAAGGTCACTTCCATGGTGACGTTTTCGTCAATCTCCTGCGGGATGAACCAGAAGGTCAGGGAGCCATCCTCGTCGTTGAGGTTCCTGTCCGCGGCCGCTGCATACCAGGTATCACCGAATTTGTTGTTCTCACCGGAAGTGTAGGTGACGGTACCATCGACCCCGGGTTCAGCGGACCATCCCTGGTTCTTGAATTCCTGGGTGAAAGTCGCGGTGGTATTGCCGACACTCCAGTTGAAATCGCTGCCGGTGAAAGTAGCGGTACCCGAGGATTTGAGGCCCTTAATAACAACCTTGGTGATGATGGTCTTGGTGGGGTTCAAGTTATCGTGTCCGTTGCGGAACTTCACGCCGGTGAGCGCGTGGTACATCATCACAGGAGCACCCTTGGGAAGATAACCGTCATGCTCTTTCTTGGTGAGGGTTGTCTGTGCGAAAAGGATGTCCTGCTGGGTCGCACCTGTCACAGGAGAACTGTAAGCGAATGTAGTCTGCTTGTTCGATCTGTCCGTGATGTTGACACCGGTAGGGGAGGCGGGCATGTTGAGATAAAAGTCGACAGGGGTCGTCTCATCCGGCCAGGGGCTACCATCATAGCTGTGATGATAGCGCCAGCCATCGCCGCCGTTCGGATTGGC
>JAGCCO010000064.1 GCA_017651645.1 Bacteroidales bacterium
ATCAGATATGTTTTTCCCTGCCTTTACCATTATTTTGTCGGATGCAGGATTGGGGTATACGGAAATGTCTTTATTCTCAATGCCGGCGATATTCACATCATGATTTGTGTTTGTGTCTCCCCAAGGATGCAGCAGCGTGGTGTCGTTGAACAACGTGATATAAACATTGCTGCAGCCGGATGCCCCATGCAACGAAGTGGAGCTGTCGAACCCCATGACCCCGCTGAAACATCCAGTCAAAAGGACATCGCCATTAGGATTGATAATCGCGCGGCTATAGTAGCCCATGAAAGCCAGATTATCATCCGGGGAATCAAACAGTTTCATGGAAAGCAAAGTCCCGTCATCTTTGAATCGGAAAAGAGCAATTTTGGAATTGTAAAAATCACCAAAATTGTAGACGGTATCCACTCCGATGATATTATATGTGCAACGAATTTGAAAAAGGATCTGATTGTTCTGATATATGATTTCCGACCCATTTGGTCCGTCTTGGACTGTTCCTCCACTTTTTGCAGTTCCCTGCGACTGGTATTGACCTGTCGTTAAACCTATCTTCTCAAATGTGGATAGCTGCTTCTTTACATCTGTGAACATCCATTGGGTAGGAATGCTGTCCTCTACTCGGATGGATAAACTGCTGTCAAAAAACAACGCATTGCTGCTGTCGCATAATTCGGTTGACCATAGAATTACAGCAGAATTGCTATCATTGTTAACGGCAATGCATTGAGGATAATAGAACATTGCATACCTATTGGCCGTTTCGTCACGATACAATTGAGACAGCCATTGAACATCTCCGGCCGTATCAATTTTTACGACAAATCCTGCCCCCGTGCATTCTTCCCCTGAAACAACAAAATCGTGACCATTGTTCAGGTGAAGCGTCTCGTAAAAGGAAGAGTCGGTTGTGGAGTATCTGGTAATATACGATGTTAAATACATATTATTATTGTTGTCGACACTGAACCCGTTGCAATCCAATGTGAAAAAATCCATGTTTTCTGGATCATGGATTGTCGCACTATCGATAAGATTCTTCTGCCACAAAAGCTCATAATCTGGTGAAAACTTCAATATCTTGCGTTGATACATACTTGTTACAGAATCGTTTATAAGGAAAAAATCATCCATCGGATATTGGCGTATTTCATCTACAGATAAATACATTGAGTCATACTCATCAGACCACGCCATTTGTGCAATCATATAGATATTGCCGAGGTCGTCAACGTTAAAAAAGGAAGGCACATAAGACGGCGTTATCCAACCAAAATAATCTCGATGACGTTGAAGCGATAAAAAATGTTCGTCGACTTTATTACCAGATAAATCAAATGTAAGCATTGCTGTATAACGCCCGCTTGAAACAGGGTATGTTGGATTCTGAGATGGATTGTTGCTGCCTATAAGCAAGGTGTCCAAATACCATAGACCTTGACCCGAAGCAAATGGAACATGCAAATCTGTTTGAACAACTAACGTTGAGTCGCCGACAAGTTGCATCCATTGTGGATATGCGCCTTGAGCTGCACCATTGGTGTACTTAATAACCTTGTGCCACAGCAGATGCCCTTCGGGGCTGAGTTTGGCAATCAGCGTGGATTTCACATCCGTCATGTAGAACTGACGTTGGGAATAGGTCAGCGAATCGGGGTCGGGCATTGGCAACAGCTCCACCCCGTCGAGCGTCGCGCCATATCCGAAAGTGCCGAGAATATAGATATTGCCCTCCCGGTCGAAGAGGCTTTTCACAATCGTGTTCGACGGCACACCGCTGATATTGTCGCCGCTGGTCCAGCCTTTCGCCCA
>JAGCCO010000147.1 GCA_017651645.1 Bacteroidales bacterium
AAGGATGCCAGCAGTCGATGAGACGGAGGAAGATATTGCTTTGATCAGAACTCGCTCGAAAAAGCGACACGGTCGGCGAGAAAAAATCATATTGAACAAAAAAAAGGAAGGTGACCAATAATCACTTATTAGTCACCTTCTCCTCGTGCCCCGGGCGGGAATACTAATTATTCAATGGAAGTAGTATTTCACCGGATTTCCTTAAACTCCATAATATCTAGCATAGAGAACAAAATGCCATTAATTTCGGAATTCCAGCTTTGATGGAAGTGACCGTAATACCAGTGGGACACTGGATGCCCGGCTGACTTGAGATGGGAGAATATCTGGTCCATGGTCTCTCGCTCTTTAGCGCAGTCCGCAGGAATATCCGGGTCCAATTCCGCCCATTCTCTTAAGCCATCTTTGGAGATTAACTCGCAAAAGGACGGAGCCGTGTGAGTAATGACAGTGTCAATCTTGAGTTCTTGGCTAATACTATTCAACTTTTCCTTGTCATAGACGGGCATCTCATCGGTCCAGTATGATGCGACAACGGAGCGCAGATACCGGGAATCATGCTTCTTCCGGTAATCCCGGTCTATGCTGACGGCACCGCCGACGCATAGGATATTGTGTCCGCAAGCTTGGATGACACTGTAATCTGGAATGCAGCGGAATCGCTCGTGATGAATGTGTTCCTCCTGAAAAAATGCTGGGTCATCGTGGTTCCCCCGGATCATTACAACCCAATTGTTCGCTTTGCTCAACCTTGAGGAATTGCGATTATACACATTGTCATAGTATCTCGGCTTATCGAACCCAAAACCGCAGTCCCCAGCAATAATAAGCACTGTATCCGTCATTTGATACTGATAGCACAACTTATATATTACGGCGTTGAAATCGCCGTGAATATCGCCGCAAACAACTATGCTTTTGGCTTCTGGAAAGGAGTATGTGCTAAAAGATCCCATTGTGTCAGTGGTTAAGATTCTTCCAGTATGGAAGGAGTTTTTCCTGAAGATATGTAACTACTTCAGAAAGCTGAAGGTCAGACTTACTCGTGATCTTTTTGATAAATGCGCGCCACCTTGTCTCCATTTGTGGATTGGTTCCAAAGTCTTCTCTGAAGAACATTGTATCAGGGTCATAGGTCGTGTGCCTGTTTTGAAAAGTTCTTACTATGGCTTCCTGCAAGATATCGGAATCCAAATCCCGAGTATTCAGTATCTGATACAGATCATAATAATCCTTCATTCGACTGCTCTGATCTGCGAGGTCAACGACCGCATGCAGCTTCTCAGCAACGACGGTTTCTAGAGAATAAGCAAGGATGCTTGCACTTGGAAGATGCTCAAGGAGAGCCGGGTAGTCAAGGTCTACGGGAGCCGGTGTCACGATGTCACCGAATCCGATATCCATCGTCAAGACCTGAGAAACCGTATCCATTGATACAGGAATGCTCAATCTCACTCCGTGGTAGTCCTTTAGTTCTGTTATGTTCTTAGATGTGATATGCTCTACATCAAATACTACAGCATCCTCTTCGCAAGGGCAGGAACATATTTCCCGGAAGGCGGCAACGATTCTTTCGCCATCATTGCTGATATTATTACCAAGGAAATCTATGTCCAACGTAGGTCTTGCCGCAAAGCCTTCATGTGCGTACATCAAGGCTCCACCTTTCAGATAGAAATTCTGGCGATATCCAGATTGGGATATCCTATAGATCAACCTTTCCTGGAAGTATCTAGTCAGGACCGTCTG
>JAGCCO010000065.1 GCA_017651645.1 Bacteroidales bacterium
ATCAGATATGTTTTTCCCTGCCTTTACCATTATTTTGTCGGATGCAGGATTGGGGTATACGGAAATGTCTTTATTCTCAATGCCGGCGATATTCACATCATGATTTGTGTTTGTGTCTCCCCAAGGATGCAGCAGCGTGGTATCGTTGAACAACGTGATATAAACATTGCTGCAGCCGGATGCTCCATGCAATTGTGTTGTTTCGTCAAAACTGATTGACCCATTGTAGCAGCCCGTGAGCAGAACATCGCCATCGTTAGGATTGATAATCGCGCGGCTGTGGTCTCCCACATAACGTGACACGTCGGGGATTCCAAAATTCGTAGCGCTGATCAGTTCACCCGAATCATTATACCGTAGTAATGCATGTCCATAATTTTCCGTATGGAACACACTATCATTGACAACTAAATCACGGTTATATCTAACTGTAAACATCACTTGATTGTTCATCGCTATCAAGTCTTTGCGTTCAGCAAATTCGGCAGTTCCATATCTTGTGCTTTTCGTTATGCCATAAGAAATATGTTGCCCTGTTTGTGCATTGAGTTTTTCAAAGAAACATTCCATCTTGGCTGGACTCAGGGAGGTGGAACCGACAATGATTAAATCGGTATAGTTTGAATCAAATGCCAATGTACTGCCTGTCGTGTCGTAGCCGAAGGCCCCGAGTACATACAGATGATTGTTGTCTGGGTTTACCGCACACGAGAAAAACCCCGAACTGAAATGACGCGTCCTACTATTCGAACGCCTGAAAAGCTGATGTAACCATTTCACAGTGCCTGAAGAGTCTATTGATAATACAAAACCCACATCGTTTACACCTGCATCTTGTATGGTCAACTGCCCATTACCATTTGTCGCCATTGAGCATTGGAAGGTGGAATCTTCATGAGATGAATTTCCCAGATAACCAGATAATATAATATTTGTATTATTTTCAGCACATAGATTAGAATAGACGATATTGTTTTCGTAAATGGGGCTTCCTGTTCCAATTGTGCTGATGGTGTCAAACATGGCTTTATCCCACAACATTTCAAACGAAGGCGATATTTTTAACACCATACATTTCGCCGACCCATCTTCGAAATTGTCTAAATCGTATCTGTATCTATGGTCATCCAATGACAGAAAGACGGAATCCCAATGCCAAACATTGCTCGTTATGTGGAAGATATACATCTGACCGCTATTGTCAATATAAAATGGATGGCAGTTCGTTCCAAATGAAGACTGATTGTAATATCCGCCTGAGAAATAACTGAGAACTGATATAAAATGCTCGTCTGTTTTATTTCCATCAAGGTCAAATGTCAGTACGGCTGTATAATTACCCATACTTCTTGGATAGGTAGGGTTTTGGCTTTGATTCACATTACCCATTAATAACGTGTCTATGTACCATAATCCCTCACCGCTTCTTGTTGGAACGAATATTTCTGTCTGTATTACAATTGCACTGTCGCCAACCAGCTGCATCCAAGATGGATTGGAACCCTGTGTGTGACCTTGTTGTGTGTATTTAATAACCTTGTGCCACAGCAGATGCCCTTCGGGGCTGAGTTTGGCAATCAGCGTGGATTTCACATCCGTCATGTAGAACTGACGTTGGGAATAGGTCAGCGAATCGGGGTCGGGCATTGGCAGCAGCTCCACCCCGTCGAGCGTCGCGCCATATCCGAAAGTGCCGAGAATATAGATATTGCCCTCCCGGTCGAAGAGGCTTTTCACAATCGTGTTCGACGGCACACCGCTGATATTGTCGCCGCTGGTCCAGCCTTTCGCCCA
>JAGCCO010000148.1 GCA_017651645.1 Bacteroidales bacterium
CCTGTTTTTCCGCATCTATTGATAAGAGAAAAAAGATTCCATGATTATCAGTGATTTAGCTTGCAAAAGTTGCAAATTTGGGTGTCTCGCACTAAATTTGCAGTATGTTTTTGCGTAGAAAGCCTAATAAATCAGGCACATTCAGTATAGAAGTAATAGCCAAGCGAGACGGTAGGAACGTTGTTGTCCAGCGTTTTGGCACGTCTGGCGAGGAGTTGGAGCTTCGTTCCTTCGAGCGCAAGGCCCAACAATGGATCAGCGACCAGCAGGGCCCGAAGCTTCCATTCTCTTGGGAGAAGGACGAGTTGGTATCTGATTTCATGTCTTCCCTGTCCAACTCCCAGGTGAGGGTTCTCGGTCCCGAGCTGGTTTATGGCTCACTCTATGACCAGATTGGCTATAATGCGATAGGGGATGAGATGTTCCGGTATCTGGTTGTATGCCGTCTGTTCAATCCCGGGAGCAAGTTGAAGACGATAGACTATTTGCAGCGTTATCTTCACGTGAGTGTGAGCAGGCACAAGCTGTACAGCTTCATAGATCGGCTGAGCCCGGCTGAGGGCAGTGGCATCAAGCACAAGGTTGAGCAGATCAGCTACGCCCAGACGCTGAAAGTGCTCGGGGGAAGGGTTGGTGTCGTGTTCTACGACATGACAACGCTCTACTTTGAGGCTTCTGACGAGGATGACTTGCGTATATGCGGCTTTTCCAAGGAGGGCCGCCACCGCAACCCCCAGATATTTCTGGGTCTGCTGGTGGCCATCGGAGGAAATCCGATAGGCTATGAGATATTCGAGGGCAACATCAATGAAGGCAACACTCTGGTTCCTGTGGTGGAGTCTCTGGCTAGCAGGTCTGGCTTTGACCATCCAGTTGTCATTGCCGATGCCGGGCTGCTCTCAAGGGGCAACATTGACGCCCTTGAAAAGGCTGGATACCAATATATATTAGGTGCAAGGCCGAAGAACGACAGTGCGGATGTGAAGGACAGGATACTTTCCATGGGACTCAAGGACGGGCAGGTTCGCTCGTTCATGCGCAGGGACGGACGCAGGGTTGTCGTGTCGATGAGTGACGCCAGGGCTGGGAACGATGCAAAGAACCGGAAGGACGGTCTCAGGCGGCTGGAGAAGAAACTGGGTACAGGCAGGCTTACAAAGAGCAGCATCAACAACCGAGGCTACAACAAGTATCTCAAGATGGAAGGCGAGGTCAACATATCCATCGACTACGACAGGTTCAACTCCGACGCGGCGTGGGATGGCATCAAGGCATACATCACCAACTCGAAGCTACCGCCGAGGAAGATTGTGGGCAACTACCACAACCTGTGGTTCATCGAACGGGCCTTCCGCATGAACAAGACCGACTTGCGTATACGCCCCATCTATCACCGCCTGCGCAACAGAATTGAAGGCCATATATGCATCTGCTTCACGGCATATACAATAATGCTCGAACTGGAGCGCAGACTCAAGGCGGCCAAAGCACCGTTCTCGCTCAACGAGGCAAGGGAACTGACCAAAAACATATACTCCATAACCTACATTCTGCCCGAGACAAAAAAAGAAAAGACCGTCGTGTTGAAGATGTCAGACGAGCAGAAGCTGCTTGTGCAAATTGTCAGAAAGTGATTTGGGTGTCTCATTCAGAAAAACAGGA
>JAGCCO010000066.1 GCA_017651645.1 Bacteroidales bacterium
CTATGGCGCGGGGGCGCACCTCTTCCCATTCCGAACAGAGAAGTTAAGCCCCGCCGCGACGATGATACTGCGGGAGACCGTGGAAAAGTAGTTCGCCGCCCACCCTTAACGGAAAGCCCGTCAGCACTCGCTGGCGGGCTTATCTGTTTTTATGGGCAATCCCTTCCCTACCCTTTCTCCGCGTTTCCTATCTTTTCATATCAAACATTCCCAACTTTTTATTACTTTTACAGCCAAAATCAGAGGCATGTCAAAAAAAGCGCTGCTTTTATTTATTTTATTGATTATCAGCATGATAGGTTATTCACAAAACCCATCTCAAGATAGCATTGCCCCACAACCCCGCCCCATTCAACCTCCAAAGCCCATTGATTCCACCTTTGTAACCTATAACGCCTTTCAGTTTGACAGCATCTATCTTAATGCATCAAAGGTCATTGATACCATAACTTTCCATGCCCCAGATTATGAAGTTTTGGAACGTGAACACACCATCTATAGCACTTTGAGCAATACAGGGCTTGCTCATAAATCCATGAGATCCAACTATCTACATCAAGTCGGCTTCGACATGACCCTCCCCGCATTCACTGCTTTCATGCAAAACGAAGGCAACATGATTTCCTACCAATCCGTCCTCCCCTACTCCGAAATACGCTATGTGATGACGACTGGCGACAAAGAACAACACCTCAACGTCAGATTCGGTAGACAGTTCGCCCGTCGCCTACTTGTTTCGTTCGCCATCAACTCAGATTTCTCGCCTGGCGTGTTTCAAAACAACAAAACCATCAACAACTATTTCTGGGTCAACGTGCACTATCTCACGGAAAGCAAACGCTATGGTGCATTGGCATATTGGTACCGCAACAAACTTGAAATGGGAGAAAACGGAGGCATCGTCCGTGACGAAGACTATAGCTCTCACACGGAATCCGACAATTCCGTCATCAGAACCAATCTTAGCACAGCAACCAACTTCATCGTTTCAAGCGGGATCGGATTCGAACAGTATTTCAACCTACTTTCACAAAAGACCAAAACGAAGAAAAACGATGAGAAAAAAGTTGAAAACAAAACGCTCTCAACCATTCCCATTGCCAACGGCAGTATCCTTTTCGACTCCATACAACCTACCCTTTCCTACATTGACAGCATTCAGGATGATTCATTGCTAATCGAAAATGAAGCCCTTGTAACAGAATCAAGAACCAGAAAGTTTACTTTGGGAAGAATTTGTCATAGTTTCAAGTATTTGAACAACAAACTCTACTACAACGAAGGTTCATCTTCAGTGGCCTTTTACCAGCCCTATGATACTTTGCTCAACAAAACGAAATCAACGGACACAACACTTGTTAGGGCGATTGTCAATACATTGAAATGGAATAGTTTAGGCTATCAAAAGTATAACGATGATGTTCCTTTCTACCTTTATGCAGGCATCACGCATGGTTTCTACAAGCTGAAGCATTTCGACTATTTGGAAGAAGAAACCGTGCTTTCGCGCAATTTCAACCAATTGAGCGTGAACGGCGGCATCATCATCAATTTGTTCAAGTCGACCCGCATCACAGGACATGCCGATCTCGTCACCTTGGGCTACCAAATCGGTGACTTCAATCTCAAGGGCCAATGGAAGCAATTCTTAGGCACTGCAAGCAGAAACTTAGGTCAAGCCACATTCGATGTGGAACTCAAACGACAGTCGGCCAACTGGTTTGAGGAAAGTTATTATTCCAACCATTTTCGCTGGGAAAATGATTTTAATGCAGCTACTTATTTGTCTTTCAACCTGAAATATATCTATAAGCATTACTGCATCGGCGTTAAACAGACCAGCATTTCCGACTTCATTTATTTCGACACCAATGCCCGTCCCACCCAATTTGACGGCCTTTTCAGCATCCGTGAGGCCTATCTCAGTTTCTACCAAAGCCTCGGACGGTTTGAATTTGAAGGATTTGCCAGTCTACAAAAGTCGAGCAACGAGACTGTGATGCACCTTCCTTTACTCTTGGGTCAATTGAAAATCGGGTACTCTCAACCCATCTTCCATAAGGCTGCCACCCTGCATCCCAGCCTCACTGTGCGCTATTTCACCAAGTATTACGCCGATGCTTACATGCCAGCCACACGCACATTCTATCTCCAGAATGATGTCCAAATCGGCAACTTCCCGTTCATCGACTTTGCCATGGCCATAAAAGTGAAGAAAGCCCATATCTACGTTGCTTATAGCAACATGTTCCTGCTCACCGGCAATTACAATTCATTTATCGCACCACATTATCCCATGCGCGATAGCCGTATCTTTATCGGGATCAATTGGCGGTTGTTTAACTGATTGTTTTTCGTAATTTTGCAGCATAATTTGAAATATCCATTGCTCCAATGATTCAGTCCGACCTCATACCCACCACCAACACCTTGTCGGGAATCCGCGATACTATCGCGCACATTTCCGAGACGTTGCCGAAGCATGAGGTAATCAATGATGTCATGGAACAAGTGTCGAGCAACAGTTCATCACGGCAAATCGGGTTAACCATTGCCATCATCGGCCTGCTCATTTTCACTGCCCATCTTTTCAGCGAGATCTTCAGCCGCAAACGCATCCCCGATGTGCTGTTTCTGATCATCATAGGTCTGCTCATCGGTCCCGTTTTTCATTGGATTTCCCCTGAAAGTCTAGGTAATGCCGGCAGTCTGTTCTCAGGCATCACCTTGGTAACCATCCTATTTGAAAGCGGTACACAATTGAGATTCAGCGCATTAAAAGACTCATTCAAGGGGGCTTTGAAACTCACCGCACTAAATTTCATCTTGTCGGCCATTGCCGTGTGGTTGGTCGCATGGCTCGTTCTGGAAATCGACCCAGTGGTAAGTATGATGCTCGGCTGCATATTAGGTGGCACGGCCTCGGCAGTCGTCATCCCCATTGTCAGACAAATGCGCATGTCGGAGAAACCTGCCATCATGCTCATCTTGGAAGCCGCCATCGGTAATGTGTTCAGCATAGTCTTGGCCTTGGCTTTGATGCAAGCTATCAAGTCGCGGCATGTGGAGTTCGGGGCTATTCTTGGTGACATCTTCTCCTCCTTCATCCTCGCCACGGTGATGGGTTTGTTCGGAGCTATTTTCTGGGCCTTGATTCTCGACCAGGTGCGCAACATCAAATACTCCATCCTGACAACGCCTGCATTTGTGTTTATCATTTACGGCCTCAACGAGTGGATGGGGTTCAGCGGTGCCATTGCGGCTTTGGCTTTCGGCATCGGTTTGGCCAACATCGATGGCATCTACAACGCTTGGCTCAAGAAATTCATCAAGAAAGTGCCTGTCAACTTGAATGAGACCGAGCGTTCACTATTCTCAGAATTGGTGCTGCTACTGAAAACCTTCTTCTTCATTTATGTAGGCATCTCCATCCAATTAAACGATTGGCATCCAATAGTCATCGGTCTGGGAATTAGTGTTTTACTGTTTATCATCCGCATTCCCGCCGTGCGTTTTGCCATCTCAAAGAAAGAAGGCATTCCGGAGAAAGAAGTGGTCTTCATGTCAGCGCTCAATCCAAAGGGACTTACTGCTGCGGTATTGGCCACGCAAGCCCTTATCTACATTCCCGACATGGAAACCGCCATGTTTGTGAGAAACATCGTTTTCTCGGTCATCCTTTTCAGCATCGTCATCAATTCCATCCTTATTCCCGTGATCGACAAGGAAAAAGGATTGTATCGTATCTACCTGAAGCTACTGAGTTTCAACCAGAAAATGAAAAACATGGTGTCGAAGACGAAGCAAGAAGGTGAAGAATGGCACCATAAACACTCAAAGGCACGTGAATTTGTCGATGAAATGTTCAATTCCGAAGTCATCACGGAAGTCATCGAGCATCAAGATAAGCCTGGTGCGGTACATAACAAGGTCGAATCAAGCAATATGGATGTGGCAGACTGATTATTCTTGTTTATAATGCGTAAAAATTTCACATTATAAATAATTAAAAACCAGTTTCTTACATTTTTAACTATCAATTAAAGTGTAATTTTTACACATTTTCCATTGCGGGTATCGAAAAAAGTAGTAATTTTGCGTCAAATTTACACAATATGGATACGCAGAAATACACTTATGACTACCCCCGCCCCGCCGTGACGACCGACTGCGTGGTGTTCGGATTTGATGGACGCGACCTGAAGGTGTTGCTCATTGAGCGTGGTTTGGAACCTTATAAAGGTGCTTGGGCTTTTCCTGGTGGATTCCTCAATATGGACGAGACTGCAGAGCAATGCGCTCTGCGTGAATTGAAAGAGGAAACGGGGCTCGATTTGCGCTACGTGAAGCAGGTCGGCGCATTCTCCGATGTCAACCGTGACCCTCGCACCCGCGTCATCACCATTGCGTTCTATGCCTTGGCCAAGAAATCGGAGGTGCAAGGTGGCGACGATGCCGCCAAAGCGCAGTGGTTTGCCCTCAATGAAGTGCCACGCTTAGCTTTCGACCACGACTATATCCTAAGGAAAACCACGGAGAAGCTCCGCAAAGACATTCATTTTGAGCCGATTGGATTCGGCCTTTTGGACGAAAAATTCACCATTCCTGAGTTGCAACGTCTTTACGAAGCCATCCTTGGAGTGCAGTTCGACCGCCGCAACTTCTACAAGAAAATCCTGCAGACCGGCATCCTCGACGAGGTGGACGACGATGACGAACGACACTATTATGGAGAGCACCAGGAAATGCGAAGCATGGATATTGGGGCCTTGTTTGGAGGTTTCGCCTCAGAGGCACGACCCTCCTACTCCACTTCCCGTTCCGACGACGACAGCCGCCGCCGAAAAGGGACGCGATTCTCCTTCAACAAGAAACGCTACGACCAATTCAAAGAAGATAATAATTTCAGATTAGAATTCTAAACCTTTTAAAAAACAATAAGTTATGGAAACAAACAACAAAAACGCAAAGACGCAGGTCTATAATCTGATCATCCTCGACAAGAGTGGCTCAATGACCAGCATCGCCAAGGCTGCCATCGCTGGATTCAACGAAACCGTGGGCGGCATCCGCTCGGCCCAAGAACGCTTCAAGGACACGCAAGAGCATTTCGTCTCGCTGATGATCTTCTGCAACTGCGAGAAGACCATGGTCTACGACATGGTACCCGTCGAGAAAGTCAAAGAGCTGACCTCGAGGGAATACCGCCCCTGCTGCTGCACGCCGTTGTATGACGCCATGGGCATCAGCATCAATGCCTTGTACAACGCTATCAAGGACAAGCAAGACGCCACCGCTGTGGTGACCGTCATCACCGACGGGCTTGAGAATGCCTCGAAAGAATACTCCGGCAAGGCTATCAAAGCCCTTGTGGAGCGCATGAAAGACGAAGAAGGCTGGAACTTCGCCTACATCGGCACCAACCAGGACGTGGCAGCCACCTCTGCCTCCCTCTCCATCGACAACCACATGGCTTTTGAAGACGACGATGCAGGCATGAGAAAAGCATGGGAAAGGGAACGCAAAGCGAAGATGTCGATGTTCTCTCGCTTCTCGATGGGTTTCAGTGCCACTTCAGCCATGACCCCAGAAGAACGCAAGGCGTACCGCAGCCAAGAGAACCGTTCCACCAAAAACTACCGTGAGATGAGCGAGTTCCAGAACCGTGTCACGCCCGAGTTCATCACAAGTCTCAAAAAGAACGAGATTTTCGTCTTCGGCAGCAACTTGGCTGGTGCACACGGTGGTGGAGCAGCGCGGATTGCCGCTGAGAGATTCGGAGCCATCATGGGTCAAGGCGTTGGTCTGCAAGGGCAAAGCTATGCCATCCCGACGATGCAAGGCGGCGTGAACACCATCCTTCCCTACGTGGAGGAATTCATCGCCTTCGCCAAGCAGCATCCCGAGCTGACCTTCCTGGTCACGCGCATCGGCTGCGGCATCGCCGGCTTCACGCCGAGAGAGATTGCGCCGCTGTTCGCTGGTGCCGTCAATGTGGAGAACATTCATTTACCGAAGGATTTCTGGGCAGAGTTAGTGTAACTATGGCCAATGGCTAATGACTATGGCTGCTTCAACCAAGGCTGAAAGTCTCTCCTTCTGATGAAACTGCCATAGTCATAGGCCATCAGTCATAGTCAAAACAAACAATTAAACAATTAAACAATATGCTAGGAGCAATAATAGGAGATACCGTAGGTTCGGTATACGAATTCAACAACATAAAGACCACAGATTTTCCGCTGTTCGACTCACGGAGCAACTACACCGACGACAGCATCATGACCATGGCCGTGGCCGACTGGCTTTTGACCGACCCGCAGCATGGCATGGACACCCTGGAAGCCTCGTTTTTGGGCTTCGCCAAGAAATACCCCTGCCCTATGGGCGGCTATGGTGGAGGATTCCACCGCTGGTTGTTCCATCCAGAGCAACTCGCCGCTTACGATGAAGACGGCAACCATGCAGTAGGGAAACGTCATCCCTACAACTCGTTCGGCAACGGTGCCGCCATGCGTTGCAGCGCGAACGGCTGGATGTTCGACAGCTTGGAAGAGACTGAGCGCGTGGCATGCCTTTCGGCGGCCATCACCCACAGCCATCCCGAGGGCATCAAAGGGGCGCAGTCGACAGCGGCAGCCATCTTCATGGCCCGCAACGGCAAGAGCAAGGAAGAGATAAAGGAGTACATCTCAACAAAATATGGCTACAACCTCAACCGCACCTGCGACGAGATTCGTCCTGTTTACGACTGGGATTCCTCGTGCCAAGGCACCGTGCCCGAGGCCATGGTGGCCTTCCTGGACAGCACCGACTTCGAGTCGGCCATCCGATTGGCGGTCTCGTTGGGCGGCGACAGCGACACCCTCGCCTGCATCACGGGCGGCATCGCGGAGGCGTTCTATAAAGCCATTCCCGATGACATCGCTTTGAAGATTTGGAGCCTCATTCCCGAAGACTTCAAGGCCATCTTCAGGAAGATGGAGATGCGGACGAGCTACCGCTTGCCGGAAATTCTGAGATAAGGGAAATCCATATAAAGGTTATGAGTAAGGCTGGAATCACGGGGATGGATTCCAGCCTTTTTAAATAATTAAAAAAAACTTCCAAAACCCCTTCCACTTTCCAAAAAAGTCGTATCTTTGCAGCCCGTTTAGAACAACAAATTTATTGTAAAAGAAAGAAAATTATGTACTTAACTGCAGAAAAGAAATCAGAGATTTTCAGCCAATACGGCAAGAACGCTGCCGATACTGGTTCAGCAGAAGGCCAAATCGCTTTGTTCACCTACAGGATTAAGCATTTGACTGAACAGACAAAA
>JAGCCO010000149.1 GCA_017651645.1 Bacteroidales bacterium
GGCATCGAGGCCAGCCATTTTTACACGTGGCAGGTGCTCATTCTGGAACGACTCGGTTTTCCACCAGAAGAAGACGGACTTCGACTTCTGCTCGTTGACGTACATGAGTGAGGCAAGGCCCACTTTGTCGTAAGGCGAGACGAGGCGATAGAGGTCGCCGAACTGCACGATGGGCCGTATCTGCTTATACTCGGCAATGGCCTTGCGGCAGAGCGTCTTCTCGTCGTCAGTCATGTTCTTGGGCTGGATCTCCATACCCAGGCGTCCGCTCATGGCCACATCGATGCGATACTTCATGGCGGTGGTGCGGAACACGGTGTGATTAGGTGTGGCCGAAATATGGCTGGCCATCGCGATGGCTGGGAAGAAATAGCTGGTGCCCCACTGCATATAGATGCGCTGGAGGGCATCGGTATTGTCGCTCACCCAGAACTCATCGAAATAAGGCAGCACGCCCCAGTTGGCTCGTCCGCCACCAGAGGCGCAGGCCTGAATGGTGAGGTCGGGATACTTGGCGCGGATGCGCTGACAGGTCTTCTCCAGACCGCGATGATACTCGATGTTGAGGTGGCTCTGGTCGTTCATCGTGAGATACTGCGAGCCGTGATTCAGAATCGGCATGTTGGCATCCCACTTGATATAATCGATCTCCGGATACTTGGTCATGAGGTTGTCGACGACGCTGAACACGAAGTCCTGCACCTTGGGATTGCTCATGTCGAGCACCAGCTGGGTGCCGCCTCGGCCCTGAACGGGTTCACGCTTGGGAGCCTTTACAATCCAATCGGGGTGGGCCTCGTAGAGCTCAGAAACAGAGTTGGTCATCTCGGGCTCTATCCAGATGCCGAACTTGATGCCGTGCTTCTTGGCATCGCGCAGCAGACCCTCGATGCCCTCAGGCAGTTTGTTCTTGTCGACCACCCAGTCGCCAAGAGAGGAATTGTCGGTCTTGCGGGGATACTTGTCGCCAAACCAGCCATCGTCCATCACGAAGAGCTCGCCACCCATCGAGGCAATGTCGCCCATCATCTGGTCCATGCCCTGCTGGTTGATGTCGAAGTAGACGCCCTCCCACGAGTTGAGCAGGATCTTGCGCTCCTTGTTGCCGTGCATGAGCATATACTTGCGACCCCACTTGTGGAAATTGCGCGAGATACCGGAGAGACCATTCTGCGAGAAACTCAGCGCCACCTTAGGCGTTGTGAAGGTCTCACCCTTCTTCAGGTGATACTCAGAGTTGTCGGGGTTGATGCCTGCGAAGAAATAGTGGTATTCCGTATCGTCAGTATCAATCTTGATCTGGAAATTGCCTGAGTAGCAGAGGGCAGCGCCAATCACCTGACCAGTGTTCTCCTGACCCTTGCTATCGAGCGAGAACATCACCTCTGCGTGATCTGTGTGAGAGTTGCGCGTACCGTCTTTATTTTTAATGACCTTCTCGCCAGGCAGGATGGGCTCTTCTACCAGACGCGCCTCGTTGGCCCAGGAACCATAGAAATGTGAGAGCCACACGTTGCCGCGACGGATGGGCAGGGCGATGGAGGCAAACTGCGTCAGGGTGACGGGCTTGGCCTCGCCGTTGTTGATTTCCGCCCAGGTCTCGATCATATCCTCGTCCTGATAGGCTTTATAGCAGAGTGCGATGGTGGTCGGATAAACCGGATCACTCAGAATAATCCGAGTCATGTCGCCCTGTGTCTGCAAATCTGTAACATATACGGCTGTCGACATATTTCCATCCGCATGTTTCATGGCGAGTGCAGCCTCAGCAGGACAGTTCATGCCATAGGCTGGATAGGCATCCATCCGGCCGTTACGGGGCGCTTGCAGATGCGCCAAGTCGTAGTTGCTGAGCTTCGCGCCATAATATACATACTGTGGCTGTTTGCCGTTTTCCACCTCAAGCACCATCGTGGTGTTCTTGGTCTGAATGGTCACCTGCTTGGCCTGCATCGTCATCGATACTGCCAGTAGCATTCCGAGAATCATTTCCTTTTTCATATTGTGTAGTTTTTAGTTTCTTGGTGCAAAGATACAAAAAAGTTTATAGTTTATGGTTTATAGTTTATAGTTTTTTAGTAATTTTGCGACCAAAATACAAGAATCAGGCAAAGAAATATTATATGAACTTGTTGGAAATCATCCTTTTAGCCATAGCCTTGGCGATGGACTGCTTTACGGTTTCCATCGTCAGTGGGGTCATGTTGTCACGCAGGGTTATCCGCATGGCGTTTCTTTTTGGCTTTTTTCAGGCGATGATGCCATTGCTGGGTTGGCTGGGCATCAGTCATTTCCAAGCGTATATGGAAGCCTACGATCATTGGATTGCTTTCTCTTTGTTGGCTTTTATTGGCGGAAAGATGATCTGGGAGAGTTTTGGACCAGAGGAAGACCAGCATTTCAATCCCGGTAAGCTGCGCACCCAGTTGCTCTTGGCTGTTGCTACGAGCATCGATGCTTTAGCCGTTGGCATCTCATTCGCCTGCACAGGCTTTACGATGGTTTCCCAGCTCACCACGCC
>JAGCCO010000150.1 GCA_017651645.1 Bacteroidales bacterium
ATTGCGCCCAAATAATGCAGACTCAACAATAATTTGTTTCACCAGTACGCAAATAGTACAACCAAAATTTGAGATAACAATGTCTGCGCCATCTATTGCCATCTTATCTAAAGATATCATTATCTGTGCACAAATATTTCTTTTGAAAAACAAGTTAGCATTATCCAGGCACATATATTGTTATATTAGAATAAAGGACGCATCAATTGGGCGCAAGTAACATTATCTTTTTTAGGATATCATTGAATGGGCACGAATAATGTTACTTCATAGTTATAAAAGCCATAAGAAGTTTTTAGTGGTGTTTTTATGTATAACAAAGTTATCTAAACAATTAAATAATAATAAGTCAAAACGTCAATTAGAAGATTTATGGTGTTTTTTCCTTCAAAACTTATTAAAATAGAAATGTAAATAAAAAGTTTGGGACAAAAACCTGTAAATTGTAACTGAAAAGTGTACCACCCCTAATAATCGAAAAGTGTACCACTAACCATAGAGAAAATATGAATCAGCATGTGGATTTTTTCTGCTTGTTGATATATTGTATAACTTTGCACCGAGATTCATAAAAATGAAACAAGTGCAATTAAATCTATGATTAGTATGATTGAAAGAAAAGACATCATCAGCGAATACGAACAGACAGGATCGATTCGCTCAGTGGCCAGGAATCTTGGCATTCACCGCAAGACGGTAAGGAGCTACGTCAAGGAGTACCTTGCGGCCAAGGCAGGAGGCGACGAGACACTTACCGCGTATCTGAAGAGCGAGCCTTCATACAAGGTGCCGCAAAGGGACAGGACAGCCCTCACCGATGAGGTGCGTACGCTCATCAACGTATGCCTTCGAGACAATGAGGAGAAGCGCCAGAGGGGCGACAGGAAGCTCTGCATGAAGGCGAGCGACATCCATGCGGCAGTAGGTGGCGCCGGCTACAAGGTAAGCTATTCGTCCGTCTGCAAGTACATCCGCACCATGCTGGGACATACCGAGGAGACGGAGGAGTGCTTCATCCGCCAGCGCTACAGGCCAGGGCAGGACTGCGAGTTTGACTGGGGAGAGATGTACCTCACCATTGACGGCAGGCGCATCAAGCTGTATATTGCGGTGTTCACGATGGCCTTCAGCAACTACCGTGCGGCCTACCTTTTCCTGCATCAGGACACGCAGGCCTTCCTTGAGGCACACCGCCGGTTCTTCAGGGAAGTCGGGCATGTGCCCCACCGCATGGTCTATGACAACATGAGGGTGGCCGTGAAGAGCTTTGTGGGAGGCAAGCATCCCACCGATGCGCTGATACGGCTGGAGGCTGCATATGGCTTCACGCACCGTTTCTGCAATGCCCACAGAGGCAATGAGAAGGGGCACGTGGAGAGAAGCGTGGAGGTGGTGAGAAGGGCCGCCTTCTGCAGGGTGGACACCTTTGAGTCCATCATGGCCGCACAAATGCAGGTGGTACTGGCCTGCAGCACCCTTAACGTGCCCCTTGACATCATCGAGGGGAGCCCAGAGCAGAAGGTGGAGGAGGAATGGGAGCACATGCTGCCCCTTGTGCGCGAGGTCGGATGCTTCGAGCAGCAGGAGTACACGGTGGACAAGTACGGGACCATCGTCGTCGGGAAGACGCACTACTCCGTGCCGGACCATCTCGTGGGCAGGAAGGTGACAGCATTGCTGTACAGCAACGCCATCAAGGTCTGGTATCGCGGGAAGGTGGTCTGCGAGCATGAACGCATGCCCTTGAACGGGTGGAAGCTGGATATCATGCACTATCTCAGGACCCTGCAGCGGAAGCCCGGTGCCGTATCCGGCTCCGTAGCCCTCTACATGCTTCGCGATGACCTCAAGCTCATATTTGAGAGCCATTTCAGTGAATCGCCCGCAGATTTCATCATACTCCTTCAGAAGACACGGGACAGGGGCCTTGGCTTCGATGATATAGTGGAGGCAGAGAAGAAGATCAGGCGCAGGAGGCAGCATGTCACGCTGGACGCCTTCAACCAGGTCCTGTTCCCCGAGGAGTGCCAGGCACAGGGGAAGCGCCTCCGCATAGGAGTATCATCAAGAGACATCGAGAAACGTGCCATGGACTCCCTGAAGGGCGTGGCAGCACTTCTTGAAACCGGAATTAACGGCCATAGCACAGGAACCCATGGAGCAAGGACATGACATGAAATGGTATGCAGGGGAACTTGGGCTCCTGCATGTCGTCTCTGAGGGCGACAACATCCTCAGAATGGCCAGCGAACGAAGGTGGAGCATGGAGGAGACGCTCACGGCACTCTTCCAAGGAGAATATGAAAGAAGGCTCATAGGAAGGCAGAGGGCACGCATAAGGACGGCGGGATTCTCACAGATCAAGTATCTGGAGGAACTCGACCGCAACGAGCTGCCAGAGACGGTAAGGGAGCTGCTGCCCAGGCTTGAGACACTCGACTTCATAAAGGAGCACCGCAATATCGTCCTCTACGGCAATCCGGGAACGGGGAAGACACATATCGCCATCGGGCTTGCGCTCAAGGCCTGTATGGAGGGAAAAACGGTATTGTTTACATCTGTGCCGCATCTCATCACACAGATCAAGGAATGCAAGTCTCTCAAGACGCTGCACCAGCTGGAACTTAGATTCAAAAAATACGATGTCGTCGTATGTGACGAATTCGGATACGTGTCATGCGACAAGGAGGCGGGAGAGCTGCTCTTCAATCACCTCTCGCTAAGGGCAGACGCAAAGTCCACCATCATTACAACCAATCTAGCGTTTGACAGATGGGGAGAGGTCATAAGGGACAAGGTGCTTGTGGCGGCCATGGTAGACAGGCTAACGCATAATGCATACCTCATAAACATGAACGGAGAGTCATACAGATTGAAAGAAACAAGGAAATTTAATAGCAGATAACTATGTTTTTTCGGATTTTATTTGGTAGTTTATTAAATTAAATGTAATTTTGCACCCGATTGGAAAGTGGTACACTTTTCAATTACTAAGTGGTACACTTTTGAATTACCATATACACCTCAGAATAGGGTTATTCATGATTTTCATCACCTTATAGATTGTTTATTTGCTGAAAAAATCAATTTTTTCAACAAAATCAATTATCAACTTTTTCAATTTTGATTGAGTTTGGGGGACAATTAATCTTTAGGGGGATCG
>JAGCCO010000151.1 GCA_017651645.1 Bacteroidales bacterium
GGCTATGGAGAAGGCTTATCGTGCAGGCAAGGTGCGTGCCATCGGTGTGAGCAACTTTCAGGCAGGCCGTTTCTTCGACTTTGCCCACTATGTAGAGCTGAAGCCTATGGTGAACCAGCTGGAGTGCAACACGCTTTCTCAGCAGACTGGAATTGAGCCGATTCTTGGCGAGTTTGGCACCAAGATGATGGCTTGGTATCCACTCGGTGGACAAGGAACAGACGGCATTGTGAAGAACGAACTGCTGACTACTATTAGTGCCAAGTATAATAAGACTGCCGCTCAGGTCGCTCTCCGTTGGCTCACCCAGCGTGGCATCGTGGCTATTCCTAAGTCGAGCCATAAGGAACGTATGGCGCAGAACATCGACATCTTTGACTTCTCGCTGAGTGACGATGATATGGCTCAGATTGCTAAGATGAACCAGCACGATGCAGGCACCAGAAATTTCGGTGACCCGCAGTTTGTGAAGTACTTGATAAAGACATACGGATGATGAAACAGGTATCAGTATTAGTGGGTGCTGGCAGCATCGGACAGGCTATTATCCGCCGTGTGTCGGCCGGTAAGCACATCGTGCTGGCAGACTACTCCATAGAGAATGCTCAGCGAGCAGCAAAGACATTGGAGGATTCAGGTTTTGAGTGCTCGACTATCCAATGCGACCTCGGCTCAAAAGAGGACATTTTGAAGTTGGTGGAGTTTGCCACCAACAAGGGAGACGTGACAAATGTTGTCAATGCTGCTGGTGTATCGCCGTCACAGGCTCCTGTGGAAGAAATACTACGCGTAGACCTCTATGGAACAAGTGTCCTGTTGGAAGAGTTCGGTAAGGTGATTGCAGAGGGTGGCTCAGGTGTGATTATCTCGTCACAAAGCGGTCATCGTCTGCCAGCCTTACCACAAGAGCAAAACGATGCCTTAGCAACGACTCCTGTTGACGAACTGTTAGATTTGCCATTCCTAAAGGAAATCAACGACACGCTGAAAGCATACCAATACTCGAAGCGTTGCAATGTGCTCCGGGTGATGTTTGAGGCTACCCGCTGGGGGCGTCGTGGAGCTACCATTAACTCTATCTCACCAGGTATCATCATCACGCCATTGGCTAACGATGAGTTACACGGTCCGCGTAAGGAAGGCTACCTGAAGATGATAGAGGGCATGCCAGCCCGTCGTGCAGGAACGCCAGACGAAGTGGGCGATATGGCTGAGTTCCTAATGTCCTCGCGCGGACGTTTCATCAGCGGTGCCGACTTCCTGATTGACGGAGGCTGCACAGCTTCCTATTGGTATGGTGACCTGCAATATCTAAAAGCGACACATTAATGAACCGCCTTATTACGATATTGTTTTTGGGAATAACAACAATCACCATGCAAGCAAAGACGGACAAAGAACAGATAGAAACTCTCTATCGAGACATGTACGAGGCTATGGTGGCAAAGGACACGGTGGTACTAAACCGTGTCCATGCCGATGATTTTGTGCTGACTCACATGACAGGGATGCACCAGTCGAAGCAGGAATACATCAAGGCGATCACCAATGGTACGCTAAACTATTTTTCTGCCGAGCATGAGCAGATGGAGATCAAAGTCAGCGGCAATCATGCTACGCTGACAGGTCGCAGCCGAGTTACTGCAGCTGTTTTCGGAGGCGGACGTCATACTTGGCATCTGCAACTCACGTTCCAGTTAGTTAAACGTAACGGTCAGTGGATGTTCACCAATGCCAGAGCATCAACATATTAAACTCCTGCTGTGGTTACCCATGTATAAATCCTAATTATTCTTTTTTATTCTGCAAATCTTCTCTCCTGCAACATATTTTGAGCCGTAGAGCAACACGACTTTGGAAGTTTCTTTGTAATTTTGCACCCGAATTCTGATATTCGGTAAAACTAA